>ONDF01000082.1 GCA_900316525.1 uncultured Bacteroidales bacterium
GCGGTCCACTGGCCCGGGGCCGTGGCCTCTTCCGCCGTGAGGCAGGCGTAGGTGAAGGGTGCGCCCTGCTTGAGGGCCTCCAGCCGGGAATCCCGGCCTTCGGGGCCCATGCAGAACGCCACGAGCGTGCCGGGCTCGGCCTCGCGGTAGAGGGCCATCACGCGGTCCGCATCGGCCTTGCAGGTGGCCGTGGTCACGATCTTGACCACTTCGCCCCCGAAGCGGCGGCCTTTGTCCAGCAGGGACAGCAGCGTGGCCTCCGGCGGCGTTCCCTCGAAATCGTGGAACGAACGGATGAGCATCGTGCCGTATTCCTGGCAGGCCTGGCGGATCTTGCGGCCCATCATCGGCGGGGCCTCCACTTCCAGGTCCACGTATTTGGCGCCGGCCTCGATGGCCTTGAGCAGCTGGTTTTCAGCGAGTTCTTCGGCCGGATTGCGGCCCTTGCGCGGCTGGGAGGCATAGAGACCCTGCTCGGAGAGCACCTTGCCGGCGTCGTCCAGCAGGTCGCCTTCCGCGGCGACGCGCTGCGCGAGGCTGGCGATCCGGCACGTCGCGATGAGCGGCACGTCGGACTGCGTGAAGAGCTCTTCGATCTCCTCCTCGTCCAGGTCGCAGAGGTCCAGCCGGATCTCCGCCATCTCCACTTCCCCGCTTTCCAGGATCTCCAGGATCTCCTCCAGCGTCTTGCCTTGTATGGATGTACAAATCATAATGTCAATGCTTTAAGCGCTTCTGCGACGCTCAGGTCGCGGATGAGGACCGAGCCGATGCGTTCCGCGAGGACGAAGTGCACGAGCGAGCCCTCGGCTTTCTTGTCCTTGTCCATCGCGCCGGCGAGGGTTTCCACCGGGTAGGGGGCCTGCGTGGGGAGGCCGGCGGCGGCGAAGTCCGCCGTTAGGCGGGCCTCCAGGCCGGCCGACACGCCCAGCGCGTCGGAGAGCCGGGCGACGAGGACGATGCCCATCGCGACGGCTTCGCCGTGCGTGATGTCGTCCCCGCGCCGGAGCGCCTCGTGCTCGATGGCATGGGCAAACGTGTGGCCCAGGTTGAGCTTCCGGCGTTCGCCGGCCTCGAACGGGTCGCGCGAGACGATGGCGGCCTTCACGCCGGCGGCGGCGAGCGCGAGCTCCAGGAGCTCGGCCGCGGCGCCGCCTTCGGCCAGCCAGCGCACCGCGCGGCCGTAGTGGTCGTCTTCGTTCTCGATGATAAAGGTCTTCAGCAGCTCCGCCGCCCCGGACAGGAAATCGCGGCGCGGCAGCGTGCGCAGCGCATCGGCGCACACGAAGGTAAACACAGGCTGGACGATCACGCCCAGCATATTCTTGTAATCGTCGAAATTGACCCCCGTCTTGCCGCCTACGGCCGCATCGACCTGGGCGAGCAGGGTGGTCGGGACATTGGCATACCGCACGCCGCGCTTGTAAATGGACGCGGCGAACCCCGCGAGGTCGGTCGTAATCCCGCCGCCGACGGCGAGCACCAGCGCCTTCCGGGACGCCCCCGCCTCCAGCAGCGAACGCTCGATGAGCAGGACCGTGTCCATGGACTTGTCCTCCTCGGACGTCTCGATGGCGATGCTCCCGCGGACGCCGGGCACGGCCTCGATCACCTCGGCCGCCACCTCCGCCGCGTTCGCATCGTAAACGACGAACACTTCCGTCTCTTCCGCCACCAGCGGGGCGATCTCCCCCAACCGTTCGCGGCCGACCACCCGGCCGGCCGGCTTCCCATCGACGGTAACGATATACTCCTTCTCCATAAGAATACAAAGATACTTGAAAAATTTGGCAATTCCCCAGGTACATTTGCAATCCGTCTCACCTGAGACCATCTCCCTGCCCGGATGGCGGAATTGGTAGACGCGCTGGACTCAAAATCCAGTGTCCCTTAAAGACGTGCGGGTTCGAGCCCCGCTCTGGGCACGCAAAAAAGACCGCCGCAAGCGGTCTTTTTTGGTGCCCAGATGGGCCCTTCCACCCCCCGCCGCTTCGCGACTGCCCCCGAGGGGGCGACTGGGGGAAGACCCCCAGACCCCCTCCCATTACCGTTTTCTCGTTGCGCCGGCGATTTCCCGTTTATCGACCGTTGTACCTGCGTTCTCGCGCCCCTGGGCGCCTCCACGTTACCCCACCCCTAAATCCCCTCCCTCGGGGAGGGGACTCGGCGGCAGAAGCCGCCGTTCGCGTGCCCAGATCGGCCCTTCCACCCCCCCGCCGCTATGTCAATCATTCAGTTACGCGAAGGTTTGGCACCAGATTTCTGTTAGCATACTGATAATGAACGACTTGCAGCAGCCTTGGTGCCGAACCTCATTTATCTACTAAGGGTTGGGAACCTCACCAAAACCAACACGCTAACAATCAAACACTTACAAGAACCATCGGCCCGACCTTAAGGCAAGGTCTGTAACCGTTTTGCCTCAACGCAATAACCATCCAAGGGGTGATCGGCGCTGTAGCCATTACCCCCGTCGGAGACACAAGAGTTGCTCGTTTCTCCGTCGTCACCGAAACTGCCTACAAAGGGAACGACGGAGGAATCATAGTCGACTGCACCTGGTTTTCCGTATCAGCCTTCGAAAGCGCCAAGATTCGGTGTCTGGACCAACTCGCAAAAGGAAAGGTCGTGAGAGTCCTTGGCCGTGTGCGAGTTCAACGTTACACCGATGGAAATGGCGCTGAACGAAGCTGCTGGGAAATCATCGCCCACGAA
>ONDF01000081.1 GCA_900316525.1 uncultured Bacteroidales bacterium
GCGATCTCCAGGCCGTACTTCACGGTGGCGTTGGTCAGGGCGATGGTGCTGGTGCGCGGGACGGCGCCGGGCATGTTGCCGACGCAGTAGTGGACCACGCCGCACTCAGTGTAGACGGGATCGTCATGGGTGGTGACATGGGAGGATTCGCCGCAGCCGCCCTGGTCGATGGCGACGTCCACGAAGACGGCGCCGGGCTTCATCTCGGGCAGGTATTTCTTTTTGAAGAGCTTCGGGGTGGAGCCGCCGGGGATCAGCACGGAGCCGATGACCAGGTCCGCGTCCTTCAGCACGCGCTCGACGTTGGAATCGTTGGAGACGAGGGTCTGGATGTGGGCGCCGAACATGTTGTCCAGCTCCTCCAGGCGCTTCAGGCTGATATCCAGGATGGTGACGTTCGCGCCCATGCCCACGGCGATCTTGCAGGCGTTCATGCCGACGGTGCCGCCGCCGAGGATCACGACGTTGGCCTTCGGGGTGCCGGGCACGCCGGCCAGCAGGATGCCTTCGCCGCCGAACTTCTTCTCCAGGTACTTGGCGCCTTCCTGGATGGAGAGGCGGCCGGCGATCTGGCTCATCGGGGCGAGGAGGGGCAGGGAGCGGTCCTTCTCCTGCAGGGTCTCATACGCGACGGCATGGACCTGGCCGGCAAGAAGGGCGTCCATCTGCTGCTTGTCCGCGGCGAGGTGGAGGTAGGTGTAGAGGATGAGGCCCGGGCGGAAGAGCGGATATTCGCACTCCAGGGGCTCCTTGACCTTGACCATCATATCAACCAGGTGCCAGACGTCGGCGGCGTTGTCGATGAGGGAGGCCCCGGCGTCGACGTACTCATTGTCGGAGAAGCCGGAGCCGACGCCGGCGTCCTTCTCGATGTAGACGTGGTGGCCGGCGGCGATGTAGGCGCGGACGTTGTCCGGCGTCAGGCCGACGCGGAATTCGTTGTTCTTGATCTCTTTGACACAGCCGATCTTCATCTGGGGGTCCTCCTTAAATATTCAATATCCTTGCGGCTTTGAGGATGGCGACCTGGGTCTTGGCGTCGGAGATCCTGCCGGCCATGACGTCGTCCGCCAGATCCTTCAGGGGGACGGTATAGACGTCGAGGAACTCGTCGGCGTCGAGATGGCGCTCACCCTTGTGCAGGCCGCGGGCCAGGTACATGGTGATGTACTCGTCGGAGTAGGCGGGGGCGGGATGGAAATCGCCGATCTCCGTCCACTCGTCGGCGGTGTAGCCGGTCTCCTCCATCAGCTCGCGCTGAGCGGCGGAGAGGCGGTCCTCGTCGGGGGCGTCGAGCTTGCCGGCGGGGATCTCGAGGATCACCCGATCCAGCGGATAGCGGTACTGGCGCTCGACGACGACCTCGTTGTTCTCCGTCACGGGGATGACGCAGACCGCGCCGATGTGGCGGATGACTTCGCGGATGGTGGTGTTGCCGTTGGACAGCCCCACCTGATCACGGACGACGTGCAGGATCACGCCGTTGAAGATCTCCTCGGTCGTGAGCTGCTTTTCCGCCAGACGGGCCTGTTCGCTGCTTTGATCGAAATTCATAAGTTATCCTTTCGGGGCGATGACCGCCTTGATCCGGCGGACGCCGGCGGAGGAGGATTCTTCCTTCTTGATCTTAAAGGAGCCCAGGTCTCCGGTGTTCTTCGCGTGGGGGCCGCCGCAGATCTCGAAGGAATACTCGCCCATTCTGTAGGTTTTGACGGTATCGCCGTACTTGCTCTCGAAGAGGCCGATGGCGCCCTTGTCCTTGGCTTCCCGGACGGTCATCTCCTCCATGACGACGGGGACCTTCGCGTCGATAGCGACGTCACCAGGCGCTCGACCTCGGCGATCTCTTCGGGGGTCATCTTCCGGCCGAAGGAGAAGTCGAACCGCAGGCGCTCGGCGGTGATGTTGGAGCCCTTCTGGGCGACCTCATCGCCCAGGACTTTGCGCAGGGCCGCCTGCAGCAGGTGGGTCGCGGTGTGGAGCTTCGCGGTCTCCTCGTTCTGCTCGGCCAGGCCGCCCTTGAAGGTGCCCTCCTGCTTGGAGATCGCCTGGTGCTCCTTGAAGGCTTCGGCGAAGCCGTTCGCGTCCACGGTCAGGCCTTCCTCGGCGGCGAGCTCCTCGGTGAGCTCCAGCGGGAAGCCGTAGGTATCGTAGAGGCGGAAGGCCTGCTTGCCGCTGATCTCGGTCTCGGGCTTGTAGGCCGGGTCCTTCTGGGCCATGAACTCGTTCTTGCGGCGGATGCCGGCGATGCACTTGGTGAATTCCTTCTCGCCGGTGGCCAGGGTCGCCTCGAAGCGGGCGGCCTCCTTCATGATCTCCTCGAGGATGTAGTCCTTCTTCTCCACGAGGAGGGGATAGGCTTCGTCGTAGATCTGCTCGATGAAGATCCGGCTGACGTCGGCCAGGACGGAGGACTCCAGGCCCAGCTTGCGCGCGTAGCGCAGGGCGCGGCGGAGCAGGCGGCGCAGGATGTAGCCGGCGCCGACGTTGGAGGGCAGGATGCCGTTGACGTCGCCGATGAGCATGGTGGAGGTGCGGATGTGGTCCGCGATGATGCGCATGGCCTTCTGCG
The DNA here is from genome assembly GCA_900316525.1 of uncultured Bacteroidales bacterium. Classification (GTDB taxonomy): domain Bacteria; phylum Bacteroidota; class Bacteroidia; order Bacteroidales; family UBA932; genus Cryptobacteroides. The sequence continues at coordinate 2,573 of ONDF01000081.1, forward strand.
CTTCCTCGTCGTTGTCATAGCTCTTGCCGGACTTCTCCTCCAGGCACTCGATGACAGGGAGGAAGAGGTCGGTCTTGTAGCCGTCGGTCAGGCCGTTCAGGAAGGCGAGCATGCGGTCGAGGCCGAAGCCGGTGTCCACGTTCTTGTTCGCCAGGGGGGCATAGCCGTCGGCGTTCTTGACGTACTGCATGTAGACGTCGTTGCCGATCTCGACGTAGCGTCCGCAGCCGCAGGCCGGGCCGCAGTTCGGGCCGCAGGGCCTGTTATGGCGCGGGTAGAACCACTCGTTGTCCGGGCCGCAGGGGGTGCCGGTGGTGCCTTCCAGCTCCCACCAGTTGTCGGACTTGGGGAGGTAGAAGATGTGTTCCGGCAGGATGCCGACTTCCTT
>ONDF01000079.1 GCA_900316525.1 uncultured Bacteroidales bacterium
ACTTTTTAGTCACCCTCGTCAGAAAAGGTCTTCCGCCCGTAACAGGCACGCGCCTTACGGCATCTTCGCGATGTAGACCGAGGTCGGTCCCATCGTGAGGATGTCGCCGCGGCCGGTGGCGCGGAGCGTCACCTTGCCGCAGGAAAGCGCCGGGGCGAGGGTGGAACCGCGCTGCAGGCCCGGGGTCGCGGGAACGACGACGGTCTGCTTCACGCCCGTCGGGTTCAGCGCCACGATCCAGGTCTCCTTCCCGTCGCTGCGGGTATAGACCATCGGGTAGGGCTTTGCCTCATTGAAGACCGGAACGAACTCACTGTCAGCCCAGAAGGCCGGATTCGCCTTGCGGAGGGCGATCAACGACCGGGTCCAGTTGAGGAGAGAAGCGGGGTCGTTTTCCTGGCTCTCGACCGTGATGGCGCCGGGCGCCGTCGGGTTTTTCGCACCCGCCGCCTTCCATTCCAGATAGGCCGGATAGGAGGTCGCCGGGGTCCACTCGGGGCAGACCGGGAGGTAGATCTTCGACGGGTCGCAGGTGCTGAAGCCCGCATTGACGGAGCCGTCCCACTGCATCGGGGTCCGGCCGCCGGCACGCTCCTTCGTATTGTGGTTGGCGCCTTCCACGTTCGGGAGGGCCACCAGCGAGCGGATGCCGATCTCGTCGCCGTAATAGAGGATCGGGAGCGGGGTGGTTAGCACCCAGGAGAGCATCACGCGGAGCTGGTCGGGCGTATTGCGGTCGCCGGTGTTGAGGCGGAGGTGGTCATGGTTGCCGGTAAGGGTGGCGAAATAGCCCCAGTCCTTCGTCCATTCGACCGCGCCGGTATAATAATCATAATAGAGTTTCAGGGCCTTCGCGGGCGTGACCGTCCGGTCGACCTTGTCCTCCGGCCAGGGGTTGCCGTACAGGTCCATGGTCGAGGGCTGGCAGCCGTTGAGGCTGAAATAGACGCCGCCGTTGGCCTGGTGCTTCCGGTCGAAGTACAGGAGCCGGTTGGTGGAGCCGGTGCCGTTGAGGTACATGTCCACGTTGAAGCCGGCCGCCAGGCAGTACTTCGGGTCGTTCCATTCGGCCATCAGGACATGGTCGGGATAGTTGGCGTCGGACCATTCCCGCATCTCGCGCCACAGTTTGACGATTTCCTTCTTGTCCCTGTCGTTCTTGACAAGGCTGGCGGCCATGTCCACGCGGAAGCCGTCCACGCCCTTCTCATACCAGAAGGCCATGATGTTCTTGAGTTCCTGCCGGACGGCGCGGGGGCCGGGCGCATCCACGGACTGCTCCCACGGATGGTTCGGATCCGGGTTGGCGTAGCCGTAGTTGAGGGCGGGCTGGCAGGCGTAGAAATTCTTGTTGTAGTATTTCGCCCGCGGATAGTCGCTCTTCATCCACTTGCCGCGGGTGTTCTGCATGAAGTTCGGATCCTTCAGCATCTCCTCCAGGTCCTTTTCGGCCTTGGCGTCCGGCAGGCGGTCGCTCCAGATGAAGTAGTCGGAGTAGCGGAGGTTCGTGTCCTCGGCACTCTGGAGGAACCAGGGATGCTTGTCGGAGGTATGCCCCGCCACGAGGTCGAGCAGCACCTTGATGCCGCGCTCGTGGCACTTCTGCACCAGTTCGACCAGGTCGTTGTTGGTGCCGAAACGGGGATCGATGCGGTAGAAATCCAGGATGTCGTAGCCGCCGTCGATCCAGCCGGAGACGAACACGGGGTTGAACCAGATGGCGGTCACGCCGAGGCTCTGGATGTAGTCGAGCTTCGAGATGACGCCCGGGATGTCCCCGATGCCGTTGCCGTCGGAGTCCTTGAAGGACGAGGGATAGATCTGGTAGATGACGGCGTTCTTCAGCCATTCCGGGCCTTTCTTCCAGGTCTGTTCGAAGGAACCCGGCTTCGGCTGGGCGGAGAGGGAGAAGAGGGCGGCGCATCCCAGCGCCATGAGGATCAGTGCTTTTTTCATATGGCCAATTCTTTTTGCGCTTACAAAGATAGGTTTTTATGACAAAAAAACAAGAGGGTGACTATCGGTCTTTCGACTTTTTAGTCACCCTCATGGGACTTATGCGGCAAACGCCGATATTAGTCGTTGAGGGAGAAGCGCTTGAAGGCAAGGACCTTGGCCTCTTTGTCAACA
>ONDF01000076.1 GCA_900316525.1 uncultured Bacteroidales bacterium
CGGAAGCGCTTCTCATAGGCCTGCTTCTCGGCGACGGTATGGTTCTTCTTGATGCCCTTCTCCTCGCCCTGCCACTTCTTCCACGCGTTGGAGACGGAGGCGTTCTTGGAGGAATACTGGATCCGGACGGCCTGGGACTGGGACATATACTTCTTCTGGATGTCCAGGCGCTGGGTGCGGAGGGCAATCTTCTGCGGATCGGAAACCTCGGACACGTACTTGACCTGCTCGGACATCACGTACTCCTGGGTACTTCCCGGGCAGCCGTAGACAAAGGTGAAATCGCCCTCGTTGACGCCGGCGCGGGACACCTTGAAGAATTTCTTCGGGTGGTACGGGACGTTGTCCGGGGAGTAGTCGGCCGGGTTGTTGTCCTTGTCGGCATAGACGCGGAAGATGGAGAAGTCGCCGGTATGACGGGGCCACATCCAGTTGTCGGTATCGCCGCCGAACTTGCCGATGGAAGACGGCGGGGCGCCGACGAGGCGGACGTCGCGGAATACGCGGAACACGAACAGGAAGTACTGGTTGCCGTAGAAGAGGGCTTCCACATTGGCAGTCAGGCCTTTACCGTCCTGGACGGCCTCGGCGGTGAGCTTGCGGGTATTGGCCCGGACCACGGAATCCCGCTGGGCCTCGGTCATTCCCTCCTGATAGCCCTTGAGCACCAGGTCCGTCACGTCGTCCATCCGCTCGAGGAAACTGACAGACAATCCCCTATTGGGCAGTTCCTGGCTGCGGTTCATCGCCCAGAACCCGTCCTTGAGATAGTCGTGCTCCACGCTGCTGTGGCGCTGGATATAGCTGTATCCGCAATGGTGGTTCGTCAGGAGCAGGCCCTCGTCGGACACGAGCTCGCCCGTGCAGCCGCCTCCGAACAGGACGACGGCGTCCTTGAGCGACGCCTGGTTCACGCTGTAGATGTCCTCGGCGGTGAGCCGGAAGCCTTTGGCCTGCATGTCGCCGATACGCTGGGAAATCAGGGACGGGAGCCACATCCCCTCGTCGGCCATCGCCGTCAGGGAAAATGCGATCAGGGCTCCCAGGATCAATACGGTCTTTTTCATGGAAACAAGTTTCTCGTTTTCACAAAAATACGCATTTCCCGGGGAATTCCCAAGGCTACTGCGGAAGCAGGTATCCGTGCCGGACGAGGTCGTCCCGGCTCTCCACCGGATGGGTATAGCCGTCGGACAGGACGAAGAGCCGGTCGGCGACGGTGGAGATGGCTTCGTAGTTATGGTCCGTGACGATGATGCCCTTTTCCCGGCACTTTTCCCGGATGAGCCGCTGGACCGCTTCGATATGGACGGGGTCGATCTGGGAGAATGGTTCGTCCAGGATGCAGAACGGCGCTTCGGCCATCAGGACCAAGTACAGTTCCGCCAACCTCGCCTCTCCCCCGGACATTTCCCAAAGCCGGGCATGGTACTTCCCGGAATACTTCGGGAAGAGCAGGACAAAGTTCCAGAAATCCACCTGATAGAGCTGGAAGGCCTGCTTTAGCGTCAGTCCGTCCGGAATCATCCGCCCCTGAGGCAAGTACTTGATTTTCAAGCCGATTCTGTTCAGGTCAATGGGGTCGCTGTCGATATGGACCTGAACATAGTCCACTTTGAGACCGCCCATCAAGGCCCGGAACATACAGGACTTTCCGGTGCCGTTCCGGCCCAGCAGGCCGGTCACGCTGCCTGTCCTGGCCGTTACGTACCCGCCGCTCACGACCGTCCTCTCTCCGAAGCGGACCACGACGCTGTCGACAATCAATTCGTGCGTCATCGGCATAGGGCGATCAGGATTTCCAGGAGCAAGAGGAACCCGAAGTCGATGGACAGCGTCGCCGCCATCAAGCGCTTCCGGCTCAGGCCCAGATTGATATAGAAAAACACGGCATCCCGGTCTTCGAACTGATGGTGCAAGTATAGCACGACAGCTGTGAACAGCAATTTCAAGATGAAAGCCACCACCAGCCCCGCATAGGAAAACGCCCAAGCCAGGAAAGACGTACAAGCCAGATTGTACAGTCCCCCGGCCAGGATGATCCACTTCCCATACATCCACACCAGCCCGATATTCCGCCCGATTTTCGCCATGCCCCAAACCTAGCAACAATCATTCCTTCTTGTACGATATCCGGACGGCGGTGTATAAGAATCATATCCGTGACGGGAGGGGGTCCGGGGGTCTTCCCCCGGTCGCCCCTGGGGGCAGCGCGAAGCGCGGGGGGCAAACAGCGGCATCGCCGCCGTTTTGGGGTTTGAGCGGAGCGAAAACAAAGAAGCCCGGTCGTCATTTGACGATCGGGCTTCCAAAAACGGCGGCTACCTACTCTCCCAACTGGTAGGTCAGTAC
>ONDF01000073.1 GCA_900316525.1 uncultured Bacteroidales bacterium
CAGCGCCTTTTCCTCATCCCGGTCGGATTCGGCCTGGACCCGCTGCAGGTCGTACCACTCATAGGTTCCCTCCTCCAGGAACGGAAGCATCGACACGCGATACATATCCTTCTTCTGCCAATACTGGGCATTGTTGGAGGAATAGGCGGCGAGTTCGCCATACAGGTAGTTGGAAACCTCGAAAAACGCGTATTCCAGCCCCGGCGGAATCGCTTCCAGCCGGTATCCGGACAGGATGTCCAGCGCATCGGAATGGTAGCCCGCCAGGGCGTACTCCCGTGCGAGGGCGAACTCCGTCTCCGCCTGGCGATAGGCGTCGCCCAGCTGCCGCGCCAGCGCCCGGTTCCGGTTCAGCTGCACGACGGTGGAGTCCAGGCTGTACGGCGCGAACTCGGACGCGAGCTTCTTCCGGATCTCGTACTCCTGCTCCGGGGTGTTCTTCCCCGCGAGCATCTGCTGCAGCACGTCCGTCCGCTGCTGGAAATAGCCTTCGTAGGTGGAAGCGTTCGCCAAGGCCGCATCCAGCTCCCGCAGGAGCCGCTGCGTCGGCTCCTTCGCCGCAAGTATGGTCGACAGGCCCAGCATCAGGGCCCAGGTCACTAGTTTCCGTGTCATAACATACAAAGATACGAAAAACCCGTGGAATGGAAATGCCTGGTTGCCATCCAATTACAAAAAGTGCTTTAGGCATTTTTGCCTAAAGCACTTCACGTATTCAATTGATAGAGAGCTGTTTACATTCAACGGCTACAGCTTCTCGAAGGTGATCATCTCCTTGCCGGCGGTGATGGAATTGCCGTCGATGGTGCAGCCGGTGAAGTCCACGGTCATGCGGTAGGTGGCGCCTTCCTCGAGTTCGCCGACGAGGTTCAGGTTGCCGTTGTCGCCCTGGCTCAGGTGGTCGGCGGCATTGCCGTCGATGGTGATGCCCTTGGTGGTCTCACCGCCCCAGCCGTCCTGGAAGAAGAACTTGAAGTCCGCGTAGTCCGTGCGGAAACGGCCGCCGATGGTGCTGTCTTTCTCGCCCACGGCCTTGCCGGTCATCTGGAAGACACCGTCGGAGACCTGCGCGAGCTGGTAGCCACCGGCGCCCGGCCAGCCGACCTGGCCGCCGTCCATCAAGTAGGGGGCGATGCCCCAACCTTGCACGTACAGGCCGCCCTCGGCGAGGTTCGCCCGGGCGCCGGCACCGTTCACGCGGTAGGCGCGGCCCACCTTGACGCCCTTGTCAAGGGTCACGACGTAGTCGCCGTCCACGGCGTTCCACTTGCCACCGGCCACGAAGTCCGGATCGAACCACCAGGAAGCGAGGTCGTCGATGCCCTTCACGGAGAGGGCGTCGCCCTTCTTCAGGGACACCTTGCCGGCATACTCGTTGGCGCTCAGCATCTCGAGCTCGACCCCGTTCACGGAGATCTTGTCGGACTCGACCTCCTGCTGGCCCACCTTTTCGACCTTGAGCACGGCCGCGGAAACGCCGCCGGTCAGGTCCAGGGTGAAGCGGTAGATGCCGCCCATCTCGATGGACTGGCCCTCCAGCAGGTGGATGTTGCCGTCGGACTCGCCCGCATAGGCGATGTCGCTCACCACGGAAGCGTAGGAACCGCCGCCGAACTCGCCGCCCCAGTCCTTCTGGTGGAACAGCTTGACATTCAGGTTAGTACCGGTCTTCAGCGAGGTGCCGCCCACGAAGGTGATCTGGTGGATATTCGGCTCCACCTCGGCGAGGCAGAGACCCAGGCCCGTGTTCCAGGAAGCGGAGAAAATGCCCGGCTTGCCGTAGCCGTCGCCGATCAGCCACACGGCATTGCCGTTGGTGAGGGTCGCGTACGCATCGGCGGAAACCATCTTCTCGACGAGGAAGAACTGGTTGCCCATCTGGATGGTGACCTTGTACAGGCCGTCCACCGCGTTGAACTTGAAGTCCTCGGTGAACCAGTCCGGATCCAGCGTGAAGTCGTCGAAGCCGGGGGCGTAGCCCTCGATGACGATCGCGTCGCCCTTGTGCAAGTTCACGACGGCGGCATAGTTCTGCTTGTCGATCATCACGGCCTCGGTGCCGTTCACGGTGAGCTTCACGAACGGAGCGGCCTCCCAGGTGCGGGTGTTGAAGGAAATCTCGTAGTTGCCCGCGACGCCGTTGGAGAACGGGATGGGCGTGGTGGCGCCGAGCTCGACGCCCGTGGCGCCGTAGCCGAAGGAGAACTTGCGGCCGGCGCCGTCGAAGGGCGCCGTCTCGATGAGCGCATCGACGATTTTCTGGTATTCGTCCGGATTGACGTACTTGAAACTCAGGTCTTCGAGTTCGGTCTTCAGCTTGTATAGACCGAATCTATGGGTGAGCGGTACGTAGATATCGAGCGTTTCCTGGGCGATAATCTTTCGCTTTTCGGGCTTCATGTATCGCATGGTGCGCATGTTGTGGATGCGGTCAGCGATCTTGATCATGATGACGCGCGGGTCTTT
>ONDF01000072.1 GCA_900316525.1 uncultured Bacteroidales bacterium
GATGCCGGCCACGACCTCGGGGGTCATCTCCGGAACCTGCTGCCCGGCCTGGCCCTGGAAGCCGTTCGCCATGAGCCATTCGCGGACGAACTCCTTGGAGAGCTGCTTCTGGTGCTCGCCGCGGGCGAGGCGTTCGGCGTAACCGTCGGCGTAGAAGTAGCGGGAGGAGTCGGGGGTGTGGATCTCGTCCATCAGGATGATCTTCCCGTCGCGCTTGCCGAATTCGTACTTGGTGTCCACGAGGATGAGGCCCTTTTCGGCCGCCATCTCGGTGCCCCGCTGGAACAGGGCGCGGGTGTAGGCCTCGAGCTGCTCGTAATCCTCCTTGGAAACGATGCCCTGGGCGATGATCTCCTCCTTGGAGATGTCCTCGTCGTGGCCTTCGGCGGCCTTGGTGGTCGGGGTGATGATGGGCTCGGGGAACTTCTGGTTCTCCACCATGCCCTCCGGCAGCGGAACGCCGCAGAGGGTGCGCTTGCCGGCCTTGTACTCGCGCCAGGCGTGGCCGGTCAGGTAGCCGCGGATGACCATTTCCACCTTGAAGGGCTCGCAGCGCCAGCCGACAGTGACCATCGGGTCCGCCTCGGCGATCTTCCAGTTGGGGAGGATGTCGGCGGTGGCGTCCAGGAAGCGGGAGGCGATCTGGTTCAGGACCTGGCCCTTGAAGGGGATGCCTTCGGGGAGGACGACGTCGAAGGCGGAGATGCGGTCGGTGGCGACCATCACGAGGTAGTCGTCGCCGATGAAGTATACGTCACGGACTTTGCCCGTGTATTTGGAGACTTGTTCGGGGAGATGAAAATCAGTACTGACTAACGCTTTCATAGAGTGCTTCGTTTTGAACTCACGAAGATACGTTTTTTTCTTCATTCCCGGAAGAAAAAGTGCTATATTTGAGGTATGAAAAGAATCGATTGTTTTGTCTCCAGGGCCTCCCAGGCCGAAATCCTTTCCCGCGAGGCCGAAGTCGCCTCCGTCCATGTCCTCGATGCGCCTTTCTCCCGGAGCGCCACCCTGCGCGGCGCGGCTGAGGCCGCCTCGGCGGAATTCACCCTCCTGTATACCCGCCTGACGGACCTTTCCCTGGTCCATTACGCCTTGGAACGGATGCTCCAAGTCGCGGAGGACACCGGCGCCGCGCTGCTGTACGCGGACCGCTTCATCTCCAAGGGCGGGGAAGTGGTGCCCGCCCCGGTCATCGACTATCAGGCAGGATCCCTGCGGGACGACTTCGAGTTCGGCGGCCTGCTGCTCCTGCGCACATCGGCCTTGAAGGAGGCCGCGGCCCGGATGACGGCCGACTATGCGGCGGCGGGCCTGTACGACCTGCGGCTGAAGGTCTCGCAGAAGGGCCGGCTCGAGCACATCGGCGAATACCTCTATTATGAGATAGAGGCGGACCTCCGCAAGTCCGGCGAGAAGCAGTTCGATTACGTGGACCCGAAGAACCGGCAGTCCCAGGTCGAGATGGAGCAGGCGGTGACGGACCACCTCAAGGCCGTCGGCGGTTACCTGGCGCCCTCGTTCAAGACCGTGGACATCACGGAAGGGGAGTTCGCCTTCGAGGCGTCCGTCGTCATCCCCTGCAAGAACCGCGTGAAAACCATTGGCGACGCCCTCCGGTCGGCCCTGTCCCAGAAGACAGACTTCCCTTATAATGTAATAGTGGTCGACGACAACTCCACGGACGGCACCGTGGACGTGATCAAGTCCTTCCTCGGCGACCCGAAGCTCGTCTATATCGCCCAGGATCCCACCTGGCACGCCATCGGCGGCAACTGGAACGCCGCCATCCACCATCCCGCCTGCGGCCGCTTCGCCCTGCAGCTGGATTCCGACGACCTGTATTTCGACGAAAACACCGTCCAGAAGTTCGTGGAAGCGTTCCGCACGCAGGGCTGCGCGATGGTGGTGGGCTGCTATCAGATGACCGACTTTGACCTGAACCCGCTGCCGCCGTACGTGATCGAGCACCGGGAATGGACGCCGGAGAACGGGCGGAACAATGCGCTCCGGATCAACGGCCTCGGCGCTCCGCGCGGTTTCTGGACGCCGCTCCTGCGGAAGCTCAACTTCCCGACTACCAAGTACGGCGAGGACTACGCCGTCGGCCTCCGCATCAGCCGCGAATACCAGATCGGCCGCGTGTACGACGTGCTTTACACCTGCCGCCGCTGGGGAGGAAATTCCGACAGCGACCTCTCCATCGAGAAGGTCAATGCGAACAATTTCTACAAGGACCGCATCCGTACCTGGGAGCTCCAGGCTCGCATCGCATTGAACAGCAAGTGATTTGGTAGTTTTTACAAAAAATATTTTCAAAAAAGTCGAAAAATAATTTGCCAGTTCAAAAAAAAGGTGTACCTTTGCAATCCCGTTCGGAAACGAGCGGGTTTTTAAGCGCCAAAGCCGAAAGGCGGCGATCAAAAAAGTTCATTGAAAAGACTGAAAGGAAAGTACAAGCAAGTACCGAGAAATTGTAACAGATTTCACTTTAAACGAGCGTCAGTTTCTTTAGAGAAACAGTGCCAAGGACAAGCTAAGATTTATAAAATTATACAATGAAGAGTTTGATCCTGGCTCAGGATGAACGCTAGCGGCAGGCTTAACACATGCAAGTCGAGGGGCAGCGCGGGTAGCAATACCTGGCGGCGACCGGCGAAAGGGTGAGTAACGCGTGAGCAACGTGCCCGTATGTGGGGGATAGTCGATGGAAACGTCGCGTAATACCCCGTAACACAAATCTTC
>ONDF01000080.1 GCA_900316525.1 uncultured Bacteroidales bacterium
TTTGTCAAAAACACGATAAAATGAGTACTACGCAAAATAAAGCCCACCATTTCAAAAAAACATTGCATGGATTGCGTTAAAAGGAGAGATTATTATGGCACATCTGAGACCGAAAATCGTCAAGCTCTGTCATGTCATCGGCGGCATTTCCGGCGTTGTCAACAAGATTGACGAGAACGCGCCCGAGTACTACGCCCTGGCCGACATCGTCTCCGACGAAGAGGCCGACATCGCCATCGCCGCCGGTCTGCGCAAGGAGCGCACCGCGGGCTACCTGGCCAAGAAGGTGGGCAAGACCGTGGAAGAGATCATGCCCAGCCTGGACAATCTGGTCTACTACGGCATTTTCCGCCGCACCTACTCCGAGGCCGACGGGCAGGACGTCTACTTCATGCAGATCTTCGCCCCCGGCATTCTGGAGATGATGGTCAACAACGTCCCCCTGATGAAGGCCCACCCCGAGATCGGTCGCGCCTTTGAGGAATACACCCGCCTGCGCATGCAGTCCATGGGTCCCATCCTGCCTGACGGCTATGGCCTGATGCGCGTGGTGCCTGTGGAGAGCGCCATTGAGGGTCTCCCCGGCGTCAGCCCCTATGAAAAGCTCAGCTACTACCTGGACAAGTACAAGACCTTCTCCGTCTCCCCCTGCTCCTGCCGCGCCTCCCGCACCAGCATCAACGACGGCTGCGGCCACCTGGCGGAGGAGATGTGCGTACAGATGGGCAAGGGTGCCGAGCACTATATCCGCACCGGCCGTGCCCGCGAGATCACCCGCGAGGAAGCGCTTGAGATTATTACCCGCGCAGAAGAGAACGGCCTGATGCACGACATTCCCAATATCGAGGAAGCCGGCGAGAGCGCGGCCATCTGCAACTGCTGCGCCTGCGCCTGTTTCGGCCTGCGTGTCGGCCTGATGTTCGGCGCCCGCGACGCCATCCGCTCCAACTTCGTCGCCGAGGTCGACGAGGCCAAGTGCGTGGCCTGCGCCCAGTGCGTCGAGGTCTGTCCCGCCAACGCCCTGAAACTTGGCCAGAAGCTCTGCACCACCGTGAACATCGCGCCGCAGAACTATACGAAGCTCTCCGAGCATCTCGTCTCCAAGGACGCCTGGAACCCGAACTACCGCGAGAACCGCGAGGACGTCCTGCCCAGCGGCACCGCCCCCTGCAAGGTGGCATGTCCCGCCCACATCCCTGTCCAGGGCTATCTCAAGCTCGCCGCCCAGGGACGTTATGAGGACGCGCTGGACCTGATTAGGACCGAGAACCCCCTGCCCGCGGTCTGCGGCCGCATCTGCAACAAGAAGTGCGAAAGCGAGTGCACCCGCGGCAGCGTCGACGAGGCCGTCGCCATCGACGAGGTCAAGCGCTTCATCGCCGACCACGACCTGAACCAGGAGACCCGCCGCATTCCGAAGATGGTCAACCAGATCGGCCGCCCCTATCCCGAGAAGATCGCCGTCATCGGCTCCGGCCCGGCCGGGCTGAGCTGCGCCTATTTCCTCGCGAAGAAGGGCTACCCCGTCACGGTCTTCGACCGCAACCCGGTTCCCGGCGGCATGCTGACCCTCGGCATCCCGAACTTCCGCCTCGAGAAGGACGTCCTGAACGCCGAGATCGACATCATCCGCGAGATGGGCGTCGAGTTTAAGTGCGGCGTCGAGGTCGGAAAGGACGTCACCCTTCAGCAGCTGCGTGAGCAGGGCTACAAGGGCTTTTACCTCGCCATCGGCGCGCAGAAGTCCGCCCCCCTCGGCATCCCCGGTGAGGATCTGAAGGGCGTCTGGGGCGGCGTCGACTTCCTGCGGGAAGTGAACCTCGGCTCCAGGCCCGAGATCGGAAAGCGCTGTGCCGTTGTCGGCGCGGGCAACGTCGCCATGGACGTCTGCCGCACGGCCGTCCGCCTCGGCGCCGAGGAGACCTATATCCTCTACCGCCGCTCCGAGGCCGAGATGCCCGCCGATCCGGAAGGAGTCGGCGAGGCGAAGGACGAGGGGGTTTCGTTCCGCTTCCTGAACGCTCCGGTCGAGATCCTCGGTGAGGACGGAAGGGTCACCGGCATCAGGGTGGAGATCATGGAACTCGGCGAGCCGGATGAAAAGGGCC
>ONDF01000069.1 GCA_900316525.1 uncultured Bacteroidales bacterium
CACGCCGGGACCGGCCCGGACGGGACGCCCGTCCGCTACGAACTGGTAGAACACGTCCGCCAGGGAACGGTGCTTGCGTCCACCAGCACGAAAAAGGTCGTGACGATCGACGCCTACACCGGCACGGAAGAAACGGTGCTCTCCACCAGCACGTCCGAATACGTTTCCGAAATCACCTGCCTGATGGTCCGCGCCGGCGAATTCTGGATCGGGACCCGGTCCGGGCTGCTTGTCTACAACATCAGCACGCACGAGATCGAGAACCAGATTTCCGGGCTGACCCGGGAGTATTACATGAACGGCATCTTCGTCCGCTGCCTGTTCTCCGACACGGCAGGCAACGTCTGGGCTGGAACCTATAATGAAGGCGTCTGCTGCTGGATGAACTACCGGGGCTTTTACAACCGCTACACCCGCGACCTGTACGGTCCGCAGATGAGCGGCCGTTCCATCCGCTCGCTGTGCTTCGACGCCGACGGAAGGCTGTGGCTGGGCAGCGAAGAAGGCCGGATCAACCGTTTCGACCCCCGCAGGGAGTCGTTCCAGGACTTCACTGCCCTGGCAGACATCCGCGGAGGAACGGTCATCTCCTCCATCGACCGGATCGGAAACCGCCTGTGGGTCTCCATCTTCGGAGACGGCCTGCTCGTCATCGATACCGCTACCGGCAAGCCCGTCAAGCGCTTCCACTTCCCGAACGACGAGTGCATGTCCTTCGTGAACTGCCGGAACGGCGACCGATACGTGGGCCTGCGCGGCGGACTCTACCGCATCGCGGCCGGGACGGACGCCGTCCAGGAAATCGCGGCGCTGGACGGCCGGGTACTCAACTGCATGCTGGAAGATGGAAACGGCCGCATCTGGATGGGCCTCTATGCCCGCGGCCTGGGCCTGTACGATCCGGAAACGGGCGACTTCCGGATGGTCGCGGCCACGGAAACCAACGAAGTCATGACCTCCGACGCCATCAGCTGCCTGAGCCGGGGCGAGGGCGGCGTCCTCTGGGTCGGGACCTCCGGCGGCGGCCTCTACCGCATGCTGGCTTCGCAGGACGGCACGCTGCAGGACATCCGCCGCTTCGGCGAAGAGGACGGGCTGCCTTCCGACAAGGTCTCGGCGGCCGTCGAGGACGGCGCCGGACGGCTCTGGGTATCCACCGTGGACGGCGTGGCCTGCATGGACCTGGCGGAGATGACCGTGCTCGGGACATTCCTCCAGGCGGACAAGGTGGTGGGCAGCCTGTACGGGAACGGCGCCGCCGCCCGGTCCGAAGACGGAACGGTTTTCCTGGGCACCCGGGACGGGCTCGTCTCCATCCATCCGGAAGGATTCCTCCACCTTTTCGAGAACAAGTCCCTGATCATCAACAATGTAACGACCGGGACCCTGGACGTGCGCCAGCCCCAGCCGGAAGAGGGGAAATCCGTCATCAATTCCCAGTCCGTCAAGGTCAAGCAACTGGACGCTCCGGTGCTTACCGTCTCCTACTCGTCGATGATCTACGACAACCCGAACGCCCTGCAATACGAGTGCACCCTGAAGAAACGCCACTTCTCCAACACGGTGGTCACCGCCGCCAACCACGTGTCCTACATGGCCCTCCGGCCCGGCGTCTATGACTTCGGCGTCCGGATCGCAGGAACGACCGGCGAGCAGGCCGAGAGCCACCGCAGGATCGTGATCACCGCCCCGTGGTACCGCTCCGTCCTGGCCAAGATCCTCTACCTCATCCTGGCGCTGGCCGGGATCTGGTACGCCCTGGCCGCTTTCATCAGGTCGCGGGACGAACAGGCCCGCAGGAAAGAAGAACTGCACGAGGCCCAGCGGCAGAAAGAAGCGTTCCAGGACAAGATGGATTTCATGGCCAACATCACCCACGAAATCCGGACGCCCGTTTCGCTGATCGCGATCCTGGTGGACAAGGTCCTCGGCAAGGGAACGGCACCGGACTGCCAGGACGAGCTCAAGTCCTTGAAGAACAACTCGAACCGGCTGGTCGAGCTGTGCAACGAACTGCTGAACTTCCGCCGGGTCCAGAACAATACTTCCTATATCCTGAAGAACGACGAGGACCTCTGCCGGCTCGTCGGCGACACCCTGGAGAGTTTCAAGACCGCGGCGGAGCAGAAAGGCCTCCGGCTGACCGCCAGCCTTCCCGACACCCCCATCCGTGTCAGCTGCGACCGCAACGCCGTGGACTGCATCGTCAGCAACCTCCTCTCGAACGCCATCAAGTACGGGCAGTCCCTCATCCGCTGCAGCCTGGCCGAGGACAACGGGAAGGCGGTCTTCCGGATCGACAGCGACGGCCCGCGGATCCCGGAAGAGGAGTCGGAACTCATCTTCAACGCATTCTACCAGAGCCGGACCATCGCCAGTTCCGGATCCGGGCTCGGACTGACCTACTCCCGCACGCTCGCGGAACTTCACAACGGGCTGCTCTACCTGGACACGCGGGAGAAGCACTACAACTCCTTCGTCTTCGTCCTGCCCCTCACCGAGCCCGCCTGGAAGGATTCCGCCGCGCCGTCGCAGCCGGAGCCACAGCCTGCCGGAACGGAAGAGACGCCGGCGCCCGCCGACGGCCGGCAGCGCCTGCTCGTCGTGGAAGACAACCAGGAACTCCGCAACCTGATCCGCGACGAACTCTCGCAGGCGTACTCCATCGTCACCGCGTCCAACGGCCAGGAGGCTTTCGAGATCGTCAAGCGCGGGAACATCGACATGGTCATCAGCGACATCATGATGCCGGTGATGGACGGCTGCGAACTCTGCAACCTCATCAAGAACGACATCGCCTACAGCCACATCCTCGTCATCCTCCTGACGGCCGCCATCGGCGTGGAGACGCATCTGCGGTCCCTGAAGGCGGGCGTGGACAGTTACATCGAGAAACCTTTCAAGATGGAAGTCCTGAAGGCCACGGTCGGCAACCTGCTCAAGAACCGGGAGATCCGCAACGAGCAGTTCAACAACAACCCGCTCGTCCACTACAACTTCGCCTCCATCAGCACCATCGAGCGGGAGTTCATGGAAAAGCTGCACGGCGTCATCCTGGAACACATCTCCGAAACGGAGATGACCACGCCCCAGCTCGCCGCGATGATGTCCGTCACCCGCCAGACGCTCGCCACAAAGGTCCGCGCGAACACCGGCCTGAGCACCCTCGAGTACATCCGCATCTGCCGCCTGAAGAAAGCCGCCGAACTCCTGGCCGAACGGAAATACCGGATCAGCGAGGTCGCCTACCTGGTCGGATACACCTCCCCGTCGTATTTCACCAAGCACTTCCAGCAGCAGTTCGGCATGACTCCCTCCGAATTCATCCATTCCAACGACTGATAACCATGAAAAGATTCCTGCTTCTTCTGTCGGCCGCGCAGCTCCTGCTGGGCTGCCGGACC
>ONDF01000067.1 GCA_900316525.1 uncultured Bacteroidales bacterium
GAGGCGCCGAGGATGGCGGCGTCGGATTCCTTGAGCTGGGAGAAGACGAGCTTCACCTTGCCGCGCCAGAGCGGGATGACGTTCTCGTCCATGGCCTTGCGGATGGGTTCCTCCAGGAACTCGCGGGCGCGGGCGAGGCCGCCGAAGAGGACGATCGCCTCCGGGGCGGAGAACTCGATGAAGTCCGCGAACTTCTCGCCGAGGATACGGCCGGTGTAGTCGAACACGCGGAGGGCGAGCTTGTCGCCTTCCTTCGCAGCCTCGTACACGTTCTTGGACTTGATCTTGTCCAGGGAACGCAGAACCGAGGGTTCGTCGGTCATGTCCAGCCACTCGCGGGCGGTGCGGGCGACGCCGGTCGCGGAGGCGTAGGTCTCCAGGCAGCCGTCCTTGCCGCAGTTGCAGCGGCGGCCGTTGTGGCGCACGGCGCAGGTGTGGCCGAGCTCGCCGGCGAAGCCGTCGTGGCCGTACACCACCTCACCGTTGATCACGATGCCGGAACCGACGCCGGTGCCGAGGGTGATCATGATGAAGTTCTTCATGCCGCGGGCCGCGCCGTAGGTCATTTCGCCCATCGCGGCGGCGTTCGCGTCGTTGGTGAGGGACACGGGAATGCCGTTCATCTGCTCCTGGAGCATCTTGGCGAACGGGATGTTGCCGCCCTGGGCCCAGACGAGGTTCACGGCGTTCTCGACGACGCCGGTGTAGAAGTTGCCGTTCGGGATGCCCACGCCGATGCCGCGGATGCTGCCTTCGGCCTTGGCCTCCACGATGATGCGGTTCAGGGCCTCGGCGAGCGCCGCGACGAATTCGTCCGCATTGGTGGTGTTTTCGGAGCTGATGACGGTCTGGGCGACGATGTTGCCGCGGGCGTCCACGACGCCGCACTTGGCGGTCTGGCCGCCTACGTCGATACCGATAACGAGATCTTGTGCCATATTCGATTATTCAACAGGGATGTCTTTGTTCACGTTCTTGGAGCCGATGAGGGCGTAGAAGAGCAGGTAGCCGAGCATGGCGACGACGAGCCAGTAGCTGTTCATGTAGCCGGCGCTCTTGGCGATCTGTTCCTGGATGAACGGCATGATACCGCCACCGACGACCAGCATCATGAAGATACCGGAAGCGGCTTCGGTGTACTTGCCCAGGCCTTCGACGGCGAGGTTGAAGATGGCGCCCCACATCACGGAGGTGCAGAGACCGCAGAGGACGAGGAAGAGGCAGCTCAGCGGAACCTGGAACATGGCGAAGCCGTCGGCGACGCTGTAACCGGGCATGCTCACGGTGACCGTCTTCGGGGTGAAGATGGCGGCGAGGACGAGGATGATGGCGACGGTGCTCACGACGGTCATCTGCGTGCGGGTGGAAACCTTGCCGGAGATGAGGGTGGAGGAGAAACGGCCCACCATCATGAGGAGCCAGTACACGGCCGCGATGGCGCCGCCGATGGCGGCTCCGTTGACGGCGATGCCGGCGCCCTTGGCGGACGCATCGGCCAGGAAGAAGTTCACCTGGGACGGGATGCCGATCTCGATGCCCACATACATGAAGATCGCGACGGCGCCGAGCACGAAGTGGCGGAAATTCCAGGCGCTGTGCTCATAGACGGTCGTCTTACGCTCCTTGGCGGGCTCCGGGATGGTCAGGAAGGAGATGATGATGAACGCGATGGCGAAGACGGCCATGGCGATGAACAGCAGCGGAGTAACGTCGGCCATCGAGGTCTGCGCGGTCACGGTGCCGATGAGGGCACCCACCAGCAGCGGAGTGAGGGTGCCGGTCAGGGAATTCAGGGTACCGCCGATCTGGATGTACTGGTTGCCCTTGTTGCCGCCGCCGCCGAGGATGTTCAGCATCGGGTTCACAACGGTGTTCAGCATGCAGACGCAGAAACCGCAGACGAACGCGCCGAGCAGGTAGATGACGATGGCCCAGTTGAAGTTGGCGCCGAAGAAAGGAACATCCAGGAAGGAACGGCTGGACAGCCACTGGATAATGACGCCGACGAGGCCGGTGGCCAGGGCGATGAGGGTGGTCTTCTTGTAACCGACCTTCAGCAGCATCTTGCCGGCGGGAATGCCCATGAACAGATAAGCGGCGAAGTTCATCAGGTTACCGGCCATGCGGGACCACTCGAACTTGTTGCCCCAGATGGTGCCGAACGGAGCAGCCATGTTGGTCACGAAGGAGATCATCGCAAAGATGAAGCACATCGTGATGATGGCCACCAGATTGGTGTTTTTCTTGGTTTCAGTCATGTTGTCTTGTGTTTTATTGTTAAATAATTATAGTCGGTCGGTTAAAAATCTCTCAAATATAGAAAATTTTTCGCAACTTTGTATACAACTACGGCAACACAACAAAACAATTGTACATATGAAAAAATTACTGATCCTGATCGGTGCAGTCGCGCTTTTCGCAAGCTGCAACCAGAAGAAGGAACCCGTCCTCACGGCCTCAGGCCTGAATCCTGAAAACTTCGTCGCCACGTACAACGACGCCCCCACCGCCCTGTACACCCTGACCAACGCCAATGGCATGGAAGTGTGCGTCACCAATTTCGGCGGCCGCATCGTCTCCATCCTGGTTCCCGACAACAAGAGCCAGATGCAGGATGTCGTCCTGGGCTTCGACAAGGTCTCCGACTACTTCCCGGAGAACAACCAGACGGACTTCGGCGCCTCCATCGGCCGCTATGCGAACCGGATCAACCAGGGAAAGATCACCCTGGACGGCGTGGAGTACCAGCTTCCGCAGAACAACTTCGGCCACTGCCTCCACGGCGGTCCCACCGGCTGGCAGTACCAGGTGTACGAGTGCGTCGAGGCCGATGCCAAGCACGTGAAGCTCCTCCGCGTCTCCCCCGACGGCGACAACAACTTCCCGGGCGAAGTGAAGGCCTACGTGACCTACACCCTCACGGATGACAACAAGATCGACATCCAGTACGAGGCCACGACCACGGCCCCGACCGTCATCAACATGACGAACCACTCCTACTTCAACCTCGCCGGCGATCCTGCGAACCACAGCGTCACCGAGGACGTCATGTACGTGAACGCCACCTGCTACACCCCGGTGGACGACACCTACATGACCACGGGCGAGATCGTCCCCGTCGAGGGCACCCCGTTCGATTTCCGCGCCCCGCACGCCGTGGGTGACCAGATCGACGCCGACAACGAGCAGATCCGCAACGGCAACGGCTACGACCACAACTGGGTCCTGGACACCGCCGGCGACATCACGAAGGTCGCCGTCGAGCTCTGCTGCCCGACCACCGGCATCGACCTGAAGGTCTATACCGACGAACCCGGCATCCAGATCTACTCCGGCAACTTCCTGGACGGCTCCGTCACCGGCAAGAAGGGCGTCGTGTACAACCAGCGCCACGGCATCTGCCTCGAGACCCAGAAGTATCCCGACACGCCCAACAAGCCCGAGTGGCCGTCGGCGGTCCTCCGTCCCGGAGAGACCTACCACAGCCACTGCATCTTCGCTTTCAGCGTGAAGGACTGACCGTCATGCCCGGCTTGACCGGGCATCTATTCAATCGCCTGAACGGCGTCTTCGAAAAGCTCGCGGTCTCCGCGGGCTTTATTTTTGATCTTCGCCCGGTAGTTGTACACCGTATTCGCGGAATAGTGGAGCAGCGCGGCGATCTTGGAGGATTCCGTGATGCCCAGCTTGATGAGGGCGAAGACGCGGAGCTCCGGCGTGAGGATGTCGTCGCCCTTCGGGACGATGGCCTCGCCGTCCGCGAGGAGCGCGTTGAACTCGTCCACGAAGTCGGGATAGAGGTTGATGAAGGTGCGGTCGAACATCTGGTAGAACTCCCGGATGTC
>ONDF01000066.1 GCA_900316525.1 uncultured Bacteroidales bacterium
CTCCTCCTCGCTGTAGTCCGGTGCGATGAACCATTCCGGCGGGAGTCCGCCGTCGAGGTCGTCCCGGCTCATCCAGGAGAGGTAGCGCCAGCAGGTCATTTTCAGGGGGCATCCTTGGCCCATGCAGAAGTCGATGTTATCCATAGGTATAGGGTATTAGAAATCGTCGGGAATGATGTAGCGGCGCTGGAGACCGTAGACGTTGTCGCGCGTCCGGACGGTGTCCGTGAGGCCGAGGTTGCGGAGGATCTGGTTGATCTCCTTGGTGTTGTAGCGGGTCTTGCCGTCCGCCTTGGCGCCGAGGCACTCCACGAGGACCTCCATGGCGCAGACGGTCTTCCGCCTGATGCGGGGCTCGCCGTCGGGGTCCATCCGGGAGGCGGTGCGGAACCAGTTGGCGCGCTGCTCCAGGGTGTAGGACTCCCAGGTGTCCGGGACGGGCGTGTGGATGTAGGCGTCGATGAGGCCTTCGCGCTCGTCCGCGGCGAGCTCGTTGTGCTCGTCCTGGTCCCGTCTCGCCTCGGCCTCCATCTCGTGGTTGAGGAAGAGATCCTCGCCAGCCTTCCAGCGGACCACGGCCTCCGCCCAGATCTGGTCTGCCTCGTCCGGGAGGTCCTCCCAGGGGTCGGCGGTGGCGGGCTCCACTCCGCACTCCACGACCCAGAAGCGCCGGTTGCCCGTGTCGCCCTTGAGGAAGGCCTTCTCGTTGGTCGTGGCGAAGAAGACGCACTGCCGGGGGTAGACCTCGGTCTTGCGTCCGTAGGCGGGCCTGTAGCTGTCCTCCTGTTTGGAGATGAAGGCCTTGTAGGCCTCGGAGGTGGACTTCTTGTAGTTGGTCAGCTCGCCCATCTCGATGAGCCACTTGCCCCGCAGCTGCTCCATCGCCTCCTTCCCCTCGATGCTGGTGAGGGAGTCGGTGAACCACTTGTCGAGGGCCATCAGGCGGACGAGGGTGGACTTGCCGGAGCCTTCCGGACCGATGAGCGTCAGGACGTAGTCGTACTTGCATCCGGGCGTCATCACGCGGGCCACGGCGGCGGCGAAGTGCTTCCGGGTCATCGCCCTGGTGAGCGGGCTGTCCTGGGCGCCCAGGTAGTCCACGAGCATCGTGTCCAGCCGGGGCTTGCCGTCCCACGTCAGGGAGTTCAGGTAGTCGCGCACCGGGTGGAAGTTGTTCTGGGCGAAGACGTGGTCGGCCTCGTCCATCAGGGCGGTCTTGCCGGTCAGTCCCCGGTAGTTGGTGTCCACGTACTCGATGAGCCCGTTGTAGTCGTTGTTGCTCCAGTTGGGGTCGATGTCCATCTTGCGCCAGGGCAGGTCCTTCATCAGGACGGTGCGCCCCGTGAAGAGGTCGTAGGCCACGGCGCCCTTGAGGCCCTTGTCGTTGCGGAGGATGAGGCCGAAGTTGGACGGCAGCGGGAGGAACTTCTTCCCCCGGTCGTCGGTCTGCAGCTCGCCCTTCCAGCTGTCGTCCTCCATCTCGTCCGCGAAGTCCTCCTGTGCGGACTTGAGCATCTCCCTGACGAGGGCCTTGTGGACCTTCGGGTCCTCCCTGGCGGTCTTCTCCATGTGGATGAAGGACGGCAGCCGGTTGGCCGGGGTGTTGATGTCCGCGCCCTCGTCCTCGGAGCCGTACAGGTGGATGCGTACCAGGTCGAAGGCGTTGACGGTCTTCTCGCAGCACGGGTCGGTGCCGTGGTGGCTGAAGAGGAACTTGCCATCGTTGTAGATGATCGCGCCGCCTGCGGAGGATCCGTTCGCGTAGGTCCAGCGGTCCGGGTGGGCTGTGGGGATGTACACCCCCGGGAGGAAGGTCTCGATGGCGTCCGTGACGCTGTAGGTGCGGCAGAACGCGCCGATGATGCCGTCCTTGGTGGTGGGGTCCTTCTGCTTGGATCCGGGCTTGCTGTGGAGCAGCTTCGTCACCCTGGAGGACATCGGCCACTCGAGCGGGTTGGCCCAGTCCACGTAGGAGGCGAGCACCCGGTCCGCGTCCAGCGGGGCGCCCTCGCCGGTCTGGAAGACGTAGTCCCCGTCGGAGCTCACGGACGGCCAGTACATCAGGCGGTGCGGCTCGTAGGTGGAGTCGTCGAAGGTGTCGATGCCGATGTCGTCCGCGACCCGCCGCGCGATGGGGATGTACTCCTCCGGGGAGACCTCCCTGGAGAGCGGGATCACCAGCCGGTAGCGGGGCTTGTCCGGTGTGCTGCTGTGGGTGGAGTAGAGGCACCAGGCCGTGCCGTAGAGCATGTCGCCCACGGTGCCCAAGGTGGAGGGCGTCGCTTCGTCCAGGTCGAGGGTGACCATGGACCGGGAGACGATGGAGTCGGCCTTCCGCCTCCCGCCGTCCCGGACCACGCCACCCACGAAGCCGCCGACGTCCTTGACCTTGCCCCGCTGGTCCTTGGTCATGGCCTTGTACTCCTCCATGGTCTCCTTCGTGGTCTTCGGCTTGCCGAGCTTGGCCACGAACTTCTCCCAGGTGGTCTTGCGGTTGGGCCACTCCGTAGCGTTGCGGGATGAACCTGTCGATATTGTATATTCTTGCATGTTACAGGATGAATGATGTCTTCCGGATGAGGTTGCCGGTGTAGCCGCGCTTCTGCAGTTCTGCGACGAGCTGCTCGTCGGTTGCGCTGACGATGGTGGGGACGGCGGTCAGTTCCTTCTGCAGTTCCTGGAGGTCGTTCACGATCGGCGTCTCCACCTTCAGGGCGACGTTGAGCTTCGCTTCCTTCGCCGCCTTCTTCTCGGCCCTTCTACGTGCATGCTGAGCAGACACACGGGCGTTGTGGCAGACCTTACAGTCGAACTCGTGCCCGTCCTTGTTGGCCTTGTTGTGGTGGAACTCGTCGATGGGCTTGTACTGCTTGCAGCCCTTGCACCACTTCATGGTAACCCCGGTGTCCTTGTCGATGTAGGTGGGATGGTCCGCCCTGCGCCCCTTCCCGATGCCCATCTGCTCGGGCGTGAGCTCCGGGGCCTTCTTCGGGGCCTCGTTGTGCTGGAATGGCTGGCGCTTCTTGTGCCCCTTGTTCATCTCGCTCTGGCACTCCTTGCAGGCGGGGAAGTAGCCGTCCTTGGTGCGGGAATGCCGGTTGAAGTTGGCGATGGGGAGCTCGCGTCCGCAGTGGGTGCAGACCTTCGTCATCACGGGCGGCTGCTGCACTTCGGCAGGATCCGCCCAGCAGTCCATCTTCCTGATCAGAGAGACAGGCCTGGGGGTGCTGCCCTTGTAGCAGTAGGGCCCGTCGTGCGTGTTGCGGCAGTGGCCGCAGTTTCCACAAACTTTGTCCATAACGTATCTTATTTAGTCCTTGTAATAGAATGGTCCGGTATAGCCCGCCCCCTGGAGCGGGAGGCCTTCGGCCCACTCGGGGCCGTGGCTGAAATAGTCCTCGAGACGGGCGAGGGCGTCCTCCCCGAGGACCTCGCACACCACCTCGTCGTGGACGTGGAAGACGACCCGGATGTGGGGCTCGTGGCTGAGCTGCAGGAGGACGTGGGCGAGGCAGTCGCGGGCGACGGCCTGCGTGATGTTCTCCACGAGCTTGCCGCCGAAGGTCTCGGTCCATCCCCACTTCCCGGTCTTCTGGTTGACGCCCTTGTAGCGGATGGCCTGGCCGCCGAAGCGGTTGATGGTGACCTGCGCCTCCGGCCAGGTGATGCAGCGTCCGGAAGGCAGCCGGCACACCAGCCACCCCTCGTGCATCGAGAACTCCAGGTAGGAGTCCCGGACGCTGTAGTCCCTGACCTGCCGGCCGGCCATCGCCATCCGGGCCTGCCGTTCCTCCTCGGTGATTGGCTTGCGGATGCCGAGCCTCGCGGTCTTCTGCAGTCCCTGGATCACCTTGAGGGCGGCGTCCTCCACGTCGTGCCAGAAGGCCACGATGCGCGGGTTGGCGCTGCGCCACTTGGCGACGGTGTCCTTCTCCTCCTGCTCGGTCATCCCCAGCTTCTGGCCGCCCATCGCGTCCAGCGCGGAGACCCCGCCACCGTAGCCGAGGGCCAGCACCGCGACCTTGCCCTTGGGGCGGAGGTCGGAGTTGACGCCGTGCTTCTCCACGGGCTTGTGGAACATCTTGGAGGCCGTGGAGCAATAGATGTCGCCGCCGTGGCGGAAGACGTCCAGCACCCACTCCTCACCGGCGAGCCAGGCCAGCACCCGAGCCTCGATGGCGGAGAAGTCGCAGACGGCGAAGGTGAACCCCTGGCGCGGGATGAAGGCCGTGCGGATGAGCTGGGACAGCGTGTCCGGGACGCTCTTGTAGCCGAGCTCCAGCATCTCCAGGTCTCCGTCCTTCAGCGCCTGACGGGCGAAGCCGAGGTCCTGGATGTGGTTCTGCGGAAGGTTCTGCAGCTGGACGAGCCGTCCGGCCCA
>ONDF01000063.1 GCA_900316525.1 uncultured Bacteroidales bacterium
GGCCAAGTCCGCCCTGCCCAAGCAGGAGCGTACCGCCGCCTTTGAGCAGATCCAGGCCGACTTCCTGGCTACCCTGTCCGAAGAGGACCAGGAGGCCAAAGCCGCCATGGTGGCCCGCTACTATGCCAACGAGGAGAAAGAGGCCATGCGCAACATGATCCTGGACGAAGGTGTCCGCCTGGACGGCCGCGACTGCACGACCGTGCGTCCCATCTGGTGCGAGGTCGATTGCCTGCCGTGCGCCCACGGCAGCGCCATCTTTACCCGTGGCGAGACCCAGTCGTTGGCTTCCGTCACCCTGGGTACCAAGCTGGATATGAAAGAGATGGACGAGGTGCTGGTCCAGGGTGAGCAGCAGTTTGTCCTGCACTACAACTTCCCTCCGTTCTCGACCGGTGACGCCCGTGCTTCGCGCGGTGTCGGCCGCCGTGAGATCGGCCACGGAAACCTGGCCTGGCGCGCCCTCAAGGCCGTTATGCCCAAGGCTCCGGAATTCCCGTACGCCGTGCGCGTCGTTTCCGATATCCTGGAATCCAACGGTTCCTCCTCTCAGGCTTCCATCTGCGGCGGCTGCCTCGCCCTCATGGACGCCGGCGTGAAGATCAAGAAGCCGGTGGCCGGTGTGGCCATGGGCCTCATCACCGACGAGGTGCACCCGAATGACCGCTACGCCATCCTGACCGAACGAAGTACTGGAGAAAGCCCTCGAGCAGGCCCGCCAGGGTCGCCTGCACATCATGGGCGAAATGATGAAGACCATCAGCGAGCCGCGTGAGGACTACAAGCCCTTCGTACCGCGCATGGTGCAGATCGAAGTGGCTTCCGAGTTTATCGGTGCCATTATCGGCAAGGGTGGCGAGACCATCCAGGGACTCCAGAAAGAGACCGGTACTACCATTACCATCGAGGAAGTTCCCCGCACGGACGGTGTGGAGGGAACAAAGGGTGTCGTGGATATCTTTGGCGTGGACAAGACGGCTATGGATACCGCCTTGCAGCGCATCAAGGACATCTGCGCCGTTCCCGAAGCGGGCAAGGTCTACCACGGCAAGGTCGTGAGCATCCTGGATTTCGGCGCCTTCATCGAGATCCTCCCCGGTAAGGAAGGCCTCCTGCATGTGAGCGAGATCGCATGGGAGAAGACCGAGAAGGTCGAGGACGTTCTGAAGGTGGGCGACGAGGTGGATGTCAAGCTCCTCGAAATCGATGCCAAGACCGGTAAGATGCGCCTGTCGATGCGCGCCCTGACCGAGAAGCCGGAAGGCTATGTGGAACCCGAACGGGGTGGCCGTGGCGGACGTGACCGCGGACCGCGCCGCGAAGGCGGCGACCGCAAGGGTGGCAACGACCGTGGCGAACGCCGCAACGACCGTCCCCGCCGCGACAATGCCGACCGTCCCCGCAAGCCCCGCTTCGAGAATAACGAAGAGCCCAAGAACAACGAGCCCGACGTGTTCTAAACACGCCCCGCAACCCTAGAAAAGCCGGCCTCAAAGGACCGGCTTTTTTTATTGGCTTACAACGTTTTACCCCTCAAGAGGTGCACTTCTTTTCACGATTTTCCAGCCGATGGCCGCGATGCAGATCGACATCAGCGGGCTGATCAGGTTGAAGAAGCAGAAGGGGGCGTAGGTGAGCGTGGGGACGGAGAGGATGGTGGCCTGGGTCATGCCGCAGCTGGACCAGGGGTAGAGCGGCGAGGTCACCGTCGCGGAGTCCTCGACGGAGCGGCTGAGCAGGCGATCCTCGTAGCCCCGGTCGCGGAAGGTTTTCCCGAAGATGTTGGAAGTCAGCAGGATGGACAGGTACTGGTCCGAGACGATGCCGTTGAGGGTCGTGCCCGTGACGACGGTCGATGCGACCAGTCCGGTGCGGGTGCGGGTGAAGGGGTTCAGCAGCTCGGCGAGCCGGGCGATCATGCCGCTGGCCTGCATGCAGGCGCCGAAGCACATCGCGCAGAGGATCAGGAACACCGTGTTGAGCATGCCCAGCATGCCGCGGGTGGCCAGGAGGCCGTCCACTTCGGGATGCCCCGTTTCCAGGGACAGCGTGTTGTAGATGCTCTCCACCGTCCCGGCGAGCAGGATGCGCGCGCGAGAGCCCTCCGTGACCTTCGCGCCGATGTCCGCGATGATGCCGGGCTGGAAGACGAGGGCGGCGACGGCGGCGGCGAGGACCGAAATGGCCAGCACCGGGAGCGCCGGCATCCGCCGCCAGATGAGCACGAGCGTGATGGCCGGGACCAGGAACAGCCAGGGCGTGATATGGAACTTGCCGGCCAGGACCGTGGTGTACAGGTCGATCTGCGACGCTTCGGCTCCGTCGTGCGACAGGCCCAGGACCGTGAAGATGACGAGGGTGATCACGATGGACGGGACCGTCGTATAAAACATGTACCGGATGTGCGTGAAGAGGGGAACCTTGTTGACGGAGGAGGCCATGACGGTCGTGTCCGACAGCGGGGAGATCTTGTCGCCGAAGTAGGCGCCGGAGATGATGGCGCCAGCGATCATCCCGTCGGAGAATCCCTCGGCCCGGCCGATCCCGAGGAGGGCGACGCCGATGGTGGCGATGGTGGTCCACGAACTGCCGGTCATCACCGAGATCACGGCACAGATGACGCAGGCCGACAGGAGGAACACCTTGGGACTGATGATCTTGACCCCGTAATAGATGAAGGTCGGAACGACGCCGCTCATCGTCCAGGTCCCCGAGATGCCGCCGATCAGGAAGAGGATGAGGGTGGCGCCGGCGATGTCGGAGAAGTTGCGGCCGATGGCCTTCTCGAACTCTTTCCAGGGAGTTTTGAAAAAGATCGATGCGAGCAGCACGCAGACACCGGCCGAGGCGAGCAGGGCCACCTGGCTCGCGCCGAGGATGGCGTCGCTGCCGAAGATGCCGATGTTGACGGCGAGCAGCGAGATCAGGACAAGGACGGGGACCAGGGAGAGAACCGCCGTCCAGGCGCGGGATAGTTTCATATACGTTCGTCTTACCGGAGACAAAGATACGAAAAAAGCCGTATCTTTGTATGTATGAGAAAATGGTTCACTGCCCTTGCGGCCACGCTGGCGGCCCTCACGGGCGCCGCGCAGGAATATGGCGTCGTGGACATTTCCGTGTGCAACCTGCGCGCAACCCCCGACTATGACGCCGAAATGGTCTCCCAGGCCCTCCTGGGAACCCCGGTCCACATCCGCCAGATCACCGACAAGAACGGCTGGCCCGAAGTGCAGACCCCGGACACCTACACCGGCTGGGTCCACAAGGACGCCGTCACGCTCCTCTCCTTCGAGGAATACCACGCCTGGAACGCCGCGCCGAAGATCATTGTGACGGCGCTGACGGGCGTCGTGTACGCGGAACCGTCGCCCCGGTCCGCGACCGTCTCCGACGTCGTGGCCGGCGACCGGCTGAAGGACCTGGGCCGGAAAGGCCGCTACTACCGGGTCGGCTATCCGGACGGCCGGACCGGCTACCTGGACCGGAAACTGGGCCAGCCGGAGTCTCAATGGCGCGCCTCCCTGGACCAGAGCGTGGACGCCATTCTCGCGACCGCCTTGTCCATGAACGGCTTCCCGTACCTGTGGGCCGGGATGTCCCCCAAGGGGATGGACTGCAGCGGTTTCGTGCGGGCCGTGCTCTTCATGCACGACATCATCATCCCGCGGGATGCCGGACCGCAGTCTCGCACGGGCGAACGGATCCTCGGCATGGAGGACCTCCGCCCCGGCGACCTGGTCTTCTTCGGCCGCAAGGACGCGGCCGCGCCGAAGGTCTCCCACGTCGGTTTCTACCTCGGCGACGGCAAGTTCATCCACTCGCTCGGGCTCGTGAAAATCGGCAGTTTCCGTCCGGAGGATCCGGAATATGACGCTTACAATACCGGCCGGTACCTGTTTGCCAGCCGCGTCCTGCCCTTCATCGACAAGCAGGAAGGCCTGAACACAACGATGACAAACCCCTATTACTCGGAATAATCCCATGCAGAACAGACGAGAATTCCTGAAAGTGGCCGGCCTGGCCGCCGTGGGCGCCGGCCTGGCGGTCGGCTGCAAGACCCGCCGGACGCCGGACCCGGTCGAGCAGCCCGGCGCGGACACCGTGAAGACGGTGGAGCCCGTGGTCGTCGGCCCCCGCCGGATGAAGCTCCGCTATTACCCGTACGAACTCCAGCTCCAACATACCTTCACCGTCTCCTCCTACAGCCGCACCACCACGCCGGACGTGCAGGTGGAAATCGAATACCAGGGATATACCGGCTACGGCGAGGCCTCGATGCCGCCCTACCTGGGCCAGAGCGTCGACTCGGTGACGGCCTTCCTGGAGAAAGTGAACCTAGAGCAGTTCGCGGACCCGTTCAGCCTGGAGGACATCCTCGCCTATGTGGACAGTCTCTCCCCGGGCGACAGCGCGGCGAAAGCCGCCGTGGACATCGCCCTCCACGACCTTGTGGGCAAGCTGCTCGGCGCTCCCTGGTACCGGATCTGGGGCTACAACCCCGCGAAGGCGCCGTCCACGACCTTCACCATCGGCATCGACACGCCCGAGGTGGTCAAGGAGAAGACGCTGGAATGCTCGGACCGCTTCAACATCCTGAAAGTCAAGGTGGGAACCGCCTCCGACAAGGAAATGATCAACACCATCCGTTCCGTCACCGACCTTCCCATCGCCGTCGATGCCAACCAGGGCTGGACCGACCGCTTCCAGGCACTGGACATGATCTACTGGCTCCGGGACAACGGGATCGTGATGGTGGAACAGCCGATGTCCGTCAGCCGGATCGACGACCTGGCCTGGCTCCGGGAGCGCAGTCCGCTCCCCGTCTACGGCGACGAATCCGTCCAGGGACTGGACGACGTCCGCCGGGCCGTGGGCGTGTTCGACGGCATCAACATCAAGCTGATGAAATGCGGCGGTCTCCGGAATGCGCACAAGATGGTGGACCTCGCCCGCGGGCTGGGACTGAAAGTCATGCTCGGCTGCATGACCGAGACCTCCTGCGCCGTGTCCGCCGCCGCGCAGCTCTCCCCGGCCGTCGATTTCGCCGACCTGGACGGCAACCTCCTCATCTCCAACGACCTCTTCGAGGGCGTCGGCCTGCAGGAAGGCAAGCTCGTCCTGCCCGACCGTCCCGGCATCGGGGTGGTGAAACGCGCCTCAACGGAAGAAAGTTAGGACAAAATGCGTTTGGTTTTTCGCGACTTTTTCGTATTTTTGACCACACGAACGTTTAACATCTAACAAATAACGCCATGGGTTCCATCATTTACTTTATCGGCCTCGTCCTCGCGATCCTCGCCGTCATCGACATCGTCAAGAAGCCCATCTCCCTCGTGGGCAAAGTGATCTCCTGCGTCCTGGTGCTCATCACCAGCTGGGTCGGTCTCGCCGTCTACTACCTCTACGCGAAGAATCACCTCACCGAGTGGTTCAAGTAAGGTCCAAAAGATTGCAAATTGAAAATTTAATCGTAAATTTGCAGTCCCAACGGTGAGGTGTCCGAGTGGTTGAAGGAGCCTGCCTCGAAAACAGGTGTACGTTTGCGCGTACCGGGGGTTCGAATCCCTTCCTCACCGC
>ONDF01000062.1 GCA_900316525.1 uncultured Bacteroidales bacterium
CGACGGGTATCGACAAGCAGACGTTCTCCCTGATGGCCGGCGAGAAGCCGTCCTCCGTCGAGACGGTCACCCTGGACGGCCAGACCTATGAGAAGCAGGTCCTCAGCCGCGCCAACGTCTATTTCAACCAGGGCGGACAGCTCGCCTTCTACGAGCTGACGAAGCCTTCCGTCGCGGGCGATCCGCTCGAGAAGGCCGTCAAGGCCTACGCCAAGGCTTTCCAGCTGGGCGCCAAGGAGAAGGAAGTGGATTCCGCTCTCCAGAACATCGTGGGTTACTACTATCAGGACGCCATTACGGCTTACACCCTGGGCAACCTGCCCAAGGCTTCCGACCTGTTCGGAAAGGCCGCCGAGGCCTCGATGACCGCCCCGAGCTCCAAGATCGACACCAACGCCGTCTATAACGCCGCCTTCACGGCCGCCAACGCCGGCAACTTCGACCGCGCGAAGCAGTACTACAACAAGTGCCTCGACCTGGGCTACACCGCCGAAGGTTCCGTCTTCGCCGCGCTGTCCAACTGCGCCCTCGCGGAGAAGGACACCACCGCCGCCAAGCAGTTCCTCGCCGACGGTCTCCAGAAGTATCCGGACAATCCCAGCATCCTGACGAACCTCATCAACCTCTACATCCAGATGAAGGAGGATCCCAAGAAGATCGTCGAACTGCTGGACGAGGCCAAGGCCCAGATGCCCGACAATCCTTCCCTCTACTATGTGGAAGGCAACATCCTGACCGGCATCAAGGACTTCGACGGCGCCCTCAAGGCTTACCGCAAGGCTTCCGAGATCGATCCGAACTACGAGTGGGGTTACTACGGTGAAGGTTCCCTGTGGCTCCAGAAGCAGGCCGCCCTCGTGGAAGAGGCCAACGCCCTGCCGGTGAACGCCTACAAGGAGTACGACGCCAAGATGGAGGAGATCGCCCAGGCCCTGAAGAGCGCGGTTCCCGCTTTCGAGACCTGCTATGCCAAGGCCAAGGACGAAGCGCTGAAGGGCGCCGCCGCCGACTTCCTCAAGAGAGTCTACTTCGCGCTCCGTAACGAGGGCGACGAGTACAAGGCCGGCTACGAGAAGTACAACGCCATCGTTGGCACCAACGAGTAATCGATGGCAAGCGTGAAGCGCTTGCTCGCCTTTGCAATCTGCTGCGTGGTCGCCGTGTCGGCGGCCGCGCAGCGTTTGCCTGACCGGTCCCGTACGCCGGATTTCGAATCCCTCTGGCCGCTCCGCTTCGACTTCCTGAAGCCCCGTCCGGACACGGTGTCCCTGTTCATCGTCGGGGACATCATGAGCCACCGGGCCGTGTCCAAGAGCGCCGAGGAGTTCGGCTTCGGTTCCTTCTTCAAGTACCTGGAGGACCGGATCGCCGGGGCGGACCTCGCCATCGGCAACATGGAATTTCCCCTGGCCGGAAAGCCCTACACGGGCTATCCGGCCTTTTCGGGGCCTGACGCCTATGCGCAGTATCTCGCGGACATCGGCTTCGACGTGTTCCTGACGGCGAACAACCACATCCTGGACAAGGGGACCGCCGGCCTGAGGCGCACCATCGACGTCCTGGAGCGGAAGGGAATCGTCTATACGGGCATCGCCCGGGACGCGCAGGCCGATACGCTCCTGAACCCGCTCCTGCTGCATGTTAGGGGGCTGCGCATCGCCGTCGTCAATTTCACCTACGGGACCAACACCGGTCCCTGGGATCCCTGGCCCAAGGTGAACTATATGCGGAAAAAGGACATCCTGCCCATGCTGGAACGGGCCCGCGAGGCGGACCTGGTGCTGGTCTTCCCCCACTGGGGGACCGAGTACCGGCTGCATCACGACCCGCAGCAGGAGGAGATGGCCCGCTGGCTTGTCGAGAACGGGGCCGACGTGGTCGTCGGGGCGCATCCGCACGTGATCCAGGATGTCGAATATATCGGGGAGGCGCCCGTCGTCTATTCGCTCGGGAACGCGCTCTCCAACCAGAACGACCTGAATTCCAGGCTGGAACTGGCCCTCACGCTCCGGGTGGTGCTGGAGGAGGACCGGGCGCCCCGCCTGCTCGAACCGGCGTTCGAATATATCTGGTGCACCAAACCCGGGATGGTGGAGGATTCCTATTCCACCGTCCCCGTCACCCTGCCGGACTCGCTCTGGCGGACCCCCGCCGACCATCGGGACATGATGGCCACCTATCGGAAGATTTATGAAGAAAACCATTACGCTGGAGGCGATCGACCCCATTGAGCTGTACGGGGTCGGCAACAAGATCCTCACTGAATTCTGCTCCTATTTCCCGCACCTGAAAGTGGTGGCGCGGGGAAACGAACTCATCCTGGAAGGCCGGGAAAGCGACATCGCCGAATTCCAGGTCCGCTTCGGGGAGCTGGTGGAGCGCCGGCACCGGAAGATGAACCTGACGGTGTACGACGTGGAGGACATCTTCGACGGAACTTCCTCGCCGGACAAGTTCCGCCTCACGGGCGATGCGGTCATCGTCCACGGGACGGATGGAAAGCCCATCCGCGCCCGCAACAAGACGCAGGAGGAACTGGTCAAGGCCTATTTCGACAACGACCTCGTGTTCGCGGTGGGTCCCGCCGGCACGGGTAAGACGTATATCGCCATCGCGCTGGCCGTCCGGGCGCTGAAAAACCGGGAGATCAAGCGGATCATCCTCACGCGGCCCGCCGTGGAGGCGGGAGAGCGCCTGGGCTTCCTGCCCGGCGACCTCAAGGACAAGCTGGACCCGTATCTCCAGCCGCTGTACGACGCGCTGGAGGACATGATCCCTTCCCGCAAGCTGAACGAGTTCATGGCAGACGGAACCATCCAGATCGCGCCGCTGGCCTACATGCGCGGCCGGACGCTGGACCGCGCCTGCGTCATCCTGGACGAGGCGCAGAACACGAACCTCGGGCAGCTGAAGATGTTCCTGACCCGCATGGGCACGAGCGCGAAGTTCATCGTCACCGGCGACGCCACGCAGATCGACCTGCCCCGCAAGTCCGATTCCGGCCTGCTGACCGGCATCCAGCTGCTGAAGGGCCTCAAGGGCGTGGCGGCGATCACCTTCCGGAACGAGGACATCGTCCGCCATCCGCTCGTCACCAAGATCGTGAAGGCTTTCGACGAGGAAGAAAACCGGGCCCGGAACTTTGAAGACGCGTGAAAAACCATTACCTTTGTAAATTGAGGTAAACTGAGAAAGTATGAAACGGTCTGTCATCCTGATCCTCGCCGGCGCGGCCCTCTTCCTGAGCGGCTGCGACTTCGTCCGCACCCTCGCCGGAAGGCCCACGTCGGACGACCTGGAAGTGAAGCGGTCCCACATCGAGCGCGCGGAGAACGTCGCCCGGTACCAGGCCCGCATCGACTCCCTCGTGCAGGTGAGGGTCCGCCTGGCCGATTCCCTCGCCGCGCTGGACGCGCACCTGCTGGATTCCCTGTCGCAGACCAAGGGCACCATCCTGAATCCCACGAAGATGGGCGGCCTGTACACGACCAAGCTGGCCTCCCGCTACTACATCGTCGTCGGCGCCTTCCGGACCCGTTCCTATGCCGAGCGCAAGCTCACCCAGTGCAGCGAGGCGGGGTACCGGGACGCGACCATCATCAGTTTCCGGAACGGCCTCCTGGCCGTCGCCGTCTGCCCCTCGAACAGCCTGAACGAGACGCTGAAGAAACTCCGCGAACTGCGCGGGAACGGAATTTGCCCGCCGGACGGGTGGATTCTTGTAAACGAATGACGAAATGATGAAGCGTTTCCTTCTCGCAGCGGCCTGCCTGCTGCTTTCCACGGCGCTGCCGGCCCAGTTCAGGACCGGCTCGTCGGCCTATGACGACCTGTATGACTCCGAGACGGTCCATGCCTTCAAGGAGCACGTCTCCTATCTTTCTTCCGCCGCCCTGGAAGGCCGCAAGGCCGGTTCCGAAGGGGAAAAGGAAGCGGCCGAATACGTGGGCCGCGCCCTGGAGAAGTACGGCATCGACCTGATCTCTCCGGTCACGGGGCAGGAGTTCGGCATCGCCCGCGAAGGGGCCGACACCCTGACCTCCCGCAACGTCGTGGCCTTCATCCCGGGCTGGGACAAGTCCATGAACGACCGGTACATCGTCATCGGCGCCCGGCTGGACAATCTCGGGATGGACACGTTCACCAAGGACGGGGAGCCCGTCCGCCGCATCTTCTACGGGGCCAACGGCAACGCCTCCGGCCTCGCGATGCTGCTGGAACTGGCCTCCCGGCTCTCGACGAACCGCGTCCTCCTGCGGCGGAACATCCTCTTCGTCGCCTTCGGCGCCTCGCAGGAGACCCTCGCCGGCTCCTGGTATTTCCTGAACCGGTCCTTCTCCGACGTGGCGCACATCGACGCGATGATCAACCTGGACATGCTGGGCACGGCGGAGCACGGCTTCTATGCCTACTCCTCCTCCAACGAGGACCTGGACCGCATCGTCCGCGCCCTGCAGGGCGAACTGCTACCGGTCCAGCCGCAGATCACCGTGGACGAACCCTACTCCTCCGACCACCGGGCCTTCTACGACAAGGAGATCCCTTCCATCCTTTTCACAACGGGGCGCTATCCGGAGCACGATACCGGCCGCGACGCCTACGACATCATCGATTTCGACGGGATGGAGAAGGAACTGGAGTACATCTACAATTATACGATGAGCCTGTGCAACGGGCCCCGTCCGCTGTTCCGGCAGGACAGCACCAAGGATCCGGCCCCGGTGGCCGACGCCATTTCCTGGAGCGACTGCGACGTCAAGCCGGTGTTCCTGACTTCCAGCGACCCTTCCTTCTTCCTGGAGAAGTGGGTCTACCAATATCTGAAGTATCCCAAGTATGCCGTCGAAAACGGCATCCAGGGACGCGTGCTCGTGGATTTTGTCATCGACGAGGATGGGAACGTGAAGGATGTCAAGGTCTCCCGCAGCATCCATACGGCCCTCGACGAGGAGGCGGTCCGCGTCATCTCGGCCTCGCCCAAGTGGCGGCCCGGCCGGCACCGCGGCAAGAAAGTGAAGGTCGCCCTGACCATCCCGGTGGATTTCCGCCTGGAGAAGAAC
>ONDF01000058.1 GCA_900316525.1 uncultured Bacteroidales bacterium
CTGGATGATCTGCTCATAGAATGCGTCCGATTCCGGACGGAAATGCAGGTCCCAGGTGTTGGTGATGGCCCGGGGGCACAGGTACACGCCCTCGGACGGGGTATAGAGCTGTTTCTGGTTCTCCCACTGCCCGTCGTTCTCCGAAGCGTCGGTCGCGCCGCCCCCGTGCAGGGAAATGTACAGGGAGCGTCCATCCACCGGCTTCTTGCCGTAGATGGTCCACCAGACGGGCATCTTGTTCTGGCCAATCTTGAGGACGTGCCCCTGATAGGCATACGACAAGGCCGTATGGACGGAATCCCGCCACTGACCTTCAAGGGTCGACAGGTCGGGCTTGTAAGCATCATTATCCGGATCGCTCCCCGGATTTCCTTTCGATCCGCAGGCATAGGACAGCGACAGGACCGGGAATGCGCACAGGAAGACAAAAAGAAGTGTACGTTTCATCGATTTTTATTTTTAGGTTAACAAATGTACGCTTTTTTCCCACTCCCTGAACGAAAAACAAAAGATAATGACGATTTTTTAAGAGAATGCGCCAGCTTTCAAAATTTTTATTTATCTTCGCCCAATAATTAGAAAACCACTTAATACACACGCAACTAACTACTATATAACCACCAACCTATTTCATTAACCAAAAAACCAACAGTAATGCGTAAACAAAGATTTGTTCTCGCCCTTGCGGGGCTCTTCGTGGCCCTGGGCTTGAATGCGCAGAACATTACGGTCAGCGGTACGGTGAAAGACAACACCGGCGAACCCGTCATAGGGGCCGGCGTTATCGTGAAGGGCACCACCCAGGGCACTTCCACCGACATTGACGGTAATTACTCCATTACCTGCGCGCCTGCTGCGATCCTCGAATTCTCCTTCATCGGCATGGAGACCCAGGAGGTCGCCGTGGGCGGCAGAAGGGCCATCGACGTGGTCCTCCAGCCCGACTCCGAGTTCCTGACGGAATCCGTCGTCACCGCGCTCGGCATCACCCGCGAAAAGAAGACGCTGGGTTATGCCATCCAGGACGTCGGCGGCGCCACCCTCCTCGACGCGCACGAGGCGAACCTCGCCAACGCGCTGACCGGTAAGGTCGCCGGTGTGGAAATCATCCGTTCCTCCAATGGTCCGGGCGCTTCCTCCCGTATCGTCCTCCGCGGTAACAACTCCCTGACGAGCCTGAACCAGCCGCTCATCGTCGTGGACGGTGTGCCGATGGACAACTTCGTGGGCGCCTCCAACAACGACTTCTGGAATCCTTCCGCCGACATGGGTAGCGGCCTGCAGGACATCAACCCGGAAGACGTCGAGTCCATGACCGTCCTGAAGGGCGCCTCCGCCGCGGCCCTCTACGGCTCCCGCGCCGGTAACGGCGTCATCCTCATCACCACCAAGAAGGGTCGCCAGACTCCGGGCCTGGGCATCACGATCAACAGCACCGTGGCCCTCACCACCGAGTTCACGCGTCCGATGATGCAATCCAGGTTCGGACAGGGCACCCTGGGCGAGTACAACAACACTTCCGCCCTCTCTTGGGGCCCGGAGATCACCGGCCAGTCCGTGACCAAATGGGATGATACCACCGCTCCCTTGCAGGCTTTCGACAACGTGAAGGGCTTCTTCGGCACCGGCATCACCGACACCGAGAACGTCACCTTCTCCCAGCAGTACGGCAAGACTGGCATCTACGCTTCCTGGACCCGCACCAACGACAAGAGCCAGGTTCCCGGCGCCACCCTCGGCCGTAACAACATGATGCTGCGCGGCACCTCCACCTTCGGCAAGGAGGACAAGTGGCACTTCGACGCCAAGATCCAGTACATCCGCATCCAGGCCAACAACCGTCCGATCTCGGGTTCCAACGTGAACGCGAACTACATGCTGAAGATGTACACCATGCCGGTTTCCGTGGACATCCGCGACTTCAAGGATGCCGTGGACAAGAACGGTGAAATGTTCTTCTTCGGCCCGACCGACCGCATGGGTTCCAACCCTTGGTGGTATGCCAAGTACAGCACCAACCAGGACGTCCGTAACCGTTTCCTGATGAACGCCAGCCTCGCCTACGACTTCACCAAGTGGCTGAGCCTGGAACTCAAGGCCGGTACCGACATGTATTTCACCGAGACCGAGAACAAGTTCTATGCGGGCAACAAGATCGCGGGTTCCGTGACCGGTTCCTACGGCGTGGGCGAGAGCCGCTTCTACGAGAACAACTTCTCCTTCCTCCTCAAGGCCCAGCAAGACAACATCTTCGGCGACTTCGGCGCTTCCGCCACCCTCGGCGGCAACCTGATGGACCGCGAGAGCCGCGGCCTGTCCTCCAGCCAGAGCCCGCTCCTTATCCCGAACCTCTTCGACGTGAACAACGGCACCAACAAGCCGGGCGTCTCCGAGAGCTATAACCACCGCAAGATGAATTCCCTGTACGGTTCCGCGCAGATCAATTACGGCGGCTGGGTCTTCCTCGATGCGACCCTCCGCAACGACTGGACCTCCACCCTGAGCCCGAAGAACCGCTCCTACCTGTATCCGTCCGTCTCCCTGGCCTGGGTCATCACCGACATGATCGGCAAGTACTCCAGCCTCCCCGGCTGGCTCTCCTTCGCCAAGGCCCGCGTCTCCTATGCGGAAGTGGGTAACGACATGGGTCCCTACCAGCTGTACAACGTGTATACGATGGGCACCGACAACTATGGCAACCCGATCGTCAACTCTCAAGGCACCCTGTACAACGACGACGTGAAGAACGAGCTCATCAAGTCCTGGGAAGCCGGTCTCGACCTCCGCTTCTTCGACAGCCGCGTCGGCCTCGACCTCTCCTGGTACAAGACCAACGCGACCAACCAGCTGATCAACCTCCCGATCGCCGCCATCGCCTACTCCAGCAAGAAGGTCAATGCCGGTAACATCCAGAACTCCGGTTGGGAAGCCGTCCTGAACGTGGAGCCCGTGCGCACCCGCGACTTCCTCTGGCGTTCGACGCTCAACTTCTCCGCCAACAAGAACAAGATCATCGACCTGGCCGACGGCGTCGAGGAATACAGCCTCGGCGGCTATGACAACCTCCGCATCGTGGCGAAGGTCGGCGGCGACTACGGTGACATCTACGGCACCAAGTACGCCCGCGTCGAGGACGAGAACAGCCCGTACTACGGCAAGCTCATCCTCAACGGTGACGGCCTGCCTACCGCCGCTTCCGGTTCCCACTACCTGGGCAACCAGAACCCGGTCGCGCAGCTGGGCTGGATCAATAGCTTCACGTGGAAGGACCTCACCGCGAGCTTCCAGGTGGACGCCCGCATCGGCGGCAAGATGTTCTCCGGTACCCTGGGCACCATGGAGAACGCCGGTACCGCCGCCTGGACCGTGGACGGCCGTGACAAGATGGTCGTGGACGGTGTCGTGAAGGACGGCGACAACTATGTCGTGAACACCAAGGAGACCACCGGTGAAAAGTATTGGCAGCAGATCTCCGGCCGAGCCGGCGGTAACCTGGGTATCTCCGAGGAGAACCTGTACGATGCCACCAACGTGCGTCTGCGTAACATCTCCATCGCCTACTCCCTGCCGAAGCGTCTCCTCTCCGGCCAGAACATCTTCCAGTCCGTGAAGGTCGGTTTCTCCTGCACCAACGTCTTCATGTTCTACAGCAAGATGCGCGGTCTGGATCCGGAATCCATCTTCGCCACCTCCACCAACGCCATCGGCTTCGAGTACGGCGCCGCTCCGACTTCCCGCGCCTATGTCTTCAATGTTTCCTTCGGATTCTAAACCTCTCATTGCAATACCATGAAAATCAATAGAATACTTGCTTTGACCGCGGGCGCCGTTGCCCTCCTTGCCTCCTGCAGCGACTTCGAGGAGATCAACAAGAACCCTAAAGCCGCCAGTGCTTCCGACCTGAAGCCGTACTGGGCCCTGGACAAGGCCATCGTTTCGGACCAGCAGAATCCGAATGACGCCGAACGCGTGTTCGTCCTCTACTGGGGCGATATCGCCCGTCTGGACGGTGAGAACAGCAGCCGCGCCGTGGGCCGTTCCAACGACGAGTGGGCGGGCTGCCTCTACAACCTCACCCGTAACTGCGTCACTTCCACCAACAACGCCATCAAGATCGCCGACGACGCCATCGCCAGCGGCGAACTGGGTGAGCGCGAAACCGGCGTCTTCAACAATGTGAAGGCCGCCTCCCGCATCTGGCGCGTCTATCTGATGACCGAGTTCGTCGACTCCTTCGGCTGCTTCACCACCGATTTTGAAAGCACCTCGCCGGAATACAAGAGCGTCGAGGAATGCTACAAGTTCATGCTCGCCGAGCTGGCCGAATCCGTGGCCGCCATCGACGTGAACTTCCCGGCCAGCACCGATGCCGAGAAGAAGGGCGACCCGGCCTACCAGCTGGATCCCGCCAAGTGGAAGAACTTCGGTATCTCCATGTGGATGCGTCTGGCGATGCGTCTGTCCGAGGTGGAGCCTGCCACCGCGAAGGCCGAATTCGAGAAGGCCGTCGCCGCCGGCCCCGGCATCCGTACCGCCGACGGCACCTTCCGCATCCAGGAAAAGAGCGGCTGGTGGGATCTCTCCGGCGTGATGAGCCGTACCTGGGACTGGCTGACCCTGTCCATGACCACCGCCAACCTGATGACCAACCTGGGCGGCGCCAAGGCCGAGGACATCCTCAAGGACCCGGGCAAGCGCTTCTACAAGAACGCTCCCCTGAAGCCGGAGGCGGTTGCCGAGACGTATGGTCCGTACATCAAGGACGCTTCCACCTACCTGGGCATCCACATGGTGGACAAGGACGGCAACAAGACCTACGAGGCCAACACCGACAGCCCGACCTGGGGTTACTTCTTCGACGGCATCCCGTCCAAGATCGACCCGCGTGCCTTTGCCTACTACGTGCTTCCTAGCGACTACGACAACCGTATCGAGACCGGTTACGCGACCTTCCCGAGTTCCAAGGCCCCGCTGCTGTCGCCCATCGACGAAGCGAACTTTGCCAATGCGCCCCAGTTCGATGTCTCCTTCTCCTGGAACGGCTTGCCCTGCGGCTATGGCTACGACGACCTCTTCACGTCCAAGAACGCCCTGTACAACTCCTCCAACGGAAGCAAGCTGAACTATGGCAAGACCTACCCGCAGCTGCAGGAGCGCTACCGCAACAACAACGAGTACCGTGTGTTCTTCGGTCCTTGGGAGACCTACTTCCTCCTGGCCGAGGCCGCCGTCCGCGGCTGGAACGCCGGCATAGGTGCCCAGGCCGCCTATGAGGCGGGCATCAAGGCCAGCTTCGAGTACCTGAACGTGGACGCCAACTACGAGGCCTACATCAACTCCGAGGACTACAACCGCGTGGGCACGTCCGTGAAGTTCACCCACACGGCTGAACCGCAGGACTACACCATCGAGTACCTGGATCCGGTCTCCAACACGATGAAGACCATGACCTACAAGTATCCGGTTGCCTCCAAGACCCTGTACGGCAAGGCGCTCAACGACCAGCTCACGAAGATCATCACCCAGAAGTTCATCGCCAACACGCCTTGGCTGCCGCTGGAGAACTGGTCCGACCACCGTCGTACCGGCCTGCCTTTCTGGGAGATGCCTTGCGGATCCACCGAGTTCCCGTACCTGAACGGCTGGACCAAGACGTCCTACCAGACGGGCCAGAAGGTGGGTTTCTATGCCCAGCGCATGAACTACCCGAATTCCTTCAAGAACGCCAACCCGACCGAGTACAAGCACGCCCTCGAACTGATGGGCATGACGGACGAGAACACCGTGACCCCGCTGTGGTGGGCGAAGAAGTAACCGTTTCTACTGACCACGAATTCGGGCGACCCTTCGGGGCCGCCCGTTTTTTCTTGTGTGTGGCAGGGACTAATCGACTTTCCCCTCGTGCAGCAGCCGCCGCACCGTGATCTTCTTCTTGTGGTCCTCCCGGTGCCAGAGGTAGCCGAAGCCGATGAGGGCGAGCGGGA
>ONDF01000057.1 GCA_900316525.1 uncultured Bacteroidales bacterium
CACAGGCACTTCCCGGAACAACCTCTTCTATCAGTGGGAGAACTTCGCCAACTACAACAAGACCATCCGGAAACACAGCCTCACGGCGATGGCCGGCTTCTCCTTCCAGAAGACCAGTTCCAACTTCGTGACGGGCACCGCCTACGTCCTGACCGACACGGCGCCCAACTACCGCTACCTCGACTACAGCACCAACGACTCCCGCATGAGCGTCGGCGGCGTGCCGTCCTGGACGGCCAACATGTCCTACTACGGACGTCTGGGCTGGTCCTATGACAACCGCTACATGCTCCAGGTCAACTTCCGTGCGGACGCCTACGACACCTCCAAGCTCGACCCGTCCAACCGCTGGGGCTACTTCCCTTCCGTGTCCGCCGGCTGGACCGTGTCCAACGAGCGCTTCATGGCCGGCGTCAAGGACGCCATCGGCCTCACCTTCCTGAAGTTCCGCGCTTCCTGGGGTCTGAACGGTAACGTCAACGCCATGGGTGCGTACCAGTACAGCGACGTGCTCGCCGCGAACAACCGCAACGGTTACAACTTCACCGACGGCGGCGGCCGTACCGTCGGCGTCGGCCCGTCCGGCGTGCTCCCGAACCCGAAGATCAAGTGGGAGACCTCCCGCCAGCTCGACCTCGGCGTGGACATGCACTTCTTCAAGGATCGGCTCACCCTCACCATCGACTGGTACAACAAGGACACCGACAACCTGATCACCAGCACCACCGCTCCGGCCAACACCGGCTCCACGACCACCTACATCAATGCCGGTATGGTCAACAACCACGGTACTGAGATCGAACTCGGCTGGAAAGACACCGCCGGCGACTTCTCGTACAGCATCTCCGGCAACCTCGCCACCCTGCACAACAAGGTCACCAAGGGCCTCCAGGTCGGCCGTACCAACGGCTACCAGATCCACACCGCCGAGCCTGTCACCTACTTCGAGGAAGGCTACCCGCTGTGGTATCTCCGCCTCTACAACGTGACCGGCGTGGACCAGCAGACGGGTGAGGCGATCTACGAGAACCGTGACGACAACCCCGCCATCAACGACAACGACCGCATCTGCGCCGGCAAGGGTATGCCGGACCTCACGTACGGCCTGACCGTCAACCTGGCCTGGAAGGGCTTCGACTTCATCCTCAACGGTACCGGCGCCGCCGGCGTCCAGCGCCTCTTCGCGATGACCCGCGCCGACGTCACCACCGCCAACACGCTCAAGGAGTTCTACA
Source organism: uncultured Bacteroidales bacterium (assembly GCA_900316525.1). Lineage (GTDB taxonomy): Bacteria > Bacteroidota > Bacteroidia > Bacteroidales > UBA932 > Cryptobacteroides. Next base: position 1,236 of record ONDF01000057.1, read on the forward strand.
CCAACGCCTGGCAGAGCCCGTCCTCTTCCGGTTACAAGCACCCGAAGCCGACAAACGACTCCAAGATCCTGTGCTCCACCGACCGCATGTTCAACGCCGACTTCTTCAAGATCAAGCAGATCCAGCTGGGTTACACCCTGCCGAGGAACATCGCTTCCAAGATATTCCTGAGCAGCATGCGCGTGTATGTGTCCCTGGACGACTGGTTCACCTTCACGAAGTACCCCGGACTCGATCCCGAAACCGGACTTTACGTCGCCCAGGCCAGCGGTCTGGCCGTGGATACCGGACATTATCCGATCTCGAAGAAACTGGTGTTCGGCGTCAATCTTTCCTTCTAATCCCGTTACTTAACTGATATTAGAGATATGAAAAAAGCATTATACCTTGCTTCGGCCTGCCTGCTCGCCATCGCCTTCAGTTCCTGTGAAAAGGAATTGGAGAACCCCCGCAAGGGCGCGAACGATTTCAACACATTCTACACGAATGCCACGGCCGACGATGCGGACAAACTGATCGCGCAGGCCTACAACACTTACTTCGGCGGCCCCGAGGAAGTCCAGAAGCAGAACTTCTTCGAGATCATTTCCGACGACATGGACTGCGGCGGCGGCACCTACTCCGACAACGCCAACCGCTACCGCAACGCCGACGAGCTGACCTGCCAGCCCAGCGACTGGCTGTTCCACGGCCCGTGGAGGGGATACAGCCTCTATCAGTCCCTCTATGTGTGCATCTACCAGTGCAACCTGATCATCGACAAGATTCCGGATTCCAACGATGCCGAGATCAACCGGGTCAAGGCGGAAGCCAAGTTCCTCCGCGCCCTCAACCTCTTCGAGGCCATGCGCGTCTGGCACAACCCGCCCTTCGCCGACCACATCTACACGGCTGAGGACATGCTCGCGCCGAACGGCGATCCCAAGGAGATGATCGACTGGATCCTCGAGAACTTCGACGATGCCGCCAAGGCGCTTCCCGCCGTGCCCGTCAAGGGCCAGCAGGCCAAGATCGGCGGCCGCGCCACATCCGGCGCCGCCCTGGCCTTCTATGCCAAGGCCGCCCTCTGGTACGGCACCCAGTACAACGACAACGCCTACGTCCAGAAGGCGATCGCCCCGCTCAAGTCGGTCATCAACTCCGGCCTCTACGGCCTGATCCCCGATGTGGCGGACCTCTTCCGCGTGAAGGCGGACTTCTGCGAGGAATACATCTTCGAGCGCTGCTGCGCGGAGACCGGGGCCGACAAGAGCCTGCAGAACGACAACCGGCAGACCTGGAGGAGCTTCCGTGCGGACAACATGTTCATCCCGAAGGGATTCATGGGCTACGGCTGGGCCTTCTGCAACCCCACCAAGGAATTCGTCGATTTCATGAAGGAACACGACGGAGAGACCAATCCCCGCTTCAACGCCAAGCTGCTCTCCTATGACCAGCTGATGGAGATGGAGTACAACGGCGCCGACAAGGGCATCAAGCCGGGTGCGGCCTACCCGAACTGCGTCGGTTACTGGAACGCCACCTGCTTGATGTACAACGACGACCTGTACACCGACACCGGCGGCAACTTCTACTCCCGCGCCAACAACCCCATCATCCGCTACGCCGAGGTGCTGCTGATGTATGCCGAGGCCCAGTTCCTGGCGAACGGCGACTCCGACAAGTCCGGCCTCGCCGCGCTGAACCAGGTCCGCGAAAGGTCCAAGCTGGCGCCGCTCGCCGCCCTGGATATGCAGGCCATCATCGACGAGCGCCGCGCCGAGCTCTTCTGCGAGAACGAGCGCTGGTTCGACATCATCCGCTGGAAGATCGCGGACAAGGTGCTGGCGAATGCCGGCACGCACCGCTACACCTTCTTCGGCTACAAGCCCGGCACGACGGAATACTGGATCGACGACAACGAGTTCAGCAAGGGCGAAGGCAAGGGCTGGGACGACAAATACTGGAACCTGCCTTACGGCGACAACCAGTTGACGGCCAATCCGAACCTGGTTCAGCATCCGGGCTGGTAGTTCTACACATTATTTGTTATATTTGTTGTATGAAACTCAAAGCATTCGTAATCTCCGCGATGACCCTGGCGATGGCGTTCTGCGTCACCGCCCGGGGCCAGCGCTACTGCAATCCCCTCCCGATGCCCATCGGGCAGGGAGGCAACGCCGGTGGCGACGTCACCGTGCTTGAGGAAGGCGGCAAATACTACATGTGCTGCTCCGGCGGCGGCATGTGGGTGTCCGACGACCTGCTGAACTGGGAGTTCCACGCCGTGGAGCACATTCCCGTCGCCCCCGACCTGGTCAAGTACAACGGCAAGTTCTACCTGACCGGCAACAGCGACCACGTGTTCGTAGCCGACAACCCGCTCGGTCCCTACACCGACCTGGGCCTGTTCAAGAACACCGGTCCGATCGAGAACGGTTGGAACGGCGGCTTCGACACCAAGATCTATGTCGATGACGACAACCAGCCGTACCTGTTCTGGCCCGGCCGCGGCATCAGCGGCATCTATGGCGTCAAGCTGGATCCCAACGACCTCACGCGCTTCGCCGAGAAGCCCACGCACCTGTTCGGGTTCAACCCGATGCACGCCTGGGAGCGCTACGGCGAGATGAACGAGTATCCCGGCGTCGCCTGGATCGAGGGCCCGTGGGTCATCAAGCGCAACGGCATCTACTATCTCGAGTATTCCGCCTCCGGCACCCAGTGGAAGACCTATGCGGAAGGGTACTATACCGCCACTTCCCCGCTCGGTCCCTACACCTACGCCGCCAACAACCCGCTGCTCCGCAAGACGGAGGGGCTCGTGACGGGCACCGCGCACGGTTCCATCGTGAAGGTGAAGGATAAGGACGAATGGTGGCAGTTCTACACCATCGTGCTGTCCAACCCGCCGGGAGGCCGCCGCATCGGCATGGACAAGGTTGAGTTCGATGCCGACGGGCTGATGTACTGCACCGTCACCGACACGCCCCAGCCGGCCCCCGGCGTGGAGGCGAAGAAGGGCGTGCCCGCGTCCATCCCCGTCACCATCAACAAGATCAACGCGATGAACGCGCTGTCCAAGTTCTCCTCCCAGCAGGACGGCTTCCCCGCCGCCTTCGCGGTGGACAACTACAGCGGCACCGTCTGGATGCCGGCTGCGGACGATGCGCAGCCGTCCATCACCGTCGAGCTCTCCCCCGCCACGCGCTTCGATGTCGTGCAGCACTTCACCGTGGACGGCATGCGCGTGATGTTCTCCGGAGGCAGGCGCCGCTTCGGCGGCCCGATGGTCCTGCCCGTCTACAAGTACAAGCTCGAGGTTTCCCAGGACGGCGAGAAATACGTCACCGTGCTGGACAAGACCGGCAACCGGGTCTCGAAAGACACCATCTACGAGGACTTCGCGCCCGTGAACTGCCGCTTCGTGCGCCTGACCGTTACCGACTGGCCGAAGGAGAACCCGCTGGGAATCATTGACTTCACCGTGTTCGGCTATCCCGACGGCTACGACGCAGCCGCCGTCGCCACCCCCGTCTTCTCGAACCTCCCGCTGGACAGCGAGGCAACCGGAAGGCCGGCCGGCACCCGGGCCAGATAAACACGCCTTCAAGCACCAATTTTTTAGCATCAGGATAAGTCCTGCCGGACAGGGCTTATCCTGATTTAACGAAAAACCACATCCGGATATGAAAAGACCATCCATCCTTTTGATCCTCCTATCCGTCTTCCTGCTCGGGAGCGAGGCCCAGGCCCAGCGTCCCCGCCCCACGGCGGACCTGCCGAAATGGGAAGGCGTCTGCGAAACGCCCCAGATGGGCTGGAGCTCCTGGAACAAATTCATGACAGACATCAATGAAGACATTATCAAGGAAAATGCCGACGCCCTGGTCAGCCTCGGACTGGCCGATGTCGGATACGTCTATGTCAATGTCGACGATGGATGGCATGGCGAGCGGGACGAGAACGGTTTCGTGACCGAGAATCCCGAGAAGTTCCCCTCCGGCATGAAGGAACTGGGCGCCTACATCCACTCCAAAGGGCTCAAGTTCGGCATCTACAGCGACGCCGGCGACTTCACCTGCAACGGCTGCACCGGTAGCCGCGGGCACGAATACCAGGACGCCCTCATCTATGCGATGTGGGAGGTGGACTATCTGAAATACGACTGGTGCCACACGGCGAACCTGGATGCCAAGGGCGCCTACACCCTGATGCGCAACGCAATCCGGAAAGCCGGCCGGCCGATGGTCTTCAGCATCTGCGAATGGGGTACCAGCAAGCCCTGGGAGTGGGCCGCGGACGTAGGCCACTCCTGGCGGACCACGCACGACATCGGCCCCGCGTTCCTGCCGGTGCCGGTTTCCTATACGGCACAGGGCCGCAGGAACTGGAAGCCGCAGAGCGTGATGGAGATCATCGAACAGAACGCCCCCCTGCGCGAATACGCAGGCCCCGGCCACTGGAACGATCCGGACATGCTGGAAATCGGGAACGTGATCACCGTGGACGGCATCACCTACAGCATGACGCCCAGCGAGGAGCGGGCGCACTTCACGATGTGGTGCATGATGGCCGCCCCGCTCATCCTCGGCAACGACCTGCGCGACATTTCTGAAGAGACCCTCGCCATCCTCAAGAACCGCGAACTGATCGCGGTCGACCAGGATCCGCTCGGCATCCAGGGCCTCCGCCTCCGGAAAGAAGGCGACCTGCAGTACTGGTTCAAGCCCCTGAAGGACGGCGACTGGGCTTTCTGCATCCTGAACGCCGGGGAGAAGCCCGTCAAGGTGACCCTGGACTGGTCCGCCCTGGAAGTGGACGACAGCCTCAGCGGCCGGAAAA
>ONDF01000055.1 GCA_900316525.1 uncultured Bacteroidales bacterium
GACGGGAAGATCATCCTGATGGACGAGATCCACACCCCCGACTCCTCCCGCTAGTTCTACGCCGACGGGTACGCCGAGCGCCTCGCCCGCGGCGAGCACCAGAAGCAGCTGTCCAAGGAGTTCGTCCGCGAGTGGCTGATGGCCAACGGCTTCCAGGGCCAGGCCGGCCAGCAGGTCCCGGAAATGACCCCCGAGGTCGTCGCCGGCATCACGGACCGCTACATCGAACTGTACGAGCACATCACCGGCGTCCCCTTCGTCAAGGCGGAGGACGCGGACCCGGCCGCCCGCATCGAAAAGAACATCGACACATTCCTGAAGAGCCTATGATCGAACGTTACTCCCGCAAGGTGATGCGGGACGTCTGGACCGAGCAGAACAAGTTCCAGGCGTACCTCGAAGTCGAAATCCTCTCCTGCGAAGCCTGGAGCGAACTGGGCGTCATCCCGAAGGAAGACGTCGAAAAGATCCGCGCCGCGGCCACCTTCGACGTGGACCGCATCAAGGAAATCGAAGAAATCACCCGCCACGACGTGGTAGCCTTCACCCGCGCCGTCAGCGAAAGCCTCGGCCCCGAGCGCAAGTGGGTCCATTACGGGCTCACCTCCACCGACGTCGTGGACACCGCCAACGGCTACCTCCTCAGGCAGGCCAATGAAATCCTCCTCAAGGACCTCGAGGCCTTCCAGGAGGTCCTCAAGCGCCGCGCCCTCGAATTCAAGGACACGCCCTGCATCGGCCGCACCCACGGCATCCACGCCGACATCACCTCCTTCGGCCTGAAATGGGCCCTTTGGCACGAGGAGATGAAGCGGAACATCGAGCGCTTCCAGTATGCCCGCCAGGGTGTCGAGGCCGGCAAGATGAGCGGCGCCGTCGGCAATTTCGCCAACATCCCCCCGTTCATCCAGGACTATGTATGCGAGCGCCTGGGCATCGCCTCAGCGGACATCTCCACCCAGGTCCTCCAGCGCGACCGGCATGCCTTCTACATCGCCACCCTCGCCATCATCGCCTCCACCCTGGAGCAGATGGCCTTCGAGGTGCGGAACCTCCAGCGGACGGAAGTCCGCGAGGCGGAGGAAGCCTTCCGGAAGGGCCAGAAGGGCTCCAGCGCGATGCCGCACAAGCGGAACCCCATCTCCAGCGAGAACATCTGCGGCTGCGCCCGCGTGATGCGCGGCTACATGTCCGCCTCCTGCGAGAACGTCGCCCTCTGGCACGAGCGGGACATTTCCCACTCCTCCACGGAGCGCATCATCCTCCCGGACGCCACCGAACTCCTGGACTACATGCTGTGCCGGTTCAAGGGCATCCTGGAAAACCTGGTCGTCTATCCGGAGACGATGCTCCAGAACATCTGGCGCACCCGGGGCGTCATCTTCGCGCAGCGCGTGATGAACGCCCTCATCGGCAAGGGCCTCACCCGCGAGCAGGCCTATGACACCGTGCAGCCCATCGCGATGAAGGCCTGGACGGAAGGGCTGGATTACCGGACCCTCCTCAAGGAAAGCGAAGCGGTCATGGGACTCCTGACCGTGGATGAGCTCGAGGGCTGCTTCACCCTCGACTATTATTTCAAGAACGTGGATTATATCTTAAAACGAACTGGCATATTATGAGCAAGGTAGACGTGGTCCTCGGCCTCCAGTGGGGCGACGAGGGCAAGGGAAAGGTGGTCGATGTCCTGACCCCGAACTACAAGGTGATCGCCCGCTTCCAGGGCGGCCCGAACGCGGGTCATTCGCTCGTCTTCGACGGGGACGGATTCGTCCTCCACACCGTTCCCTCCGGGATTTTCCGCCCGGATTCGGTGAACATCATCGGCAACGGCGTCGTCATCGACCCGGTCATCCTGCAGGATGAGATCGAGGCCATCGAGGCCAAGGGCATGGACATCACCGGCAAACTCCTGATTTCCAAGAAGGCGCACCTGATCCTCCCCACCCACCGGATGCTGGATGCCGCGAGCGAATCGGCGAAGGGCAAGGGCAAGATCGGCTCCACCCTCAAGGGCATCGGCCCCACCTACATGGACAAGACCGGCCGCAACGGCCTCCGCGTGGGCGACATCCTCTCCCCCGCCTTCATCCAGCGCTACGAAGCCCTGAAATACAAGCACTTCGGTCTCCTGTCCCAGTACAAGTTTCCCTTCGACATCACCGAATACGAGATCAAGTGGTTCCAGGCCGTGGAGAGCATGAAGCGCTTCACCTTCATCGACAGCGAGTTCGCCGTGAACCGCTACCTGGACCAGGACGTCCCCGTCCTCGCGGAAGGCGCGCAGGGTTCCATGCTGGACATCGACTTCGGCACCTATCCTTTCGTCACCTCCTCCAACACGATGACGGCGGGCGTGTGCACCGGCCTCGGTGTCGCCCCCAGCCGCGTGGGCAAGGTGATGGGCATCTTCAAGGCCTACTGCACCCGCGTGGGCAGCGGCCCGTTCCCGACCGAGCTCTTCGACGCCACCGGCGAGCGCCTGCGCAGCATCGGCCGCGAGTACGGCGCCACCACCGGCCGTCCGCGCCGCTGCGGCTGGCTGGACATGGTCGCCCTGAAATATGCCGTCATGGTGAACGGCGTCAATGAACTGATCATGATGAAGGCTGACGTGATGAACGGCTTCGACACCGTCCGCGTCGCCACCGCCTACAAGATCGACGGACAGGTCACGAAGGACTTCCCCTTCGAGTGCCCCGACGATGTCGAACCCGTGTACACGGACTTCCCGGGCTGGAAGGAGGACCTCACGAAGGTGCGCCGCTTCGAGGATTTCCCGGAGACGTTCAAGAACTACATCGCCTTCATCGAGCAGGAGACGGGCTGCCCCGTGAAAATCATTTCCGTCGGTCCCGACCGCTCTGAAATCGTCATCCGCTAGCGCGCCATGGACCGGAAAATCGTCATCATCCCGACTTACAACGAGAAGGAGAACATCGAAGCCATCACGCGGAAGGTGTTCTCCCTTCCCGGCGACTTCCAGATCCTCGTCATCGACGACGGCTCCCCCGACGGGACGGCCGCCATCGTGAAAGGGCTCCAGACGGAGTTCCCGGAGCGGCTGCACCTGCTCGAACGGAGCGGGAAGCAGGGACTCGGAACGGCCTACCTGACCGGTTTCAAGTGGTCCCTGGAGCACGGATTCGACTATGTGTTCGAGATGGATGCCGATTTCTCGCACAATCCGGACGACCTCCTGCGCCTGTACGCCGCCTGCGCGGAGCAGGGCGCGGACCTTTCCGTCGGCTCCCGCTACTGCCATGGCGTGAGCGTCGTGGACTGGCCGATGAGCCGGATCATCATGTCCTACTACGCCTCGGCCTACGTACGCGGCGTCCTGAACATGAAGGTGTTCGACACCACGGCCGGCTTCGTGTGCTACACGCGGAAAGTGCTGGAGACCATTGACCTGGACGCTGTCCAGATGAAGGGATACGGCTTCCAGATCGAAATGAAGTACACGGCCTTCCGCCTGGGCTTCAAGATCATCGAGGTGCCGATCATCTTCACGAACCGCCAGCTGGGCACGTCCAAGATGTCCAGCGGCATCTTCGGGGAAGCCTTCTGGGGCGTGATCAAGCTCCGGTTCCGGAAAATCAAGGGCAAGCAATAAAAAAAGCGAAGGAATTCATCCTTCGCTTTTTTTGATTCGAGCCGGGTCCTACAGGACCAGGACGGCGCCGCCGCCCGGAGCCAGGTGCACTTTCCAGGTCCCGTTGACGGACACCTGCTCGTGCTTGTAGTCCTGCGCCTTCCGGTCCGCATTGACACCATCCACGTACACCTCGCCCTGCTTGGCGCCGACACCGAGCCGGGACAGGTCGACGACGAGGTCGCGCTCGTCCCAGTTCCCGAGGGCGCCGACATACCACTTGTTTCCGCTGCGGCGGGCGACGACCACGTATTCCGCGATCTTGCCCTGCAGGGCGATGGTCTCGTCCCAGACCGTCGGGACGGAGGCGATGAACTTGGCGCATTCCTCCTCCTTCCGGTAATTGGACGGAGAATCGCAGAGCATGGTCAGCGGCGCATCGAAAACGATGTACTCGGCGAGCTGGTGGCAGCGGGTGCCCTGCGACATCGGCTCGGAATTGCAGGGATAGTAGTTGGAGCGCGTGGCGTTCCGCATCGCGCCCTGGGTGTAATCGGCGGGACCGGCCACCAGGCGGGTGAACGGGACCGTCACGTCGTAGGTGACCTGGTCCACTTCAGGACCGCTCCACTTCATCTGTTCCAGGCCGTGGATGCCCTCGAAATTCAGGATGTTCGGATAGGTCCGCTGCAGGCCCGTCGGCTTGTAGGCGCCGTGGAAGTCCACCAGCATGTGGTACTTCGCGGCCGTCGCGGCGGCTTTTTCATAGAACTTCACCATCTGGTCGTCGTCCCGGTCCATGAAGTCGATCTTCCATCCCTTGATTCCCATGGCGGAATAGTGCTTGCACACGCCTTCCATGTCGCGGTTGAACGCCCAGTAGCCGGCCCACAGGATCAGGCCGACATTCTTCTGCTTGGCATAATCGCACAGCATCGGAAGGTCGATTTCCGGGACGACCTGCATCAGGTCCGCCTGCTTGTTCACGGCCCAGCCTTCGTCCAGGATGACGTATTCGATGCCGTGCTCGGAGGCGAAGTCGATGTAGTGCTTGTAGGTGTCGTTGTTGACGCCGCTCTTGAAATCGACGCCCGAGATGTTCCAGTCATTCCACCAGTCCCAAGCCACCTTGCCCGGCTTCACCCAGGACCAGTCGCCGGCGGCCGCCGGCGCGGCCAGCCGCCAGGTCAGGTCGCTTTCGGCCAGCTGGCGGTCCTCCTTCGCGATGGCGATGACCCGCCAGGGGAACTTGTGCGGCGAAGTGAGCTTCGCCAGGTAGTTGTGGCGGGAGCGGACGAGGCCCTGCAGCTGGTTGTGGCCGCCCTGGTCCACCTGGGCGGGACTGCCGGCGAAGACGCCGCGGAGCGCGCGGCCCCCTTCCTGGTTGCACAGGTACATGCCCGGGTAATCCCGGAGGTCGGCCTCGGTGATGCAGAGCTTGATGCCGTTCGCGGCCTCCACCGTCAGCGGCAGGAAAGCCAGGCGGCCCTCCTCCCAGCCGGAGACGGGGGTGTGGGCGTAGGTGTTTTCGAAGGTATTGAAGAACTGGGTCTCCCGGCTGCCCTGCTTGCGGACATAGGGGATGTACGCCGTCCTTTCCCGCCCTACGCGGAAGACCGCTTTTTCGGACAGGACGGTGAGTTCTTCCTTGAAACGGGGGACAAAGCGGTAGGCGGCGCCTTCATCGTAGGCACGGAAAACCACGTCGTAGCCGTCCCTGCCCTGGAGCACCAGTTCATTGCACACGTCACGCTCGGCGCTCCGGGTGTACAGCGGGGTCTCAAAACAGGTGTCGACGTGTCTGAGGACCGCCTTTTTCACCCGCATACCGGCGCCCAGGGAGCCCCGGTCGGTTTCCAGGGAGAGCGGAGCCTCGTCCAGGAGCACCTGACCCCGGAAAGTGAGTTTCCAGGTCAGGTTTCGGGAAAGGCTGACGTCCACCACGACATTCCCGTCGGGGGATGCAACCCGGTATTTCTTCTGCCCGGGGGCGGCCACAGGCAGAAGAAACAGGGCGATAAGGACCAGTATACGGACTTTCATTGCTTACTTCTTATACTTTCTGGGGGCTACGCAGACATCGTCGATGCGGAAGACGCAGGCATTGCCGTTCTGACGGAAGCGGATGCTCAGGTTCTCGGCATTGGGGAGCTTGGAAGTCACTCTGTAGGTGAAGGTCAGTTGAGAGCCTTCCTCGGTGGAGAGGGGTTCCCAGTCCAGGGCCGTCCAGCCCACACCGTCCTTGGAGTATTCCACCACCAGGTCGGTACCGTCGAAGCGGCGGACGCCTTTCAGGAGCGCGAATCCCACGACGGGCTTCTTCATGCCCATGGTGTTGATGCCGCTGATCTGGAAGTAGGTGCCGTAAGCGTCGGCAATGCGGATGTTGCAGCCGCGGGAGGCGGGGTTGCCCACCAGGGTCTCATAGTCGGCGTTCTTGGGGGTGGCGCCGGTGTACTGGACCTCGGCGTCGCCTTCGAAGACGAACTGTTTGTTACAGGTGAAGCCGCCTTCCTCATAATACTCGGAGACGGTCATGTTGGCGTTGAGCCGGCCCATGTTCTCCTCGAACACCTGGGCGGAACAAAGGGCGCTCAGCCCTACAAATGCCATAGCGGCGACAAAATTCTTTTTCATAAGCCAGTGTTTTATTTTACAGTGATATTGTTTACA
>ONDF01000053.1 GCA_900316525.1 uncultured Bacteroidales bacterium
CGGCATGCCGCCCGAGAACCAGCCGTCCACGAGGACGTCCTTCTCGGACTGCGGCGCGTGCGGGTCCATCAGCACCCACTTGTAATGGGTCGTGGTCGTGAGCCCGTCGTTCCCGCGCGGTCCGCGGCGGAATCCGCCTTCCGGCGGCCCCTGCCGCTGCCGCTCCGACAGCTTCTTCGCATACGCGTCCTGGTTGAACCAGTCGTCGTCCGGAATGTCCTCGATCCACCAGTGCGAACTGCCGGAATGGTTGAAGATCATATCCATCACGACCTTGATGTTCCGCGCGTGGGCGGCGTCGACCAGGCCGCAGTACTCCTCGTTGGTCCCGAGCCGCGGGTCGATCAGGTACTGGACCGGATTGAGCCAGACGGCCGTGACCCCGAGCGAGTCGATGTAGCCCAGATGGTCCCGGAGGCCCTGCAGGTCGCCGCCGTGGTGGCCGCCCCCGTTCCGGCGGTCGGCCTTGAACTGCTCCCAGTCGTCATTCGCGGGATTTCCGTTGGCGAAGCGGTCCGGCATGATCAGGTACAGCACGTCCTTGGTGGAGAAGCCCTGCGCGCCCGTCTTCGTATTGCGCGGACGGAGCTCGAAAGCCTTCTCGGTGACCGTGCGGCCTTCCTTGAAACGGAAGGTCATCGTGCCGGGACGGGCCTTCTCCGTGACATCCAGATACACGATCAGGTAGTTCGGGTTCTTGACCTTGGCGACTTCCTTGACCTTGACGCCCGGATAGGATTTGAGGGAGAACTCGGCCTGGGCGATGTCCTTGCCGTAGAACATCACCTGGAGTTCGTGGTTCTTCATGCCGGCATACCAGAAGGGCGGATCCATGCGCTGGATGTCCGCGGCATGCGCGCCCACCGCGAGGAACAGGGCGGCGAGCAAAGAGAGGAGTCCGTGTTGTTTCATAAGTCGATGGGCCTATTCGGGCAGGAACGTGACCGCCGCGCCGCCGCCGGGGGCGAGACGGAGCATGAGGGTATCGTCAGCGGTCACGGTGCAAGTGGTGATTTCGTAGGCGGTGGGATTCGTGTCCCAGTGGGCGTCGGCGGCATCGCCATAGACGGTGGCGGTGTAGCGGACGCCGGGACGCAGGAAGGACAGCGGCTGCTCGAAACTGCGGCCGGTCTCGTCGGTGGAAGCGCCCAGGAAGAAGCGGTCTCCGGCGCGGCGCACGACGCTGATCCACTCGCCCACCTCGCCCTGAAGGGCCTCGGAGGCGTCACAGTCGGCATCGAAGTCGCGGAAGAACTGGAAGGCGGGATGCCCCTCGTAGTTCTCCAGCAGGTCGCAGGCCATCTGCATCGGCGAGTACAGGATCACCCAGTTCGCCATCTGTTTCGCCAGCGTGGTGTGCTCTGAGAAATCGGAGCTCGGCCGGCCCCAGGTGCGGAGCTGCGGCTTGCCCTGGACGCACGTGTACTTGATGTCGAACACGCCCGGCGTATAGTCCACCGGACCGCTCAGCAGGCGCGTGTACGGGAGGATGACCGTATGGGACGGCGGATTGCCCGGGCCCCAGCCGTTGTATTCCATGCCGCACCTTCTGGAAGTGGCGGACGCCGGTCTGGCTGTGGCGCGGGGCGCCGCCGGACAGGCCGCCGCCGGCATAGCCGGTCTTCATCGCGTGGATGCCCAGCGAAGCGTCCCAGTCCAGGGTGCGCTCCAGCTGGTCCTCGAAGCGGAGGTAATTGCCGCCGGTCTCATTGTGGGTGATCAGGTAAATCCCCTTCTCGCGGGCATACGCGGCCACTTTCGCCACGTCATAGTCCGGCGCCGGGCTCGTGAAGTCGAAGTCGGGCTTCGCGTCGGAATTGTGCCACGCGTCGTTCCAGCCTTCGAACAGGACGCCCTGGATGTTGTTGGCGGCGGCAAAGTCGATGTAGCGCATCGCATTCTCCGTCGTGGCGCCATGGCCTTCCCCGCCCCAGGACTCGGTGCCCAGGTGCAGGCTCCACCACACGCCGATGTACTTCATCGGCTTGATCCAGGAGACATCCGCCAGGGCGCAGGGCTCGTTGAGGTTCAGGATGAGGGAAGAGTTGATGAGGCCCACGGCGCTATGGGCGATCTGGACCGTCCGCCAGGGGGTCTGGAAAGTACCCGGAACGAGGGCTTTCGCGTCATTAGTTTCCTCGACGGGCTGTCCCCGGCGGCGGCGCTGCTGGCGGAGCGGAGCCAGCGAAGCCTGGAAAGTCAGGCCGTTCGCCTGCCGCAGCACCATCTCGGGGAAATCGACCAGCGCGGCCTCGTGGACCGCGGCGTACAGGTCGTCGGAGAACTTGAGCGTGAGCGGCGTATTCGCGTCGCCGAGCTCCGACAGCCGCATCTTGCGGTACAGGTGCTCATAGGAGTTGAAATCGCCCGGAATGGACCAGGTGTCGGCATCGGCCGCGAAAGCGAACTGCGTCCGCTCGCCGTTGATCCGGAGCGTGTCGACGCCCGGCGCGGCATACGCGTACCGGAAGCCGAACCCGTCGTCGAACACGCGGAAAACGACCTCCAGGCCCACGCCGGCGTCATTTTTCAACTTGAGGGTGAGTTCCCGGTGGTTGTCCTCCACTTCCTTGTTCTCGCCCCAGGGCTGGTGCCAGGTCTCGTCGACGGCCCTCACCTTCGACGACTTGAGCGCGAACCCGGTCTGCAGGTTCACGCCTTCGGCCTGGAGACCCAGCGTAGACGGCTCCAGGAAGGGTTTTCCATCGACGTCCACCGCATAGGAAGGAACGCCTTCGACATCCACCGCGAACCGGACGGAAATCCGGCCGTCCGGCGAAGTGACGGTGGACTTCGGGGAGCAGGCCGCGAGCAGGATCGCCACGGCCGCGAGAACGGTCTTTTTCATCGGAATCAGTGTTTATTTGCGGCCCGGGGCCCGGCCAAAGGCCCCGGACCAGTCCTTACCCATTAACTAACTACACTCTAAGGAAAGGACAAGTTTCAACCAAAACAACTTTTTTCAAACAAGGGGCGGACTATCGGCGATAGTCCACGACCAGGGCGGTGTACGGGGCAACCTCCGTCGCGTCGGAAACGGTCACCCGCTTCCCCGTCAGGACGTCGACCCCCTCGCCGAGACCGGCGGACATCTCGCGGAAACGGGTCCACGGGACCTTCACGGTCTGGTCGGAGTTATTCAGGAACACGAACACCACTTCCCGGTCGTCATACCGGAAATAGCCGTACGTGTTGTTCTCGGGGATGAAATGCAGGGTCTTGCCGTGCTGGACGGCCGAGGAGCCCTTGCGCCACTGGAAGAGGGTGCGGGCGTAGTCGTGGAGGTCGGCCGCGTGGGCCCACTGCCCGTCGGCCTTCGCCCGGCCTTCCGCGGTGAACAGGTTCACCGGATCGCCGGCCCAGCCGCCCGGGAAGTCCATCCGGAGACGGCCGTCGTCCCGCTGCGGGTTGCCCGTGACGAACATCATCTCGTCGCCGTAGAAGAGCTGCGGGATGCCGCGGAGCGTCGCCAGCATCGCGAAAGCCATCTTCATCCGGCGCGGGTCGTGACCGAAGGTGTCGCCGATGCGGGCGATGTCGTGGTTCGACAGGAAGATGAGCATATGGCTCAGGTCGTGGTAGATGAAATCGTGCGACAGGGCGTTGTACACGGCGGAGATGTCCGGTCCTCCGCGGCGGCCGCGGACCTGGGGCGGGCCCTGCCGCTGCTCCTCGCGGCCCGGGATCGGCGCCGTCAGCGCGCCGGTCATGGCCGCCTGCAGCGGGAAGTCCATAATGGACGGCAGGTAGGAGTTGAAGCCGTCGGAGTTGGGGTTGTCCTTCTGCCAGTAGGCGACGAAGTCGGGATTGGCCTGCCACACCTCGCCGACGATGTTGAAGTTCGGGTATTCGTCGGTGACGGCCTTGGCCCACTGGGACATCGGCACTTTCTCATTGTAGAACCAAGTGTCCACGCGGAAGCCGTCCAGGCCGGAATACTCGATCCACCACACGGCCCACTGCTGGAAGTATTTCAGCATGAAGGGATTGTCCAGGTTCATGTCCGGCATGTTGCGCACGAACCAGCCTTCCTCCATGATGGCGAGGTCCGCCTTGGAAGCATTCGGGTCCAGGGCCAGGCCCATCTGGTGGTTGGAGTTCACATACGGGTCGTTCATATGGACCCAGTCCTTGAACGGCATGTCCTGCATCCACCAGTGCTCGGTGCTGGAGTGGTTCGTCACCACGTCCAGGATGACCTTGATGCCCTTCTCATGGGCCTTCGCGACCATCTCCCGGTACAGTTCGTTGGAGCCGTAGCGCGGGTCGATATGGTAGTAGTCCGAGCAGGCGTAGCCGTGGTAGGAGCCGCGGGGAGCGTTGTCGCCCAGCAGCGGCGTGCTCCACAGGGCCGTCGCGCCCAGGTCGGCGATGTAGTCCAGGTGGTCGATGACCCCCTGGAGGTCGCCGCCGTGGCGGCCGAACGGCTCGCCGCGGTTCGCCTTCTCCGTGGCATTGTCCACGGAATCATTGGACGGGTCGCTGTTGGCGAACCGGTCGGGGACGATCAGGTAGATGAGGTCGGACGTCGTGAAGCTCTCCCGGTCGGCGGAACCCGGCTTGCGGGCCGCGATCTCGTAGGGATAGCGAACGACATCGTTCCCCTTCTTGAACACGAGGGTGTAGGTTCCGGGCTTCGCCTTCGGGCTCACCTCCACGTCCACGAACAGGAAGTTCGGGTTGTCGGCCTGATGGACCTCCTTGATCTTCAAGCCCTTGCCCTCGACGGAAACCGCATAGGCGCCGATGCCCGGCCCCTGCACGAGGAGCTGGAGGTCGGTCTTCATCCCGGTCCACCAGGACAGGGGTTCCACGCGCGTCACTTCGCCCGCCAGCAGGGAGGCCGCCACCAAAAGACCGGCGGCGAAGGTCAGGAAACGTCTCATAAGCTAGAATGTCCAGATTTTGTATTCATACGCGCCGAAATCCTGCGAGGTGGGCACGCCATTCTTGCCGGCGTTGGCTTTCGGGAGGGAGGCCTTGCAGGCCTTGCCGCTCACGTTCACGCCCACGAGGGCCTTCGGATAAGCCACATACACCACGCCTTCGGATTCGCTGGCGACCATCGCGCCGCTGCGGTCCACCTTGGCGAGGGCCTGCAGGGCCTGCTGGTACTTGGCCTTCAGGTCCGCATTGGCCGTCCAGTCCATCGTCTGGGTGTTGAAGAAATTGATGGTCTTGTTATAGCCCACCTCCTGGCTGCCGTACAGCATCGAGGAACCGTTCAGGGCGGCCATCAGCACATAGGCGGCGAGGGCGCCCTCGTTGGACTTGAACTGGGTGGCCGGAGTCCCCTCGGTCGCGTCGTCGTGGTTCGTCACGAAGAAGAGCTTGGTCTTGGGGGCCGGAGCCGCGTCTTGGTCGCTCTTGTACCAGGTGAAGAAACTCTTGGTGGAACCCGTGCTGCCGATGACTTTCCGCATCTCGCTCTTCATCTTCCGGTCGAAGATGATGTCGAACCCGTCGTCGAACATCCGGGTGAAATCGGACTCCGCCAGCATGATGAAACCGGGCTTGAGGGCCTTCAGCTTGCCGATGGCCTCCTTCCAGAAGTCGTCGCGCACGCCGTGGGCGTAGTCGCAGCGGTAGCCGTCGATGCCCACTTCTGTCACCCAGTACTGCAGGGCGTCCTCCATCGCGGCCCAGAGCTCCTTCTTGCCGAAGTCCAGCTGGGCCACGTCCTTCCACTCTCCGTCCTTGGTGGGCCAGGCGATGCTGCCGTCGGCCTTGTGCTCGTACCACTCCGGATGCTCGGTCAGCCACACGTTGTCCCAGGAGGTATGGTTGGCCACCCAGTCGAACATCACTTTCATTCCCTTGGCCTTGGCGGCGTTCACCAGGGCTTTCAGTTCATCCAGCGTGCCGTACAGGCTGTTCACCTCCTTGTAATTCTTGATGCAATAGGGAGATCCGAAAGGGTTGTTTCCGGGCATGCCCGGCAGAACGGTCTTTCCCTCGGCATAGACCGGCATCAGGTACAGGATGTCCGTGCCCAGGGCCTTGATTTCGTCCAGGCGCGCCTGCACCTTGCCGAAGGCGCCGGAGTTTCCGTACAGCTTCAGGTTCACCTGATAGATCTGGTAATGGTCGCGGGCCGTCGCCGGCAGGGTGAGCACTTCCGTCGCATAGGTGATGCCGGGCTCCGGGATGGTTTCCTTTCCGCCGGTGCCGGGCTCCTGCCCGGACGGGATGATGGGCAGCGTCTGCGGCTTCCCGCAGCCGCAGGCGGCGAGTACGAGAAGCGAAACGGCTAGGTATAAAGTCTTTTTCATCGCGTTTGGGTTTATTGGCAAGCCGGGGTCCGGTCAGGGGCCCCGGCCCGTTGTCAGGTTATTCCACCACGGTCACGTTGTCGGCCGTGAAGTGGAAATAGTAGTCGCGGTTGACGGTCTGGCCCTTCAGGCAGTCGAAGTTCTCCAGCTGAGAGCCGTTGCCTCCGTTGTTCAGGATGAAGTTCGCCGTGTTGCCGAAAGCCGAGGCCGGAACCTCGAAGTACTTGTAGGTCACGCCGCCGATCTCCTCGGTGCCGGCAGGGGACGCGCCAGGCCAGCCGCCGAAGATCTCGGAGGTGCCCCAGACATACAGGCAGACCTGATCCCAGCCGGTCTCGTCCTGCACATAGACGCGGGTCGCCAGGGAAGCTTCGGCCCAGGTGAAGTCGGAAGCGATGCTGTATTGGAGATTCTCTCCCACAACCACCTCAGGGCCGTCGAACTGGTTTCCTTCACCGCCGTTGCCATTGTTGAAGATCAGGTGCTCGGTGTTGCCGGAAGCGGCCGCAGGCACCAGGAAGCGATAGGCGGGAACGCCGCAGAAGGTGCCCACATATTCGCCGGCCGTGCCGGGCCAGCCGCCGAACACCTCGCTGTCACCCCAGGCATACATGTGCAGGTCCGCACCCCAACCCATGTTGTCGATCACATAGATGTAGGAGTCCTCGCCGCGCGGGTTGCCCTCCACGTTGTCCACGTAGTAGTTGGCGTTGATGTTCAGGAAGAGTTCCTCCTCGGGAACGGTGATGGCGAACTCAGCGAGCTGCTTGCCGCCGCCATTGTTGTTGAAGATCAGGTTGAGGCTCTTGCCCGCCATCTCGGCCGGGAGGCCGAACACGGTGTACTTCACCCCCTTGACCTCCTCGAAGCCCACCGGCGTGGCGCCCGGCCAGCCGCCGAAGGCTTCGGCGTCGCCGTAGGCGTACAGGGCGATGGCATCCCAGTCAGTCTTGTTGTTCACCAGGATCTTGATGTCCGGGTTGCGCGGGTCGATGACCGTACCGGTGAGGGTGCCGTCCACGACCTCCAGCTTGATGAAGGTCTCGCTCTCCAGGGTGAGGGAAATGTCCTTAGCCTGACCGCCTTCCCCGTTGAAGATAAGGTTCTCGGCACGGCCGAGGGCATCCTCGACGGTGAAGACCTTGTAGTTCACGGTGCCGATCTTCACGGTTTTCTCGGCAGGGGCCATGCCCGGCCAGGCGCCGCAAAGGTCTGCGCCGGCGACGTTCTTGTCACCCCACATATAAAGGTTGACAGCCTCCCAGCCGGAGAGATCCTGGACATAGATGGTCACGGGATCCTTGGGCTGCTCCACCGGAGGATCCGGGGTGTCGCCGCCGCCCTCGCCCGAAGGCAGGGTGACCGGCTCGCCGGCCACGACGATGACCACCTGGGCGGTCTCCGGATTCAGGAACAGGTCGTAGGTGCCGTCTTCGGCGACCTTGATGTTCGCGCCGTCCTGCTTCACCTCGAAGGGCTCGCCGAGCGCGGCGAAGGCGCCGCCGAAGTTGACATCCCAACCGCCGTCCTTGCGGAACTTGAACTCGTCGGTGGCGGTGAGGGCCAGGTTCAGGCACGCATGCCAGGTGCCGTCGGTGACCATCGGCTCGTCGGCGCCCCAGCTGTTGCCGGTGCTGGCGATGGAACCGATCACGCCCCAAGGGCTGGTCTCGGTCATCTTGGCGCGCGGGTCGGAGGAACCTCCGCCGCTTCCGGAGACGATGATCTTCGCAACGGCCGCGCCCGGGTTCAGCAGCAGGTCGTACGTACCATCGGAAGGAATGATGATGTTGTCACCACCCTGCGTCACCTCGAACTCTTCACCGAGGGCGACGAAGGTACCGCCGAAGT
>ONDF01000052.1 GCA_900316525.1 uncultured Bacteroidales bacterium
CTCTTGAACGTGTACATGACCTGGAGCCGTCTCCGCAACACCTACCAGGCCCTGGCCGAAGGCACGATGACGAATGCCAACCTCAGCGGCAGTTCCATCGCTTCCTGGTATATGACCGCCGGCAGCCAGAAGCTCCTCGTGATCCACAATACGGCTTCTTCGGCGAAGGATGTCACCGTCAAGGACGATATGTCCCGCGCGGTCGGCCTCCTCGGCACGGCGACCATCGACCACGACAAGCTCACCCTCGGCCCGAACTCCTCCGTGGTGTTCAAGCTGTAACGGGAACAGACCCCGGGCAGGGGTTGTGCTTTTCGTTGAAAATAACTAACTTGCGGCGTAATGATGAAGTTGCTTCATATCATTGCGCTGCTTTTTTTGACGCTGGTTCCGCTGCAGGGGCGGGAAAGGGAGCCGTGGCTGGACGAACTGGATGCGGAGCTGGCGAAGAAGGAGGAGTATGACGCGCGGAAAGAGGCCCGGATCGGGCAGCTGCGCGGCCGCCTCCGCGCCGCGCTGGACGACCGGGAGCGCTACGGCGTCACGCGCGAGCTGTATGAGGAATACCAGAGCTACAAGTACGATTCGGCCTATGCGTACGCGCAGGAGATGGCCCGGCTCGCGGCCGCGGCGGACCTGCCCGACGCCCGGGTCGAAGCCGGCTGCGCCACGACGTTCTGCCTGATATCGGCCGGTCTGTACAAGGAGGCGTTCGACGTGATGGACGCCCTGGACGTGGAGGGGGTTTCCCCCCAGACGCTCTTGGAATACTACAAGATGCAGGTGCGGCTGAACTATTCCGCGCGCGGCTATTCCCAGACGGCCCCGTATTGGGACGAGTATTCCCGGGTAGGGGAGGAGTACAGCCGGAAGATTCTCGAGATGGTTCCCGAAGGCTCGCCCACGTGGTGGGAATATCAGGCGAACTACCTGATGGAGAGCGCCCGGTACGAGGAGGGCATCGCGGCGTTCAGCCGCCTTCTCTCCGACGAGAACCTCGATTACCATCAGCGCGCCATTTTCGCGTCGTCCACCGGCTGGCTTCAGCACTGCCTGGGCCGGGACGACGAGGCGATCAAGTCGCTGTGCGAATCGGCCATCTTCGACCTCAAGTCCTCTACGAAGGAGACGACGGCGCTCCGGATGCTCGCCGAGTACCTGACCCGCCGTGGCGAGGTGGAGCGGCCGTCGCGCTATGTTCGGGAGTCCTTCGACGACGCCAACTTCTACAACGCCCGGCTCCGGAAGCTGGAAGTCGGCGCGGTGCTGCCCCTCGTGGAAAAGAACCATTACGACAGTCTGCAGCGGGAGCGGAACCTGATGGCGCTGGTCATCGTGCTGCTGGCGGCGGTCATCCTGGCCGCGGTCGCCGCCATCTGGTTCATCCGCCGTCAATACCGCCGCCTGCACGAGGCGCGCGCGACCATCGAGGAGCGAAACGCCCAGCTCGAGGCCGCGAACGTGCAGCTCGCGGAGGCGAACGAGATCAAGTCGGAGTACATCGGCAACTCCTTCTACATCAATTCCGAGTTCCTGGACAAGATGGCCCAGCTGTACAAGATGGTGGACCGGATGATCGTCACCCGGCAGTACGACGAGCTGCGCCGGTCCCTGAAGGAGTCCACCATCGACAAGGAGCGGGACGAGATGTACGAGTCCTTCGACCACACCTTCCTGAAGATCTTCCCGACCTTCGTCAACGACTACAACGCCCTGTTCCCCGAAACGGAGCAGCGGTTCCCGGCGGAGGGCCTCACCCCGGAGATGCGCATCTTCGCCCTCATCCGCCTCGGAATCTCCGAGACGGACCGCATCGCCAAGTTCCTGGACTACTCCGTCCACACCATCAACACCTACAAGACGCGGGTGAAGAACAAGTCCTGGGTGGAGAACGAGCAGTTCGAGGCCGAAATCATGAAGATCGGGGCCCGGTAAGGCCAATACAACCGTTATATTTTTTACCTCGAAGGAGGGTGTCAATACGCTGGTTCTCAGCGTATTAAAATGTTTTAGAATTATATTATCCCTATGTTATTCGGACGCGCGTAAGAATCCCGGTAATTTTGCGGTACACTGACAACAGTAACCCAATATAACCAACTACCAACCCAATGAAAAGGATTCTTTCCGCATTGACCCTCCTGCTTCTGGCAGCGGGTCTGGTGTCCGCCCAGGGCGGATACCTGGTCAAAGGTGTGGTGGAGGATGCGATGGGCCCGGTGATCGGCGCCACCGTCTTGCAGCAAGGCACGACGAACGGCACGACGACCGGCCTGGACGGTGATTTCGTCCTTCGCGTCCCGGATGCGGATGCGCTGGTGGAAATCAGTTGCATCGGCTACGCCACCCAAGTTTTCAAGGCCTCCGAGGTCCCGGCCAAGGTGCTCCTCCTCGAGGACACCGAGTTCCTGGACGAAGTGGTCGTCATCGGTTACGGTACCCTCTCCAAGAAGGAGGTCTCCGCTTCCATCGTCCAGGTGGACAGCAAGGACTTCTTCCGCGGCACCACCAACAACCCGATGACGATGCTCACCGGTAAGGTCGCCGGTCTGAACGTCGTGACGAGCCAGGGCTCCAACCCGAACTCCGGTTCCGACTACCAGATCCGCGGCGCCACCTCCCTGCAGGCCGGCAACGGTCCGCTCGTGGTGATCGACGGCGTCCCGGGCGGCGACATCCGCTCCCTGGCCCCGCAGGACATCGAGTCCATGACCGTCCTGAAGGATGCGGCTTCCGCTTCCATCTATGGTACGGCCGGCGCGAACGGCGTCATCCTCGTGACCACCAAGAAGGGCTCCAAGGACGAGGCCGGCACGGCCCACGTCACCTATGACGGCGCTTTCAACGTGAACTTCGTGAAGGAGCCGATCGCGATCCTGACTCCGGAAGAGTGGGTCCGTTCCCGCCGCGGCACCGACTACGGCGCCCGCACCGACTGGTATCACGCCCTCCTGCGCGACTTCTCCTATGGCCACAGCCACTATGTGGGCGTGGACGGCAGCACCAACAAGGGCTCTTACAACGCTTCCGTGTCCTACAAGAACTCCCTCGGTGTGGACCTCGTGGACGCCCGTGAGGAATTCGGCGCCCGCGCCGCCGTGGAGCAGCGCCTGATCAAGGACTTCCTCCAGCTGAACATCAGCCTGAACGCCCGCCGCGTGAACGAGGAATACGGCAACGACGGTTCCTTCGGTACCGCCATGACCATCAATCCGACGTTCCCGATCTACAACGAAGACGGCTCCTTCTACCAGCCGACGGCTCCGACCGGCGCCACGAACCCGGTCGAGGCGATGCTCAACAAGACCGCGAACGGCCAGCGCCTGTACACCACCGGCGCCGTGTCCCTGAAGGCGAACTTCATCAAGAACGAAGTCCACAACCTCAGCTCCACGGTCACCTACTCCCTGGACTACAACGACTACAAGTCCAACAACTACACCCCCATCGAGTCCCACGACAAGTACTGGAACGGCTATGAGGGCACCGCTTCCCTGAGTTACAGCAAGAACTGGCGCAACCAGCTCGAGTGGCTGTTCAACTACTCCTTCCACCAGGGCGCCCACCACCTCAACGCGGTGGCCGGCTACTCCTACCAGGACCACAACTCGGAGAGCATGAACATGACCAACCGCGGCTTCACCTATGACTCCCTCCTGTGGAACGACATCGGCGCCGGTACCGCCCGGACCGAGAATCCCGCCCAGACGGGCATGGGTTCCGGCAAGTCCCTGTCCAAGGTCATCGCCCTCCTGGGCCGTGTGAACTACAACTGGAACAATACCATCTTCGCGTCCCTGTCCCTCCGTCACGAAGGCGCCACCAACTTCGGTGCGAATCACAAGTGGGGTAACTTCCCCGCCGCCTCCATCGCCTGGGAAATGGCGAACATGGAATTCATGCAGGGCGCCCGCTGGATCAACAGCCTCAAGCCCCGTGTCTCCTACGGTGTCACCGGCCGTCGCGGCGGTTCCAACGTGTCCCGCCCGACCTACGGCAGCCATGGCCAGTACTACATGGACGGTGAGTGGGTGAAGGGCTATCGCCCGGCCTCCAATGCGAATCCGGACCTGCGCTGGGAGAAGCTCGTCGCGGTGAACGTCGGTCTCGACTTCGTCTTCTTCGACAACCGCCTGCGCGGAAGCCTCGACCTGTACGACCGCCGCAGCCCGGACCTGCTGTACAACTACACCGCTCCGCAGCCGCCGTTCATCCACAGCTCCATCCTCGTGAACGTGGGTGAGACCCAGAACCTCGGCGCCGAGCTCGCCCTGGACGCCGACATCGTGAAGACGAAGAACTTCACCTGGACCTCCGGCATCAACGCGTCCGTCGGCTACTCCCGGATCAAGACCCTGTCCAACCAGATCTACGGCGCCTCCTACATCGACATGCTGGGCACCGGCGGCCTGGGACAGACCTCCTACTACTACCGCTATACCGAGGGCAGCCGCATCGGCACCCTGTACGGCTACGAGGCCGCCGGCGTGAACGAGTACGGCGACATGATGGTGTACGACAACGACGGCAACGTCATCACCGCCGCCTCCGCCAACGCCGCCTTCAAGCGCTACATCGGCAACACCATCCCGAAGCTCTTCCTGTCCTGGAACAACACGCTCCGTTACAAGCACTGGGACCTGAACGTGTTCATGAACGGCGCCTTCGGCCACATGATCTACAACAACCGCCGCGCCGGCAACCTCCAGAGCTCCGGTAACGCCAACGTCTTCCGTACCGCTTACACCCGCGACAAGGATGTCCGCGAATACGGCGGCGTCGTCACCTCCTACTTCCTGGAGCACGGCGACTTCATGAAGCTGCAGAACGTCTCCCTGGGCTACACCCTGAATCCCAGCAGCGACATCATCCGGAGCCTCCGCATCTTCCTGACCGCGACCGACCTGTACACCTTCACCGGTTACACCGGCACCGATCCGGCCCTGCTTTCCACCAACGGACTGACGCCGGGCGTGGACAACGGCGTCGGCTATCCCGAGACCCGCGTTGTCACCCTGGGTGCGACCGTCACCTTCTAAACCGCGAGCGACATGAAAAAGATATTCAACACTATCGCACTTGCAGCGGCCGCGCTCAGCCTGACCGCTTGCTTCGACCTCACCGAGCAGGCCTTCAACCGGATCGAAGCCGACAACTTCTACCAGAACGAAGGCAGCGTGAAGGGCGCCATCGCTTCCGTGTACTACACGGCGGAAGGCTCCTTCGGCGAGTATTTCTTCTACCTGAACGAGTTCTCCGCCGACCAGATCGCCTGGCGCGTGTGGAACGGCGGCCAGTGGGGCTGGGACAACGCCGAGAAGTTCGTCCTCTCCTCCCATACCTGGACGTCCCAGTCCTCCATCATCCAGAGCGCCTGGAACAACACCTGGGGCGCCATCGGCGAGGTCAACAGCATCATCCACGACCTGGAGACCATGGACCTCGATGCCATCGGCGTTTCTCCTGAGCATGCCGCCCAGTACATCGGCGAGATGCGGACCCTCCGCGCCTGGTGCTACTACAACCTGTTCGAGGTCTGGGGCGGCGCCCTGCCGCTCAACACCGAGGTGACTTCCGA
This sequence comes from uncultured Bacteroidales bacterium, assembly GCA_900316525.1. Lineage (GTDB taxonomy): Bacteria > Bacteroidota > Bacteroidia > Bacteroidales > UBA932 > Cryptobacteroides. The sequence goes on from ONDF01000052.1 coordinate 5,579, forward strand.
GGTTCCCGGTTCGGCCGATCCCGATTTCGACACTTCCTGCAAGAAGATCTACGACTTCCTGATGACCGAGCTCGACGAGAGCCTCTCGAACCTGCCGAAGAACAACGTGAACCGCATGAACCAGGCGACGAACCGGATGATCAAGGCCCGCCTGCTGCTGAACGCCCCCGTGTTCATCAAGGAGGACCACTTCTCCGAGTGCGCGACCCTGTGCCAGAGCATCATCAGCGGCGAGTTCGGCAACTACGCCCTCGCGGACGACTACCGGGACATCTACAACCCGGACAATGTCAACTGCCCCGAGGTGGTCTTCGCCCTCGCCTACGAGTACGGCAAGTCCGCCGGCAACGCCTACAACATGCGTGACGTCACGTTCCTTCCGTACAACGCCTTCGGCGATCCGCTCTCCATCCTGGGCTCCAACAACGACCAGGGCCGCTGGAACTGCGTGATCATCGCTCCGTCCCACGACAACTCCGGTACGGTCCTCCCGACCGGCGGTACCGACACGGGCGGCAAGTCCTTCCTGTTCGATTATGGTGACAAGCTGGGCGCCGTGTACGATCGTTTCGATGATCGTGACATCCGCAAGAAACCCTACCACGCCGACACCAAAGGCAATTGGGAAGGTCTCTTCCTGATGGGTCCGCAGGTGGACTACTACACGGGCGAGGCCCTGCCGGCCGACGCCGACCGCGAAGGCCAGAATCTGGTCTATGTGGACCAGGTGGGTACCTTCCAGAACAAGGGCCGCGAGCTGTCGGACGTCATGTCCCCGCACTGGGGCGAGACCAACTCTGGTTTCCGCATGCTCCGTTATCCGATTCTCCCGGATGTCTGCGGCGTCGATTTCCGCGACACGGACGAGGTCGAATTCCGTCTGGCCGAGGTTTATTACATGCTGGCCGAGTGCAAGCTCCGCGCGGGCGACGCCAATGCCGCCAAGGATCTCGTGAACCAGGTCCGCAAGCGCTACTACAAGGCCTCCGACTGGACCACTGTCCAGAACGAGCCGGGTCCGGGCTTCACCGCCTTCGACCTCGACTGGATGCTCAACGAGTGGGGCAAGGAGTTCCTCTGCGAGGGACGCCGCCGCCGCACCGATCTCCGCCGCTTTGACGTGTTTACCCAGGGCCAGTGGTGGTTCTTCGGCCGTGGCCAGGGTGACGACGCCTATCCCGCCAAGCGTGACCGCAAGTATGAGTGGTTCCCGCTGCCGGAGGCCGCCCTTACGGTGAACCCCGGCCTCGTGCAGAATCCTAACTATGTAGCTCAGTAATGACCATGAAAAGAATCTTATCTTATCTGACGATACCGGCCCTTTTCCTCGCCGCAGCCGCCTGCGCGCCGAAGGAAGAGATCAAATTCGCCCATGAGGAGCAGGCCTTCGACACCCGGAGCGACCGCATCCTGGTGGAGGCCATCCTCCCGCAGGCGACCGCGGCCGACGACGAGGTGTACATCATCGGCGCCTTCAACGGGGGCATCGACGCCGTGGGCAACAGCGCCTACCGGCTCACCCGTTCCGTGGCCATCCCCGCCAAGTGGGGTGTCTATGTGGATCCCTCGGCCTTCCAGGGCGGCAAGACCCTCGCCGACGGTTTCACCTTCTACAATGTCCAGCAGGGCCTCGAGCGGGGTCCCAAGAACGAGGACGTCACGCACAAGCTGACTATCGGCACGGGCGAATGGGCCAATGTCTATGCCGACAAGTGGGCCAAGTATTTCGCCCCGCCGGAGGAACCGGACGACGATCCGTATGCCGATTATACCCAGACCAGTACCTGGGGCGTGACCGGTGCGTTGCCGAACCAGGGCATCA
>ONDF01000049.1 GCA_900316525.1 uncultured Bacteroidales bacterium
AAGGCTTCCGTCTCGGCCTGCCTGTCACAGAAATACTCAGGGCCGTAGTAATCGGCGGTAATGATGAAAGGATTCGGCTGCAGCATCGTTTCTCGTTTTGGGCAAAGATAATATTTAGGATTAAATTATGCAAGATTAAATAATCTAAAATTAAATAATCCCGTTCCGCTCATTATCGGGGCTTGTATTTGAATGTCTTGTCCTGAGGCAGATGAACGCAACAACTGCTTCGATCAGCCCCAGGACGAAGTAGATGTTGCTCAGGGCGACGAAGCCCCAGATCCACCACTCGAGGACGATCCAGAGCATCAGGAGGATGCCGCAGCCCAGCGTAACCTGACAGGCCCACGGATGCTTCTTGAAGAGCATCAGCGCGGCCAGCAGCTGGGGCAGTCCGTTCACGGCCAGGAGGGCGAATCCGGACGGGATGAAATCCTTGAACAGGAGGTCCGGCCAGGGCATCTTGGCACGCAGCAGGTCCAGCATCGGCGTACCTCCCCAGCCCGCACCGGTCGGATCCATCCACATCATCGCGGCTCCCCCCACCGCGCCGATGGCGATGAAAAGGGTCAATATCTTCAGGAACGTCTTCATGGGCACTAAAAGATTAAAAGAACCAGGGCCGTAAACGCGGCGGTCACGGCGAGGGCTTCAATGATAATGACAGTCCAATTCATAGTCAAAGCGAAGTTATCGTTTTTTCAGAAACCCCGCAAGGGCAAAGGTACCCCGAAACCCACGCAACCGGGTTGCATCTTTCTTTTTTATCGGCAATAACATCATCGAGGAAACCGCCGGGAACATGAAGCGCACCCCCGACGGTCACACCATGTACACCGTCGTGCCCAAGTCTTTTTGAGTTCGAGTCTCGTTCCCCGCTCTGAGGGCGGCTTATTGCATCTTCCCCACCACGCCGGCCTTCACTTTGAAGAAATTGTTCGGGGAGTCTTCGAGGAGGCGGTATTCACCGTGGTTGCCCCAGGAGGCGGGGCGGTCGGAGATGGCCATGTCCTCGCCTGTGTCGTTGGAAACGTAGGGCTGGACGGCGGTTTGCCAGGCACGGATGCGGGAAACTGACTGCCTGTAACTGAAGAGGCCGCCATCCTGGCAGAGTTGCTGGAGATACTGCTTGTACTTGGTCTTCCAAGCGCTGTTTTTCAGAATCTTCGTCATCAACGGGTTCTTGTCCGAACCCCATTTGTAGGGGTCTTGGCGGCCCGCGTCACTCTGAACGCCGCAGGCGGCGGAGGTGCCGAGGGTATTGTCGTAGTCGTAGGGGATGAACCAGACCTTGTAGTTGTCGCCCGGGCCGATGTACAGGTAATAGTTGTTGGTGTTGTTCCAGTAGTCGTCCCACATCCCCACGGCCACATTGACGGCGTAGGTCTTGAGGAAAAGGTCCACGTCCATGTGGGCGCCGATCCAGGTGTCGAAGGCGGCCCCGTCCAGGGTCTTCACCTGGTGGATGAAGTCCTTCAGGCGGGCTTTCGCGGCGGGGAAATCCTCCGCCTTCCCGGTCTTCAGTTCATAGGTGAAGGAGGAGCGGTTGTCGTCCAGGCCCATGCTGGCGTTCTCATCGGCCAAAGATGCGGACCAGAAGCACTTCCACAGGTCGCCGCCCTTGTCTCCGAACTGGTCCAGGCGGGCGCGGAGATAGTTCTTGTCGATGTGCTCGAGCATCCCGTACACCCCGTAATAGACCTCCTTTTCGTCGCCGACCTTGAGCCAGAGACGGGCGTATACGTCATGGACGGCGGTCCAGACGCCGAAGCGGCGGAACAGGTCGTAGCAGTAGATTTCGCGGACATACGCGGGGTCGTCCTTGAACCACTTGAGGTCCATCCGGCGGACACCCTTGATCGTATGCTCCGGGTCCTCGTGGTTCCGGTGGAGATTCAGGCCGAAATGGACGTGCCGATACTTCCCGCCCTCGTACGGCCGCCTGCGGGAGGTGTTGCCTTTCAGGCGCAACCCCGCCTCCCCGATCTTCGTGACCTCGCTCCCCTTCCGGTATTCCACGTCGCAGACGACGAACTCCCGGGTGTCGTGGTCCTTGTCGTAGGCGGCGAGCAGCGCGTCCCACTGCTCCTTGGTGACGGAAATGTGGATTTCAGGGATGACCGACGCGTCGAAGACGTAGCCGATGGCCGCGGCCCAGTTCACATCGTCGGGATCGTCCTTCACCGGACCGGTATCGCCCTCCTCCGGATCCCCCGTATGGATGATGGGGAAAACCTTCTCCTTCCCGCAGGAAAGAATCCCGAGGAATGCCGTGAGTATGAGCAGGAAGCGTTTCATGTTCCGGGGGACAAAGATAATTATTAATTCTTCTTTTCAGCGAATTGACGTATCTTTATGCCGGCAAACCGGGATAACTTGCCGAAACCAATAACCTCTACGATATGAAACTGTTCAACTCATTCGCTCTCACCTGCCTTTGTTTCCTTATGCTGTCCTGCGGCAGCCAGACCACGACTTCTTCCCCTTCCGATTTTGTCGACGGGGTGGCGACAGCCCTGCAAAACGGCGGGAATGTCGACTTGACCGCTTTTGAATGGACCCGCGAACCGGCCGCCTTTTCCATTGACGGCCAGACGCTGACGGTCACCACGGCCCCGCATACGGACCTCTGGCAGCGGACCTACTACCATTTCCGCAATGACAATGCCCCGGTCTTCCAGATCGAAACGAAGGAGCAGTACTTCAGCTTTATCGTGAAAACCGATTTCACCCAAAGCCACCAGCGTTTCGACCAGTGCGGTATCGTGATGTACCTGGACAGCGACAATTGGCTCAAGGGCTCCGTGGAGTTCGAGAATGAGGAATTCCAGCACCTGGGCAGCGTCGCCACCAACAACGGCTATTCCGACTGGGCCACGACGGCCATCCCGGCCGATGTCAAAACCATGTGGTACCGCTTTTCCAGAAGGGCCGACGACTACTGCATCGAGTGCTCGACCGACGGCGTCAACTTCAGCCAGATGCGCATCTGCCACATGTACGCGGGCGCCGACGCCATCCGCTTCGGCGTATACGCCTGCTCTCCGGAAGAGTCCTCCTTCACGGCCGTATTCACGGATATGAAGATCACCGAATGTATGTGGAAGGCCCACGACGGCCAGCAGCCGGATCAGGAATAGGATCGCTGCTTTCTTGACAAAAGAGTAGCCGTATGAAAAAGCTTCTGGCATTGTTGACTCTCGCCCTCAGTGCCTGCCATCCCCGGGCGGAGCAACTCCGGACGGGCGACCTGCTGTTCGTCGGCTCGTCGCAGGGGGCCGGGTCGATGGACGAGGCCATCGTCGCGGCCACGGGAGACCTGACGCACGTCGCCATCATCCAGGTGGCCCCGGACGGAACGCCCTGGGTCATCGACGCGACGCCCCAAAGGGGTGTGGGCCGATCCCCGCTGGACTCCCTGCTTCAGGCCAATCCGGGCGCGGCCTTTCAGGTCAAGCGCCTCAAGGACACAACCGGCGTGTCCCGATTCGTCGGGAACGCCCTCCGCTGGGTCGGGAAGCCCTACGATCTCGCTTTCCTGCCCGACAATGATGCCTACTATTGTTCGGAACTGGTCCGTGACGCCTACCGCCGTCCCGACGGAACCTATCTTTTCGACGCCGCGCCGATGAACTTCCTCGCTCCCGACGGCTCCCTGCCGCCGTATTGGAAAGAGCTCTTCGAGCGCCTTGAAATGCCCGTCCCGCAGGGCGTTCCGGGCACGAATCCCCAGGATATGTCCCGGTCACCGCTTCTTGAAGACGTTCCGCTGGTCCTGGCGGCGTCCGCCCCGCCGGTCCGGCTGGCGGGCGGCCGGCTCTTCCTCCACGGAGAGCCTTTCCTCATCCTGGGCGGCGAGCTGGCGAATTCCAGCGCCTCCAGCGCGGCCTATATGGACGGCCGCGACACTTGGCAGACCCTCCGGGAGGCGGGCTTGAATACGGTCCTCGCGCCGGTGTACTGGGAATTGCTGGAACCGACGGAGGGGCAGTTCGACTTCTCGACGGTGGATTACCTGCTCGCATCTGCCCGGGCCCACGACCTGCATCTGGTCCTGCTCTGGTTCGGAACCTGGAAGAACAGTATGTCCTGCTACGTGCCCGCCTGGGTGAAGCAGGACTTCGGAAACAGGTTCACGCTGGCGGAAAACAGCGACGGAACCCACCCCGAAATCCTGTCCGCCTTCGACCGGGAGGCGCTGAAGGCCGATTGCCGCGCTTTCGCCGCCTTGATGCGCCACCTCCGGGAAAAGGACGGCGACACGGGGACGGTCCTGATGGTCCAAGTGGAGAACGAGATCGGCTTCCTGGGCGATGCCCGGGAGCACGGAACGGAGGCGGAAAAGGCCTGGGAAATGGGGAAGGAGCGGGACGAAGAGCGCTTCCAGGCCGCCGCATACGCCCGCTATGCCGAGGCGGTCGCCCGGGCGGGCAAGCAGGAATACGCCCTGCCGATGTTTGTCAATGCGGCCTTGAATTCCCGGGGGCGCAAGCCGGGAGAGTATCCCTCCGCCGGTCCGTTGGACCACCTGATGGACATCTGGAAGGCGGAGGCCCCGTCCATCGACCTCGTGTGCCCCGACATTTACGACCCGGGGTTCCCGGACTGGGTGGCGCGGTACCATCGGCCTGAAAACCCGCTTTTCATCCCGGAAATCCGCCAGGAACCCGCCAACGCCGCCCGCGTCTTCTATGTCCTGGGCCGGCACGCCGCCCTGGGCTTCTCTCCATTCTCCATCGACAACAGTTGGGAAAGCACGGCCGATGCGTACCGCACGCTGGCCCCCTGGCTGCCTCTCATCGCACAGAAGCAGGCCGAAGGGAAGGCCTACGGCGTCCTGCTGGATGCCGCCCATCCGGAAGAAGAGGTCACCATCGGCAACACGGTCTTCACCTGCCGGCACGACGGGACCATCTCCTGGTGCCCCGTACACGGGAATCCTTCCGCCTGGGGCGAAGGGGCTTTCCTCATCCTGGACCTGGGCGAGGACGAATTCCTGTTCCTCGGCACCGGCTGCGTCGCGACCCTGCGCCCCGCGGACGGAAAAGGCCGCGTGGGCATCCTGTCCATCGACGAATATGACGGGCTCCAGCCCCTGCGCCGGCTCAACGGCGACGAAGACCACCAAGGCCGCCACCTGCGCATCCCCTACGGCGAAACGGGCGTACAGCGGCTGAAGGTTTACCGGATGGGCAACTGAACCGGGTCCACCGGGACTTCAAGCGCCAGACGCGGATTCTTGCTGGTGAGCCAAAAGATTGTTATCTTTGACTATGAAACAATTGTTCTCGATTCTTTGCGCCGGGGCCGCCGTGGCGGCCGTGGCCGTCGGGGCCGCGCTGGCGGCCGGCTGCGCCAGTGCGCCGTCTGATCCCCTGATTGTCCGGACGAAGGCCGGACTGGTCAAAGGCGTCGAGGAGGAAGGCACGCTGGCCTTCAAGGGGATTCCTTATGCCACGGTGGAGCGGTTCATGCCGCCGAAGCCCGTTGCGAAATGGGATACCGTGATGGTCTGCGACCATTTCGGGCCGCAGGTGATGCAGGGCAACGGCCGGCGCGAGATGCCGGAGAGCGTGATGTCGGAAAAGAACTCCTGCGTGCTGAATGTCTGGACTACGGACACCAAGGCGTCCAAGCCCGTCATGCTGTGGATCCACGGAGGCGGGTTCGATTCGGGGTCGGCCGCCGGGAATCCCGGGATGGGCCTGGCCAAGCAGGATGTGGTGGTCGTGAGCCTCAACCACCGGCTGAACATCCTCGGGTTCCTGGACCTGTCCACCTTCGGCGAGAAATACAAGCACTCCGGGATGGTGGGGATGCTGGACATCGTGCAGGCGCTGGAATGGATCCGGGACAATATCAAGGCCTTCGGCGGCGACCCGTCGAACGTCACCATCTTCGGCGAGTCCGGCGGCGGCGGCAAGGTCGGCACCCTGATGTGCATGCCGGCCGCCCGGGGGCTCTTCCACAAGGCCATCATCATGAGCGGCACCATCCTCAATGTCAATACCAAGGCGATGACCGAGGAGCTCGGCCGCGCCGTCGTGGAGCAGCTGGGCCTCGGTCCGGATGAGCTGGACAAGCTGGCCGACGTGCCTTATGGCGAGCTGGTCGCGGCGGGCCAGCGGGCGATGGCCGCCAGCATCGGCACCCGGACGCCGGGTACGCCGATGATGTGGGGCTTCGGCCCCGCACCCGACGGCGAAGTGCTGCTCCAGCAGCCTTTCCAGCCCGATTTCGCGGACATCTCTTCCGCTATCCCGCTGATGATCGGCACGACCTTCAATGAACTCCAGCGCCGGGCCTACGGCACGGAAATGACGCTGGAAGAAGCCAAGGAGAAGCTGGTTCCTACCTTCGGAGACCGGGTGGAAGAATACGTCGCGGCCTTCGCCGAGGCGTGGCCGGACTACACCCCGCAGGACCTCCTGTCCATCGACATGATGTTCCGGCCCAAGACCCTGATTACCGTCGATGCCGTCGCCACGACGCGCAAAGCGCCCACCTACCTGTACATGTTCACCTGGAAATCCCCGGCGGACCAGGGTTCGGTGCACGGCTACGAGCTGAACTTCTGTTTCAACACGCCCAACCTCCACGGCCGCGTCCTTCCCGAGCCGTCCGAGGCCGACTGGAAGCTGGCGGAAAACATGAGCCGCAGCTGGGCGAATTTCGCCGCGACCGGGAATCCCAACGTCGAGGGTCTGCCGGCCTGGCAGCCTTACACGCCCGAAAACGGCGAGTGCTTCATCTTCGACTACGAATGCCGCGTCCGGAACAACTTCGACCGGCCTTTGCAAAACATCCTGAACGACTGCTGTTTCCGGCAGCTTGACGAGTTCAACCGGCGCGCCGGCCGGTAATTACCGGACCTCCACCTGGGCGAAATAGACATCGCGAAGGGCCTTCACCGCCGGTTTTCCCCGGAGGGTGCAGATCCCTTCGAGCAGGAGGTCACGGCAGGAGGAGCCGATGCGGAAGGCGTACTCCCCCGGGGAGACGGTCCAGCCGGCGTCGGAATGCCACGCCAGCTGGTCTGTGCCCACGGAGAAGGTGACTACGCGGCTCTCCCCCGGTTCCAGCGATACCCGCTGGAAGCCCTTGAGCTGGATGGGCTTGAGCGGCTGGCCAGACTTCGGGGAGGCATACAGTTGGACGACTTCGTCGCCCTTCACGCTCCCGGTATTGGTCACTTTGCAGCGCACCTGGATGAGGCCGTTCCTGGTCCTGGCCTCCGGTTGGACGGTCATGTCACTGTAGGCGAAGGTGGTGTAGGAAAGGCCGAATCCGAAGGGATACAGCTCCCGGCTTGCATCGGCTCCCGTGTTGTAGCAGTACTGTTCCGTGGTCTCGCTGGCGGGCATCGTCATACAGAGCTTGCCGGAAGGATTGACCTTTCCGGTGAGGATGTCGCTCACCGCGTTGCCGCCTTCCTCGCCGGGGTAGAACGCCTGCAGGATGGCGGCGCAGCCATCGGCGATGTCGGCGATCATTTCCGGACGGCCGCTGAACATCACGAGCACGACCGGCTTGCCGGTGGCGACGAGGGCCTTGACGAAGGCCTCCTGGTCCCCGGGAAGGCGGATGCCGGCGCGGCGGCGGTTCTCCCCGCACAGATAGACGTTCTCGCCCATCGCGGCGACGATCACATCATTGCGGGCCGCCACCTTGACGGCGTCGTTCCAATCGGTGTAATCGTCTGATTCCAGCTTCCTTACATGGAGCGCCCGCACGCGCTGGTCGCCACTCTGGGTAAGGCCCATGTCGGCCAGGGTGCTCCAGTCGACGCCGCGGGAGTACTCAACCCTTCCGTCATACTTCTTCTGGAAACACTCCAGGAAGGTGGGGATGTACAGGTCCGCGGGGTCCACGTCCTTGCGGAAGAAGAAAAGCTGCATGGACGGGTAAGTATAGTCTCCCAGCATGCTCCAGACGGAATTGGCGTTCGGGCCTACCACGGCGATACTCTTGCCGGAAGCCAGCGGGAGCACGCCGTCGTTCTTGAGCAGCACCACGGACTCCGCGGCCAGGTCGTAGGCGGTCTGGCGGCTCTCGGCCGGATCCATTTCCAGCGGGCCTTCCTTGAAATAGACGGGGTCGGGGTCGAGCAGGCCGCAGCGGGCCTTGACCGTGAGGGCGCGCTTGACCGCGCGCTCGAACGCCGCCTCGCTGACGCGGCCTTCGGCGAGCAGCTCGGGCAGATAGCGGTACGACGCGTTGGAATTGAATTCCAGGTCGTTGCCGGTGTTGATGGCGTCGACGGCGCACTGCTTCAGGAACTCGGGGCTGCGGTCGCGGCTGCCCTGCTGCACGGCGCCGTAGTCGCTGACGACGATGCCGTCGTAACCCAGGTAATCCCGGAGGATGACGTTGAGCAGCGTGTCGCTGCAGACGGCGTACTGCGTGCGGAACTTGTCGTAGCAGGTCATGATGCTGCGGCTGCCCGCCTCCCGGATGATGGCTTCGTGCGGGAAGAGAACCTCCTCATAGATTTCCTTCTCGGAAAGGGAAGAACCGCCGCCGTAGCCCAGGAAATGCTTGGTGGTGGCGGCGACGCCCTCGCGAAAACCGTCGGCCTGGAGGCCTTTGACGAAGGCGGTGCCCATCGTGGCGGTCAGATAGCCGTCCTCGCCGTAGGACTCCTCCACGCGGGACCAGTGGGCGCTGCGGATGATGTCCACCATCGGCGACAGGGCGAACGGCTCGCCCAGGTCGCGCATCGAGCGGGCCGTCTGCCGCATTTTCACGGACAGCAGCGCAGGGTCCCAGGTGCAGGCGACGGCCATCTG
>ONDF01000048.1 GCA_900316525.1 uncultured Bacteroidales bacterium
TCGAAGTTCTCGTTGTAGTAACGGAGGGTCATCTTCGCCGGACGGAGCACGTCGCAGTAGATGTTCGGGATGCTCAGGCAGCCCTCGGAGTAGGTGACTTTCTCGTCGCTTTCCTCGAGGATCTCCGGGTTGATGATGACGCGCTTGAAGCCTTTCAGGTAGTCGTAGGTGTCGGCGACGACGTCCCCGTCCACGATGACCACGCGGAGGCTCACCCCGATCTGCGGGGCGGCGAGGCCGCAGCCGTCCGCCCGGGTCAGGGTGTCCCTGAGGTCCTGGATGAGGGTGTTGAGTTCGTCTTTCTTCGCAAGGTCGGCTTCGGCGGCTTTCCGGCGGAGCACCTCGGATCCGTATAGGTAAATGGGCTGTATCATTTTCTTCTTTTCGTCTTGTTCCGGGAAAGGCTCTCGGGAACGGAATCAGGATTAACTGCAAATTTTGAGCCTGACGTCCGGTCCATGTACCCCTGCAGGATGATGGCGGCGCTGATCCGGTCCACGGATTTCTTGTCGCGCCGGTCCTTCGCCTTCATGCCGCCGTCGATCATCGCCCGGTGGGCGAGGACGGAGGTGAACCGCTCGTCCTCCAGGGTGACCGGGATGCCCGGGAAGGCCTTCTGGAGGACCTTCAGGAAGGCGTCCACGTCGGCCTGGGCCTCGGAGGGGGTGCCGTCCATATTCACCGGATAACCCACCACAAAGCGTTCGATTGTCTCCTTTTCGGTGTAATTTTTGAGATAATCTATTAACTTTGCAGTATCGACCGTATCCAGGGCAGAGGCGAAGATGCGGAGCGGGTCGCTCGCGGCGAGGCCGGTGCGTCTGCGTCCGTAGTCGATCCCGATAAGTCTGTCCATAGATTGCAAAGATAACAATTTTTATGGCTATTGACAAGAACAGGAAATCCAGGAAATACAGGGCGGCCCTCATCGACGCAGTCTCCCATGAAAGGCTCTGGTCCATCGTCTTCACACGGCCGGCCTTCATCACCGCCGCCGTCTCCCTCGTCGTCCTCCTGCTGGTAATCTTCTACCTGCTCATCGCCTTCACGCCGCTCCGGTCCTTCATCCCCGGTTATCCCGATGCGCAGGCCCGGCGCCAGGCCGTCCAGAACGCCATCCGCATCGACTCCCTGGAGACGCAGATCCTCCAGTGGGAGCTCTATACGGAGAATCTCAAGAAAGTGGTGGCCGGGGAGGAACCCCTCCTGCTGGACAGCCTGATCCTGCGGCAGCAGGAAGCCGGCCGGGACGCCGACTCCGTGTTCCTGGCCCGCCGGGATTCCCTCCTCCGCGCCCGGGTGACCGAGGCGGAGCAGTTCGAGGTGTCCGGCCCCCGGCGCGACCTGCCGATCGAGGCCCTCTCCTTCTATACGCCGCTCAAGGGCGTCGTGTCGCAGTCCTTCGACCGGACGCTCCACCCCTGGGTGGACGTCACGGCCCCGACCGGCACGGCGGTGATGGCCGTCCTGGACGGCACCGTCGTCTTCGCCGGCTGGGAGGAGGCGGACGGCTACACCCTCGCCATCCAGCACCGGGGCGACATCCTCTCGGTCTACAAGCGGAACGAGAAACTGCTCAAGAAGGCGGGCGACACCGTGAAAGCGGGCACGCCGGTCGCCCTGGTGGGCAGTTCCGGCTCCCTGACCAAGGGGGACCACCTGCGTTTCGAACTCTGGTACGCCGGGGAAGCCGTGGACCCGGCCGCCTACATCAGCTTCTGACCTTATGCGAAAAAAGAAGATAGCCATCCTCGGGTCGACGGGATCCATCGGCAGCCAGACGCTGGACGTGGTCCGGCAGCATCCGGACCGGTTCCAAGTGGAAGTCATCACGGCGGGCAGCAACGCCGTCCTCCTGGCGGAGCAGGCGAACGAGTTCTCCGTCCCGCACGCCGTCATCTGCGACGTGACGAAATATGATACGGTCAAGGACGCCCTGATCGGAAACGCCACCGAGGTGCACGCCGGCATCGACGCCGCCTGCGACCTGGTGACCGGGAAGAACGTGGACATCGTCGTCGCCTCGATGGTGGGCTTCAGCGGGCTCCGGCCCACGCTGGCCGCCATCCGGGCGGGAAAGGACATCGCCCTCGCGAACAAGGAGACGCTCGTCGCCGCCGGTTCGCTCGTGATGGCGGAGGCCCGCCGGCACGGGGTGAAGATCCTCCCGGTGGATTCCGAGCATTCCGCCATTTTCCAATGCCTGCAGGGCGCGCAGGGCAATCCGCTCGCGCGCATCCACCTGACGGCCTCGGGCGGCCCGTTCCGCACCTGGGACCGGGCGCGGATCGAGCAGGCCGGGAAGGACCTCGCGCTGCAGCATCCCAACTGGAACATGGGCGCGAAGATCACGATCGACTCCGCGACGATGATGAACAAGGGCTTCGAGGTCATCGAGGCCAAGTGGCTCTTCGACGTGGAACCGGAACGGATCCACGTGGTCGTGCATCCCGAGTCGGTCATCCATTCGATGGTGGAGTTCGTGGACGGGGCCGTCCTGGCCCAGCTGGGCTGTCCGGACATGCGGGAGCCCATCCAGCTGGCCCTGTCGTATCCGGAGCGCCTGTCCCTGAACAACAAGAAACTGGATTTCGGCTCCCTGGGCGCCCTGACTTTCTTCGAGCCGGACCTGGACAAGTTTCCCTGCCTGAAGCTGGCCTTCGACGCCATCGGCCGGGGCGGCAACATCCCCTGCGCCCTCAACGCGGCCAACGAAGCCGCCGTCGCGGGGTACCTGCAGGACCGGATCGGCTTCTATGACATCGCTTCCGTCGCCGCGGACACGCTGGCTTGCACGGAATTTGTAGCAGACCCGACGCTGGACGACATCTTCGCCACGAACGAGGAAGCCTTCGCCCACGCCCGCCGTCTGATATGGTAGTTCTGATCAAGACTCTTCAGGTCATCCTGGCCCTGTCCGTGCTCATCCTCCTGCATGAGCTCGGGCATTTCCTGTGGGCCAAGCTGTTCCGGATCCGGGTGGACAAGTTCTTCCTGTTCTTCGACATCGGCGGGGCGAAACTCTTCTCCACGAAATCGGCCTGGTTCACGAAGCTGTTCCCGAAGGCCGCGCAGTGGGAGACCGAATACGGCATCGGCTGGCTGCCCCTCGGCGGCTACTGCAAGATCGCCGGGATGATCGACGAGTCCCTGGACACCGAATCCATGAAGCAGGAGCCCCAGCCCTGGGAGTTCCGCACCCATCCCGCCTGGCAGCGCCTGCTGGTGATGTCCGGCGGCGTGCTGAACAACTTCCTCTTCGCCATCCTCGCCTACATCCTCATCCTGGACATCTGGGGCGACGCGTACCTCCGCAATGAAGGCAATGCCATCTATGTCAATGACCTGGCCTACGAGATGGGCTTCCGCACCGGCGACCGGATCCTCCGGTTCGACGACTATGTCCCCGAGGACTTCCTGAACCTGCAGGTGGACCTGGCCCGGCGGGACGTCCGCAAGGCGACCGTCCTCCGCGGGGCGGACACCCTGGACATCTACATCGACCAGTCCCGGATCGGCGACGTGCTGAACTCGCCGGGCATGTTCGACCTGGCCGTGCCGTTCGTCGTGGACACCATTCCTGCCGGCACGCCGAACGCCGGCCTCCTCGCGCACGGCGACCGGATCGTCTCCGTGGACGGGCAGCCGGTCACGTATCTCCAGGAGGCGCGCGTCCTTTTCGAGAAGTATGCGGGCGGGGAAGTGCCTGTGGGCGTCACCCGCGGGGCGGACACCCTGCAGGCGGTCCTCCAGGTGGATACGACCGGCCGTGTCGGCGTGTATTCCGTGTTCCCGGGCTACGAACGCCGGGAGTACAGTTTCTTCGAGGCCATTCCGGCCGGTTTCCGCCTGACCTTCTCCACGGTGGGCGGGTACCTGCAGGACCTGCGCCTCGTCGCCACGCCGAGGACGGAGGCCTACAAGTCCGTGGGCAGTTTCATCGCCATCGGGCAGGTGTTCCCGGCGGAATGGGACTGGTACCGGTTCCTGACGCTGCTGGCCCTCCTGTCCATCATGCTGGGCGTGATGAACCTCCTGCCGATCCCGGCCCTGGACGGCGGCCACATCGTCATGTGCCTGTACGAGATGATTACGGGGCGCAAGCCCAGCGACAAGTTCGTCCTGGCGGCGCAGATGGTGGGCATGGTCCTGCTCCTGCTGCTGATGCTGCTGGCCTTCGGCAACGATATCGGAAGACTGATCAGATAAAACACAAAACATATGAAGAGAATTGTCAAGATAGCCGCCCTTGCGGCGATGGTGCTGGCCCTCGCGGGATGCAAGGGCCGTAACCGCGGGCCGCTGCTCCCGAACGTGAGCGGCAAGGCCGGCGAGATCGTGGTCGTCATCGACAAGGACAACTGGGAAGGGGAGATCGGCAACGCCCTCCGCGGGATCCTGGCCGACGACACCCCCTACCTGGCCCAGCGCGAACCCCTGTTCAACCTGGCGAACGTCCCTCCGGGCAGCTTCAACAACATGTTCAAGATGCACCGGAACATCCTCATCCTGAACATCAATCCCCAGAACCAGACGACCGGGATGATGTACAAGCGGGACCAGTGGGCCCGGCCGCAGAGCGTGGCCCAGGTCAATGCCTACGGCCAGGAAGACGCCCTCGCCATCATCGCCGAGGCGAAGGACCAGCTGCCCGAGTTCTTCGAGGCGGCGGAGCGCGACCGCATCATCGCGAACTCCATCCTTTATGAGGAGCTTACCCTGCGTGACCCCGTGGAGAAGCTCACCGGCGGCATCATGCATTTCCCCTCGGGCTACAAGCTCCGCAAGGTGACGGACGACTTCGTATGGATCGCCGACGACAAGCAGTATACGAACCAGATCGTCCTCGTGTACCGCTACCCGGTCCCGGAGAACGATCCGTTCGACAAGGAAAACATGATCGCCAAGCGGAACGAAGTCATGAAGGCGAATGTGCCCGGCATGTTCGACGGCTCCTACATGACCACCTCCACCGGTTTCCCGGTGGAAACGCGCTCCCTCAAGTATCACGGCATCGACTTCGTCGAGGCCCGGGGCTACTGGGAGGTCGAGGGCGATTTCATGGGCGGCCCCTTCGTGTCCCACACTTTCTACAGCCAGGACGGGAAGGACCTCATCGTCCTGGAAGCCTTCGTCTACGCCGCCAGATATGACAAGCGCTCCTATCTGCGGCAGGTCGAGTCCATCCTCTACTCCTTCGAGTGGAAAAATAATGAAAAATAATTTGGCAGAGTAAGAAAAACTTCTTACCTTTGCATTCCCTTTTGAGGAGCCCCGCTCGCTCGAGAGGGAAAAATCCAGTTGGTGGGTTCGTATAACGGTTAGTACTCGGGATTTTCATTCCCGCAATAGGAGTTCGATTCTCCTACCCACTACCAGAAAAAATAAAAAAATAGTATAATGGCAAACACGAAATCCGCTCAAAGGGCTTCCCGCCAGAACGAGAGGCACCGCTTGCATAACAAGTATTATGCAAAGACTGCGAGGAACGCGATCCGCGACCTCCGCAATACCACTGACAAGAAAGCTGCCGAGGAGAGCGCTCCGAAGGTGTACGCGATGATCGACAAACTTGCGAAGATCGGCGTCATCCACAAGAACAAGGCCTCCAACCTCAAGAGCGGCCTCCAGGTCTACATCAACAAGCTCGCGTAAGCTTCGAGACACTGAGCCGGCCCGGCTTCGAAGGGCAATCGGGATGTAGCGCAGTTGGCTAGCGCACTACGTTCGGGACGTAGGGGTCGTCCGTTCGAGTCGGATCATCCCGACAACAGACTGGGAAACTTTCCCGGTCTGTTTCGTTTTTTAGGCCCGGGGTGTTGCAATTCACGGAAATATCCGTACCTTTGTGAGCTACCTTTTCCGTAACGGTGGCTGGTTATTGATGTAAAATCCATCCGGTGCGACTGGCCCGGAGCTAAAACACCCTGGAACGATATGCTGAATATCTTCTACAGAGAAAACGGAAAGATCGGAGTCTCCCAGTCGGAGAAAGATTTCGCCAAGATCACCCTCGAGAACACCGTATGGATCGACCTCGTGGATCCTTCCGGCGCGGAGAAGCGCGCCGTGGAGGGCTTCCTCGGGACGGAAATCCAGAGCCGCGCGCAGGCGGAGGAAATCGAAAGCTCCTCCCGTTATTTCGAGACGGACGACGCCATCTTCGCCAACACGAACTTCCTGACCCCGGGGGCCGAGGAATACATGATGCAGGCGGTGTCGTTCACCCTGGTGGACAATACCCTCACCACGCTCCGCGAGGTGCCCCTCCGCAGCTTCACCGAACTCCAGCGGCGGATGCAGGTGAATCCGAAGCAGTACCCCTCCGGCTTCACGGTTTTCGCCACGATCCTGGACCAGCGTGTCGACCTGGACGCGGATATGATCGAGCTCCTCTCGAAGGAGATCTCCCAGTACGCGAAGCGCATCAACGAGGAGGAGGACATCGACCAGGAACTCCTGATCGACATCTCCCAGCTCCAGGAGAACACGATGATGGTCCGCGAGAACGTCGTGGACAAGCAGCGCCTGATCTCCAACCTGATGCGCAGCACCAAGGTCCCGTCCTCGCTGGAGCCGCGCCTGAACGTGCTCCTGCAAGACATCTCGTCCCTGATCAACCACACGAACTTCTGCTTCGAGCGTCTGGAATACCTGCAGGATACGGTCCTGGGTCTGATCAACCTGGACCAGAACAAGATCATGAAGGTGCTGGCGGTCGTGTCCCTGTTCATGATGCCGCCCACCCTCATCGCGGGCTTCTACGGAATGAACGTGCGCCTGCCGATGATCGCCGCCGACGAGCCCAACGCCTCGTTCTGGAACTGGATCATCATCCTCGGGATCATGGCCCTGTCCTGCGTGGTCATCTGGATCTTCTTCAAACGAAAGAAAATGCTTTGAAATCCAATATTTTTTCGTATTTTTGCACGCTTTTACGGAGGCGTGCTTTTTTTGCCCCTCCGCGCAGCACAAAAAATAATGTTAAACAACTAGTTTCCATCCAAAAAAACTATGTCTGAAGAAATCAAGAACGTGGCAGAAGAGACTCAGGTAGAGGCTCCTGTCCAGAAAGAAGAAACCAAGAAGGCCCCCCTCAACGCCTCCGTCGCGCCTGAGGATTTCGACTGGGACGCTTTCGAGAACGACACCGTCGCCGGTGAGAACCGCGAGGAAGTCGCCGCCCTGTACGACCAGACCCTCCAGAAGGTCACCGAGAACGAGGTGGTCGAGGGTGTCGTCACCGCGATCAACAAGCGCGAGGTCGTCGTGAACATCGGCGCCAAGAGCGAAGGTGTCATCTCCGCCCCCGAGTTCCGTTACAACCCGGACCTCAAGGTCGGTGACAAGGTCGAGGTGCTCGTCGAGAACGCCGAGGACCGCAAGGGCCAGCTGGTCATTTCCCACAAGAAAGCCCGCCAGCTCAAGTCTTGGGATATGGTCAACGCCGCCTACGAGAACAACGAGGTGGTGAAGGGTTATGTCAAGACCCGCACGAAGGGCGGCATGATCGTCGACGTGTTCGGCATCGAGGCCTTCCTCCCGGGCTCCCAGATCGACATCAAGCCCATCCGTGACTATGACGTGTTCGTGGATACCACCATGGACTTCAAGATCGTCAAGATCAACCAGGAGTTCCGCAACGTGGTCGTCTCCCACAAGGCCCTTCTCGAGGCCGAGCAGGAGGCCAAGCGCGCCGAACTCATCTCCAAGCTGGAGAAAGGCCAGGTGCTCGAGGGTACCGTCAAGAACATCACCAACTACGGCGTGTTCGTGGACCTCGGCGGCGTGGACGGTCTCATCCACATCACCGACCTCAGCTGGGGCCGCATCTCCCATCCGGAAGAGGTGGTCGCCCTGGACCAGAAGATCAATGTCGTCGTGCTCGACTTCAACGAGGCGCAGAAGCGCATCGCCCTCGGCCTGAAGCAGCTCACCCCGCACCCGTGGGAGAGCCTCTCCGCCGACCTCAAGGTCGGTGACACCGTGAAGGGCAAGGTCGTCGCCATCGCCGACTACGGCGCTTTCGTCGAGGTCGAACCCGGTGTCGAGGGTCTCGTGCACGTGAGCGAGATGTCCTGGAGCCCGCGCCTCCACAGCGCCCAGGAGTTCCTCAAGCTCGGCGACGAGGTCGAGGCCGTCATCCTCACCCTGGACCGCGAGGCCCGCAAGATGTCCCTCGGTCTGAAGCAGCTCACCCAGAATCCTTGGGAGTCCATCCGCGAGAAGTATCCCGTGGGTTCCACCCACAAGGCCACCGTCCGCAACATCACCAACTTCGGCGTGTTCGCCGAGCTGGAGGACGGCGTCGAGGGCCTGATCCATATCAGCGACCTCTCCTGGAACAAGCTCAAGCACCCGAGCGAGCTCGTCGCTTCCGGTGACGTCATCGACGTCGTCATCCTCGAGTTCGACGAGAACAACCACAAGCTCAGCCTGGGCCACAAGCAGCTCACCCCGAACCCTTGGGACGAGCTC
Organism: uncultured Bacteroidales bacterium; assembly: GCA_900316525.1. Classification (GTDB taxonomy): domain Bacteria; phylum Bacteroidota; class Bacteroidia; order Bacteroidales; family UBA932; genus Cryptobacteroides. The sequence goes on from ONDF01000048.1 coordinate 8,479, forward strand.
GAGGCCAAGTACCCGGTCGGCACCGTGGTGGACGCCACCGTCACCGCCGCCGGCGACAAGGGCTACGCCCTCAAGTTCGAGGACGGCACCGAGGCCGCTGCCTTCAACCGCGAGATGGTGAAGGAAGACGGCAAGCAGGCCGTCGTCGGCGAGACCCTGCCGGTGAAGGTCGTGGAGCTGCGCCGCAGCACCCGCACCGTGCGTGTCTCCCACCTCCGCACCTACCAGGAGGCCCGCGTTGCCCGCGAGACCGCCGAGGCTGACAACACCAAGAAGGCCATCAAGAAGGTGAACAGCACCGTCGAGAAGACCACCCTCGGTGACATCTCCGCCCTCGCCGCCCTCAAGGACAAGCTCGAGAAGGGTGAGTAATTCCCAGAACAACTTTACGGTCACGATGTTGGGCACCGCATCGGCGATGCCCGTCGTGAACCGGAGTCAAAGCGCCCAGGCACTGCAAGTGCATGGGCGCTTGTTTCTTGTGGACGCCGGAGAAGGCGTGCAGACGCAGATGATGCGGTTCCACGTGTCCATGTCCAAGCTCGAGGCCGTGTTCATCTCGCATGTCCACGGCGATCACGTGTTCGGCCTGTCCGGCCTGCTCTCCACCTTCGGGATGGGCGGCCGGACGGCGCCCCTCCACGTGTACGGCCCGGGCAATCTCCGCCCCTTCCTCAACTTCTTCCTCTCCTACAATGAATGGCTGCCCTATGAGATCGCCTTCCATCCGGTGAACACCCGTTTCCCGTCCGTGATCATGGAGACCAAGTCCGTCGAGGTGACGGCTTTCCCGCTCCTGCACGGAATCGAGACCTACGGCTACATCTTCCGGGAGAAAGAGCCGATGTGGAACGTGCGGAAGGAGTGCATCGAACAGTACGGGCTCAGCCTCACCGAGATCGGCACGCTCAAGCGGGGCGAGGACGTGGTCCGCGAGGACGGGACCGTCATCCCGCTCGAGGTGGCGGCCTACAAGCCTTTCACGCCCCGCAGCTATGCCTACGTGTCGGATACGGCCGTTTTTCCCGGCGAAGCCGAAGTGCTCCGGGGCGTCACGGCCCTCTATCACGAGACGACCTTCCTGAACGAGCACGCCGACAAGGCGGCCGCCCGGTTTCATTCCACGACCCGGCAGGCGGCGCAGGTCGCCGTCGATGCGGGCGTGTCGAAACTGATCATCGGCCATTATTCCTCCCGGAACACGGACCAGCGCCTGTACGAGGCGGAGTGCCGGGAAGTCTTTCCCGAATCTTACGCCGCGGCCGACGGCGACGATGTAGGTCGTGTTCGTCGTCACGGGATACGACTCACTGTAGAAGAGGCCGCCGCCGCCGCCGCCGCCGCCGACCTTGTAGCCGCCCGCGCCGCCGCCGCCCACGACCAG
>ONDF01000020.1 GCA_900316525.1 uncultured Bacteroidales bacterium
AAGGACGAATACCTGCTGGAAACGGGCCTCTGCGCCCAGTGGGACACGGACGGCTCCCTGCACGACCGCTTCTACGACCGGGTGATGTTCCCGATCCATTCGGTGAGCGGCCGCGTCATCGCCTTCGGCGGACGCACCCTGTTCACCGACAAGTCCATCGCCAAGTACGTGAATTCCAAGGAGTCGGAGATCTACGTGAAATCCCGCTCCCTGTACGGCATCTATTTCGCCAAGTCCGCCATCTCCCGCGCGGACAAGTGCTACCTCGTGGAAGGCTACCTGGACGTCCTGTCCATGCACCAGCTGGGCATCACGAACGTCGTGGCCTCCAGCGGCACCTCCCTCACCGTGGAGCAGATCCGCCTCATCAAGCGGTTCACCGAGAACGTCACCATCATGTACGACGGCGACTCGGCCGGCATCCACGCCGCCCTGCGCGGCATCGACCTGATCCTGAAGGAGGGCATGAACGTGAAGGTGGTCCTCATCCCCGACGGCGACGACCCGGACTCCTACGCCCGGAAGCACACGCTGGAGGAGGTGGAGGCCTTCATCGCCGCGAACGAGCAGGACTTCATCGCCTTCAAGGCGGACCTCCTGCTGGGCGAGGCGGGGAACGACCCGCTCAAGCGGGCGAACCTCATCAACGACATCGCGGACACCGTGGCCGGCATTCCCGACGCGGTGAAGCGGTCGGTCTATACCGACGCCATCTCCGCGAAGTTCCGCATCGACGCGGACATCCTCACGGACCGCGTCCGCCGCACCCGGGAGAAGATCCAGGGCGAGGAACGGACGCAGGCGCAGCGCGAGGCCGTCCGCGCCCGCCGGGAGGAAGAGGCGCCCCGGCCGCAGGAATCGGCCTATACGCCCCCGGTGAACGAGCTCCGCGCCCTGGAGACGCAGAACCCGCTCCTGGCGCCGTCCGAGCGCGAGCTCCTGGGCTTCATCCTGACGGACGGCAGCACCCCGCTCACGTTCGAGAGCGATTCGGAGTTCTATGACCCGGAAGGGGGCGCCCAGAGCGTGGCGGAGTTCATCGACACGGCCCTCGCCAGCGACGGGATCGAATTCGCGAACGACGCCTACCGGCGCGCTTACGAGGCCTATTTCGCCCTGTACGACGCGGGCAAGCCGCAGGACGAGATCATCCGCGACCTGCTGAACGGGCCCGACGACGACGTCCGTTTCGTCGTCTCCCAGCTCTCCGACGACAAGTACGAGCTCACGGTCAAGAACTTCCAGGCGGCCCTGACCACCCGGGATTCCTGGCTGACGAACTTCGTCCCCAAGGCCATCCTGGCCTACCACATCAAGCGGCTCCAGTCGGACCAGAACGTCCTGACGCGGGAACTCGCCACGGCCGGTCCCGACCGGCAGCGCGAGATCTTCACGATGCTCTCGCGCATCAACGAACTCAAGAAAACCATCAATATCAAACTCGGCAGATTGAAATGAACGACCACAAGAGAACCCTCGTGACCTGCGCGCTTCCGTACGCGAACGGTCCCGTCCATATCGGCCACCTGGCCGGCGCCTACATCCCCGGCGACATCTATGTCCGCTACCTCCGGCTGCGGGGCGAGGACGTCGTCTTCGTGTGCGGCTCCGACGAACACGGCGTGCCCATCACCATCAAGGCGCGCGCCCAGGGCGTCACGCCGCAGGACATCGTGGACAAGTACCACCAGGTGATGAAGGACGCCTTCACCGGCCTCGGCATCAACTTCGACATCTATTCCCGCACGACCTCGGACGTCCACGACAAGACGGCCTCCGAGTTCTTCCGGAAACTGTATGACGAGGACAAGTTCATCACCAAGGAGACCGAGCAGTACTACGACGAGGAGGCGAAGACCTTCCTGGCGGACCGCTACATCGTGGGCACCTGCCCCAAGTGCGGCAATCCCGGCGCCTACGGCGACCAGTGCGAGAAGTGCGGCTCCACGCTGAGCCCTGAGGAGCTGATCGACCCGCGCTCCGCCCTGTCCGGCTCCACGCCCAAGAAGGTGAAGACCAAGCACTGGTACCTCCCGCTGGACCAGTACGAGCCCTGGCTCCGCGACTGGATCCTGGAGCAGCACAAGGAATGGAAGACGAACGTGTACGGCCAGTGCAAGAGCTGGCTGGACGGCGGCCTGCAGCCCCGCGCCGTGAGCCGTGACCTGGACTGGGGCGTCCCGGTGCCCGTGGAAGGCGCCGAGGGCAAGGTCCTCTATGTCTGGTTCGACGCGCCCATCGGCTATATCTCCAACACCAAGGAACTCCTCCCGCAGAGCTGGGAGAAGTGGTGGAAGGACCCGGAGACCCGCCTCGTGCACTTCATCGGCAAGGACAACATCGTGTTCCACTGCATCGTGTTCCCGTCCATGCTCAAGGCCTACGGCGACTTCATCCTCCCGGAGAACGTTCCCGCCAACGAGTTCCTGAACCTCGAGGGCGACAAGATCTCCACCTCCCGCAACTGGGCCGTCTGGGTCCATGAGTACGAGGAGCAGTTCCCGGGCCAGGAGGATGTCCTGCGGTACGTCCTCACGGCCAACGCCCCGGAGACCAAGGACAACGACTTCACCTGGAAGGACTTCCAGCAGCGCAACAACAGCGAGCTCGTCGCCGTGTTCGGCAACTTCGTGAACCGCGCCGTAGTCCTTACGCACAAGTACTTCAACGGCGTCGTCCCGGAGAACCTGAAGCCGGAGCCCATCGACGCCGAGACGCTCGCGTCCATCGTCCCCTGCAAGGAGGCCCTGGAGAAGTATGTGGAAACCTTCCACTTCCGCGAGGCGCTGAAGGAGGCGATGAACATCGCCCGCATCGGCAACAAGTACATCTCCGACATGGAACCCTGGAAGGTGGCGAAGACCGACATGGACCGCACCGCCTCCATCCTGTACACCTGCCTGCAGATCTGCGCCGATCTCGCGATCGCCTTCGAGCCCTTCACGCCGTTCAGCGCCGGGAAGCTCCGCGAGATCCTCCGCGTGGGCATCGACGCCGGTACCGACCACCGCGCCGGCGAAGGTGTCCCGACCGTGAACTTCTACAAGCCGGGCGAGGGCAAGGCCCTGCATACGAATGCCGTTCCTTCGGAGGGCATCGTCCTTTCCTGGTCGATGCTGGGCACGCCCGAGCTGCTGCCCGCCGGCCACGCCCTCGGCGAGAGCGTCCTGCTGTTCCAGAAGATCGAGGACAGCGTCGTGGACGCGCAGATCGCCCGCCTCGCGGCCATCAAGGCCGAGCGCGAAGCGGCCGAGGCCGCCAAGGCCGCCGAGGAGGCCGCGAAGAAGGTCGAGCCGCAGAAGCCCGAGGTGACCTTCGACCAGTTCGGCGCGATGGACATCCGCACGGCCACGGTCCTCGCGGCCGAGCGCGTCCCCAAGACCGACAAGCTCCTGAAGCTCACCATCGACACGGGCATCGACACCCGCACCATCGTCTCTGGCATTGCCGAATACTACAGCCCGGAGGACATGCTGGGCAAGCAGATCTGCATCCTGGCGAACCTCGCTCCCCGCGCCATCCGCGGCATCGAGTCCAAGGGCATGATCCTGATGGCCAAGCAGGGCGACGGCAAGATGCGCTTCATCACCCCGCAGGAAGTCGTCACCAACGGCGCCCAGATCGGATAAGCGTCCCGCCTAACTGCTTGATACATCGTATATTAAACAATTCTCCCTGGTGCATTTGCACCAGGGAGATTCGTTTAACCCGTTGAGGCTGAACTACTTGGGCGGGACGCCTATTTGTTCAGGTTGATGAACGGCAGGGCGCTGGAGCCGTTGAACTGCGGGAGCTCGCCGTTCCACTTCTCGATGGCGTACTGCTGGACGAGGAGGGCGTTGAGGGACGCGGCGACCACGCGGTTGTAGTAGGCCTCGCCGTCGCCCGTGATCTTCTGCGCCTCGGCTTCACCCTTGGCCTTCGCGATGGCGATCTTCGCCTCGGCTTCGGCCTCCTTCACCTTGTTCTCCGCCTTGAGGGCGTTCTGGACGGCCTCGTTCTTGGCGTTGATGGCTTCGGTCAATGAGGCCGGCGGGTCGATCTTCGTCGTAAACTCGCGGACGATGAAGCCTTCGGCGTTCATGGACTCGTCCAGACGGGCGCGGACCTCGGTCTCGAACTTGGCGCGGTTCGCCATCAGCTCGTCGGACGTGTAATTGTTCGCGCAGGTGCGGTAAGCCTCGAAGATACAGGTGTTGATGTAGCCCATCTCCAGTTCGCGCACCGGCTTGCGGTACTTCACGAAGATGTCCACGGCCTTGTTCTCGTCAATCTGATAGGCGAGGGTCGGGGTCATCGAGAAGATGGCCGCGTCCTTGGGGTTCACCGTGAAGGGTTCGTAGGTAACCCGCTGGATGTAGGTCGGATACTCGAAGATGCTCTCGGTGATGGGGTTGTACCACACCCAGCCGCGGCAGGTGCCTTCCACGCCGCCGCGGAGCTCCGCGTTGGAAGACCACTTCTTGAACTTGATGCCCACGGCCGCCGAGTCGATGGTCGTGCAGCAGGACGCCATCACGATGATGGCGAGGATGGTGACACCCAGGGAAATCCAGGTGGCCTTTCCCATGGAGAACTTGCGGGGATTGATGGTTTTCGTCGCTTGCATATCTGTGTGTTTTGATTGGTTACAGGTAAATCAGCCGGGAGAGGGTTTCCGGCGCGAAGAGTCGCCGGGCCATCGCCTGCAGGGCGGCCGGGGTGACGGCTTCGATGCGGGCGCGCATTTCGGCGCTGGTGTCGATGCGGCCCCAGGAAAGGAGGCTCTTGCCCATGGACAGGCACTGCGCCTCGCCGTTGTCGGAGGAGATGGCGAGCTGCCCGAGGAGCTGCTTCTTGTAGGCCTTCAGGGTGCGCTCCGAGAACGGGACCTCGCGGATGCGCGCGAGGATCTTGTCCAGCGTCGTCAGGCAGCGCTCCAGGTTGGGCTTGTCGCAGCCGAAGGTGATGGCGGCGATGCCGGTGTCGGCATACTGCGTATAGGTGCATTCCACGCCGTACACCCAGCCGTTCTTCTCGCGCAGGACCTTGTTCAGCAGGGAGTTCGACGCCGGCCCGCCGAGGATGTTGCACAGCACGGCGGCCGTGATGCGGTCCTCGCTGTCGTACAGCGACGGCGCCCGGTTGCCGATGACGGCGTTCACCTCGTGGTTCCGCTTGTCCACGGTCTTGGAGAAGGGCAGGGCCCAGGCAGATTTCTCGACTCCGCCTTCGGCTCCGCTCGAAATGACAATACCCCTGTCATCGCACCCAGGGCAGGTCGTCTCTTTGTCATTTCGACCAAGGCCGTCAGGCCGCGCGGAGAAATCTCCGAAAAGCTTCTCCACCAGCCTCAGCACGCGCTTTTCCATCACTTTCTCATCCAGGTCCGCGACGACCGTGAAGGCCATGCGCGCGGGGATGAAGAAGGTGCGTGCGAAGCGGCGGAGGTCCTCCGGCTTGATGCGGCGGACGGAGGCGGAAGTGCCCAGGATGGGCAGGCCCAGGGGATGTCCCTCGAAGAGCATGCCTTCGAACTTGTCGTACACGTCCTCGGCCGGGTTGTCCTTGTAGGAGATGATCTCATCCAGGACGACGCCCCGCTCGGTCTCGATTTCGGCGTCGGGGAAGGTGGCCTCCGTCGCCAGCTCGAAGAGCAGGCCCGCGGCCTTCCCGAGGTCCTCCTTCAGCACGGTGGCGTGCAGGACGATCTCCTCCTTGGTGGTGTATGCGTTGAGTTCGCCGCCCAGACGGTCCAGGTAGCTGTTGATGACGGAAGCGCTCTTCCGCTTCGTCCCGCGGAAGATCGTGTGCTCCGCGAAATGCGCGATGCCATTGGGAAAATCGGCCTCGTCCCTCGTCCCGCAGCGCAGGCTCAAGGAGCAGTAGCCGACGGCGGACCCGCCGCGCCGGACGGCGTACCGGAGTCCGCAAGGTGCCGTTCCGCTCCGCATTACCGCTTCCTCGAAATCCGTTTGAGGTCGTCCGTGAGGAAGCCGGGGGCGTTCTTCGCATTGACCTTATGCTTGCGGATGTAATAGACCGTGTCCGTATCGGCCTCGACGAGCATCTTGTAGCTCCAGGTGCCGGCGGAGACGGTGTAGCTGACCAGCGTGTTGTAGGTCTTGTCGGTGTAGGCCTTGTCGGCCTCGTCCTCGTCGCAGAGGATGATGTCCTCGTCCATGTACTTTTCCCGTTCCTTCGTGGAGACGGACTCGGAGATGTCCTCCTTGGCCAGGTAGATGCGCTTGATGCCGCCCTTCCGGTCGAAGTTCCCGTTGAACCAGGCCATCCCGGAGTAGGCGACCTTCTCGGATTCCATGGCCTCGGCGGTGAACGCCTGGACGCCCTTCACGAGGGCCGGCAGGAACACGAGTTCCCGCCCGGAACCGCCGTCCACGGGGCACAGCGGCAGGGAAATGACCTCCGTGCGGAGGGCGATGTTGTCCCCCTTGTCGGCCCCGCCCTTTTCGAGCGTCAGGAAACGCACCATCGGCTCTTCCTCGCCCTTGGCCTGGCCGGCCGTCATGAGCAGGAAATAGTAGGTGTCCGATTTCTTGAGGGACTCGTACTCGGCCATCGAGCAGAACTCGAAGGGGGAGAGGGTCCACAGGTCCACCACCTCCTGGCGCAGCGCGCCGTCCAGGATCTCGTTCCCGCTCATCACGACCTTCGTGATCTTGTCCGTGAAGTCGGCGAACAGGTGTTTCCGGGTAGTGACCTTGCCATGGGCAAACAGGGCCGAGCTCACCGCGAGCAGGGCGAAAAATATAGTCAGTCGCTTCATATTCATGCTTTCTATCCTTACAAAGATAATGCTACGGCCCGGTATTTCAAAATTACTTGCTATATTTGTAAGCTATGAGTCAGTATATCGTATCGGCACGCAAATACAGGCCGGACTCCTTCGAAACGTTGCTCGGCCAGGACAACATCGCCCGGACCCTGTCGAACTCCATCAAGCGGGGGCAGCTGGCCCACGCCTATCTCTTCTGCGGCCCGCGCGGGGTGGGGAAGACCACCACGGCGCGCATCTTCGCGAAGATGATCAACTGCGCCCATCCCGGGCCCGACATGGAGCCCTGCGGGGAGTGCGAGTCCTGCGTTTCCTTCCAGGAAGGCCGGTCCTACTGCATCCATGAACTGGACGCCGCCTCCAACAACGGCGTGGACGATATCAAGGCCCTGATCGAACAGGTCCAGGTCCCGCCGCAGGTGGGCAAGTACAGCGTCTATATCATCGACGAGGTCCATATGCTGTCCCCGTCGGCCTTCAACGCCTTCCTCAAGACGCTCGAGGAGCCGCCGGCACATGCCATCTTCATCCTCGCCACCACGGAAAAGCACAAGATCCTGCCCACGATCCTGTCCCGCTGCCAGACGTACGACTTCAACCGCATCAGCATCCCCGACATGGTCCGGAACCTCCGCGGCATCGCGGCCAAGGAGGGGATCACCATCGACGACGAATCCCTGCACGTGATCGCCCAGAAGGCCGATGGCGCCATGCGCGACGCCCTCACGATCTTCGACCAGACGGTCGCCTTCTGCGGGACGGAAATCAAGTACGAGGACGTGGTGCGGAACCTGAATGTCCTCGATTACGACTACAGTTTCGGGATGGTGGAGAACTTCCTGTCGGGAAGCTATGCCGCCGCCCTGTCCTCCTTCGACGAAATCCTGTCCAAGGGCTTCAACGCCCTGCATTTCGTGGCGGCCCTGAGCTCGCACCTGCGGGACCTCGTGGTCGCCCGCACGGCGGGACTGGACGCCCTGCTGGAGCTGCCGGATTCCCTGAAGCAGCGCTACCGCGAGCAGGCGGCCCGCTGCCCGCTGCAGTTCCTGTATGATGCCCTGAGCGTCACCACGGCCTGCGAGGCCGGCTACAAGGCGGCGGTGAACCCCCGCCTGCACATCGAGTTCGCCCTGATGAAGCTCAGCTTCCTGACGGGCCGCACGGACGTGTCCACCGCGCCACGCCCGGTCCAGATTCCTTCACCTTCTCCGCAGGTTCGGAATGACAATGTCGCTCCGAAGGCTCCTGCTGTCATTCCGAGCGAAGCGAAGGAATCTCCCGCTCCGGCTCCCGCCGACAAGACAGCCGTCGCCGCATCCCCCGCGCCGGCCGCTCCCGTGCGGCAGCGCCGCGCGCCCAAGACCGGATCGGCCCTGTCCATGAACGCCATCCTCCAGGAGAAGGAGGAGAAGCCGGTGGAAGAGGCGCCTGCGACGGTGGAGGCCGCCCTGCCGGACGACGACACCCTCCGCACCCGCTGGAAGGACCTCCTCCCGCGGTATGAATCGCAGCCGCGTCTGGCGAGCGCCCTCGCCAAGGCGGAACTCCGGATCACGGAGGAAGCCGGCGTCAAGTCCGTGTTCTTCACGGTGGCCAACGCCGCGCAGAAGAAGTGGATCGAGGACAAGATCCTCCGAGACATGGAAAACGCCTTCCGCGAGATCCTGAACTGCCGGAAGGTCAACCTCCACGTGGACGACATCCCCGAGGAGGAACCCGGCGAGAAGAAACCTTACATGCCCGAGGAAAAGGCGAAGGACCTGATGGACAAGCACCCTGAAGTGAGAGCCTTCGTGGCCGACCTCGGCCTCGATACCAAATAGCATAGTATCATGAAGTTACGCGCAGAAAACCTCGTGAAGAAATACGGCGTCCGCACGGTCGTGAAGGGCGTCTCGATGGAAGTGAGCCAGGGCGAGATCGTCGGCTTCCTGGGCCCGAACGGCGCCGGCAAGACCACGAGCTTCTACATGATCACCGGCCAGATCGTCCCGAACGAGGGCCGCATCTTCATCGACGATGACGAACTGACCTGCCTGCCGATGTACAAGCGCTCCCAGAAGGGCGTCGGCTACCTGCCGCAGGAAGCCTCCGTCTTTCGCAAGATGTCGGTCGAGGACAACATCATGTCCGTGATGGAGATGACCAAGATGACCCGCGAGGAGCGGGAGGCCCGCCTGGAGCAGCTCATCGACGAGTTCAACCTCTCCAAGGTCCGCAAGTCCCTGGGCATCCAGCTCTCCGGCGGCGAGCGCCGGCGCTGCGAGATCGCCCGCGCCCTGGCGGTGGACCCGAAGTTCATCCTCCTGGACGAACCCTTCGCCGGCGTCGACCCGATCGCCGTGGAGGACATCCAGTACATCATCGCCAAGCTCAAGTACCGCAACATCGGCGTGATCATCACGGACCATAACGTGGGCGAGACCCTCGCCATCACCGACCGCGCCTACCTCCTGTACGAGGGCACGATCCTCCAGGAAGGCACCCCGGAAGAGCTGGCAGCCGACGAGGACGTCCGCACGAAGTACCTCGGCTCCGGCTTCCGGCTCAAGCGCTCCGTCAGCGTCGAACGCGCCCGCCGCGAAGCGGAGGCCGAAGCCGCCGCCCGCGCGGCCGCTGCCGCCCCTGTCATTCCGAGCGAACCCGAGGAATCTCCCGTGGGAGAAGCGCCCTCCGAATAGTTTGGCACACCCCTTGCATAATACTAAGCCGGTTAGTTTAAAGTTGGTTTAGTTAATAAGGTACAATAAAGGCGAGTCGCAAGACCCGCCTCTATTGTTTTGATGGGTTGGGGCTCAGAGCCCCCGCACGGCCGCCGCGACCTTCTCCAGGAGCCACTGGGGCGTGGAGGTGGCGCCGCAGACGCCCACGCGGTCGCCGTCGCGGACCCAGGCGGGGTCGATGTCGGCGGGGGCGCCGATGCGGTAGGAGCGCGGGTTCACGCGGTGGCACAGGTCGAAGAGGACGCGGCCGTTGGAGCTGGATTCGCCCGCGACGAAGAGGATGAGGTCGTGGTTGCGGGCGAAGGCCGCGAGATGCTCGTGCCGGTTCGCGACCTGCGCGCAGATGGTGTCATGGACCGTCACGCGGGAGCCGAGGGAGCGCACGCGGTCGCAGATCTCGGCATATTCGGCCGGACTCTTGGTGGTCTGGGAGAAGATTTCGACGGGCTGGGAGAAGTCGATGCGGGGGAGCGCTTCCTCCAGCATCGCGCGGTTCTCCACGACGATGGCGTCGCCGTCCACCTGGCCCAGCAGGCCCAGGACTTCGGCATGGCCGATCTTCCCGAAAATGAGCAGCGTTCCATGTAGCCCGTCCGCATGCAGGCGGGCGTAGGCTTCGCGGATGTGTTCCTGGAGCTTGAGCACCACCGGACAGGTACAGTCGATGACCGTGAGGCCGCGCCCGCGCGCTGCGGCGTACGTAGACGGCGGCTCGCCATGGGCCCGGATCAGGACGGTCTCGCCTTCCGGGACGTCCGGGATGGACGCGACCGTACGGAGCCCTTCCGCCCCGAGGCGGTCGAGCTCGGCTTCGTTGTGGACGATGGCGCCGAGGGAATAGAGGTGGTCGCTCTCCTGCAGGAAGCGCTCCGCTTGGGAGATGGCGCGGATGACGCCGCCGCAGAAACCGGACCGGCTGTCGGTTTCGACCTTTACCATGACAGGGCCGGGGCCTCGAGGATGCCGAACTTGCCCTGGATGACGCCCAGGCACCAGACGAGCTCCTCGTGCAGGGTCATGTGGGTGTTGTCCATCACATAGGCGTCCTCCGGCTGGCGGAGCGGGGAGGTTTCCCGGTGGGAGTCGATGTAGTCGCGTTCCGCGAGGTTCTTGACGATGTCCTCGAAGACGGGCGTGTCGCCCTTGGCCACCATCTCGTCGTAGCGGCGCTGCGCGCGGACCTCCGCGTCGGCCACCATGAAGACCTTGAGTTCCGCGTTCGGGAACACGGTGGTGCCGATGTCGCGGCCGTCCATGATCACGCGGCCGCCCTCGGAGAAGGCGCGGAGCCGCTTGTCCACGTAGTTCCGCACGAACGGGATGGCCGATACGGGACTCACGTGCGAGGACACCGCGAGGGTGCGGATTTCCGTCTCGATGCAACGTTCGCCGAGGTACAGGCAGGTCTTGCCGTCATCATTGCGGAAGTGCAGGTCAAGGCCCTCGATGACGGCCTGCAGGGCCGTCTCGTCGATGGCCCCGTCCTCCGCGATCATCCCGTTCTCCATGGAGAAGAGGGTGACGCCGCGGTACATCGCGCCGCTGTCCAGGTACAGGAAACCGAATTCCTTCGCGACCATCTTGGCGAAGGTGCTCTTGCCGGTGGCCGAGAAGCCGTCAACGGCGATGATGATATCAGGAACGTTCATAATCTTTCAAGGATCAGTCTTACAAATGTAGAAAAAAAAGTCCGTATATTTGCATAAATGTTTCGAGAGTATGAAGATTCTGATTGTTGACGACGAACGCTCCATCCGCAACTCCCTCAAGGAGATCCTGGAGATGGAAGATTACCAGGTGGACACGGCCGAAAACGGCGCCGACGCCTGTGAAATGGCGGAAAAGGAGAAGTACGACGCCATCTTCTGCGACATCAAGATGCCCGGCATGGACGGGACCGAAGTCCTCCAGAAGCTCATCGCCGACGGCGTCGAGACCCCCGTCGTCATGATCTCCGGCCACGCCGACATCGACACGGCCGTGGACTGCATCAAGAAGGGCGCGTTCGACTTCATCGGCAAGCCCCTGGACCTGAACCGCATCCTCATCACCATCAAGAACGCGACCGACAAGGCGAACCTCGTCACGCAGACCAAGATCCTCAAGAAGAAGGTCTACGGGCAGGAGATGGTGGGCCAGTCCGAGGGCATGCAGCACATCCGCGACATGATCGACAAGGTCGCCCCCACCGACGCCAGCGTCCTGATCACCGGCCCCAACGGCTCCGGCAAGGAACTCGTCGCCCGCAGCCTGCACCAGCTCTCGCAAAGGTCCATGATGCCGTATGTGGAAGTGAACTGCGCGGCCATCCCCTCGGAACTCATCGAAAGCGAGCTCTTCGGCCACGAGAAAGGCTCCTTCACCTCGGCCATCAAGCAGCACAAGGGCAAGTTCGAGCAGGCCGACGGCGGCACCCTCTTCCTGGACGAGATCGGCGACATGTCCCTTGCCGCGCAGGCGAAGGTCCTCCGCGTCCTGCAGGAGCGCAAGATCTCCCGCGTGGGCTCCGACAAGGACATCACCGTAAACGTCCGCGTGGTCTCCGCCACGAACAAGAACCTCGCTGAGGAAATCAAGAAGGGCACCTTCCGCGAGGACCTCTACCACCGCCTCAGCGTCATCGTCATCAAGGTCCCCACGCTGGATGAGCGGAAGGACGACATCCCCTTGCTGATCAACCACTTCCTGGACCAGATCTGCTCCGAGACCGCGCTGCCCCGCAAGGAATTCTCCCCCGAAGCCATCGACCTCCTCGTGAAGAAATCCTGGACCGGCAACATCCGCGAACTCCGCAATGTCGTCGAGCGCCTCCTCATCCTGGGCACCAACCCCGTGAGCGTGAAGGATATCGAGGATTACGTGATCTAGACAAAAAAACCGGCCCCGAAAGGGACCGGTTCTCTTTTTCTCCGGGAAGACCTTACTTCACGCGCTGGCCGTAGGAACGGTCGGTGGTGTTGACGGTGATGACTTCGCCGGTCTCGATGAAGAGCGGGACCATGATCTTGGCGCCGGTCTCCAGGGTGACTTCCTTCAGGGCGGAGGTGGAGGCGGTGTTGCCCTTCACGGCGGGCTCGCTGTAGGTGACTTCGAGGGTCACGTAGGTGGGGAGCTCGCAGGTGAGGCAGCGCTCCTCGGGTTCGGTGAGGAACATCATCTCCACGCGCTGGCCTTCCTTCATCAGGTCGGCGTTCTCCACGACGTCGTGGGGGAGGGTGATCTGCTCGTAGGTCTCTTCGTGCATGAAGTTGAAGGCCTCGCCGTCATCGTAGAGGTACTGGTAAGGACGGCGTTCGACGGTGATGGTGTCGAGCTTGACACCGGCGGTGAAGGTGTTTTCGAGGATGCGGCCGTTTTCGAGGTTGCGGAGCTTCGTCTTGACGAAGGCGGGACCCTTGCCGGGTTTCACGTGCTGGAAATACACCACGACGCAGGGTTTGCCGTTGAACATGATGTACATTCCGTTCTTGAGGTCAGCTGTTGTTGCCATAAAAATATGAATTAATCGTTATTTCGCGGTTCAGCACGCAAAATTAACGATTTGCCTGATTTTATGCAAATTTAGTTAATAGACCGCGGTCTGGCGGTCGATCTTGAACTGCTGGATCTGGTACGTGCCGTCGGCCTTGGAGGAGACGAAGATGGTCACGACGAAGACTTCGCCGCCGGCGTTCAGCTGGCCCAGGGCGTACTTCATGTTGGAACGGGAGGCCTTGTGGGAGATGTCGAAGGAACGGGGCGTATACGCGTCGAAGAAGGTCTTGACGATCTGGCGGGCCTGGGTCTTGGAGCAGTTGCGGGTGGAGGAGATGATGGAGACTTCCAGGTTGTCGGCGAACCAGGCGGAGAGGCTGGAGGCATCCCCCTGGGCAATGTATTTGCCGATGGGGACGAAGACGTCATAGCCTTTGTCCTGGGCGGAGAGCCCCGTAACGGTAAGCAGCAGGAGCGCTGCAAGCGTTGTAATCAACCGTTTCATCGGTGCATATTGCTTGCAAATACCGAGCCGAAAACGTATCTTTGCGAAAGAATGGACGTCAAACTCGTGACAGTCGGCCGGACCGACGTGCAGTGGGTGAAAGACGGCCTGGATCTCTATGTGTCCAGGCTGAAGCACTATGTGCCCTTCTCGGTCGTCGAGATCCCCCAGCTGAAGAACGTGTCGGCCTTCTCCCAGGAACAGATCAAGGAGAAGGAAGGGGAGTTGATCCTGAAGCAGGTAGCCCCTGGCGACGCCGTCGTCCTGCTGGACGAGCGCGGCAAGGAGTACCGGTCCGTCGAATGGGCGGAATGGATCCGGCAGCGGCTCGCCCGGGGCGGGAAGTCGCTGGTCTTCGTCATCGGCGGCGCCTACGGCTTTTCCCGCAAGGTCTATGACCGGGCCGAAGGCCTCGTGTCCCTGTCCCGGATGACGTTCTCCCACCAGATGGTGAGAACGATTTTTGCAGAGCAGCTGTACCGGGCTTTCACCATCATCAAGGGAGAGCCCTATCACCATGAGTAAGATCCTCCGCATACGGTTCTGGGCGGGGGTGGCGGTCCTTTCCGTCGCCCTGGCGCTGCTGGCGGCCTCCCTGCTGGCGAACCAGTCGCACCCGGACACGGAGTCCACGGCCCGCGACCTCGGCCGCCGGGTGGAGAAGCGGCTCGCGCTGCTGGACGACTATGCCCGGCAGGCCCTGGACGCCGACCCGGACGCCTGGCTCCGCCTGGAAGGCCTGCCGGAGGACATGGTCGTGTACCGGTACCGCGAGGATACCCTCCAGTCCTGGGCCCACCAGTTCCCGCTCAGGAACGACGACATCCGCTCCCGGACCCTCATCCAGCGGCTGGGCGACGGCCGGAGCAACGCGGCCTCGCCGCTCGCCGCGCTTTCATCGGCCGTGACCTATGTCAATTACGGCCCGAAATGGTTCCTGGCCCGGTCGATAGAGGAAGGGGACTTGACCGTCATCGTGGGCCTGGAAGTGGTCAATGAGCTGAAATCCAGCCCCTTCAACGGGGTGAACCCGCGCTTCCGCCTGGGCGACCGCTATTCCATCCAGCCGCTCACGGGCAGCGTGGGCGTTCCCGTGGTGGCGAACGGCACGCCCGTGTTCAAGATCGCGGCGGAGACGGTCTCCGAGCCGGAACGGCTGAATGTGTTCCTGTTCTGGCTGTCCATCATCCTGTTCCTCTTCGGGACGGTCTTCCTTCTGCGCGTGAGACCCACGGTGCCCGTGGCGCTCGCGGCGGGACTCGTCCAGACGGGGTTTATCGGCGGCGTCTACCTGTACGGCCGGCAGCTCGGCCAGGCCTCGCAGCTGTTCTCTCCGCTGCTGTATGCCGACGGCCCCTTCTTCTATTCCCTCGGGGCGGTCGTCCTGGTGAACCTGCTCATCACCACCTTGGCCATCTCGCTGTATTCCATCCGGCGGACCCTGCTGCGCCGGTTCCGCCGGAAAGAATCGCGCCTGCGCGACGTCCTTGCGGTCGTCGCGGTGGTGGCCGTCATCGTCGCCATCTGCCTGTACATCCACGCGGCCTTTAAGAGCATCGTCTTTAATTCCGGCATCTGCCTGGAGCTCTATAAAGTCAATCTGATCGACGGATATACCGCCGTCGTCTACCTGTCCTTCCTGGCGCTGACGCTGACCATTCCGCTCCTGGTCGAACTGCTTTCCCCGCTTCTGCGGCGTCTGGCAGGGTTCCGCTACAACATGTTCTCGCGGACCGGCCGGCTGGTGTTCGCCGTCGTCGCCGGCGCCTATTTCGCGATTGCATCCTCCCTGTTCGGCTTCCAGAAGGAGAAGAACCGGGTGGAGGTGTGGGCGAACCGCCTCGCGATGGACCGGGACATCGGCCTGGAACTCCAGCTGCGAGCCGCGGAAAGCGCCATCGCGGGCGACTCCGTGATCGGCGCGCTCTCCCTGCTGGACAACAGCCACGAGATGATCAGGGGCCGCCTGGTGAACTCCTACCTGTCCCGGATTTCCCAGGATTACGACATCTCCGTCGTCAACGTCACCCCTTCGCTCGCGGCGGACTTCCTGTTCAACATGCGGATCCGGAGCGGGGTGCGCCTCGCGGACAATTCGTACTTCTTCTACAGCACCGGCGCGAACAGCCGGGCGCAGTATTCGGGCCTGTTCACCTACTACAACGCCGATTACGGTTCGTCCTCGATCCTGGTGCTGGTGGAATCCAAGTCCAACCGCGAGGACCGGGGCTACCTGAGCCTCCTGGGCCTGTCCGAGCCGGGCCGCGTCTCCATGCCGCCGTACTATTCCTACGCCCGGTACGTGGACGAGCACCTGGTGCTGTACAAGGGCGATTTCCCGTATGCGACCGTGATTTCCGACCGTTTCCGCCAGATCGTCGGGTCGATCGGGGAGGGAAGCGTCGTCCTGGACGGTTACATGCATTTCGTGCAGAAGGTGTCGGATGACGAGCTGGTGGTGATCTCCCGCGAGAAGACGGAAATCCTCAACTACATCGTGGAAGCCGTCCTGTTCGGGATCGTCGCCTACCTGCTGCTCACCCTGCTGGGCTTCCGCCCGCGTCGCAATCGGTCCGGCGAGCGGAACTACTACCGCACCCGTATCAATGTGGTGCTGTACATGTCCCTGATCCTCACCCTCGTGGCGATGGCGGCGTTCAGCGTGTACTTCGTGTACCGCAGGAACAATGCGGACCTCCAGAGCATCATGACCTCCCGCATCACCACGCTCCAGTCCATGCTGCAGGGCGGGCTGCGCGGGGCGGTGACCGAGGACGACCTCCGCTCGCAGGCGGCGAGGAGCGCCGTGGAGATCGCCGGCAACGACCTCAAGTGCGACATCACCCTGTTCACGCCGGACGGCCGCATGGTCCTGTCCACCACCCCGGAAATCTATGACCGGATGGTGGCCGGCTGCCGGATCGCGGAGGGGGCGTACTACAGCATCGTCCTCCAGCACCGGCGGTTCAGCATCGAGGCGGAACGGTGGGGCAACCGCCGTTTCTTCGCCCTCTATGCCCCTATCCTCAACGCGAACGGCGACATGGTCGCCATCGCTTCCTCCCCATATACCGACCAGAGCTACGATTTCGAGAACGAGGCCCTCGTGCACATCGCCTCCATCATCACGGTCTTCCTCCTCCTGCTGATGATCGCCCGCGTGGTCACGGTGGCGGTCATCGGCCGTATGTTCCGTCCGCTCAGCGAGATGGGCCGGAAGATGAAGGTCTCCGACGTGGACCACCTCGAATACATCATCTACGACCAGGAGGACGAACTGACCTCCCTCGTGCGGGCCTACAACCTGATGGTCCACGACCTGTCGGATTCCACCCGGCAGCTGGCCCAGGCCGAGCGCGACAAGGCCTGGAGCGAGATGGCCCGCCAGGTGGCCCACGAGATCAAGAACCCGCTCACCCCGATCAAGCTCCAGCTCCAGATGCTCATCCGCATGAAGCAGGCCGGCCGTCCGGGCTGGGAGGACAAGTTCGAGGAGGTCTCCGCGACCGTCCTCGAGCACATCGACATCCTCGCGGACACCGCCAACGAGTTCTCCACCTTCGCCAAGCTCTATTCCGAGGAGCCCGTCCGGATCGACCTGGACGCCCTCATCCGGGAGGAAGTGTCCATGTTCTCCGCCCGGGACGACATCTCCTTCCAGTACTACGGGCTGGAGGGCGCCGAGGTGTCGGGCCCGAAGCCGCAGCTCACCCGCGTGCTGGTGAACCTGGTGACCAACGCCATCCAGGCCCTGGAGGGCCGGGAAGACGGGCAGGTCGTGGTCTCCCTCCGGAACTCCGTGAAGGAAGGTTTCTACGACATCGTGGTCGAGGACAACGGCCCCGGCGTGAAGGAGGAGAACCGCGCGAAGCTGTTCACCCCGGACTTCACCACCAAGTCGCACGGAACGGGCCTCGGCCTGGCCATCTGCCGCAACATCGTGGAGCGGTGCGGCGGCGAGATCGGCTACTCGAAATCGTTCACCCTCGGAGGAGCTTGTTTCACGGTCCGCTATCCCAAATTATTGAAATAATTTGTACCTTTGTGCCGGAAAACGAGAGAGACCATGAAGATCAAGACCGCCATATTTTCCGGCAGCAGCACGAAGGTGGAGCAGAAACCTGCGCGGAAGCTGCCTGAATTCGCCTTCATCGGTCGCTCCAACGTGGGCAAATCCTCGCTCATCAACGCCCTGACCGGGAACTCCAAGCTGGCGAAGACCTCCCAGACCCCGGGCAAGACGCAGCTCGTGAACCATTTCCTCATCAACGACAACTGGTACCTCGTGGACCTGCCCGGCTACGGGTACGCCCGGCTGCCGGACAAGGAGCGCGCGAAGCTCCGCCACATCATCTGGGACTACATCAACCGGAGCGAGGAGCTGGTGATGCTCTTCGTCCTGCTGGATTCCCGGCACGACATGCAGGAAGTGGACCTCCGCTTCATCGCGGAGCTGGGCGAGAAGGGGATCCCCTTCGGCCTCATCTTCACCAAGGCCGACAAGCAGGGCACGAACGTCACGGCCGCGCAGGTGGAGAAGAACAAGGCCCGCCTGCTGGAAGAGTGGGAGGACCTGCCCCCGGTGTTCGTCAGCTCCGCCGTGAGCGGACTCGGCAAGGAAGAGATTCTCAACTATATCGGAACCGTACTCCAAAACTTATGATAAACGAAGTCCATAAGCACAGGATGGCCATCTTCACCTGTGAAGCCACTCGGTATTTCTCCGAAAAAGTGGTCGCGGCCATGAACCGGCTCAAGGGGCCGGAAGATCCGGAAGTGGTGCTCGGCCCGCTCGAGGTCACCCATTTCAGCGACGGCGAATTCGTGCCTTTCTTCGCGGAAAGCGTGCGCGGCGCCACCTGCTTCATCATCCAGTCCACCTTCCCGCCCACGGACAACCTCATGGAGCTCCTCCTGTCGATGGATGCGGCGAAGCGCGCCTCCGCGAACAAGGTGATCGCCGTGATCCCGTACTTCGGCTGGGCCCGTCAGGACCGCAAGGACAAGCCGCGCGTGTCCATCGGCGCGAAGCTGGTCGCCAACATGATCAAGGCCGCCGGCGCCGACGCCCTCATGACCTGCGACCTCCACGCGGACCAGATCCAGGGCTTCTTCGACCTTCCGGTGAACCACCTGTATGCGAGCTACGACTTCCTGGGCATCCTCCGCAAGATGCAGAAGGCCGATCCGGAGCGCTTCACCATCGCCGCGCCCGACATGGGCGGCGCGAAGCGGGCCAACGCCTACGCCAAGAACCTCCACTGCCCGGTGGTGATCTGCCACAAGACCCGCGCGCGGGCCAACGTGGTGGAGCGCATCGTGCCCATCGGCGAGGTCGAGGGACGCGACATCGTGATCATCGACGACATCATCGACACGGCCGGCACCCTGACCGCCGCCGCGAACGAGCTGGTGAAGCGGGGCGCCCGGAGCGTCCGCGCCTTCGCCACGCACGCCGTCCTGTCCGGTCCCGCCTACGAGCGGATCGACGCGTCGGCCCTGTCCGAGGTGTACGTGACCGACACCATTCCGCTGAATCCCGAGAAACGGGCCCTCCAGGGCAAGATCCGCGTGGTCTCCCTGTCCGAGACCTTCGCCCGGATGATCCTGCGCGTGTACAACTACGAACCCATTTCCTCCGAATTCCCGCTCTAAAGGATGAAAGTCTTCCTCGCCGCCCTTGTCTTCGTGGGACTCGCCGTGCTGCTGCTCGGGGTGAATATCTTCTTTTTCCACCGTCCCTTCCCGGACGGGGAGATATCCACCAACCCGGAGATGCGGAAGCGGGGGATCAAGTGCGCGAAGGAGGAAGAGCTGGAAATGCTGGCGGCGCGGAAGGGGAGGACCGTCTGCGACGGAAACTACTCGGATGCCTGCGCATCCTGCGGTCTGTACCGGAAAGATTAGCATGAAAGAAAACCGCACATACAAAGGTCATGTCTTGAGCAGGATGGGTCGCATCCTGCTCAAGATTGTCTATTCCGTCCTGGTTTTGCTGTTCCTGGCGGTCCTTGCGACCTCCGTCAGCCCCATCTACGACTTCCGCGCGCCGCAGCCGTTCAGCGGCCCGGACATCTTCGATCCGTACCGGAACCTGGATACGGCTTACTGCTGGCAACGGGCGAATTTCCACACCCACACCCGCGTCAAGGGCCCCTTCCCGCCGAACGAGTGCGAGGAGTGGCCGGACGAAACCTATGCGGAGTACGAGCGCTTTGGGTACGACATCGTCACCTTCTCCAACCACAACGAAATCACCCGGCATCCGTTCGATTCCACGCTCCAGGTCAATGTGTACGAGCAGGGCTACAGCCCCTTCAAGTTCCACAAGCTGGTGTTCGGGAGCGACCGCGTGGTCCATTACGACCCGCTCCTGCCGCTGCTGGCGTCCCAGAAGCAGTTCGAGCTGGACCGGCTGGCGAAGCACTCGGACTTCATCCAGATCAACCATCCCTACCGGACCGTGGGCATGTCCCGCCGCCACATGGAGGCGCTTTCCGGGTACGAGATCATGGAGCTGGACACGGGCATCAGCACGGAGAACGAGTACTGGGACTGGGCGCTGAGCGCGGGCCACTACAGCTTCGCCCTCGCGAACGACGACTTCCATCACATCGACAATTCCGTGAACATCGCCGTCCGCTGCAATTTCCTGTGCACGCCTTCCGGCCGCTATGAGGACCTGAAAAAAACGCTCCTCGGCGGCGGTTTCTATGCGATGCGCGTGCCGGATTACGGCCACGGCGACTGGGACGTCAAGTACGAGAAGAACCGGGACCTTCCTTTCGTGAAAGCCATCGGCCTGCGCGGGGATACCGTCCATATGACCGTGTCCAAGCCGGCGGACAGCATCCGCGTCACCGGCCAGGACCATCGGACGCTCGCGCTCGTGGAGCGCTGCGACAGCATCGCCTACCGGATGCGGCCGGAAGATTCCTACGCTCGCCTGACGGCCTATTTCCCGGAAGGGGAGGTCATCTATTCCAATCCCTTCGCCCGGTATGATTCGGCTCTCGCGGACAGCCCCTTCGACGACACGCCCCAGCGGGTGAGCGTCGTCTGGACCATCCTGTACAACCTGCTGCTGCTCGTCCTCTTCGGAGAAACCGTGCGGCTGTGGCTCAAATACCTGCTTAAACGATGAACAAGCCCGGTAAGAAAGTCTCCCTGGCGGTCTGGAGCCTCGTGCTCGCCGTTTTCACGCTCGTGGCGTTCCACGTGCCGTTCTTCCGGCACCTGTTCGCGAACGTGGAGGCCGGCGCGAACGGCGTCATCATCGCCGTGACCGCGGCCTTGCTGCTTCTCGTGCTGGACTTCCTGCTGTACTACGTGCTGGTATGGCTGCTCCGCTTCGTGGGCAAGTGCATCGTGGCGTTCACCCTGTTCGGGGACGCCGTGATGCTCTATTTCGTGAACAACTACGACGTGCTCGTGACGGACGAGATGATGGGGAACGTGTTCCGCACGCAGTATTCCGAGGCGTCGGGCTTCTTCTCCTTCTCGTTCATCCTGTACATCCTCCTGCTGTGCGTCGTGCCCTGCATCTACGTCTTCCGGCGGAAGGTGGAGTACGGCTCCTGGAAGCGGCTCCTGGGCTGGCTCGGCGGCTGCGTGGCGGCCCTCCTCGTGCTCGTGTTCGGGAACATGAAGAACTGGCCCTGGATCGACCGCAACTCCACGGAACTCGGCAGCCTCCTGATGCCGTGGTCCTACATTGTCAACTCCTTCCGCTACCAGGCCGCCGAAAAGCGGAAGAACGTCCAGGAAATCCCGCTGCCGGATGCGTCGCTGACGGACGACAGCCCGGCCGTGTGCATCCTCGTCATCGGCGAGTCCGCCCGGCGGGACCATTTCTCCCTGTACGGCTATCCCAAGGAGACGAATCCCTACACGGTGAAGGACACGGTGAAGGCTTATGTGGCCGATGCTTCCGCCACCTATACCGCCGCCGGCGTGAAGGCCATCCTCGAGTACAAGGATACGGACGAGCTGTACGAGATCCTGCCCAACTACCTGTACCGGACCGGCATCGACGTGTTCTGGCGCACCAGCAACTGGGGCGAGCCCCCGGTACACGTGCGCTCCTACGAGACCATCGGCGACCTCCGCAAGCGGCTTCCCGAAACGAGCGGCAAGTACGACGGCGACCTCCTCGTCGGCCTGAAGGACGAAATCCTCGCGGGCGGCAAGGACCAGGTGTTCGGCGTGCTCCATACCTACACGAACCACGGGCCGTCCTACAACACGAACTACCCGCCGGAGTTCGAGGTATTCACCCCCGTGAGCAGCACCGTGGAGATGTCCAAGGTGAGCCGGGAGGAACTGTTCAACGCCTACGACAACAGCATCGTCTACACCGACTGGATCGTCCATTCGGCCATCGACATCGTCCGGGAGACCGGCCGCCGGGGCTGCGTGCTGTTCGTCTCGGACCATGGCGAATCCCTCGGCGAGAACAACCTGTACATGCACGGGGTTCCGTACTCGATGGCGCCCCGCGAACAGCTGGAAATCCCCTTCGTCGTCTGGACCTCGGACCCCTCCCTCCGCCTGAAGGACCTCGACGAAGTGACGCAGCATCATGTTTTCCATACGGTTTTAGATTTCTTCAAGATTAAAAGTCCCATTTTTGACGATAATTTCAGTATATTTGAGGATTAAGTAAGATTGATTAAGATATGGCACTAGTAGCGATCGTTGGACGCCCGAACGTGGGCAAATCCACCCTATTCAACCGGCTCGTAGGCATGCGGCAGGCGATTGTCGACGAGACCGCGGGCGTGACCCGAGACCGCCATTACGGCAAGTGCGAGTGGTGCGGCACCGAGTTCTCGGTGGTGGACACCGGCGGTTACACGTCCAATTCGGACGACGTCTTCGAGGACGCCATCCGCCGCCAGGTGGTCATCGCCGTGGAGGAGGCCGACGTGGTCCTCTTCATGTGCGAGGCGCAGACCGGCATCACCGACTATGACGCAGAGATCGCGGACCTCCTGCGCCGTTCCAAGAAACCCGTCGTCCTGTGCGTGAACAAGGTCGATACGGGCGAGAAGATGTACGACGCGTACGACTTCTACGGCCTGGGCCTCGGCGAGGTCTGGACCATTTCCGCGGCCAACGGCTCCGGCACCGGCGACCTCCTGGATGAGATCGTCAAGGTGCTCCCGAAGGACGTCCCCGAGGAGGAGGACCACTCCGACATCCCGCACATCGCGATCGTCGGCCGCCCGAACGTGGGCAAGTCCTCGCTGACGAACGCCCTTCTGGGCGAAGAGCGGAACATTGTGACGCCCGTGGCGGGCACCACGCGGGATTCCATCTCCACCTACTACAACAAGTTCGGCCACGAGTTCATGCTGGTCGACACCGCCGGCATGCGCAAGCGGGCGAAGGTCACCGAGGACCTGGAGTTCTACTCCGTCCTCCGCGCGATGCGCACCATCGAACATTCCGACGTGTGCATCCTGATGATCGACGCCACCCTCGGCATGGAGGCGCAGGACATGAACATCTTCAACATCATCCAGAAGAACCGCAAGGGCTGCGTCATCGTCGTGAACAAGTGGGACCTCTTCGAGAAGGAGTCCAACACGATGCGCGACTACACGGAGGCCCTGAAGGCCCGCCTGGCGCCGTTCAGCGACATTCCCATCGTGTTCACGTCGGTCATCAACAAGCAGCGCATCCTGGAGGTGCTGAACGCCGCCGCCCACGTGGCGGAGAACATGACGCGCCGCATCCCCACCTCCGAGCTGAATGACGCGATGCTCCCGGAGATCGAGAACTACCCGCCGCCGGCCTGGAAGGGCAAGTACATCAAGATCAAGTATGTCACGCAGCTGCCCACGCGGACGCCGCAGTTCGCGTTCTTCTGCAATCTCCCGCAGTGGGTGAAGGACCCGTACAAGCGCTTCCTGGAGAACAAGCTCCGCCAGCACTTCGACTTCACCGGCTGTCCCATCCAAGTGTATACCCGAGCGAAATAGACTATGTTTGACGTGAAGAAAACCAAGGACGCGTGCGTCCAGTGGATCCGGGACTGGTTCGAGGAGAACGGCCCGGGGTGCAACGCCGTCATCGGCATTTCCGGCGGCAAGGACAGTTCCGTCGTGGCCGGCCTCTGCGTGGAGGCCCTCGGCGTGGACCGCGTGATCGGCGTGACGATGCCCAACGGCATCCAGCCGGACATTGACGATTCCATCCGCTTGATCAACCACCTGGGCATCAAGCGGTACGATGTGAACATCGGCGCGGCGTACGACGCCCTGATGGCGGAAGTGGAGCTGAAGCTCGGACATGAGGCGTCGGCCCAGACCCGCATCAACATGGCCCCGCGCCTGCGGATGACGGCCCTGTATGCCGTCTCGCAGTCCAACAACGGCCGCGTCGCCAACACCTGCAACCTCTCCGAGGACTGGGTGGGCTACAGCACGCGCTACGGCGACGCCGCGGGCGACTTCTCGCCCCTCGGCGGCCTCACCGTGCAGGAAGTCGTCGCTATCGGCAAGGAACTCGGCCTGCCCGTGGAACTGGTGGAGAAAACCCCGTCCGACGGCCTCTGCGGCAAGACGGACGAGGACAACCTCGGGTTCACCTACGCTGTCCTGGACCGCTACATCCGCACTGGCGTGTGCGAAGACCCCGACACGAAGGCGCTCATCGACCGCAAGCACGTGATGAACCTCTTCAAGCTCAAGCCCATCCCGCATTTCGACCCTGAACTGTAGACGATGGCGAAGGACTACCTGGAACTGACGGAGCTCCTGGCCCGGATCAAGGAAGGCGTCGAGGACGCTTTTCCCGACCGGTACTGGGTCAAGGCGGAGATCGGTTCCTGGAGTCCGCGGGCCAACGGGCACTGCTACCTGAACCTCACCCAGAGCGACCGCGGAAAGCCCGTGGCCGACATCCGGGCGATGATCTGGAAATGGCATTTCCCGCAGCTGAAGGCCTTCTTCGAGCAGGAGTCCGGCCAGCCGCTGCAGGCGGGCATCACGGTTCTCGTGCGCGTGCAGGTCAGTTTCAGCGAGATGTTCGGGATGTCCCTGTTCATCGACGACATCGACCCGGCCTTCACGGTGGGGGAGCAGGCGCTGGCCAAGAAGAGGGCCATCGAGAAGCTCACCGCCGGCGGATACCTGGAGATGCAGCAGGAGCTCGCGATTCCGCGCCTGCCGTACCGCCTGGCCGTCATCACGTCCAAGACGGCGGCGGGCTACGGCGATTTTAGGCGGCACCTGCTGGAGAACGAGGCGGGCTACGCCTTCCGGCTGGACCTGTACGAAGCCCTGATGCAGGGCGAGCAGGCGCCGGCGTCCATCATCGCCGCCCTCGCGGAGGCGCAGGAACAGCCCTGCGACGCCATCCTCATCCTGCGCGGCGGCGGCTCGGAAATGGACCTGGCCTGCTTCGACGACTATGACCTGGCGGTGGCCATCGCCACCTGCGCGGCACCGGTCGTGACGGCCATCGGCCACGACCGCGATTTCCACATCGCGGACCTCGTGGCGAACCGCTCCGTGAAGACGCCCACGGCCCTGGCGGACCTGTTCCTGGACGCTTACGCCGCGGAAGACGCCCTGCTGGACGACCTCCAGGCCCGCGTCCGCCGCGCGGTCGCCGACCGCCTCGGCGGGATGCTCCGGAAGGTCGATTCCCTCGCGCAGCGGCTCCGCTTCGCGGCCGGCGCGCGCATCGACCGGGCGCGGGCGGCCCTGGACCTGAAGGAGGCCCTCATCAAGGCCTCCGACCCCCGGAAGATCCTGTCCATGGGCTACGCCCTCGTGACGGGCGGCGACGGGAAGGTCCTCAAGAGCGTGGCGCCGGTGGCGGCCGGGGACCGGATCGGCGTCCGGTTCGCCGACGGGACGATCACGGCGACGGTGGATTCAGTAAAAAGGAATTGATATGGAAGAGAAATTCGATTACGCGAAAGCGGTGGAGGAGCTGGAGAAGATTGCCGCGAAGGTGGAGGACCCGGCCACGAAGCTGGACGACATCGACGCGCTCGTGGCCCGGAGCAACGGGCTGCTGAAGGCCTGCCGGGCGTATCTGCGCACCGTGCAGGAAAGGATTGACAAACTGGACGAGGAATAATATGAAGAAACTTTACGAAACCGACCCGTACCTGATGCCGTACAAGGAGGCCATCCAGGCCCGCCACGAACGGATCATGGGGATGAAGCGGCACATCGCCGGAGACGGCCTCCTGAAGGATGCCGTGAACAACCACATGTACTACGGCCTGCACCGCTGCGACGACGGCTCCTGGATCTTCCGCGAGTGGGCCCCGAACGCCACCAGGATCTACCTGGTGGGCGATTTCAACAACTGGAAGCGGACGGACGCCTACGCCCTGAAGCCCACGGGCGGCGGCAACTGGGAGCTTTCCCTCCCGTCCTTCATGCTGCAGCACGGCGAGCTGTACAAACTGTACATCGAGTGGCCCGGCGGGGCGGGGGAGCGCCTCCCTTCGTACGTGACCCGCGCCGTCCAGGACGAGATGACGAAGGCTTTCGCCGCGCAGGTGTGGGATCCGGCCGAGAAGTACGTCTGGAAGCATGCCCGGGCCGGCAAACGGCCGCATCCGATGATCTATGAATGCCACATCGGCATGTCTTCCGAGCAGGAGAAGGTCGCCTCGTTCGAGGACTTCCGCACCACCGTCCTCCCGAAGGTGAAGAAGCTCGGGTACGACACCCTCCAGATCATGGCCCTGCAGGAGCATCCCTACTACGGTTCCTTCGGCTACCAGGTGTCCAATTTCTTCGCCCTGAGTTCCCGCTTCGGCACGCCCGAGGAGTTCAAGCGCCTGGTGGACGACGCCCACGGCAAGGGCATCGCCGTGGTGATGGACATCGTCCACAGCCACAGCGTGGACAACGAGGCCGAGGGCCTCTCGAACTTCGACGGCACCGACCACCTGTACTTCTACTCCGGTCCGCAGGGCCGCCACCCCGCCTGGGGCTCCCGCTGCTTCGACTACGGCAAGGACGAGACCAAGTACTTCCTCCTGTCGAACGTGAAATACTGGATGGAGGAATACCACATCGACGGTTTCCGTTTCGACGGCGTCACCTCGATGCTCTATTGGGACCACGGCCTCGGAAAGGATTTCGTGGGCTATGACAATTACTTCAACCAGGGTGTCGACGAGAACGCGGTGACCTACCTCGCCCTCGCGAACATCCTCGTGAAGGAGATGGACCCGAACGCCTTCACCATCGCCGAGGACGTCTCCGGCATGGCCGGCCTGGCCTCCCCGCTCGCGGCCGGCGGCGTGGGCTTCGACTTCCGGATGTCGATGGGCGTCGCGGACTACTGGATCAAGATCGTCAAGGAACGAACCGACGAGCAGTGGAGTGTGGGCGACATCTGGTGGAACCTCACCAACAAGCGCGCCGACGAGAAGACCATCTCCTACGCCGAGTGTCACGACCAGGCGCTAGTGGGGGACAAGACCTTGATTTTCAGGCTGATGGACAAGGAGATGTACTTCTCCATGAACACCGAGTCCCGGAACCCCGTCGTGGATCGGGGCATCGCGCTCCACAAGATGATCCGCCTGGTGACCGCCGCCACCGCGGGCGACGGCTACCTCAATTTCATGGGCAACGAGTTCGGCCATCCCGAATGGATCGACTTCCCCCGCGAGGGGAACGGCTGGTCCTACAAGCACGCCCGCCGGCAGTGGTCCCTCGCGGACCCGGACTACCTCCGCTACGGCTTCCTGCGGAATTTCGACGAGGCGATGATCCATCTGCTGCGCTCGGAAAAGGCTCTATATGACCATCCTGAGCTTCTTGTGCAGGACGAGGAGAAGAAAATCTTGATTTTCAGACGTAAAAACTGTATCTTTGCGCTGAATTTCTCGGCGACGGGTTCTTATGCGGACTACGGGTTCGCGGCGCCCGCCGGAGAATGGGTGAATATCCTTGACAGCGACGACCCCAAGTTCAACGGGTTCGGCCGCACCGTTGCGGGAGAGCATCATTTAACCGTTCCCGAGAAATCGCCCAACGGCAACCCGCGCTATAGCGATACCCTGTATCTCTACCTCCCCTCCCGCAGCGCTGTCGTATTGAAGAAATTATAATTGAGACGAATATGGCTTTTTTGAAATTCAACAAGTCTGAGCTCGTCAACCTGTCCTACTCGCTGAAGCGGGAAATCCTGCTCGCGAGCAAGACAGGCGCGTATTGCAACACGTCCATCGTGACTTGCAACACGCGCCGCTACCACGGCCTTCTGGCCGTTCCGGTGGACAAGTTCGGAGGCTACCGCTACATGCTGCTGTCCTCCCTTGACGAAAGCCTTACCCTGCGGGGGAAGCGGTTCAACCTGGGCATCCATTGCTACGGGGACATCTATGAGCCGCGCGGGCACAAGTACATCGTGGACTTCGACGCCGACCCGGTCCCGATGGTCACCTACAAGATCGGCGAGATCGTCTTCCGCAAGAGCCTCGTCCTGTCCCAGGACAGCAACCAGCTCCTCATCAAGTACGAACTGGTGAAGTCGCCGGCCCCCGTCCGCCTCGAGCTCAAGCCCTTCCTTTCCTTCCGCCGGGTCCACGACCTGACGCAGCAGAACGGCGACGCCCGCACCGCGGCGAAGGAGATCGAGGGCGGCGTTTCCTTCAACCTGTATGAAGGATTCCCGGACCTGAACCTCCAGGTGAGCGGCCAGAGCAAGTTCAACCAGGCTCCCTGCTGGTACAACGGGGTCACCTATTCCGACGAGATGCGCCGCGGCTTTGACTGCCGCGAGGACCTCTTCGTCCCCGGCTCCTTCGAACTGGAGCTCAAGAGCGGCGAGTCCGTGGTCTTCTCCGCCAATGCCGACGCCCCCGTCGCGAAGGCCGGCCTCAAGCGCAAGTTCGAAGGGATGGTGAGCAAGATCGGCCCCATCACCTCGTTCCACGACCAGCTCGTCCGCCAGGCGGACCTCCTGATCCGCGACAGCGGCGGCAAGAAGCAGATCGTCGCCGGTTATTCCTGGCTCTTCACCGGCCTCCTGCGCGAGACCCTCTATTCCCTCGCCGGCCTCACCCTCTACGGCAAGAACGACCCGAAGGAATTCGAGGAGATCCTGGACAACCTGATCGCCGACGAGCCCGAGCGCCTGTTCCACCGCACCACGCAGGTGGAGGCCCCGCTCTTCATGACCGTCACCCTCCAGCAGTACATCGCCTACGCCAACAACGAGAAGCACGTCTGGACCAAGTACGGCAAGACCCTGAAGGGCATCCTCGAGAGCTACCTGCCGGGCCACCGCAAGGAAGTGGCCATGCACCCGAACGGCCTCCTGTGGGCCCAGGTGGACGGCGTCGCCCTGTCCTGGATGAACGCCTACATCAACGGCCGCGCGGTCACCGAGCGTCCCGGCTACCAGGTGGAGACCAACGCCCTCTGGTACAACGCCCTGTGCTTCGCCCTCGACCTGGAGGCGAAGTACGGCGGCAAGAACAGCGAGTTCACCAAGCAGTGGACCCCGGTCCGCGAACTCGTCCTCCGCAACTTCCAGCCTACCTTCTGGAACGCGGAGTTCGGCTTCCTCGCCGACTATGTGGACGGCTACGGCCAGAACCTCGACCTCCGTCCGAACCAGCTGTGGGCCGTGTCCTTGGACTACAAGCCCGTCTCCGACGAGGTCATCCATTCGGTGATGCGCCTGGTGCGCAACGAACTCCTCACCCGCCGGGGCATCCGCACCCTGTCCCCGCGCGACAGCAAGTACAAGGGCGTGTACGAAGGCAACCAGATCGAGCGCGACCTCGCCTACAACAACGGCTGCGCCTGGACCTACCTGCTGGCCCAGTACTGCTACGCCTGCTTCAATATGGAGGGCAAGAACTTCATCAAGCGGGCCGAATACCTGACCGAGGGCTTCTACGAGGACCTCTCCAAGCACGGCGTCGGCTGCTTCTCCGAACTCTACGACGGCGATCCGCCCCATGAGCCGCACGGAGCCATCTCCTCCGCGACGGCGACGTCCGCCCTGCTGAACATCAACTGGTTGATCGAAAAATACAAGGAGGCATAAACGATGAGAGTCCTTATGTTCGGTTGGGAGTTTCCTCCCCATATCGCGGGCGGTCTGGGTACGGCCTGCGAAGGCATCGTCAAGGGTCTGGCGTACAACGGCGTCGAAACCCTGTTCGTGATGCCGTCCGCCTCCGGCGACGAAGACCAGAGCGCCACGACCATCATCAACGCCAGCGACGTCGCGGTGGACACGGTCTCCGAGACGGTCGAAGAATATCTGGACAAGGTCAAGTTCATCCACATCGGCACCAACATGGTCCCCTACGCGGACCCGGAGGAGTTCTCCCGGCTCGTCGACGAGGACCGCAAGCGCCAGGTGAAGGACTTCTCCATCAGCTACGGCCAGAAGTACAAGTTCTCCGGCAAGTACGGCGCGAACCTGATGGAGGAGGTCGCCCGCTACGCGATGGTGGGCGGTACGATCGCCTTGCAGCGCAAGGACGAGTTCGACGTCATCCACGCCCACGATTGGCTCACCTACTACGCCGGCATCGCCGCCAAGGAGCTGACCGGCAAGCCCCTGGTGATCCACGTCCACGCCACCTCGTTCGACCGCGGCAGCGTGGACAACATCGACACCCGCGTCTTCGCCATCGAGAAGAAGGGCATGGAGGTCGCCGACCGCGTCGTGACCGTGTCCAACCTCACCCGCAACATCGTCATCAACCGGTACGGCATCGACCCCGGCAAGGTGGTCACCGTCCACAACGCCGTGGATTTCAGCGGCCGCGAGAACCTCGTGGTCGAGCGCGGCGTCAAGGAGAAGGTCGTCACCTTCCTGGGCCGCATCACCTACCAGAAAGGCCCCGAGTATTTCATCGAAGCCGCCGCGAAGGTGCTCAAGCGCACCAAGAACGTCCGCTTCGTGATGGCCGGCAGCGGCGATATGATGAACCGCTGCATCCGCCACGCCGCGCGGCTGGGCATCTCCGACCGCTTCCACTTCACGGGCTTCCTCCGCGGGGCCGACGTGCAGAAGATGTTCGCCCTCTCGGACGTGTACATCATGCCGTCCATCTCCGAGCCGTTCGGCATCTCGCCCCTCGAGGCGATGCGGACCGGCGTCCCGTCCATCATCTCCAAGCAGTCCGGCGCCGCCGAAGTCCTCAAGTACGCCTTCAAGGTGGACTTCTGGGACGTGGACGCGATGGCCGATGAGATCTACGCCCTCCTCAACTATCCCGCCCTCGCGGACTTCTCCGCCCGGGCCGGTTTCGACGAAGTGAACGCCCTCAAATGGAACGGCGCCACCGCCAAGCTCAAGCAAGTGTATGAATCAGTAGTCAAATAAAAACGCAATCCATATGGCTTCCAAAAGCATCTGCCTGTATTTCCAGGTCCATCAGCCCACCCGGCTCCGGCTCTACAGATTCTTCGATATCGGCAAGGACTCGCACTACTATGACGACTTCGCCAACCGGACCATCCTCCGGCGCATCGCCCAGAAGTGCTATCTCCCGATGAACGCCCAGCTGCTTCAGCTGATCCAGGCGAACAAGGGCAAGTTCAAGGTGGCGTTCTCCATCTCCGGTTCCGCCCTGGAGCAGTTCCAGCGCTTCGCGCCGGACGTGATCGACAGCTTCCGCGCCCTGGCCGAGACCGGCTGCGTGGAGTTCCTCTGCGAGACGTATTACCATTCCCTGGCCTCCCTCGCCTCCGAGTCCGAGTTCACCCACCAGGTGATGAAGCACAAGAAGGCCGTCGAGGACCTGTTCGGGGTCACTCCGACCGCCTTCCGCAACACCGAGCTCATCTACTCCAACGCCATCGGCGAAAGCGTGTACAAGCTCGGCTTCAAGACGATGCTCACCGAGGGCGCCCGCCACATCATGGGCTGGCAGAGCCCGAACTTCGTGTACGGCTGCGACACCCAGCCCAAGCTCCGCCTCCTGCTCCGCAACTACGGCCTCTCCGACGACATCGCCTTCCGGTTCTCCAACCAGGGCTGGGATATGTATCCGCTCACGGCCGAGAAGTATCTCGCCTGGGTGAAGGACTCCGCCCGCAACGACGACATCGTGAACCTGTTCATGGACTACGAGACCTTCGGCGAGCACCAGAGCGCCTCCAGCGGCATCTTCGACTTTATGAAGGCCCTTCCGGAGGCCGTGATCTCCGACGGCACCTTCTCCTTCGTCACCCCGTCCGAGGCCACGAAGAAGTACAAGCCGGTCGCCGACCTCGACGTTCCCGATCCCATCTCCTGGGCCGACGAAGAGCGCGACATCACCGCCTGGCTGGGCAACGAGCTCCAGCAGGAGGCCTTCAACAAGGTCTACGCGATGACCGAGAAGCTTTCCATCGTGGGCGATCCCGACCTCTGGGAGGACTTCGGCCACCTGCAGGAGAGCGACCATTTCTATTATATGTGCACGAAGTTCTTCTCCGACGGTGAGGTCCACAAGTACTTCAACCCGTACGACACCCCGTACGAGGCGTTCATCAACTATATGAACGTCCTGTCCGACTTCCAGATCCGGCTCGATGAGAAGCGCGCCGCCCTGGATGTCAAGGAGGCCGCCGTCCGCGAAGTGGAGGCTGCGCCCGCGAAGAAGAAACCCGCCGCCCGGAAAACCGCTGTCAAGAAGAAATAGATGGACAAACATATTCTCAATCCGGACTACCTGTTCGAGGTCAGCTGGGAGGTCTGCAACAAAGTGGGCGGCATCTACACCGTCGTCGCCACCAAGGCCCTCCACCTGAAAGCCCAGCTGGGGCGCCATCACATCCTCATCGGACCGGACGTCTGGATGCACCGGGCGAGCAATCCCGATTTCATCGAGGATCCGCTCCTGTTCCGGTCGTGGAGGCAGCAGGCGGCCTCGGAAGGCCTCCGGCTGCGTGTGGGCAAGTGGAACATTCCCGGTACCCCGGTCGCCGTATTGGTGGACTACAAGACCTTCCTCCCGCAGAGCGACGAGATCCTCACGGATTTCTGGACTGCGTTCGGGGTCGATTCCATCACCGGCAACTGGGACTACAAGGAGGCCGCCGTGTTCGGCTATGTGGCCGGCAAGGTGATCGAGAGCTTCTACAACTACAACCTGTCGTCGGCCGACCACGCCGTGGCCCAGTTCCACGAGTGGCAGACCGGCGCCGGCATCCTGCAGCTCAAGCGGGCCAACATCCCCGTCGCCACCGTCTTCACGACCCACGCGACGGTCGTCGGCCGCTGCCTCGCCGGGAACAACCTCCGGCTTTATGACGACATGCCGTACTTCAACGGGGACGAGATGGCCCAGCGCTTCGGCGTCGTGGCTCTCCATTCCCTGGAGAAGATGGCCGCCCGCGAGGCGGACGTGTTCACGACCGTGAGCGAGATCACCGCCAAGGAGTGCGCCCAGTTCCTGGAGCGCTCCGTGGACGTGGTGACGCCGAACGGCTTCGAGAACTCCTTCACCCCCGCCTCCGACGAGGACTATGCCCGGCTGCACGACGCGGCCCGGCAGCGCCTGGTGGAGGTGGCGACGGCGATGTCCGCCGAGGAGGTGCCCGCCAACGCCGTCTTCATCGGCATCGGCGGCCGTTACGAGTTCCGCAACAAGGGCATCGACGTGTTCATCGACGCGCTGGACAAGCTCAACCGGTCCGACTATGAAGGCCGGAGCATCCAGGCGTTCATCTTCATCCCTTCCGGCCATCACGGTCCCGACCGCGGCCTGGTCCAGAAGCTCGCCGGCGACGGTGACTCGCAGTACCAGACCCAGGTCTCGCACTACCTGATGAATGCCGAATACGACGTCATCACCCGCCGCTTCCGGGAGACCGGGCTCGTGAACTCCGTAGGGGACAAGGTCAAGGTGTACTTCATCCCGTCCTACCTGAACGGGAACGACGGCGTGTTCAACATGCCGTACTACGACCTGCTCTGCGGCCTGGACCTCGCCCTGTTCCCGTCCTACTACGAGCCTTGGGGCTACACCCCGCTGGAAGCCCTCGCTTTCCGCGTGCCCACCCTCACCACCAGCCTCGCCGGCTTCGGCCTCTGGGTGCGGGAACACTATGAGGGTCCCCATCCGGGCATCACCGTGCTGGACCGCAACGACTCCAACTACGAGGAGGTCGTGGACGGCGTCGAGGCCCGCGTCCGCGAGATCGCCGGCTTGGAGCTGGATGCGCGCAACGAGTACCGCGAGAACGCCCGCGAAGTCGCGCAGATCGCCCTCTGGGACAACCAGATCGCCTATTACCAGGAGGCTTATTCCCTGGCTTTGGAGAAGGTCCGTGAGGCCCTTCCCACTTATAAAACCAAAGAAAAGACCATTCAGTACATGAAATCCGAACTCAACAATCCGAGTTGGCGGACCGTCTTGGTGACGCGCCACCTGCCCGCAAAACTTTCTCCCCTCGAGCGGCTTTCGAAGAACCTCTGGTGGTGCTGGAACGAGAGTGCCAAGGATCTCTTCCGCACCATCGATCCGGAAGTCTGGCATACCACCGGCCACAACCCGCTGGCCCTGCTGGACACCGTGAGCATCAAGCGGTTCCAGCAGCTCTGCGCCGATGACGCCTTCATCGAGAAGATGGACGCCGTCCTCGCCGAATTCGACGCCTATATGGCCGAGAAGGCCAAGCGCACCGACCCTTCCATCGCCTACTTCTGCATGGAATACGGGCTGGATACTTCCCTCAAGATCTATTCGGGCGGTCTAGGCATCCTCGCCGGCGACTACCTGAAGGAGACCTCCGACATGAACGTGAACCTGGTCGCCGTGGGCTTCCTCTACCGGTTCGGCTACTTCAACCAGGTCATCTCCGGCCAGGGTTACCAGGTCGCCAACTACGACGCCCAGGACTTCCTCAAGATCCCGGCTATGCCGGTGATGGACGCCGAGGGCAACTGGGTCACCACGAGCGTGGCCTTCCCGGGCCGTACCATCACCGCCCGCGTGTGGAAGGTGGAGGTGGGCCGCACGGACCTGTACCTGCTGGATACCGACTATGAGGCCAACATCCCCGAGGACCGCGAGGTGACCTACCACCTGTACGGCGGCAACTGGGAGAACCGGCTCAAGCAGGAACTCCTGCTGGGTGTGGGCGGTATCCGCGCCCTCCGCAAGCTCGGGATCGACACCCAGGTGTACCACTGCAACGAGGGCCACGCCGCGTTCATCGGCCTGGAGCGCCTCCGCGAGTACATCGAGAAGGACAACCTCGACTTCTCCGAAGCCCTCGAGGTGGTCCGCGCCTCCTCCCTCTTCACGACGCACACTCCGGTTCCGGCCGGCCACGACGCCTTCGACGAGGGGATGCTGCGCCAGTACATCGGCCATTATCCCGAGCGCCTCAAGGTGGACTGGGAGACGCTGATGTCCCTGGGCAAGGACAACCCGCTGGACCCTAACGAGAAATTCTCGATGTCCAACCTCGCCGCCAACATCTCCCAGAACGTGAACGGCGTGTCGATGCTCCACGGCAAGGTGAGCCAGGAGATCTTCTCCCATATGTATCCGGGCTACCTGCCGGAGGAACTCTTCGTGAGCTATGTCACCAACGGTGTCCACTATCCGACCTGGTGCGCTCCGGAATGGAAGCCGGTCCACGCCAAGGTGTTCGGTGACGAGTTCCAGACCCACCACTACGACAAGCGCTGCTTCGAGGGCATCTACGAGGTGTCCGACCAGGAAGTCTGGGATGTCAAGAAGGAGCTGAAGAAGAGACTCGTCGGCTATGTGCGCGAGCGTCTGCAGGACAAGAGCATCTCCAACCACTATTCCCCGGCCGAGCTGGTGACCATCCTGGAGAATCTCCGGGACGACGTCCTCACGATCGGCTTCGCCCGCCGGTTCGCGACCTACAAGCGCGCCACGCTCCTGTTCCGCGACCTGGACCGGCTGGATGCCATCGTCAACAACCCCCAGCGTCCGGTGCAGTTCCTGTTCGCCGGCAAGGCCCATCCGGCCGACAAGGCGGGTCAGGACCTGATCAAGCAGATCGTGGACATCTCCAAGGATCCCCGTTTCATCGGCAAGGTCATCTTCGTCCCGGGCTATGACATCACGCTCGCGAAGCGGATGGTCCAGGGCGTGGACGTGTGGATGAACAACCCGACCCGTCCGCTGGAAGCCTCCGGAACCTCCGGCGAGAAGGCTGCGATGAACGGAACGATGCACTTCTCCGTCCTGGACGGCTGGTGGGTGGAAGGCTACAAGGAAGGCGCCGGCTGGGCCCTCCCGCAGGAGCGCACCTACGACGACCAGGGCTTCCAGAACGAGCTGGATTCCGCGACGATCTACCAGATCCTGGAGAACGACATCGCCCCGGCCTACTACAACGTGGACCGCACGACGGGCCGTTCCCACGAGTGGATCGGCTATATCAAGAACACCATCGCCCAGGTGGCCTGCAACTTCACCACCAACCGGATGCTCACCGACTATATGGACCAGTACTACGCCCCGCAGGCGGAGCGCGCCACGCTGGTGGAGGCCGACGACTTCAAGGTGGCCCGCGAGATCGCGGCCTGGAAGAAGCACGTCCGCCGCAACTGGGACGACGTCCAGGTGGTCTCCCGCACCGAACCGCAGGCGGCCTACGACATCTCCGAGAAGAACCCGCTGCACAGCGAGATCGTGCTGAACCTCGGCGACCTCCGTCCGGAGTACGTGGGCGTGGAACTCGTGTTCGCGCAGACCGACAACCACGGCCAGCTGCACATCGACCAGGTGAACGAGCTCCAGGTGGTCGAAGCCCAGGACGGCACCGCCCGCTACGCGGTGGACGTGATGCCTGCGACCACGGGCGCCTTCCAGGTGGGCCTCCGCATCTTCGCGAAGCACCCGCTCCTGCCGCACCGGCAGGACTTCGAGTGCGTGAAGTGGGTGTAACAGGGCGGTAGCCCTGTCATTTCGAGCGAAGTCGAGAAATCTATGATTGCGACCACAGGCTTTTTTGACGGTGTCCACCTCGGGCACCGTCTCGTGATAGAGCGGCTCGTCTCCCTGGCGCGTGAGCGCGGAGACGAGTCCCTCGTCGTCACCTTCTGGCCGCATCCGCGGGCCGTCCTCCAGGACGGCGCCCGGGAACTCCGCCTGCTCAATTCCCTGGAAGAGAAGAAGGGGTTGCTCCGCAACCTTGGCGTGGACCGGGTCGAAGTCCTCGACTTCACCCGCTCCTTCGCCGCCCTCACCGCCGAACAGTACCTCCGCGAAATCCTTCGCGACCGCTTCGGCGTCACCACCCTCCTGATGGGCTATGACAACCGCCTGGGCTCCGACCGGCTGACGGCCGCTTCCCTGAAGCCGATTGCTTCTTCAATAGGTATTGAACTTGTTGAGTTAGAACCGTTTGGTCAGGGTAAACATCCGGAAACCGTCGACAGAGTCGACCCCTCCCAAAGCAAGCTTTGGGCCCCTCCCTCTTATATGGCCGAGGGTGGCCATAGGTTTCCGGACGTTCACCCTGACCTAACTCCCGTATCTTCCACGAAGATTAGAAAGGCTCTGGAAGAGGGGAAGGTGGAAGAGGCGAACGAGATGCTGGGGTACGGGTATGCCCTCAAGGGCGTGGTCGTGGCGGGGAACCGGCTGGGGAGGACGATCGGGTTCCCGACGGCGAACATGAAGCTGTACGAGCCGTTGAAACTGGTGCCCGGCAGGGGAGTGTATGTCGTTGAGGCTGAGGTGCTTGGGAAGAAGTACCGCGGGATGACGAACATCGGCCTGCGGCCGACCGTCGGCGGTTCCTTCACCACCATCGAAACGCATATCCTGGACTTCGACGAGGATATCTACGGTCTCCCGCTCCGTATCACCTTCCTCCGACGTCTGCGCGACGAGGTGCATTTCCCGTCGCTGGAGGCCCTGAAGCGGCAGTTGGAAAAGGACCGGGATTGTTGCCGGGAATAAAAATAATTGCTATCTTTGCAAAAACCAGAAGGCGACGACCGGATTTTCGGTCGTCGGCTCCTTTTTAACTGCACAAGAATAACAAATACAACGATAAACTATGGCAATTGAGTACATGACCCAGGCGGGTTACGACAAGCTCAAGAAGGACCTGGCCGACGCATTGGCCCAGCGTCCGGTGATCTCCGCGGCCATCGCGGAGGCGCGGGAGAAGGGCGACCTCTCCGAAAATGCGGAATACGACGCCGCGCGCGACGCGCAGGGCCTCCTGGAGGTCAAGATCGCCCGGCTCAAGGAAAAGGTGACGAACGCCCGCGTGATCGACGAGTCCAAGCTCTCCGCGGACACCGTCCAGCTCCTTTCCAAGGTGACGGTCGAGAACATGAACGCGAAGATGAAGATGCAGTTCCAGATCGTGGGCGAGTCCGAGGCGGACTTCTCCAAGGGCCTGCTCTCCTCGTCCACCCCGATCGGCAAGGCCCTCATCGGCCACAGCAAGGGCGAAATCGTGGAAGCGAAGGTCCCGAGCGGCATCATGAAGTTCAAGATCCTGGACATCTCCCTGTAACATGGCTACCATTTTCACCCGGATCGCCAACGGCGAGATCCCTTCCTACAAGTGCGCCGAGAACGAGGACTTCTACGCTTTCCTCGACATCGCTCCGATGGCCAAGGGCCATACCCTCGTGATCCCCAAGCACGTGGAGGACGACTACATCTTCCATCTGGACGAAAAGACCTATGAGGGCCTGACGAAGTTCGCCCGCGAGGTCGCCGTCGCCATCGGCCAGGCCGTCCCGTGCAAGCGGGTGGGCGTCGCCGTCCTGGGGATGGAAGTCCCGCACACGCACATTCACCTCATCCCGCTCCAGACCGAGGCCGACATGGACTTCCGCAAGCCCAAGCTCACCCTCGCCCCGGAGGAAATGAAGGCCATCGCCGATGCCATCCTTGCCGCGTATGAAAACCGTTAAGATCCTCGCCGTCCTCGGGACGGCCCTCCTTCTGGCCGCCTGCGGCCCGAAGACCGTCATCGACGGAACCCTGCAGGACAAGGCCGATGCGCCCGTCATCGTCAAGCTCCTGGATGTCAACAAGTACCAGGTGCTGGACACCGTGAAGACGGATGCCGCCGGCGCCTTCTCCTACAAGCCCGAGCTGCAGGAGAACTGCCCGGAATTCATCTACCTGTTCTACGGGGACAAGAAGGTCGCCTCCCTCCTCCTCAAGCAGGGCGACCACGTGAAAGTGACCGCCGACACCCTGGGCAACTATACCGTCGAGGGTTCCGAAGAGTCCCTGCTCCTGCAGGAGGTCGAAAGCAACTATGCGCAGTTCATGCTGGATATGGCCCGCCTCTCCGCAGACCCGGATGCGAACCAGGAACTCAGCCGCCGCTATGTCGACTACTACCGCCGGAGCGTCCGCTACGTGATGGAGCATCCGCAGTCCCTGACTTCCGTGCCGGTCCTGTTCCAGCGGGTCAACGACGGCTTGGCCGTTTTCGACCAGCCCACGGACGGCATCCTGTTCGGTAGCATCTGCGACTCCCTGA
Source organism: uncultured Bacteroidales bacterium (assembly GCA_900316525.1). GTDB lineage: Bacteria > Bacteroidota > Bacteroidia > Bacteroidales > UBA932 > Cryptobacteroides. The sequence continues at coordinate 38,926 of ONDF01000020.1, forward strand.
AGGCCGTTTATCCGGACTCCCGCTATGTGAAGGCGCTGGAGCGCGAGGCGAACCGCCGCACGAACCTCCTGCAGATCAACCAGCGCCTGCAGGAAGCCGAGCAGGTGGGTTTCTTCGACATCAACCTCCCGACCCTCGCCGGTACGAACGCGAAACTCTCCGAGGCGGAGGGCAAGGTCGTGATGCTCTATTTCTGGGCGACGACCGACGAGCAGAAGCTCTTCAACATGGACACCCTGATCCCGGTGTACAACGAGTTCCACGACCGCGGCTTCGAGATCTACGCCGTTTCCCTGGACGTCGACAAGACGGCCTGGGCGACGGTGGTCCGCAGCCAGCAGCTCCCTTGGATCAATGTCTGCGACACCCGCGGGAACCAGTCTCCTCTCCTCCTCCAGTATGGCCTGACGGCCCTGCCGGCGGCCTATTTCCTGGTGGATGGCGAGATGGACCCCAACGCCTCGATCAGCGATGCGGCCTCGATGCGGAAGTATTTGCAGAGCAAGCTTTAAAACAGTTTCTTGCGGCTGACGGTCGCGACGAAATCCTTCAGATAGAACGGTTCGAAGTACGCCACGTCTTCGAACCGTTTTTCGTTCCAGGCGGCTTCCGCCAGGGGCGCCATGGCCATGGCGGTGGGGAAGGCCTCCGCGAAGAACGCGTTCGGGGACTGGATGGCTTCGCGGCACTTGAGGGCGCCGTCGCCGATGAACAGGACGGGGCCTTCGGCGAGCTCGGCGGCGAAGCTGCCGGCCTCGACGACGACGGGCTTCGTCTCGGACAGCTGCCGGCCTTCCGGCGTGAAGACGGCGGCGTAGACCTCCATCCGGCGGGCGTCCACCATGGGCACGATCGCGCGGCAGCCTTCGGGAACCACGCCGAGGCGGTGCGCCTCGCTGACGAGGACATCCAGGGTGCCCGCGGAAAGGAGGGGAATGCCGGCGCCGAAGCAGAGGCCCTTGGCCGTGGAAACGCCCACGCGGAGACCCGTGTAGGAACCCGGCCCCCTGCCCACGCAGACGGCATCCAAATCCTTGACTGTCAATCCTTTTTCGTCCAACACTTCCTTCACGTAGGGGGCGGTGAGGGCGGCGTGCATGCGGGGTTCCCCGCAGATGCGGAAGGCCGTCACGACGCCATTCTCCGCGAGGGCGGTGGAAAGCTGGGCGGTCGATGTTTCGATGAGGAGGATGCGGGCCATGGGGCTATTGCTTGAAGAAGAAGGATTTCAGGTAGGGGAAGACCAGGTAGCTCAGGTCCCGGAGGCTCGTATAGACGATGGAGGCGTCCAGGACATCGGGCTTGACGAGTTCGAATTTCGTATTGATGGTGTCGAACAGGATGATGAAGACGCCGATGACAAGGGCGTTCACCGCCAGGGCGAACACCAGGCCGAGGATCTTGTTCAGCCAGCCGAGCATCGCCAGTTCCGCCACTTTCGTGAGGAGTTTCGCCACGAGCAGGACCGCCAGGCTGATGACGACCAGGATGAGCGCGAAGGAAACGACGTTCAGCATCGTCTCCGAAATGTTCACGTAGGGTTTCAGCCAGGCGCACACCAGGGAGGAGAAGTGGAAGGCCGCCCAGACGCTCAGGACGATGCCCGCGAGCGCCAGGGCCTGTTCGAGGAAACCCTTTGACAGTCCGCGGATTATCCCGGGGATGAAGCAGCAGAGCAGGATGATGTCGATTGTTGCCATTGTCCTTGAAAATGATTATCTTTGCACTCTTATAAAGACAGAGTGATTGCAAAATTAGGCAAAAAATATGACATTCAAAGAATACAAGGGTCTTGATTTGGTGTCGACGGGGAACGCGATCCTCGAGAGATGGCTCGCGAACCGCGCCTTCGAGAAGTCGCTGGAGGTCCGTGAGGGCTGTCCGGAATTCATCTTCTTCGAGGGACCGCCGTCCGCCAACGGCATGCCCGGCATCCATCACGTGATGGCGCGGTCCATCAAGGACGCCATCTGCCGGTACAAGACCCAGACCGGATTCCAGGTCCGCCGCCGTGCCGGTTGGGATACCCACGGCCTCCCGGTGGAACTGGGCGTGGAGAAGAAGCTCGGCATCACCAAGGCCGACATCGGCACGAAGATTTCCGTGGGCGAGTACAACGCCACCTGCCGCAAGGAGGTGATGAAGTATACGAAGGAGTGGGAGGTCATGACCCAGCGCGTCGGCTACTGGGTGGACATGAACGACCCGTACATCACCTACGACAACCGCTACATCGAAACCCTCTGGTACCTGCTGAAGGACATCTACAACAAGGGTCTCCTCTATAAGGGCTACACCATCCAGCCGTACTCCCCGACGGACGGCACCGGCCTGAGCTCGCACGAGCTCAACCAGCCCGGCTGCTACAAGGACGTGACGGACACCACCGCCACGGCCCAGTTCGAGGTCGTCAAGGACGGCGCCTCCCAGCCGCTCTTCGGCACGGAGACGCTCCCGGTGTACTTCCTGGCCTGGACCACCACCCCGTGGACCCTGCCTTCCAACACCGCCCTCTGCGTGGGCCCGAACATCGATTACGTCCGCGTCCTGTCCTTCAACCCGTACACCGGCGCGCCGGCCATCTACGTGCTGGCCGAGGCCCTGGTGGGCGCCTGGTTCAACGCGAAGGGGGCCGATGTGCCCCTGGAGAGCTATCAGAAGGGTGACAAGGTCGTCCCGTGGAAGGTGCTTGACGGCAAGTTCAAGGGCGCCGATCTCGTGGGCATCCGCTACAAGCAGCTCATTCCGTGGTTCAAGCCCGATGGTGACGCTTTCCGCGTGATTCCGGGTGACTATGTGACCACCGAGGACGGTACCGGTATCGTCCACATCGCCCCTACCTTCGGCGCGGACGACAAGCGCGTCGCCGCCGCTTCGGGCATCGGCGCCATCATGCCGGTGGACCGCGACGGGAACCCGCAGGCGCAGGTGGACCGTCAGGGCCGCTTCTACCGCCTGGAAGACCTGGATCCCGCCTATGCCGCCACCGTGGACCCGTCCTACGCCCCGTTCTCCGGCCGGTACGTGAAGTCCGGCTATGTGGAGTACTTCGAGCACCGGGAGGAGGAAACGAGCCTGGACGTGGACCTCTGCCTGATGATGAAGGCCGAGGGCTCCCTGTTCAAGATGCAGAAGCACGTGCACAGCTACCCGCACTCCTGGCGCACCGACCGTCCGGTCCTCTATTATCCGCTGGATTCCTGGTTCATCAAGGCGACCGCGGTGAAGGACCAGATGGTGGCCCTGAACAAGCAGATCCGCTGGAAGCCGGAATCCACCGGCACCGGCCGTTTCGGCCAGTGGCTGGAGAACATCCAGGACTGGAACCTCTCCCGCAGCCGTTTCTGGGGCACTCCGCTCCCGATCTGGCGCACCGAGGACGGCAAGGAGGAGAAGTGCATCGGCTCCGCCGCGGAACTCTACAACGAGCTCGAGAAGGCCGTCGCCGCCGGCGTGATGGAGTCCAATCCGCTGAAGGAAAAAGGCTTCGACCCGGCCGATATGAGCCTTGAAAACTACGACAAGATCGACCTTCACCGTCCCTACGTGGACGATATGTTCCTGGTGTCCGACTCCGGGAAGAAGATGGTCCGCGAGTCCGACCTCATCGACGTGTGGTTCGACTCCGGCGCGATGCCGTACGCCCAGGAAGGCCTCCGCGGCCTGAAAGGCGGCCGCTTCGGCGCCACGGCGGACTTCATCGCCGAAGGCGTGGACCAGACCCGCGGCTGGTTCTACACCCTGCATGCCATCCATACGATGGTGAGCGGGACGCCGGCCTTCAAGCGCGTGATCTCCAACGGCCTCGTGCTGGACAAGAACGGCAACAAGATGTCCAAGCGTCTCGGCAACGCCGTGGATCCGTTCTACGCACTGGACAAGTACGGCGCCGACGCCCTCCGCTGGTATATGCTCACCAACGCCGAACCCTGGGACAACCTCAAGTTCGACGAGAACGGCGTGGACGAAGTGCGCCGCAAGTTCTTCGGCACCCTGTACAACACCTACTCCTTCTTCGCGCTGTATGCGAACATCGAGGGATGGACCCCCGGCAGCGGCGCCAAGATGGTCGAGGTCGACGGCAACATGGTCGAGATGGAGGAAGACGGCGAGGCCCGTCCCGAGATCGACCGCTGGATCACCTCCAAGCTGAATACGCTCATCCGCGAGGTGCGCGCCGCCTATGAGGATTACGACGTCAAGACCGCCGGCCGCCTCATCGAGACCTTCGTGTGCGACCACGTCTCCAACTGGTACGTCCGCCTGAACCGTTCCCGTTTCTGGAACGGGGACAAGGACGCCTTCCAGACGCTGTACGACGTGCTGATGGACGTCGCCGTCCTCGCCGCCCCGATCGCCCCGTTCTTCATGGACCAGCTCTACCTGGATCTCGGCGGTGAGTCCGAGTCCGTCCATTACGTCCTGATGCCCGAGGCCGACGAATCGGTCATCGATCCGGAACTCGAGGAGCGGATGGAACTCGCCCAGCAGGCTACGTCGATGGTGCTCGCCCTCCGCAAGAAGGTGGGCATCCCCGTGCGCCAGCCGCTTGCGAAGATGCTCGTCCCGGTCATCTCCGACGCCGTCCGCGCGCGCCTGGAGGCTGTCAAGGGCCTGATTCTCGCGGAAGTGAACGTGAAGGAGATGGAGTTCGTGACGGATACCACCGGCATCCTCACCAAGAAGATCAAACCCAATTTCAAGACCCTCGGAAAGGTGTACGGCGCCCGGATGAAGGAGATCGCCGCCGCGTTCGGCACGCTGGACCAGGCTACGATCACCGCCATCCAGAATGCCGAAACCGCCGGTGAGGCCTACACGCTCGCCCTCCCGGGCGGCGACGTGGTGCTGAACCCCGGCGACTACCAGATTTCCTCCGAGGATATGCCGGGCTGGCTGGTCGCCTCCGAAGGCGCCCTGACCATCGCCCTGGACGTGGAACTCACCGACGAGCTGCGCCGCGAAGGCGTGGCCCGCGAACTGGTGAACCGCATCCAGAACCTCCGCAAGACCGCCGGTTTCGAGGTCACCGACCGCATCGACACCGTCGTCTATGCCGATGTGCCCGAAATCGCGCCCGCCCTCGCCGCCTTCGGCGAGTGGATCGGCTCCCAGACCCTCTCCCGCAGCGTGACGCTGGCGCCGGCCGCCGAGGCCCCCGCCGACGCCAGCGAGGTGGAGTGGACCGAAGGCACCATTCAAATCGCAGTAAAACGTTAAAAGACAGATACGATGGAAGAGAACACCAAAACCCGCTATTCTGACGAGGAGCTCGAGGAATTCCGCGGCATTATCAATGAGATGCTGGACAAGGCTCGCGCCGAATACGCCACCCTCCGCAAGGTGATCATGAACGCCGGCGGAAACGACATCCTGGACACCGCCCCGACCTTCAAGACGGTCGAGGACGACGGCGCTTTCCAGCTGTCCAAGGAGGAGGCGAGCGCCCTGGCGCAGCGTCAGTACAAGTTCATCCAGAACCTCGAGGCGGCTCTCGTCCGCATCGAGAACAAGACCTACGGCATCTGCCGCGTGACTGGGAAGCTGATCCCCAAGGAGCGCCTTCGTCTGGTCCCGCACGCCACCCTCACCGTTGAGGCGAAGGAAATGCTGGCCAAGCAGGGAAAGAACTGATTCCGCGGGATTCATGAAAACCGGCAAGGGAACAAGGCTCCTCATCCTCGGTGCGATCCTCGTGATCATCGACCAGGTCGTCAAAGTCCTGGTGAAGCTCAATATGTCCATCGGGGAGCACTTCAGCGTGCTGGGGGACTGGTTCCAAATCCTGTTCATCGAGAACAAGGGGATGGCCTTCGGGATGTCATTCGGCGGGGTCGTCGGCAAGTATGCCCTGACCGCGTTCCGGATCGTCCTGTTCGTCGTCCTGACGGTGTGGATATCCCGCCTCCTGAAGCGGGGGAACGGTGACGACAAGCGCACACCGGTTCCCGCGGGCGTCCTGGTCGGCCTGACGCTCATCACCGCCGGCGCCCTCGGCAACATCATCGACTGCCTGTTCTACGGGCTGGTGTTCACCGAGTCGGCTCCCGGCGTCGTCGCCACCTGGGGGCATTACGCGCCTTTCATGCAAGGCAAGGTGGTGGATATGTTCTACTTCCCGCTCTGGACCTGGCCCGACTGGGTTCCGCTCGTGGGCGGGGACATCTTCTTCGAGCCCGTGTTCAACTTCGCGGACAGCTGCGTCACGGTAGGTGCGATCTACCTGATCCTGTTCCAGTGGAAATTCTTCTCGAAGGAGGAGTAAAGTTTGGGGCGAAGTTCTTATCTTTGCCCATCAATTCGGAGGTGTGGCCGAGTGGTCGATGGCGGCAGTCTTGAAAACTGTTGGGCGGCAACGTCCCGGGGGTTCGAATCCCTCCGCCTCCGCAATGGTCCGCAAGTTCTTTTGCATCGTGGGCGCCCTGTTTGCCTTTGTGTCGCTCTCCGGCGCACAGGAAGCGGGGGAGAGGTTCGTGTTCACGCCCCAGTCCACCGCCCAGGCCCAGTTCGCCGGGTACTATGTGGCGCTGGAGCAGGGTTTCTATGCGGAGGAAGGGCTGGATGTCACGATCGCCCATCCCTATACCACCACCTCCGCCGTGGACAATATCCGGGAAGGCGTCTGCCAGGCGACCATCCTGCCGCTGTCCCTCGCGATGCGGACCATCGACGGCGGCCTGCCCCTCGTAAACATCCTCCAGACCTCGATGAACAGCGCGACGGTCATCATCTCCCGGTGGGGGGACGATCCGCTGACGCTTCGCGGCGCGAAAGTGGCCGCGTTCCGGGCGGGCTTCGGCCAGCTGGCCCGCAGTTTCGCCGAGATGGAGAACCTGGACTATGAATGGATCATGGCCGCCTCGGTCAAGAACATCTTCATCGCCGGCGCCGTCGACGCCACGTTGGCCCGGAGCTATGACGAGTACTACCAGCTTCTGCAGACCCGCATCATCCAGCCGGATACGGGCATCTACCGGTTCGAAGACCACCAGTACAATGTCCAGCAGGAGGGCGTGTATGTGACGCGGGCGTACTATGAGACCCACCGGGCGCAGGCCGAAGCTTTCGCCCGCGCCAGCCGGCGGGGCTGGGAATGGGCGGACGAGCACCCGGAGGAAACGCTGGACCTTGTGATGCGATATGTCCGGGAATACCGGATTCCCACGAACCGGACCTTGCAGGAACTGATGCTGAAGGAGGTCATCCGCCTGCAGCACGACCACGATTCGGGAATCAAGGAGTTCCGCCTCCGCCCCGATATGGTGGACAAGGCCAATGAGATGATGGAGAAGGCCGGGATGATCTCCCGGCGGATCACCGTGGAGGACCTGCTGCCGTGAAGAAGCTGATCGACACCCTCCGCCGCTCCTTCTCGGCCCGCCTGAGCCTTTGGGTGGTCAGTTTCGCCGCCCTCGTCTTCCTCGGGGCGATGGCCTATTTCTTCACTGTCTCCCGTCGGTACGTCCGCGAGGAAGCCATCCTCCGCGCCACCCAGGTCGTGGAGAATTCGGTCCTCCGCCTGAACAACATCCTGGAGGACGTGCAGCTTTCCGCCGACAACCTGGAATGGCTGGTCTACCGCCACCTGGATGAACCCGAGTTGATGAAGGAGTACTCCCGGATCACGGTGCAGGGCAATCCGGTCCTGTCCGGCTGCTCCATCTCTTTCGAACCGAATTTCTTCAAGGGCCATTACTATTATTCCGCCTATTCGGGCTATGTCGGCGGCGCGCTGGAGACCGAACAGGAGGGCGATGAGGATTACCAGTATTTCTATCTGGACTGGTATCTCCAGCCCAAGCTCCTGAACCAGCCCTGCTGGACCGAGCCCTACAGCGACTGGGAACAGGGCGACGCCGCAGACCGGCAGACGCAGCGGATGGTCTCCTACTGCAAGCCGCTCACGACTTCCGAGGGGTTCATCGGCTCCATCTCGCTGGACATTTCCCTGAAATGGTTGTCCGACAACCTTTCGCCCGTGAAGCCGTATCCGCACTCCTACAGCATCCTGATCAGCCGCGGCGGCACATACCTGGTGCATCCGGACCCGGAAAAGCTCTTCTACCAGACGATTTTCACCGAGGGTCTCATCGACCCGGACCCGGCGCAGGACGAGCTGGGAAAGAGCATGCTGGACCTGGAGGCCGGATACCGGCGGATGGAGATCGACGGCATCCGCAGCTATGTCTTCTTCACGCCCCTCAAGGCGACGGGATGGAGCATGGCCATCGTCTGCCCGGAAAGCGACATCTTCGGCCGGTTCAACCGGCTCCGGTGGTTCATTACGATGATTGACTTGCTGGGGCTGCTCCTGCTGTTCTTCTCGTGCTTCCAGGTGATCCGGAAGGCGATGCGGCCGCTCAGCGACCTCGCCCGGCAGGCGGAAGACATCGCCTCCGGCCATTTCGACACCGTCCTTCCGGAGAATCAGCAGCCCGATGAGCTGGGCACCCTGTCCCGTTCCTTCGCCGACATGCAGTCCTCCCTGGTCACCTATATGGACGAACTGACGCGGACCACCGCCAACAAAGTCCGGATTGAAGGGGAGCTGCAGATTGCCCGGAACATCCAGATGGGCATGCTCCCGCAGGTGTTCCCGCCGTTCCCGGAGCGGAAGGATATCGACCTGTATGCGTCCATGGTGCCGGCCCGGGAAGTGGGCGGCGACCTGTACGACTATTTCATCCAGGGCAGCCGGCTGTATTTCTGCATTGGCGACGTCAGCGGCAAGGGGGTCCCGGCGAGCCTGTTCATGACCGTCGTGCAGAACCTGTTCCGCGCCGCCGGCCAGCAAGGGCTGCTGCCGGCCGAAATCGCGCATCGGATCAACGAGACCCTCGCCGACAGGAACGAGCAGCTGATGTTCGTGACGATGTTCATCGGCGCCATCGACCTGGAGACCGGGCGGCTGGATTTCTGCAACTGCGGGCACAATCCGCCGGTCGTCCTCCCGAAGGGCGGACATCCTTTCTTCCTGTCCTGCAAGGCCAATATGTCCATCGGCATCCTCCCTGAAGCCAAGTTTGAAGGCGAGTCGGTGGAAAGTTTCATGGATACGCCGCTGTTCCTGTATACCGACGGCTTGAACGAGGCCGAGAATCCGGAGCATGTCCTGTTCGGCACCGACCGTCTCCTCGCCGTCCTGGGCGAGCCCTATACCGATGCGGAAACCGTCGTGAAGCGCATGCAGGCCGCCATTTCCGACCATGTGGCCGGGGCCGATGCCAGCGACGACCTGACGATGCTTTGCCTGGAAATCAAAAAATGACAGCGCCGTTTGGCACTGTCATTTTGATTAAGCGGTGAGGAAGGGATTCGAACCCCCGGTACGCGCAAACGTACACCTGTTTTCGAGGCAGGCTCCTTCAACCACTCGGACACCTCACCGTTGGGACTGC
>ONDF01000032.1:0-15518 GCA_900316525.1 uncultured Bacteroidales bacterium
GCCTGGTGGAGCACCTTCTCCAAGGACTGGACCGTCGCCGCCGGCGAAAGCCTGAGCGTCGGCATGGAGGTCCATTCGCTCGCGCAGCTGAACCACCAGAGCCCCTGCACCATCGTCCGCAAGGCGAATGGAACCGAGTACGGTGTCGTCCGGATGGACCACTTCGGCTGGCTGTACGCGACCAACACCAACGAGGGGCTCGCCGAACTGGGCTGGAACCTCGCCAGCAACTGGACATGGGACGGCTTCGCCGCCAACATCGAAGGCTCCCACGTCACGGTGACCGTCGCCAACAGCGGCAACGGCAAGGCCTCCGTCCGCTACTACGTGGTCTACGCCAACGGCGAAACCCACTTCCAGTACTATGACAACATCACGGTGGACAGCGCCGACGTGCAGTTCGCCTTCGTCACCGAAGCCTCCTACCTTGATTTCGACTGATAACCGCCTTCCGATATGAAAAACCTGTTTAATACGATATTCCTTTGCGCCATCCTGGCCCTCGCTCCGGCCGCTTTCAGCGGCAGGGACGGCGGCTATGCAGCCTTCGCGCAGAACAACGTGACCGTCACGGGCACCGTCGTGGACGAGCTCGGCGAACCCCTGCTGGGCGCCGGCATCGTGGTGAAGGACACCACGACCGGCACCACGGCCGACCTGGACGGCAACTTCGTCCTCACGGTGCCGGAAGGCTCCGTCCTCCAGTTCATCTCCGTGGGCTTCCAGACGGTGGAGATCACCGTCGGCCCGAACGGCAACCTCGGGACCATCACGATGAAGACCGAGACCACGCTCCTGGACCAGGTGGTCGTCGTGGGTTACGGCTCCCAGAAGAAGGTGGACCTGACCGGTTCGGTCGCCATCGTCGACGCCGACGAGATGAAGAAGGTCTCCCACTCCAACATCTCCTCGATGCTGGAGGGCAAGGTCGCCGGCGTGCAGATCACGTCCGACGGCCAGCCGGGCGCCGACCCGGCCGTCCGCATCCGCGGTATCGGCTCCTTCGGCGACACCAGCCCGCTGTACGTGATCGACGGTGTGCCGATGGGCACGACCATCCGCGACTTCTCCCCGAACGACATCGAGACCATCCAGGTCCTCAAGGACGCTTCCGCAGCCGCCATCTACGGTTCTCGCGCGGCGAACGGCGTCGTGATCATCACCACCAAGAACGGCAAGAAGAACCAGCCCATCCGCGTGGAATACCGCGGCTACGCGGGCGTGGACCAGATCCGCAAGGGTGTGTACGACGTGATGGACGCCGCCCAGTACGGCGACTACATCCGGATGTCCTACGAGAACAACGGCCTCGGCGACAAGGTTCCCGCCGGCTACGTGAAGGGCTCCGAGAGCTACCTCGATCCCGCCACCAACAACACCGACTGGTTCAAGGAGATGTTCAAGACGGGCATCCGCCAGAACCACAACGTGAACCTCTCCGGCGGCGGCGAGAACAGCACCTTCAACGTGGGCCTCGACTACTTCAGCCAGAAGGGCACCCTCGTGGGCGCGGGCCCGAACTTCGACCGCTTCACCGCCCGCGTGAACAACACGATGGACGTGAAGTTCGTCAAGCTCCGCACCGGTATCGTCTATTCCCACTCTGACCAGGATAACATGTCCTCCTCCAACGCCAACGAGTACGTCCAGGGCCTGTACGGCACCCAGTACCCGATCATGGCGACGACCCTGTTCATGCCGCCGACCATCAAGGCCTATGACGCGAGCACGTGGTTCCTGGACCGAGTCGTGGGCGCCGCTTCCGACTACACTTACGACGCCTACGGGTTCGGCACCTACTATGACGCCGTCCACGGCGACATCCGTATCGCCAACCCGCTGCTGTACAACACCCTCATCCAGCGCAAGTCCACGGTGGACCGCGTGGTCGCCACCGGTTCCGCCACGGTGGACCTGCTGGGCATGGTGGGCGTGAAGAGCGACAACCACAAGCTGGACTACAACCTGAACCTCTCCTACAGCCGTTCCTTCGTGAAGGGCTTCACCTTCCTGCCGGCCTTCATCCTCTCGAACGCCAACTACCTGGCCAAGAGCAACGAGCGCCTGAGCGAGAACTACAACAACTACTCCGACTTCCTGGTGGAGAACTACCTGACCTATGACGGCAAGATGGGCAACCACCACCTGAACACCGTGGTGGGCATGACCTTCCAGCGGGAGCGGTACCACACCCTCGCCGGCTGGGGCAACAACATGCCGGAGCCGTACTACCTCCAGGTGGGCAACGCCACCGACCGCGACGCCAGCTCCTACGAGAGCGAGCACGTGCTGGCCTCCCTCATCGGCCGTATCAATTACGACTACGACAGCCGCTACCTGTTCCAGGCCACCGTCCGCCGCGACGGTTCCTCCCGCCTGAGCGTGAACCGCTACGACTGGTTCCCGTCCTTCTCCGTGGGTTGGAGAGTGGACAAGGAGCCCTTCTTCGCCGTGGATCCCCAGCTGGTGAGCCTCCTGAAATTCCGTGCGAGCTACGGTATCCTGGGTAACGAGAACATCGGCGACTACGCCTTCATGGACACGATGGCCCGCGGCAACTACACCTACAGCTTCGGCGGCCAGAAGGTCACCGGCTCGGCCATCTCCAACTACGTGAACGAGTTCATCCGCTGGGAGAAGAAGAAGTCCCTGGATATCGGTATGGACTTCTCCATGTTCGGCGGCGCCTTCGAGTTCAACGCGGACTACTACCGCAACGTCTCCGAGGACCTGCTGTACTCCGTCCCGGTTCCGGCCGAGGCCGGCGCCACCAACGGCAGCGTGACGATGAACGCCGCCACGATGGTGAACTCCGGTGTCGAGCTCAGCGCCAGCTACCGCAACTACAGCCGCGAATTCAAGTACGACCTCTCCGGCAACGTCACGTTCCCGAAGAACGTCGTGACCTCCCTGGGCATGGGCACCGTCTCCCGGGACGATGCGATGTGCCGCACCGTCGTGGGTGAGGAAGTAGGCCGTTTCTACGGCTATGTTTACGAGGGCATCTTCCAGAACCAGTACGAGATCGACCACCACATCAACGAGAACGGCGACTTCGTGATCCAGAACGGCGCCCACCCCGGCGACGTGGCCTACCGCGACCTCAACAACGACGGCCAGATCACGGCCGACGACCGCACCTTCCTCGGCAGCGGCATGCCCAAGGTCACCTTCGGCCTGAGCGCCCGCTTCGAGTACAAGAACATCGACCTCACCCTGTCCACCTACGGCGCCGCGGGCCACAAGCTCGTGGACTATGTGGACCAGGCCCTGCACAGCTCCTACGGCATCAACAACAAGAGCGTGGACCTCGTGAACGCCTGGACGCCGGAGAACCCGAACACCACCGTGCCGCGCGTGGCGAACAGCGCCGACGGCACCGTGAACAACGACTTCTTCAGCTCCCGGTTCCTGCAGAACGGCGCCTACTGGAAGATCGCGAACGTCGAACTCGGCTACAACTTCCCTTCGAAGTGGTTCGAGGACGCGTTCCTTTCCAGCGCCCGCGTCTATCTGTCGGGCCAGAACCTCTACACCCTCACCGCCTACCGCGGCTACAACATCGACTTCGCCGGCGGCGTCTTCACCCCGGGCTTCAACTACTGCTCGTATCCGGCCCCGGTCACCTTCATGCTGGGCGTGAACCTGTCCTTCTAAATGCTTGAGATTATGAAAAAGATATCGTACATCCTGGCTTCCCTCGCCGTCCTCGCCGCTTTCGCTTCCTGTGACAAGCAGCTGGCCGTGAAGAACGTGAACAACCAGACCACCTACGACTTCGGCAATACCGAGTCCGACCTCCAGGAGGCCGTGATCGCCTGCTACAACCGCATCCGCCTGGAGGGCACCTTCGCCCGCGTGGGCTATATGCACGACGTCGTCCGCGGCGACGAGGCCTGGAACCCCCAGAACGCCTGGTACCTCCCGGCCGACCACCTGAATTCCCCGGGCACCATCGACGTCACCGACCAGTGGATCTGGCGCGACTGCTTCCACGTGGTGAACCGCTGCAACTTCGTCCTCTCCAAGATCACCGGCGAGGAGGAGAACCTCAAGGAAAGCTACAAGCGGATGCGCGGCGAGGCGCTGTTCCTCCGCGCCCTCGCCTACTACACGCTGGCCACCTATTACCAGACCGTTCCGCTGTTCACGGACTACGCGCAGTACGGTTCCCTGGAGACCATCTACTCCGAGAACGTGCCCCAGGACGAGATCCTGGACCAGGTGGAGAAGGACCTCACCGAGGCGATGACCCTCCTGCCCAAGCGCGACATCGGCGGTGAGTGGGCCAAGGGACGCGCCACTTGCGGCGCCGCCGCCGGCTACTACGCCCGCGTGCTGATGTTCCGCCACAAGTACAGCGACGCCCTCGCCGTCCTGAAGGACCTCCTGAATTCCGCCGACGGCGGCAGCGAGCGCTACGGCCACTATGAGCTGGTCGCCGACTACGGCGCCAACTTCCGCGAAGGCACCGCCGACGAGAACAACGTCGAGAGCCTGTTCGAGGTCCAGTTCATGGACTACGGCACCGGCGGCGCCGACGAGGAATGGACCCCGGTGAACATCTCTTCCAACGCCACGCAGGGCCACGCCCTCGAGGCCAACTTCGGTCCCGGCAACTTCGGCGGCTGGAGCGACGTCGCGGTGAGCAACTGGCTCTACAACCTGTACAAGGCCGAGCGCTGCACCGACGGCCGCCTGGATCCCCGCCTGTACTGGACGGTCCTCTCCTACGAAGCCGAGTACAACACCTACACGGGCGTGGCGACGGCCGCTTACCCGAACGGCGACCCGCGCAAGAACGAGGCGTACCAGGTGGTCATCACCGACGCCAACAAGGGGATTCTCCGCACCAACAATGACAACGGCGGCATCCCCGTGGCCAAATGGACCAACGCCCGCACCGGCCTGTACGGCAGCGTCGTCACCGGCCTGCACTGCGGCATCAACATCCGCCTGATGCGCTATGCCGACGTCCTCCTCCGCGCCGCCGAGTGCGAGAACGAGGTGAGCGGCCCCACCCAGCAGGCCATCGACTGGATCAATGCGGTCCGCACCCGCTCCGCCCTCGCCCCGCTGCAGCTCTCCGCCTACGCCGGCAACGCCAACAAGCTCTTCGAGCAGATCGCCAACGTCGAGCGTCCGAAGGAGTTCGGCCTGGAGAACGGCCGCGGCATCGACCTCATCCGCTGGGGCTTCTTCTACAACACCGACCGCCTGCACCAGATCGCCGAGCACAGCCGCTACCTGTTCGAGAAGTACGACAAGAACAATCCCGTGCCCGTCACGACCGAGAACCTCGCCGCCAAGAACGCCGGCTCCGGCATTCCCTGCACCGACGACTCCTACACCTCCTATTTCCGCGAGGGCCACGAGTATTTCCCGATCTTCCAGGGCACGCTCAACGAGAACCCGAAACTGCACGGGAATTCCGCCAATACCAACACGTCCAACACGCCTTCCTGGCCCATCCGGCCGGTGACGTCCCTGAACTAAGAAACGAAGAAGGATCATGAAAAACAGAATCTATCTTGCAGCGGCCCTCTGCGGCCTCCTGGCTGCCGCCTCCTGCACCAAGGACAACGGCGTGGGCATCATGACCAAGGAAGACTACGAAGGCGCCGTGGAGAACGGCATCCCGACGTACGCCGACGACTACTCCCCCATCGCCAACTGGGATTTCCACCCGAACTGGAACCTGGCCAACGTCCACGACCCCTCCGTCGCCTACTATGACGGTTACTACTATATGTTCGGCACTTCCGCTTCGTACGGAAACGAGCACGACAAGGCCACCATCGGCCGCCAGTACCAGGGCAAGCGCTCCAAGGACCTCGTGAACTGGACCCATATCTACGGGCCGATGAGCACCGCTCCGGCGTGGGTGAAGGACTCCTTGAACAACATCCGCGGCCGGATGGACCTGCCCGCCATCGAGAACCCCGTGTACGGGTACTGGGCGCCGGTCATCCGCGTGGTGGACGGCAAGCTCCGGATGTACTACAGCATCGTGGTGGACAACATGATCAAGACCGGCGGCACCAATTTCGACGGCAGCTGGACCGAGCGCGCCTTCATCGGCATGGCCGAGACCACCGACCCGTCCAACCCGGAAGCCTGGGAGGACAAGGGCTTCGTCGTGTGCTCCTCCACGGCCAAGGCCGCAGGTGACTGGGGCCGCGCCAGCGCCGGCGGCGACTACGGCAACGCCTACTTCTACTACAACGCCATCGACCCGACCTACATCGTCGCCCCCGACGGCAAGCACTGGCTCATCTACGGCTCCTGGCACAGCGGCTTCGCGCTCCTGGAGATCAATCCCGCGACCGGCAAGCCCGTGAATACCCTCGGCAATCCGTGGGCCAACGGCGACGTCGCCGACCTCCAGTCCCGCTACGGCGTCCGCATCGCCACCCGTGTCCAGACCGGCACCTGGTCGCACTGGCAGGGCAGCGAGGCTCCGGAGATCATCTACAACAACGGCTACTACTACCTGTTCATGGCCTATGACGGCCTGGATGTCCCTTACAACACCCGCGTGGCCCGCAGTTCCAAGATCGAAGGCCCGTACGTGGACATCAAGGGGACCGACATCACCGCCGGCGGCGTGGCCTACCCCATCGTGACCCATCCGTACAAGTTCTCGCAAGGCGACGGCTGGGTGGGCATCTCCCACTGCGGCATCTTCCAGCAGGACGGCACCGGGGACTGGTTCTACGCCTCGCAGGGCCGCCTCCCGGCCGGCGTGAACGGCAACGACAGTTCCAACGCCTTGATGATGGGCCACATCCGCCGCATCGTCTGGTGCCCTTCCTCCGCCGACAGCCTCAACGACCTGTGGCCGATCGCCCTTCCGGAGCGCTACGCCGGCCTGGACAACACCAAGGTGACCTCCGCGGAGATCGCCGGCACCTGGGAGCACATCAACCTCACGTACCAGCAGGGCGTGATGGACACCGCCCAGACGCTGACGCTCGCTTCCGGCGGCCAGATGAGCGGTGCGCTCACCGGCACCTGGACCTATGACGAAAGTTCTCAGTACCTGACCCTTGCGCCCACCTCGGGCCCGAAAGTCGTCGTGGTCGTCGCCCGCGAGGCGGACTGGGAAGCCTCCCCGCGCCAGGCGACCCTCGTGTATGCCGGAACGGAGAAGTCCCTGGACGCCACCTGGTGGGGAAAGAAGGTCAAATGACCTTTCCAGGGAGAAATGGTTTGTTCTTCATAGCAAATGAACCATTTTTCACACCCGATACGCGAGAAATCACCTATTTTTGTGTATTGAGACTAATAACTTGATAATAATTATGATAAAGAAGACTCTGACCCTCATCGCGGCGCTGGCCGCCGTTCTGACCGCCGGCGCGCAGGTCAAGGTTTCCGTCCACGAGACGGCGAAGGACCAGCCGGTCATCCCGGCCGAAATCTACGGCCAGTTCTCCGAGCACCTCGGGAAGTGCATCTACGAGGGCATCTGGGTGGGCAAGGATTCCTCCATCCCGAACGTGGACGGTTACCGCACGGACGTGCTGGAGGCCTTCAAGGCCCTGAAAGTCCCCGTGCTCCGCTGGCCGGGCGGCTGCTTCGGCGACGAGTACCACTGGATGGACGGCATCGGCCCGCAGGAGAACCGCAAGAAGCTCGTGAACAACAACTGGGGCAGCACGGTGGAGGACAACTCCTTCGGCACCCACGAGTTCCTGAACCTCTGCGAGATGCTGGGCATCGAGCCCTACATCAGCGGCAACGTGGGTTCCGGCACCGTCGAGGAGCTGGCCAAGTGGGTCGAATACATGACCGCCAAGGAAGGCTCGATGGCCGAGCTCCGCGCCAAGAACGGCCGCAAGGAGCCCTGGAAGGTCAAGTACCTCGGCGTCGGCAACGAAAGCTGGGGCTGCGGCGGCGACATGACCGCGGACTACTACTCCGACGTGTACAAGCGCTACGCCCTCTACGCCCGCAACTACAGCGGCAACCGCCTGTACAAGGTGGCCTGCGGCGCTTCCGACTACGACTACAACTGGACGAAGGTGATGATGCAGAACGCCCGCACCAAGATGGACGCCCTGTCCCTGCACTACTACACCTGCAAGGGCTGGACGGGCAGCAAGGGCTCCGCGACGCAGTTCACCACCGACGAGTACTACAACGTCCTCGCGAAGACCTGCGAGATCGAGGAAGTCCTGAAGAACCACTTCGCCATCATGGACGCGTACGACCCGGACAAGAAGGTCGCCCTCATCCTGGACGAGTGGGGCACCTGGTTCGACGTGGAGCCCGGCACCAACCCCGGCTGGCTGTTCCAGCAGAACACGATGCGGGATGCGATGGTCGCGGCCCTGAACCTCAACATCTTCCAGAAGCACACCGACCGCCTGAAGATGGCGAACATCGCCCAGATCGTGAACGTCCTGCAGGCCATGGTCCTCACCGACGGCGAGAAGATGGTCCTCACCCCGACCTACCACGTCTTCCGGATGTTCAATGTCCATCAGAACGCGACGTATGTCCCCTCGGACTACAAGACTGGCAACATCGTCTCCGCCGAGGGCCGGATCATGGACGACTTCAGCGCCTGCGTCTCCCGCGACGCCGCCGGCAAGCTGCATGTCTCCCTCGCGAACCCGTACCTGGACAAGCCCGTCACCGTGGAGCTCGCCTTCGACTCCCTGAAGCCGAAGACCGTCACCGGCGAGATCCTGAAAGCCGACAAGATCAACGCGTACAACGAGTTCGGCAAGGCGCCGGCCGTCGCCCCCGTGGCGTTCACCGGCGCGAAAGCCACCGGAAAGGGCGTGAAACTCACCCTGCCCGCCGCCTCCGTCGTCGTTCTTGAAATCCAGTAATACAATGAAACACAGTCTCTTACTACTTGCAGCCTGCCTCGTCCTCGCGGCAGGCTGTACGGCGTCACCGAAGGAACAGGTGGCCGTGAATCCGCTGACCTACACGGACATTCCCGACCCGGACATCATCCGCGTGGGGGAAGACTACTACATGGTCTCCACCACGATGTACTTCTGCCCGGGCGCGCCCATCATGCACTCCCGCGACCTCGTGCACTGGGAGATTGTGAACTACATCTACGACGTCATCGAGGACGATGACATCTACAACCTCCGGGACGGCAAGAACGCCTACGGCAAAGGCCAATGGGCGACGACGCTCCGGTACCACGACGGCACCTACTACGCCCTGTTCGTCGCGAACGACCAGCAGAAGACATACATGTACCGCACGAAGGACATCGTGAACGGTCCGTGGGAACGGAACGTGATCGAGGGGTACTTCATGCACGACGCCTCCCTGCTGTTCGACGAAGGCCGCCTCTGGGTGGTCTGGGGCAACGGCAACCTGAACCTCGTGGAACTCGAGCCGGACGGCAGCGCCGTCAAGGCCGGCGCGGAAGCCGAGCTCCTCATCGAATCCCCGCGCGAGGGCTGGAACCTCCGGGCGGAAGGCGCGCACTTCTACCACATCGGCGACTACTATTACGTGCTGGAGATCGACTGGCCGCGGGACAAGCCCCGCACGGCCACCGTCTGGCGCAGCAAGGACATCCATGGGCCGTACGAGTCCAAGGTCGTCCTGCAGGGCACCCTGGGCGGCCGCGGCGACGGCATCGCGCAGGGCCCGATCGTCGAGACGCAGCACGGCGACTGGTACGCCGTCCAGTTCCAGGACCACGGCGCCGTCGGCCGCATCCCCTGCCTCCAGCCCGTCACCTGGGTGGACGGCTGGCCGATGATGGGCGAGAACGGCGTTCCGCTGGAGGAAGTGACCGTGAACCTGCCGGCGGAAGGCCGTGACTACGTGTGGGACAATGACGAGTTCGACGGCGACAAGCTCGCCCTCGTCTGGCAGTGGAACCACAAGGCGCCGGAGGGCTGGTCGCTCACCGAGCGGCCGGGCTGGCTGCGGCTGCGCGCCGCGCAGGCCACCGGCCTCGCCGACGCCCGCGGCACGCTCACCCAGCGCACCGTCGGCCCCCGCTGCATCAGCGAGGCTTACCTGGACGCCTCCGGGATGAAGCCCGGCGACGAGGCGGGTCTCGCCGCGTTCCAGAGCGGCAACGCCCGAGTCGGCGTGCGCGTCGATGCGGACGGCAAGCGGTTCATCGTCGTGCACCGGAACGGCCGCTCCTTCTCCCGCGGCGCGGACGGAAGGCGGGTCTTCGAGATCATCGACGAAGACCTCGCCGTCATCCCGCTGGTGGGCGACGGCCTGTGGATGCGCATCAACTACGTCTTCACCCCGCAGGAGGAAGGCGAGGAGGCCGACACCGCCATCTTCAGCTGGTCCACCGACGGAAAGGAATGGATCGCCGCCGACTACAAGCTTCCCATGCGCTTCACGCTGGACTACTTCACCGGCTACCGGAGCGCCCTATACCACTTCAACACCCTCGGAGAGGGCGGCATCGCGGACTTCGACTGGTTCCACCAATGGACCTACTAGCTTCCGCACGCTACTTAACATACTACATATCAATCGTTTACAAGAAACTCCCTGGTACATCTGCACCAGGGAGTTTTCCATAATCCACTGAATGCCAAAGACTTGACCGGGACGCCTACCAAATAACAATTAAATTTGCTATATTTGTAAAAATAACCAATAGCATGAAGCGGATCCTCTCTTTCTCCCTGGCTATCATCGCCTTCCTGCCCCTTTTGGCGCAAAATCCCATCATCGGCACCTCCTTCACGCCCGACCCGGCGCCCTATGTGCACGGGGACAAGGTGTACCTGTTCGTGGACCACGACGAGGACGACGCCGTGTACTTCAAGATGAAGGACTGGCTGTTGTACAGCACGGAGGACATGGTGAACTGGACCTACCTCGGCGCGCCCGTGTCCACGGCCACGTTCCCGTGGGCCTTCCAGGGCGACCGCGCCTGGGCTTCGCAGGCCGTGGAACGGAACGGGAAATGGTACTGGTACGTGTGCCTGACCGAGGCCGCCACCCGGGCGGACGCCCTCGCCGTGGCGGTCGCGGACCGGCCCGAGGGGCCCTACACCGACGCCATCGGCGGCCCGCTCGCGACCGGCTTCTCGTTCATCGACCCGACCGTCTTCATCGACGATGACGGCACGCCCTGGCTTTTCTGGGGCAACAAGGGCTGCTGGTACGGCCGCCTGGGAGATGACATGGTCTCCTTCCCGGACGGCTGGAAGGAGGTTCCCGGCTTCCACGACCCCGCCTGCTTCGGGCCCGAGTCGATGAAACCCGACTGGTCCGACGGCGGCAAGGAAAAGATGATGGTGGGCTACGAGGAAGGCCCCTGGCTCACGAAGCGGGGCGACACCTACTATCTGTCGTATCCCGCCGGCGGCGTGCCGGAGCACATGGCCTATTCCACGGCGAAGTCCATCCACGGGCCCTGGACCTACCGCGGCCGGATCATGGACGAGGCGGAGAACAGCTTCACCATCCACGGCGGCAACATCACCTTCCGCGGGCACGACTATATGTTCTACCACAACGGCAAGCTGCCCAACGGCGGCGGCTTCCGCCGGTCCACCTGCGTGGAGGAATTCACCTTCGGGGCCGACGGTTCCATCCCCTTCATCCCCTTCACGGAAAAGGGCGTGGAGCCCCTCCAGACCCTGAATCCTTATGTGATGACCCAGGCCGAGACGATGGCCGCCTCCTATGGGCTCAAGACGGACCGCACCGCCGGCACCCGCCACTGGGTGACCTCCGTCCACAACGGCGACTGGCTCAAGGTCCGGAATGTCGATTTCGGCGACGAGCCCGCTGTCCTGGTGTCGCTCGAGATGCTGAACTTCAAGAATCCCGGCACCGTGGACTTCTACCTGGACGAGCTGGGCGGCCGCCCCGTCGCCTCCGTTCCCGTCAATGGCGAGAACATGCTGGTCAAGGCCTCCGTCTCCCCGCGCGCAAAGGGCGTGCACGACCTGTACCTGATGTTCCGCGGCGGCGACGAGGAGCTCTTCGACCTGGACTGGTGGGTGTTCAACCACCACCTGAACATGCCCATCATCCAGACCAAATTCACGGCCGACCCGGCGCCGATGGTCTACGACGGCACCGTGTACCTGTACACCACGCACGACGAGGACGGAGCGAAGGGCTTCCAGATGTTCGACTGGCTCCTGTATACCTCCACCGACATGGTCAACTGGACGGACCACGGGGCCGTGGCCTCGCTGGACAGCTTCGACTGGTACGACGGCAAGAACGGCGCCTGGGCCGAATGCGTCGTGGAACGGAACGGGAAGTTCTACATGTACTGCCCCATCCACGGGCACGGTATCGGCGTGCTGGTCGCGGATTCGCCCTTCGGCCCCTTCAAGGACCCGATCGGGAAGCCGCTCGTATGGCAGAAGGAGCACTGGGAGGACATCGACCCGTCCGTCTTTGTCGATGACGACGGCCAGGCCTACATGTACTGGGGCAACCCGCACGTGTACTGGTGCCGGCTGAACGAAGACATGGTCTCCGTCGATGGCGAGATCCACCGGATCGACTATCCCATCGACACATACCAGGAAGGGCCCTGGTTCTACAAGCACAACGGGAAGTACTACCTCGCGTTCGCGTCCACCTGCTGCCCGGAGGGCATCGGGTACGCGATGAGCGACTCCCCCGTCGGGCCGTGGAAGTCCATGGGCGCGATCATGGACCGCACCTGGCGCACCCGGGGCAACCATCCCGGCATCATCGAGTTCAAGGGCCAGTCCTATGTGTTCGGCCTCAACTACGACCTGCATCACCTGGAAACCTTCAAGCACGCGGAGCAGCGGAGCGTTTCCGTCGCGCCCATGTACTATGAGCCCGACGGCTCCATCCGGAAAGTCCCCTACTGGCTGGACAACGTCGTGGAGCAGGTCGGCACCTTCGACCCGTTCCGCAAGGTGGAAGCCGAGACGATGGCCTGGGGCTACGGCCTCAAGACGGACGTCGTGGAAGGCCGCGGCATCGTCCTGCGGGACATCGACGCAGGCGAGCACCTGCTCGTGAAGGGCGTCGATTTCGGCAAGGGCGCCGGCAAGTTCATGGTCTGCGTAGAAGGTCCAGCGACGATGGAAGTGCGCCTGGACGCCGTCGACGGCCCGCTCGCCGGCACGCTGGTCGCGAAGCCCGGCAAGGCCGGCTTCCGCGAGGCCGTCTGCCGCCTGCAGGGCGCCTCGGGCGTGCACGACGTCTATTTCGTGTTCAAGGAAGGCGGTTTCCGCTGGGACTGGTGGCGGATGTGGAAATAAGACAAAAACAAAGGATATGAAGCGTTCATTTCTTGTTCTCGCGCTGCTGCTGTGCGCCGCGGCGCTGTCCGCCCAGCCGGCCCGGCGGGGCGCCCCGAAAATCAACGACGACCTCAGCGTCTCCTTCCAGGTGACGGCCCCGCAGGCCCACGAGGTGGGCGTGGACATCTGCGGCAAGGTGTATCCGATGGTCCGCGAGGGCGAAGGCCCCTGGCGGGTCACGACGGACCCGCTGGAGCCCGGTTTCCACTACTATTTCCTGGTCATTGACGGTTTCCGCGCGAGCGATCCGGCCAGCAAGCACTATTTCGGCACCGGGACGGACGCCAGCGCCATCGACATTCCCGAGGCGGGCGTCGATTTCTACCTGGACAAGGACGTGCCGCGGGGCGACGTGCGCCTGGAGCGCTACTGGTCCCCGTCCCTGAAGGCCTGGCGCACCGCCTGGGTGTATGTCCCGGCCGAGTATGCCAGCAATCCCCGAAAGCGCTACCCGGTGCTGTACCTGCAGCACGGCGGCGGCGAGGACGAGACCGGATGGACCTTCCAGGGCAAGACGGACATCATCCTGGACAACCTCCTCGCCGAGGGCAAGTGCGAGCCGATGCTCGTCGTGATGGACTACGGGCAGGCGGGCGATTTCGCGAAGATCCTCCTGGAAGAGACCATCCCGATGGTGGACAGCCGCTACCGGACCCTCACCGACCCGAAGCACCGCGCCATGGCCGGCCTGTCGTTCGGCGGCGGGCAGTCCTGGTCCATCGGCCTGAAACATCCGGAGGTGTTCTCCTCCATCGGCATTTTCTCCTCCGGGATGTTCGGCGGCGTGGGCCCGGGCGCCTATGCGCCGTTCTCCGTGGAGAGCCAGCTGCCGGAACTCCTGGCCGATCCGGCCGCCTTCAACGCCGCCCACGACGTGTTCTATATGTCCTGCGGCCTGGGCGATCCCCGCATCGAGCACACCCGCAAGGCGGCCGAGGCGCTGAAGGCCGCGGGCGCGAAGGTCCATTTCACGGCCTGGCCCGGCGGCCACGAATGGCAGCCCTGGCGCAAGTCCCTGCATGAATTCGTGCAACTGTTATTCAAATAGACTATGAAAAAGATTGTTCTGCTGCTTGCGGCCACGCTCGGCCTGTGGGCGTGCGCCAGCGTCCCCGGCCAGGTGAAAGTGACCGGCGGCACCATCCAGGGTCTGGTCCTGGATGACATGTGCGTGTACAAGGGCATCCCGTTCGCCGCCCCGCCCGTGGGCGAGCTGCGCTGGAAGGCGCCGCAGCCCGTCGTGGCGTGGGACGGCGTCAAGGAATGCCAGACTTTCGCGCCCAACCCGATGCAGGGCAACGGCGAAGGGTGCAGCGAGGACTGCCTGTACCTGAACGTATGGACCCCGGCCAAGAGCCCGAAGGAAAAGCTCCCCGTGATGGTCTGGATCTATGGCGGCGGCTTCGCGGGCGGCGCCACGTCCTATTATGACGGAGCTTTGCTGGCCCGCAAAGGCGTGATCCTCGTAAGCGTCGCCTACCGCGTGGGCAAGCTGGGCTTCCTGTCCCTGCCCGAACTGTCGGCGGAGAATCCCGCCGGCGTGAGTGGCAACTACGGCCTGCTGGACCAGATCGCCGGCCTCCAGTGGGTGAAGGACAATATCGCCAAGTTCGGCGGCGACCCGGACAACGTGACCATCTTCGGCGAATCCGCCGGCGGCATCTCCGTGAGCATGCTGTGCGCCTCGCCGCTGGCGAAGGGCCTCTTCCAGCGGGCCATCTCCCAGAGTGGCGGCTCCTTCGGCCCCACCACCCCGCAGTCCTATCCCGGCGAGAACATGCAGACGCTTGCCGTGGCCGAGCAGGCCAATGCGGCCTGGGCCCGCGGCGCTTTCGGCGACGATTATACGCTGGAGCAGCTGCGCGCGGCCGATGTCAAGTCCGTGATGGGCGGCTTCGGCGGCTCCGGCGGCTGGCCCGTCACCGACGGCTACGTGATCCCGGACGACCAGTACAAGCTGTACGAGGCCGGAAAGTACAACGATGTCGACGTCCTCATCGGCTACAACTCCGACGAAGGCCTGAGCTTCGGCTTCTCCTTCGGCGGCGGCAGCCACGAAGACCAGGTGCGCGCCCGCTACGAAGACTACGCCGACGCCCTCCTCGCCGCGTATCCGGTGGAGGCCGACGGCAAGGTGGGCAAGACCGCCCGCGACCTCACCCGCGACGCCGCCTTCGGCTGGCAGACCTGGGCCTGGGCGCGCCTGCAGGAGCAGACGGGCAAGGGCCGCGTCTGGCTCTACTACTTCGA
>ONDF01000032.1:15535-52082 GCA_900316525.1 uncultured Bacteroidales bacterium
GAGGTGCAGCCCACTGACATGGACCTTTCCGGCTGGATGATGGACTACTGGACCAACTTCGCCAAGACCGGCGACCCGAACGGCCCCGGCCTGCCGGAGTGGCCGCGCTTCGTGAACAGCGCCCCGCAGACGATGGTCCTCACGGGCGCCGGCTGCCACGCCGCCCCCGTCCCCTCCGAACCGGCCCTCAAGGTCCTGGACGAATACTTCGCCTGGCGCCGCAGCCAAGAGTAAGATTCTGAGCGACTTACATGACGAGAGGTGCACCGCGCGGTGCACCTCTCTTGCGTTAAGTCGCTGTAGCCCAGCTACTTGCCCATATCCGCCTGGGCGAAGCTTTCGCTCGGGGACTTGAACATCCGGCGGGCGTCCCGGACGGTCATGCCCGTGGAGGCGCGTCCCAGGTCGGGGATGTTGAAGGACTTGAAGGTGTTGTCGTAGAAGCGGGGGGACTTTTGCGGAAGGACGAAGGGCTTGGTGGCGCGGCCGGACTCGTCCAGGTGGCTGAAGTAAGGCTTTCCGTACATGCCGTCGCCCCGCTTGCTCGCGAAGACGAACCAGCGGCCGTTGGAGGACCAGCTGTGGTAAGTGTCCGACTTGTCGCCCTTCACCTCGTCCAGCGGCCGGACTTCCCCGGTCCGGAGGTCCACCAGGTTCAGGGTGGATTCCGTGTGGAAAAGCGGGAAGGTTCCGTAGTCGGAGACGGTGAAAAGCAGCCAGCGGCCGTCCGGCGAGGCCTTGGGATGGCAGGCGGAGGCCTGGTGGGCCGGACCGTTCCAGACGGTGTCCACCTGCTCGCCGATCCGGCCGGACGTCCCGTCGAAGGGCGCCCGCACCAGCGAATACCGGACTTCCGCGATCTGCTCCGGCAGCGAGAGCGTGTCCGCCACGCAGTAGTACACGGACGAGCCGTCCGCCGAGAAGCACGGGAAGGTCTCCCAGGCATCGGCCCGCGCCACATGCGGGACATTGACCATCACGTTGTTGTCGAAGTCCGCGACCGTCAGGTCCGAGGCGGTGTCATACACCTCCATCCGGTTCCCGGCCATCGTATGGAAGCCCGGGATGATGACGTTGGTGGAGAAGACGCCGAAGCGGCCGGAGGGATGGAGTTCCCCGTAGACCGTGCCGGAAAGCATGCCGGGCGCGTTCAGCGTCAGTTTCCGGAGGTTCCCCTCCTTGTTCAGGATCGCTCCCCCGCGGGGTCCGCGGATGTAGTACAGGGAATAGTCGCCGCGCTGCTGTCCATGGACATGGCAGTTCATGCAGGCGTTTTCCGTATGCTGGTGGTCGCAGATCGTGATTTCGTCGAAGGTCTCGAGGCAGCGTTCTTCGATGGACACCTCGTTCCACATCTGGTACGACGGCTCGATGAGACGGTAGGTCAGGTATCCGTCGATGGGATCCTCGCTCACCTCGATGTTCCAGGCGTCGGTCACGGGCTCGCCGCGAACCGTGGCGGAAGCCTCCACGCGGATGGTCTTCCCGGCCGCATCGGCCAGGAACGTTTTCCATTTCCGGACGGGCCAGGTCACCTCGGCGCCCCGGATGGTCACGGAACGGCCGTCCACCGTGAAGGTGGTCTGCGCGTTCCGGACCTCCTTCATCGCATAGCGGTAGTTCAAGGGCGCGATGTTCGGCGGGATGGTCACCTCCTTGTAATCGGGATAGATGACCAGGGGGCCTTCGCTGCCGGCGACGGCGTCGGCGAGGTCTTCCCCGCCGCAGCCGGGAAGCAGGAAACAGGCCAGGGCCGCAAATAGGAAAAACCGCTTACTCATCTCGCATGGCTTTCAGATAGTAATACCAATAGGTGTTCCGGTACCGGTCGGGGTTCTGGAAGAACCGTTCCATCCGGTCCACGGCCCCCTTGTCCAGGCCGTAGGGCTGCAGATGCGCTTCGTCCAGCTCATCCCGGAGGCTGAGCGCGATGAGGACGGCCTCCGCATAGATGGAAGAAGCGGGCATCCCCTGCGGATAATCCGCCAGGAAGGACTCCAGATCCAGGGTCAGGAGGTCGAAGCACAGCAGGTACTCGCGGGCCAGGGTGTTGGAGGGGTCCGCCTCCAGGAGCTCATGGAGGACCTCCCGCGGGCGGGAGGAACGGTGGACGAAGTCCTCCCGGGCCAGCCGCGAACGGACGGACGTGAGTTGCGCCGTCGCCGTCCCGTCCTGCAGGCTTGCCAGCCATTTCCGCGCCCATTTTCCGTAGAACAGGGTCCGGCTCAGGAGATTCAGGTACTTCTGGGCCGATGCATACTCACCTGAGATAAGGCATGCCCGCGCCATGCGGCGCACATACCGCACGCCGTTATGCTTGGGAGATGCCTGGAGGGCGATGATGGCGCTCTGCTCGGCGATCGTCATGTCGCCCAGCTGGAACCAGACCTCCCCGGCCAGACCGTCCGAGAAAGGAGACCGGTCCGGGGAAATCATGATGAACAGGCTTCTCACCCCGTTCTGCGAATGATTGAACAGGCCCGCTCCCAGCCGGCCTTTCATGGCATTCGCCAGGTTGTAGCAGAAACTCGCCTCCGTCATGTACAGGTCCTTCTCCGAGAGCTTGAGGACCTTGTCCCAGTTCTCCCGGTCCACTTCCGTGTCCAGGCCGATCATGCGGTCATAGGAGACGATGGGCGTCCCCCACCACTTGCCGTAGTACTTGTTGGCAGGCGCGCCTAGCGCCCAGCAGCCGGCCGCCAGGAAAGCGACGGCTGCGAGGGCCTTGGCCCAGGCCGGGCGGAACTGCAGGGCGGCCAGGACCAGGGCCAGATATCCCAGCGCGACCAGCGTATAGCGGGTGATGTACAGATTCTCCGTCTCCCGCAGGAAAGACCAGGTAAAGAACAGGGCTGCCACGGCCAGGGAGGGCCATTGCCCCAGGAAACGCCGGAAAATCTTGTAGACGACCACCCCGATGGCGGTCAGGAGCAGGGCCACGACCAACGGCCCCACCAGGGGCAGGTGGAAGAACTGGTCCAGGAAATCGCAGACGAAGCGCGCCAGCCAGCCGACGCCCCCATAGGTCTGCCGGATGTAGTCCCAGTCATAGGGGAACAGCGTCATCTGCTCCCGGCGCATCAGGTGATACGGATACGCCAGTGCAAAGAACCCCAGTGCGCCGAGGAATGCCGCGCCGGCCGCCAGCGGGCCGATATGCCTTTTCAGGAAACTCACTGCATGAGTTTTTCCGCCCGGATGCGATTCAGGAAGGCGACCATCGCGGAGAGGGTCTCTTCCGTGTACATGTTCATGCCGTGGCCGCCGCCCTCCACCATGTGGAGTTCACTGTCCACGCGGGCGTCCTGCAGCAGGCCGTAGAAGTGCGGGGCCTGGCAGCTGGGGACCACGTTGTCCGCCGTGCCGTGGAAGATGCACACGGGCGGGTCGTCCGGGCCGATGTAGGTCGTGGCGTTCAGGTATCTGAAGGCCTCTTCATTTCCCTTGAAGGGGAAGCCCATCACGGCCTCTTCGGGACCATGGTTCCAGGTGTCCTCCCGGGCGCCGCAGCTCATGTAGTTCAGGTCCACGGGACCGGACCAGTCGCAGGCCGCGTCGACCGCGCTGGAGAACTTCAGGTTGCCGCCCACGTTGCCTTCCAGCTGGGGCTGGTTGCTGGACGTGGCGGCGAGCGAAGCCAGGTGGCCGCCGGAGGAGAAGCCCGACACGGCGACGAAGGACGGGTCGAACTTGTACTTCGCGGCGTTGGCCTTGACGAAGCGGATCACGCCCTTGATGTCGTGGATCTGGGCCGGGAACTTGGCGTCCATCGAGGAACGGTGGTTCGGGCACACCACGGCGTAGCCCGCGTCCAGCAGGGCGTTCACGATGGTGCCGAGGTCCGCCATCCCCTTGGAATTGTTGGAGAACCAGGCGCTTCCGTAGATATGGACCACCACGGGATAGGCGTCTTTCTCCACCTTCGGGAGGTAGATGTCCAGCTTGTGGTAAACCTGGCCGTCACCGGCATAGTCCACGTCGGCGATCTTCTGGGAACAGCGGACGTCCACCTTGGGCATCTGGAAACCGCCGAAGCCCGCCGGCTGCGCGAACAGGCCGAGGGCGCCAAGGGCAAGGGTAAGGGACATAAGAAGTCTTTTCATCGATCAATGCTTTTTCAGATCCCACTTGCAATTATCGTTCCCGAAGTCGAATTTTGCAAGGCCGGGAGTGCTGTCAGCCACGGAAACGAGGCAGAGCGGCAGGTCGCAGCCGGGGATTTCCTTGGGCATGATGCGGTAGGTGCCGTCGATGAGCTGGTCGATGCGCCAGAGCTGGTTCGCCGCGCCGGTGAATTCCTCGACGGTGGTGAGGGTCGCGCCCTCGGCGGCCGCCAGGGCCCGGTTGGTGCCTTCGATCACGATCTTGACATACGGGCCGCCGAGGAAGCCGCCAGCCTCGGGAACGGCCTCGATCGTCCACTTCTGGTGCGGACGAGCCATGTAGTCGCTGATACGCACAGGGATGTCACCCGCCGGCCAGTCGGGAGCGACCTCCTCGAGCTTCTGGCCCTCGAGCTTGGTGACCGGCTGGTCCTGGCCGCGGCCGAAGCCGAACATCCGCATGCCGCCCTGGGCGCGGACGAAGTCCACAGTCAGCTCCAACGCGTAGCCGCGACGGCGGGACAGGATCTTGTAGTTGCCGTCCTGGAAGAGCTCGCCGGCCTCAGGCCAGCCGTTCTTCCACAGGATCGGACGGATGGCGAGGACGCTGCGGCCGCTGCGGTCCAGGTCGCCCTCCCAGTGGAAGGACATCTTCTCCACGCCCGGCTCCTCGATGTAGCGGCCGAAGTGACCGGCGCCGAACTGGCGCTCATCGGCGGCGACGACCATCTTGCCGCCGCCACGCAGCATGTCGCGGCCCACATTGTCCAGGAACGGGCCCGTGGGCTTGCGGGAACGGCCGCACACGATGTTGTACGTGGAGTTCACTCCGTCGCAGCAAGTGCCGTGGGTGCCCAGCAGGTAGTACCAGCCGTCATTGTAGATCATCACGGAAGCCTCGCAGTCGATCGCGACGTCCACGGCCTTGTTGCCGGGGAGACGGGCGCCCGTCTTGGGATCGAGCTCGACCATCCGGATGTTGCCGAAATAGGTGCCGTAGGTGCAGAACAGGCGGCCGTCGGGATCCATGAGGAGGCCGATGTCGATGGCGTCGCAGTCCTCGTCCATTTCCGAATGCGCCACCTCGATGGGCTCGGAGTAGGCGAAATCCGGAGAGTTCGGGTCCAGGGTCTTGTTCCACATCGTCAGGATGCGGCCGGCGTGACCGCCGCCGAGACCGCCGCCCGTAGCGCTGTAGCCCACGAGGTACCGGTCACCGATCTTGATGGCGTCCGGGGCCGCGCCGCCGCCGGGACGGACCGCGCCGCTTTCCCAGGTCCAGCCGTCGGCGGAGATCAGGCCGCCGCCACCGGTGCCGAAGGTGTAGTACTTGCCGTCGCACAGCTGGATCGTGGACGGGTCATGGATGTAGGGAGCGCCCACCTGGGCGGCTGCGGAGACACAGGCCAGGGCAAGAATGCCCGCGAGAAGGATATTCTTTTTCATGGCTTATTTCGTGCTGAGGGTGATGTTCTTGACAGGCTTGCCGGCTTCGTCGATGAAGCGCACGCAGAAGTCGCTCATGCCGGGGCCGTTGATGACGGCGCCCCAGATCACGTTGCGGCCTTTCTTGAGGGTGAGGCGCTCGGAGGCGACGTCGTCCGCCACCATCCGGCGGTCGCCGGACAGGATGACGGCCTCTTCGCCGTTAAGCCACCACATGGACGCGGAGTTGGAGCCGACGGACATGCGGACATTCGGAATGTCCTCCGGGCAGTTCACCACGGTCACGGCCCAGAAAATCACGCCGTAGCGGTCCTCGGTGAGATTCGTCGCGAAGCGGAAGAGCTTCACGTTGTAGCGCTGACTGTCGAAGGCGTGCCACTGGAGTTTCTTGACCTTTTTCTCATAGACGACCGGGCCCTGCGGCATGCGGGGACGGCCGGCGGACATGTCCACGGGCGGCTGGTACTCGACGGTCACCTTCACCGTGGAACCGTCCTTGGGGAGGACGTCACCGAGCTGTCCCTTGAAATACGGGACGGCGAAGGCTTCGCGGATGTAGCTGTCGACAAAGACGGTGTTGCTGCGGTTCGGCTTGCTGATGGGGTCCAGCAGCAGCCAACGGCCCAGGAAGCCGTCCTTGTCGGGCGTGGCGAAATCTCCGGTGGCGGGGACCATGTACTTCTCGAGGCTGGTCGAGGAGTCGGCGTAGACCGGTTCGTCGGCATTCTGCGCGTACAGGCACAGGGAACCGGCGAGGGCCGCCAAAGTCAAAAGAACTTTTTTCATGCGCTATAGTTTAAAGAGTTAAAAATCGTCATTTCACGGCATAGGGCCCCACGGTGGTCCCGGTGAAACCGCCCGCGACGGCCGTAGAGAGGTAAGACGCGTCGATCCCGGCGACAAGCGTGCGCATTTCCTTGCCGTCCACGGCATATCCGAATCGGAAAGTGAGTCCGTCGTCGGAGGCGATGCACAGGTCCACGGTGTTGAAGGAGGCCGGAAGGGCCTTGGTGGAGAGGGTCTCGCCGGCCCGCTCGAGGGCGATGGCCGGCGCGCCGTCTGCGAGGCACACTTTCAGGAAATACTGGTGCCGCTCGTCCTTGTACAGGAGCAGGCCGGCCGCCTCGTTCCCTTCCGGGGCGAAACGCATCCGCGTGGAAGCGGAGAAAGCGTGGTGCTGCAGGCGGCGCAGGACCAGGGCCGGCGTCTCGAAACCGGTGGCGCGGGCCGGGGAACAGGTCAGTTCCAGCGCGCCGCCTTTCAGGGCATAGAGCCCGTCCGCAGGACCTCGGAGCGTCATCCACGCCATGTCCAGCCTGTCACCGTCGAAAGAATCTTCCACGACAAAGTTGCCGAAGGTCGGATTCCCCTCCACCCGGGTGCCGGGACGGCGGACGATGACGGGAACCGTCTCGTCCTCTTTCAGGAAGAACGGAAATCCGTCTTCCGACCAGCGGACGGGCAGCAGGAATGTCTCGCGGCCGAGGTTCTCGAAACCGCCCTTGACAGGCCTGCAGCCCAGGAAAACGCCCCACCACTCCCCTTCCGGGGTCTGCAGCAGGTCCGCGTGGCCGGTGCAGGTGACCGGCTCCGGACGGTCCGCCGCGAGGTGGCGCTGGGTGAGGATGGGATTCCGGTTCCAGGGCTTGTATTCCCCCATCGGGGCATCGGCCCGGAAGACCACTTCCGAATGCTGGTCCGAGGTGCCGCCTTCCGCGCACATCAGGAAATACTTCCCGTCGATCTTGTACAGGTGCGGTCCCTCGATCCAGACCGGCTTCGCAGCCGGGTCCACGCCCTTGTTCACGATGACTTTCCGCTCGCCGATCGTGCAGTCGTTCTCCACGTCGTATTCCACGATGCGGATCGTGCGGTGCCCGTCATACTCGGGTTTTCCGCCCGGCGCCTCGTCGTTGTTCACGATGTAGGCCCGGCCGTCGTCGTCGAAGAACAGGGACGGGTCGATGCCCTGCACCTGCGGCAGCAGGATCGGCTCCGACCAGGCGCCGAAGGGATCCTGCGTCTTCACGAGGAAGTTGCCCGTGCCCACATTCGTGGTGATCATGTAGTACGTCCGGTTCGCCGGGTTGTACTTGATGTCCGGCGCGAAGATGCCGCCGCTCGTGTGCTGGCGGTCGAGGCCCGTCAGCTGCGACGGGCGGTCCAGGACGTGGCCGACCTGCTTCCAGTTCACCAGGTCGCGGCTGTGGAAGAGCGGGACGCCCGGGAAATAGCTGAAGGTGGACGTGACCAGGAAATAGTCTCCCTCTCCGTTCGTGCAGAAGCTCGGATCGGAATACCAGCCCGGCAGGATGGGGTTGTACACCGCATCCTTCGCGGGCAGCGGATGCGCCTCATACACGGCGTCCCTGCCCTCGTACCGGAAACTCTCGAAAATGGCTACCCCGAGAGAAACGGCGGGCTTGCAGGACGCGAGGACAAGGCCCGCGGCCAGAGCTGGCAGGAGCTTGTTCATCGCCACTTACTTGAAGGAGATCCAGTCTACGTCAAGGTCCTTGCCTTCGTCCACGATGAGCTTGATGTTCTGGTTGCCCGTGAGCGGGGTCTCGAACGGGAACTCCACTTCCTTCCAGTCCTTGGAGGCCGGGAGGTCGAAGGTGCCGACGATCTTTTCATCCCGGGTCTGGAAAGAGACCTTGGACGGCGCGGCGCTGCGGATGCGGAAGACGGCCTTGGTCGGCGCGGTCTCGCCGAAGTTGATGTCGTCGTAGCGGACCCAGGTGTTTCCGCGGGCGAAATGGATGTAGAAGCCCTCGAACGGGTTCTTGGTCTCGCCCACGCCGCGGAGGGTCGGGGTGACCTGCTCGATGGTGCCGTCCGGGAGGAAGGAGATCTTGTCGATGCGCACCGAACGGTTCTTGTCGAAGTTCGGGGAATAGTCGTTGTGGTGATAGAACAGGTACCACTGGCCCTTGTACTCCACGATGGAATGATGGTTCGTCCAGCACTCGTTCTGGGAACGTTCCATGATGATGCCCTTGTACTCGTAGGGGCCCATCGGGCTCTTGCTCATCGCATAGGCGAGCACCTCGGTGTTCTCCTTCACGTACGGATAGGTCAGGTAGAAGTTGCCGTCCTTTTCGAAGGCGAAGGGGCCCTCCGCCTGGCGGCTGGGCAGTCCCTGGAGGCAGTTGACGCCGACCATCTCCATCTCGCGGTTGCCCCACTTCATGGTCGTCTTGGGGTTGTCGTCGGCGAGTTTCTTCATGCTGGGATCGAGCTTGGCGCAGCGGCCGTTGCCCCAGAAGATGTAAGCGTTGCCGTCGGAGGCCTGGAGCACGCAGGGGTCGATGCCGTTGATGCCCTCGATGGGCTCCGGTTCAGGGACGTACGGCCCTTCGGGACGGTCCGCGACGGCCACGCCCACCGCGAAGCCGCGGCCCACCTTGGAGGCGTTCGGGAAATAGAAATAGTACTTGCCGTCCTTCTCGACACAGTCGGGCGCCCACATCGAATAGCCCTCAGGATTGCCCCAGGGAACGTCTTTCTGGTTTAGGATCACGCCGTGGTCCGTCCAGTTCACGAGGTCCTCGGAGGAGAAGACGTGATAGTCCTCCATGCAGAACCATCTGCGCTCGGGCTCCACCGGGCTGATGATGTCATGGGAAGGGAAAAGGTACACTTTCCCGTTGAAGACACGGGCGGTAGGGTCGGCGGAGTACAGGCCCTTGATGACAGGGTTCTGGGCGAAAAGGCCGCAGGAAAGGAGCAAGGCGGCGATGGGGAGGATGAACCGTTTCATACGAAGCTTATTTCTTGAAGATATGGGGGATGAATTCGTTCAGGCAGCGACGCCAGGTGAGCCACTCGTGGGCGGTGCCCGGGGACTCGTAGTATGTCGCGTTAATGCCGATGTCGTTCAGGGACTTGACGAAGCGGTCGGCGCCGAAATTCTCCTCGGAGCCCATGCCCATGAACAGGTAATGGACCTGCTTGTTGAACTTCGCGGCATCGGCGAAGGCGCCGTCGTACAAGGTCTTGAAATCGGTGCCCGGCATCATGAAGATGGCGCCGCTGAAGGTGCCCATCCACGCGAACTTGTCCAGGTGCGTGAGGGCCACGTCGAAGGTCTGGTGACCGCCCCAGGAGAGGCCGGCCATCGCGCGGTTCTCGCGGTCCGCCTTCACGCGGAAGGTCTTCTCGATGTACGGGATGATCTCGTCGAGGAGGATGGGATAGAAGGAGGCGCCGAAAGTCTGCATGTTCTCCCCCTTCTTGGCGCCGAAGCCGTAGCCGCAGTTGCCGTAGTCCATCACCACGATCATCGGGACGCTCTTGCCGGCGGCGATGCTGTTGTCCAGGATGTTGGCCATGTGGCCCTGCTCGTGCCAGCCGCGCTCGTCCTCGCCCATGCCGTGCTGCAGGTACAGCACCGGGTACTTCTTCTTGCCCTGCTCATATTCGGCCGGGGTATAGACATAGCAGGTGCGGACCGCCTTCTCGATGTCGCTCCAGTACTGGCACTCGCGCACCTGGCCGTGCGGGACGGCCGGGTTGAAGGTGTAGTACGCGGCCAGTTCCGGCTTCTCGGGGATCTCGATGCCGCTCGTCTGCTGGCTGCAGCCGTAGAAGGTCTCGCTGTTGGGGTCGTTCACGCGGACACCGTCCACCAGGAGCGCATAGTAGTGGAAGCCCACCACCAGCGGATCCGTCGTGCCGGTCCAGACGCCCTTCTCATCCTTCGTGAGGGGATATTTCTTGTTGCAGATGTCCACCTGCACGTCCGTCGCCGTAGGCGCGGCGATCTGGAAGGTGGCGCGTCCCTCGGCATCCACGCAGGGATACTCCTTGGTGGGGACGTTGGTGGAAGCGGGTGTTTGCGCAAACGCGACAAGGCTGGCGGCCAGCGCCAGGGTAAGGGTCAGTATCTTTTTCATTTGAAGAACTTTTGCAACGTTTCGTTCAGGTAAGCGCGGGCGTTCATCCAGGTATGACCACCATCCGTGTTCATGTCCTCGTGCTTGATGCCCTTCTTGTCCAGGTATTCGCGGTTCTCCACGACCTGCTTGTACAGGAAGTCTTCGGAGCCCACGCCGTACCAGACCAGCTTGAACCGGTCGTTGATGAGGGACGGATTCTCGCCGTACTGCGGGAAGCAGGTGTCCATCATCTCCGGCGTGAGGTAGGCGCTGTAGGAGGCCAGCCAGGCGAACTTGTCGGGATGGCGCAGGGCGGTGAACAGCGACTGGCCGCCGCCGCGGGAGAAGCCCGCGATGGCGCGGTGGTCGCGGTCGTTCACCGTGCGGAAGGCCTGCTCCACGTACGGCATGATGCATTCGGTCATTTCCTTCGCGAAGACCTCGTACATCTTCGTCGCGGCCATCGACGCGGGCTGCGGGGTCGAGCCCATGTTGCCGTACGGCATCACGACGATCATCGGCTCGGCCTTGCCGTCGGCGATGAGGTTGTCCAGGATGGTGTTCAGCTTGCCCACCTTAAACCAGGTCTCCTCGGTGTCGGTGGTGCCGCTGATGAGGTAGAACACGGGATAGTCCTTCCCGGAAGTCTCATAGCCTGCGGGCGTATAGACCACCAGCGGACGCCAGGCGTTCAGGACGGAAGAACGGTACTGGCAGTACTGCATCTTGCCGTGCGGGACGTCGCGGACGCCGTACGGGACGCCCTGCTGCGCCTGCGGCTGCGGAGCGCCGGGGCGCCGGAAGGCGAAGCCCGCCGGAATCTCCACCAGCGAGGCCTTGAAGTTCTCGTTCGGGAAAAGGTCCTTGTTCAGCGGGTCGGAGATGGACACGCCGTCGACGATGAAGTTATACGGATAGATGTCCCGCTTTTCCGGGGTGACGGTGAGCGTCCACAGGCCGTTCCGGCCCTTGACCATCGGCACGGGCGCCTTCAGGAACTGGCTGGAGAGCAGCACTTCCTTGGCGTTCGGAGCCTGGAGGTTGAAGGTCACGGCGCCCGCCATGCTCACGAGCGGAGAGGCGACCGCGGTGGAATGATAGTCCCCCGGCGCGGGCTTGTACGGGATGCCCCAGATCTTGAGCATCTCCGCGGCGTAGCGGCGGCCGAGCTCGCGGTAACCTGCCGCGGTGAAGTGCAGGAAATCGAAGTTCTGCGGGCAGCCGTCGGCCGGAATGACATGGGCCGTGGGAATCACGCGGGCGATCGTGTCGATGACGGCGTTGTGCGCGGCGCAGGTGCCGCCGCGGTCCGCCGCGACCACCTCACCCACGAGGAGCGGCACGTCCTCCGCATTGAGTTTCAGGTCTCTCAAGAGGTTCTCATAGACGGTCTTCACATCGGCCGGCCACTTCGGGTCGCCGGTGTTCGTCTCGCCCTGGTGCATCAGGATGCCGGAAATGACACCCTTCTTCTTCGCAATCTTGCCCATCGCCACGAGCCGGTCATACGGATGGCCGTCGTAGGCCGCCAGCATGGGCTTCATCCACTCCGGGGCCGTCTTCGCATACTCGTCGATCCGTTCCGGCAGGAAGCCGTCGATGCTGATGCCGCCGATGGCGACGTGCACGATGCCCACCTTGTGCCCCTCCGGAAGGTTCTCCAGCAGGGTGCGGCCGAAATAATCGACAGGGGTCAGACCGGTATTCTCGCGGCACAGCGGCGGCAGGGCCTTGTACCACTTGCCCATCTTGCGGGACTTGTCGGAGAAATTGACGGCCGACAGGTTCAGGAAGTTGTCGGAGACCCCGACGGAATCCTGCGGCTCGATGCGGGCGTTGCCCTCCATGTTCGACTGCCCGAAACAGAGGAAGATATGGAAATTCTTGTCTTGTGCGGTTGCGTTCAGTACGGTCAGGGCGGCAACCATTGAAAGAAAGAGCTTCTTCATGGGTGCAGTGTTTTGTGTGTGGAACCCGGGCCGGGTATCACCCCGGCCCGGATTAATGTCAGACATCTGTTACTGGGCGTTCCAGTCGTGGATGTTCGGATTGACCTTCTTCTCGTCGAACGGAATCGGGAAGTAGCTGTGCTTCTCCTTCTTGAAGCCCATCTCCGGGTGGGAGACCTTGCACCAGCCGGCATCGCTGTCGTCGATGTAGCCGCGGTGTTCGGCTTCGCCGAGGGAGAACATGGCATCCTTGAAGTTCGGCAGATAAGTGCCGTTGTTCTTCAGTTCCTTCTCGGCATCACCCCAGCGGACCAGATCCGGGAAGCGGCTGCCTTCGAGCCAGCACTCGAGGTACTTCTCCTTCTTCACCTCGTCGAGGGTCAGGGCGGAGGAAATATGCTTGGCCTGAGCGCGACGCTGCACCTTGTTCAAGGCTTCGAGACCGGCAGGGTCGTTCGTCTGGGCGCAAGCCTCGGCATACATCAGAAGGACTTCGGCGTAACGCATGATCACCAGGTTCCACTGGATCTCACCGCTGGCGGTCTTGTCCTCCTGACGATAGAGGCGCTTCCACATGAAGTAACCCACGTGGCCGTACAGGCCGGCCGGGTCAGTAACACCGCGATAATTGTCCTTCTTCTTGTCGGCAAGACCCCAACCCGACCTGGGAACGGCATTTCCGTCATTGTCGAACTTGATCTTGCCCTCCTCATCCTTCTCGAAGTCGTCGTTATACGGCATCTCGTAAAGGACCTCGTCATAGCTCTTGATCCAGGCCTTGCGGCGGGCGGAATCGTAACCGTCGTTCTCCAGGATGGTGTCGACAAACTTCTTGGAAGGATTGCACCAGCCCCAAGGACTGTCGGAAGGAAGTTCGGTACCGACGCCATCAGGAAGCTTGACGCGGGAAGCGCGCCAGCCCCACAGCATCTTGAAGTTCGGCTGGGCACGCTGGTAGTAACCGTCGACGCTGGCGTCATACACCAGGTTGAACTCGAAGATGGACTCGTCGTTGCCGCGGCCGCTGTAATGATACAGGGTGCTCATCTTGTCGGAAGGAACGAGATCGTACTTCTTGGAATCGATGACGGCCTTGAGAGCGGCCTTGGCACCGGCATAGTCGCCCTTGAACAGCATCGCCTTGCCCTTGATGGCGTTGGCGAAGCCCTTGGTCACCTTCACGGCACCGTCCTTGTCGCCGAGGCCGGACTTTTCAGTCAGGTCAGGAAGAGCGGCGTCGCAGTCCTTGATGATGAAATCGAGGATCTCATTCTGGTCCTTCGCATTCGCAGGACGCTCGTCGGCATCGATGAGATGGTCGGCGATCGGCGGGTTGTACCAGCCGCTGGCAAGGATCAGATGGATATACGCACGGAGGACACGGGCCTCGGCCACGCAGCGCTTTTTCACAGGCGTATCGGCATTCTCCTCGAAATTGCAAATGACCTGGTTGGCGGCCGTGATGATCATGTAGTAGGCCTGATAGGAGCCCGTAATGACGGAACTGGCATCATTGTACCAGAAGGCGTTGATCTGGTTGCCCTCCACACCGTCAGCCTTGTTCTCACCGGCGGAGAACATGTCGTCGGAGGCATATTCGAAGGGGTTCAGGAGCGGGCATTCGTTCCAGCCGGCAGCGGTGCCCATGGTGTTGGACAGCCAGCGGCCGCCCTGATAGTAGGCATTCACCAGAGCAGATTCGGCATCTTCGTCGGTCTGATAGAAGTCCTCCATCGAGATGACGCCCTTCTTCTGGATTTCAAGCATCTTCTCGCACCCTGTCAGGAAGAGGGCGGCGAAGACGACAGTCAAGGCGATAAATATCTTTTTCATATTCTTCTTGTCTTGTTATGGGATTAGAACTCAAGGTTGACACCGAAGATGACAGACTTCGCAGTCGGGTAGTTACCCATGTCGAATCCGAGGGAGTTGCCGCCCGTGGTGGCAGTCTCCGGATCCAGACCGAAGTAGTTGGTGAAAGTGATGAAATTGTCCAGCATCGCGTAGACGCGGAGGTTGCTGATGGCAATCTTCTGGGTAAGGGCGCGCGGCAGGGTGTAGCCCAGCTGGATCTGCTTGATCTTGAAGTAGGCACCGCTGAACACGTTGAGGTTGGAGCTGAACGCCTCGGACGACCAGTACTTGGCGGCCGGGAACTTGGCGTTGGCCTTGTCCACGTTCGGATTGTCCCAGGAGTTGTTCCAGTAGTAGGCGTAGGTGTTACAGGAAGGACGGTCCACACGGAAGGCGGTCGGATAGATGTTGTTGCCGGCGACGCCGTTTCCAAAGATGGAGAGGTCGAAGTTCTTCCAGTTCATGTTGATGGTGATACCATAGGTCCAGGTCGGGATGCCCTTGCCCAGGTAGACGCGGTCGTCCTCGGTCGGGGAGAGGGTGGTGCCGTCCTTGACCTTGTTGCCGTTCTCGTCCACCTTGTAGTGGGTGTAGAGCACCTGGCCGTTCTCGTTGAAGCCCTCAGCCTCATAACCGCACATGTACCACAGCGGCATGCCTTCCTCACAGTAGGTGGTGAGGTAGGTGCCCTGGACGGTACGGCCGGTCAGACGGCCGACCATCGGCTCCAGATAGGTCATCTTGTTCTTCAGCCAGGAGGCGTTGCCGTTGATCGCGTAGCTGAAATCACCGATCTGGTCGCGCCAGCCGAGTTCGATCTCGAAGCCCTTGTTGTTCACGGCGCCCGCGTTCATCGTCTTGTTGGAGGCGACGTCGCGGGACTCCCAGAACATCGGCATACCGACTTCGATGGCAGGGGCCACCTGAACCAGCAGGCCGTCGGTGTTCTTGTTGTACCAGTCGAGACCGACCGTCAGGCGGTTGTTGAAGAACCGGGCGTCGACACCGAAGTCAAGCTGCACGGACTCTTCCCAGCGGAGATCCGGGTTGGAAAGACCGGAAGGCAGGGAACCGTAGTTGGAAACGGCGGAATCCACATGGTACTGGTACCATACGCGGTTCAGGAGGATATCCGTGGAGTACGGGTAGTTGTTCAGGACGTTGATGTTACCGTTCTTACCCCAGGAAGCGCGGAACTTGAGGAAGTTCAGGAAGCTCTGGTCGACGTTGTCCTTGATGAAGGACTCGTTGCTGGCGGTCCAGCCCAGGGACACGGACGGGAAGTAACCCCACTTCTTGTCCAGCGGGAGCTTGGAGGAGTCGAACGCGTCGGCACGGAAGTTCGCCTGGATGGCATAGCGGTTGTCGTAGACATAACCGAGACGGGCGAAGTAGGACAGGCTGGCGGAACGGCCCGGAGAATTGCTGATATTCTTGGACGTCTTATCACTGGACTTCAGGAAACTCAGGTACTGGAAGTTCGGCAGATAGCCCTTCAGGATGTCCGGACCGGAAGCCGAACCGGAGACATTGTCGCTGGTGGACTCGATGAAGGACATACCGGCCATGGCGGTGACGTCGTGCTTGCCGAAGGTGCGGTTGTAGTTCGCGAAGTTCTCCCACTGATAGTAGAGGCCGGTGTTGGCGCTGGCGCTCAGGTTGTAGTTCTCGGCCTTGATGGTGGCGGTGGAGAAGTACGGCTCCGTGTAGCTGTGGGAAGTGTTCTGGGAGATCCGGTAACCGAAGCGGGAGGTGTAGGTGAAGCCCTTGAACGGCATGAAGTTCAGGTAGGCGACGCCGCGGACGGTGATACCGCCGTTGGAGGATTCCGTCGCGTCACGCTGGACGAACGGGTGACCGGACTGGGTCTCGCCGATGAGCGGAACAGTCCAATAGAGGCCGGTCTCGGGATCCTTCAGGATCTTGGTGCCGTTGGCGAGGGCGTTCTTCAGACCCGTGCTGAGTTTGCTCTCGTCACCACGGACGGGGAACAGCGGGGAAGAAGTGATGGCGGACAGGAGGGCGGAGCCGTTGTCGTTCGCCTCGGAAACGCCCTTGGTGCTCCACTTCTCGATGGAGTTGTTGATACCGACGGTGAGCCAGGACTTGATCTTGTAGTCGGCGTTCACCTGGAAGGTAAGACGGCGATACTGGTCCTTGTCGCCACGGAAAATACCGTCATTCTTGACATTATTAAGGGAAGCGAAGAAATGGCCGCGGTCATTACCGCCCTCGAAGCCCACCGTGTGGCGGTTGCTCCAGGTAGGAACGAAGACTTCGCTGCTCCAGTCCACGTCGGTCACGCCGTCGTAGACCTTGAGGGCCTCGTCGTTCAGATATCCCTGCGCCTTGCCGAAAGCGATGTACTCGGCGGCGTTCATGATATCGAGGTGCTTGGAGATGCTGGAGAGGGTGAACTGGTTGTTGTAGAACACCTTGCCGTCGCCCTTCTTACCGGACTTGGTGGTGATGAGGACCACACCGTTACCGGCCTCGGCGCCGTAGATGGCGGCGGAGGCGGCATCCTTCAGGATTTCCATGGACTCGATCATTTCCGGATCCAGATACTGGATGTTGTCCACCTTCAGGCCGTCCACGATGAGGAGCGGTCCGATGTTACCGGAGTTGGAGGAGTAACCGCGGACACGGATGGAAGCGCCCGCACCCGGAGCACCGGAAGCGTTGATGACCTGCACACCGGCGGCCTTGCCCTGAAGGGCGGCGGCGGCGTCGGAGGTGGAGCGGTTCTGCAGGTCTTCCGCACGGACGGAAGCCACGGAACCGGTCAGGTCGCTCTTGCGCTGGACACCGTAACCGATGACCACGGTCTCGTCCAGGAATTCAGTGTCTTCCCGGAGGACGATGTTGAAGACGGACTGGTTGGCCGTCGAAAGCGTCTGGTCGGCATAGCCGATGCAGGACACGTTGATGCTGGCCCCGGCGGGAACGTTCAGCCGGAAAGCACCGGAAGCATCGGTGACAGCACCGATGGAGGTGTTTCCAACGACGACGACAGCGGCTCCGATGACCGGAGCGCCGCTCTCATCGACAACCGTTCCGCTGATGGCGCGGTTCTGGGCGGTCGCAACCGTTCCCAGGAGGCCCGCTGCGACGATCATCACAGCGGCTGCCATTCTTGCAAAAAATTGCCTTGTCATAAAAGCGTTGATTAGGTTGGTTAATATGGTTAACAAAAAGTTTTGTGCTTATGCAGCCGACAGCAAATATATATTTTTATAGA
The DNA here is from genome assembly GCA_900316525.1 of uncultured Bacteroidales bacterium. GTDB lineage: Bacteria > Bacteroidota > Bacteroidia > Bacteroidales > UBA932 > Cryptobacteroides. The sequence goes on from ONDF01000032.1 coordinate 33,009, forward strand.
GGTCCCGGCTTTCAAAACGCGACCGAATTCGGAAACAAATCAACCATTCCCCCATCTTTTTCACCACGCAGGCCCTCATTTGGAAGAATTTTAACAATCAATGACCCAAATTTAAAAGAGAAAATTGCTACCTTGCGGTTCCAAAGAACCGATAATGAAAAAACTCGTCTTCCTGACCATTTTCCTCTTGTCCATCCTCCCCCTGGAGGCCCAGATCGACGTTGTCCGCTGGCGGAACTTCAGCACCGACGACGGACTCCCCGACAATTCGGTCCGTTCCATCTTCCAGGACAGCGACGGACTATTATGGCTATGCACGCGCGAGGGCATCTGCATGTACGACGGTCTGCATTTCAAGCAGCTCGAGGATCCGTCCTGTGTCCTGCTGGACGGCCTTGCCATGAGCATGGCGGAAGACCCGCAGCACCGGCTCTGGTTCATCACCACCCGCGGCATCGGCTTCTACGACCTCGGAACCGGGGAAATCCGCACCGTCCGCGTCAATACGTCCGGCGGCCTGATCGGGGCGGCTGACATCGCCGTGGACCGCAACGGCATGGTCTGGTTCGCCAACGAGGACATCTTCTGCTGGGATCCTTCCCGGGAAGTGCTGGTGGACTACTCCCCCATCGCCCTGTTCCACAGCAACACGGTCGAGGCCGACAGCAACGGCAGCGTCTGGTTCCTGACCACCAGCGGCGACCTGCAACGCTTCAACCCGATCACCAACAGCTTCGAACAGATCCACCGCGGCTCGGGCGAACGCTTCTCCCGGCAGGACCTCGTTTCGGACGGAAAGGACCATATGCTCTTCTCCGCGCCGAACGGGGTCGTCCTCAGCACCGATATCTTCACCAATGTCACGACGGTCTTCTGCCGGACCGACATCAGCGAAATCCGCTGCATCATTCCTGAACGGGAAGGACGCATCTGGCTGGGGACCAACCACGGCATCCTCCTGATGGACGGCGGCCGCCGCCAGGTTTTCACCCACGACCGGTCGGACATGCAGTCCATTGCGGGCGAGGACATCTGGTCCATGCTCATCGACCGCCAGGGAGACCTCTGGGTGGGCATGTTCTACAACGGCCTGTCCCTGTACCGGAGTCCTTCGGCCCAGGTCACCCGGCACCTGGGGCACCGTTCCGGCGGCGATCTCCCCGGGGACATGATCCGGCCGCTGGTCGCGGTCGACGACCGGCACATCCTCGCCGGCGCCGAGGACGGCGGACTGATTCAGCTGGACCTCGTGGACGACTCCATCGAGAATCTCACCTTCCCCGGACCGGACGGCAGCATCCTCAACATCCAGGGGCTGTGTCTGCTCGGGAACGAACTCTGGATCGCGACCTTCGGAAACGGCGTGTACCGGATGGATTTCCCGAGCCGGAAAATCCAGGAGAACTACCTGCCGGACCTGTCCGCCGCCACGGTGGTCAGCACGCGCGACGGGGACATCTACCTAGGGACGACCGCCGGCCTGTACCTGTATGACCGGACGGAGGACCGCTTCCAGTCCTGCCCCGAGTTCGGCAGCACGTTCATCCACGCCATCTACGAGGACTCGCGGGGCAATCTTTGGATCGGGACCTACGGCAACGGCTTCTGGATGGGGAAAGACGGGAATTTCACGCATATCACCCAGAACGACAAGGCGTTCGGGCTGACATCCGACTACATCACCTGCATCCGCGAGGACAGCCATCACCGGCTCTGGGTGCTCACGGAGACGGGCGGCGCCTGCTTCGCCGGGCTTGACGAGATCGCCTCCGGGAAGTTCCGGTTCCGGTCCATCTCCCGCCATAACGGCCTTCCCAGCTCCATCGCCTGCGGCATCCAGGAAGACCTGGACCAGGTCATCTGGCTCACGACCACCCACGGGATCGTCAAACTCAATCCCGACGACCTGGCCGTCCGGGAAATCTACCAGGAAGACCGCGGCAACACGCTGAACCAGTATTCCTACGGTTCCGCCTGCTCCACGTCCAGCGGCCGGCTGTTCTTCGGAACGAGCCGCGGCCTCATCGGTTTCACGCCTTCGGAGCGGGGCAACCGGCAGCCGCAGCATCTGTACATCACTGAAATCCTCGCCAACGCCCCCGGCGGCCTCCGTTCCGTATCCGTGACCGAACCGGGGAAGTCCACCCTGCATACCAAGAAGATCCGTCTCCGCTACAAGGATCTCTCCTCCCTGACCGTCCGCTATTCGACCCCGAACTACCAGTCCACCCGGACCGGCCTGTTCCAGACCGACCTGATCCGCAAACGGAGGACCATCCAGAGTTTCAATTACACCGGTGAAACCACCTATACGGACCTCGCCCCCGGAAAATATCTGTTGCGCATCAGCGGCGTCGGCGCGCGGCAGCATATCCAAACCAGCCTGGAAATCGAGATCATCCCGCCGTTCTACCGGTCCGTCTTCGCTTACATCCTCTACGCCCTGGGGGCCATCCTGATCCTGGGAATCCTGCTGCGGCAGTGGGAGCGCCTCCGCCGACTGCGGATGTCCCGGGAGGTGGAGAAGCTGCAGACCGACCAGCAGAAGGACCTGTATGACGCGAAGATCAACTTCTTCACGAACATCACCCACGAAATCCGCACCCCGCTCTCCCTGATCAAGATGCCGCTGGACAAGATCATCTCCAGCGGGAACTACACGGAAAGCAACCGCCAGGAACTCCTCACGATGCAGGCCAACGCAGAGCGGCTCCTCACCCTCACGAACCAGCTCCTGGACCTGAGGAAGATGGAGAAGATGGAGGTGAAACCCACGTTCCTCCCGAACGACCTGGCCGCCCTGGTCCGGAAGACCTGCGACCGGTTCGCCGCGGTGGCGAAGGACCAGCACATCCGGCTGGACGTCACCCTGCCGGAGACGCCGTTCATGGTCGATTGCGCCAGCGAAATGATCGAGAAGATAGTCGGAAACCTGGTGTCCAACGCCTGCAAATACGGGAACGGACACGTCAGCGTGGCGCTCGAGCCGCTTCCCGGCGGGGAACGCGTCCGCATCCGCGTGGACAGCAACGGCGAGCGGGTCTCGGACCAGGACGCCGAACGGATTTTCGAAAAGTTCTACCAGGGCGGGCCCGCCCGGCAGGGCAAGGGCACCGGGCTCGGCCTGCCGTATGCCCGGAACCTCGCCGCCCTGCACGGCGGCACCCTCACGCTGGACCGCTCCGTCACCGATTTCAATTCGTTCGTGCTGGAGCTGCCTGTCCACCAGGAGACCACGGTGGAGCTGCCGGCCGGCCGGGACAAAGAGGCCGCCGAAGAGATGCCTGCCGCCATCGACAACCAGCTCCACACCGTGCTGGTCGTGGAAGACGACCCGGAGATGCGGGGATACCTCGCGAAAGAGCTGTCGGAGTACTATAACGTCCTGGTGGCCGCCAACGGCGAAGACGCCCTGGAGCTGGTGGAGAGCCAGCGCATCGACCTCGTCGTGAGCGACATCATGATGCCGGGCATCGACGGCGTGGCCCTGTGCAACCGGATCAAGTCCACGACCGAGTACTGCCACATCCCGGTCATCCTCCTGACCGCGGCCGTGGGCATGGAAACCCGGATCGAGACGCTCCAGGCCGGCGCCGACGGCTACATCGAGAAGCCGTTCGCGATCGAGCTGCTCAAGGCGAACATCGCCAACCTGTTCAAGAACCGGGAGATTGCGAACCGCCAGTTCACGCAGTCGCCGCTCACCCACTTCAATTCGATGGTGACGGGCGGCATGGACCAGGAATTCATGGAAAGGCTGCACGACATCGTGATGAAGCACCTGGCCGAACCCGACCTGAACATCGAGACGCTCACCACCGAGCTGGGCACGAGCAAATCCACGCTGTACCGCAAGGTGACGGCGAACACGGGCCTCAACATCAACGAGTATATCCGCGTGAGCCGCCTCAAGCAGGCCGCCGAGATGCTGTCCAGCCAGAAGTACCGGATCAGCGAGGTGGCCTACATGACCGGCTTCTCCTCGCCGTCATATTTCGCCACTTGCTTCCAGAAGCAGTTCAATGTTTCCCCTTCCGCTTTCGTAAAAGGCCTAAAGGGTTGATTGTTCGGTAATTTATGCGTATCTTATCTCGTTAATCCCGAGACTATGAAGCGATTCTCCCTTTTTGTCGCCGTGCTGCTTGCGGCGGCGTGCCAGAGCGAAGCTCCGGACCTGCAACTGAACGACCTTGGCTATTTCGAGCGCCAGGGCGTGAATGTCCTCGTGTTCAGCAATCCGTTCAGCGGCGGATTCAACGACGAGAAGAATTCCGGCATCGAGATCATCCACCACGGCGTACGGACCGTCCAGGGTGGCGCCGTGCGCCTGAACGTGACGCCGGAGCAATGGGATCTCGTGCCCACGATGACTTCCCGGGTGGTCGACACGCTCGCGCAGACCATCGAGGTGGGCATGCGCTTCGACTGGTACGACTTCGATTCCCGCGTGGTCGTGGAGCCCAAGGGCAAGGCGGTGGAAATCTCCGTCTGGCTGGACAAGCCCGTGCCGGAGGTGCTCGCGGGGGAAGCGGGCTTCAACCTGGAATTCCTGCCCTCGCAGTACTGGAACAAGGCCTATCTGGTGGACGGCAAGCCCAACCGCTTCCCGCGCTATGCCGTGAGCGACACGAAGGTGCGGCCCAACGCGGAGAAGGTGCGCCAGTTCAAGGGGTACCGGACGTATGACGACCGGGGCACCGGCGAGTTCATCGAGCCGCTGCCGCTCAGCGAAGGCCACGAGTTCCTGCTCGCCCCGGACGACCCGGAGCGGATGGTGAAGGTCACCAGCGAGAGCGAGATCCGGCTCTACGACGGCCGGATGCTCGCGCAGAACGGCTGGTACGTCCTCCGCACCGTCCTCCCGGTCGGCCAGACGGGCAAGGTCGTCAGCTGGACCGTGGAGCCGAACGCCGTCCCGGGCTGGATCCGGGAGCCGAACGTGGGCTTCTCCCAGATGGGCTATGTCCCCGACCAGCCCAAGGTCGCGGTCATAGAACTGGACAAGAAAGACAAGGTGCAGGCGAAGGCTTCCGTCTGGAAGGTCGAAGCCGACGGCTCCGAGCGCGAGGCGTTCTCCGGCCCCGTCAAGGTCTGGGGCGACTTCTTCAAATACAATTACGCGAAGTTCGACTTCACCAAGCTCTCCGAGCCCGGTGTCTATTTCCTGAAATACGGCGACGTCCGCACGGGGAACTTCATCATCGACCCGTCCGTCTATGACAAGATCACCGTGGCGACGAGCGACGTCTGGATCCCGGTCCATATGAACCATATGGCGGTCCACGAGGCCTACCGCCTCTGGCACGGCGAGCCGTTCAAGGAAGGTTATCTGCAGGCTCCCCCGTCGACGGACCATTTCGACCTGCACGGCCAGGGGCCGACCACGGATACGCGTTTCAAGGCCCTGGAGCTCATTCCCGGCCTGAACGTGGGCGGTTACTTCGACGCCGGCGACTTCGACATCGAGACGGGCTCCAACATCAGCGTGGTGATGAACCTCATCACCCTGTGGGAGCGCTTCCGCTCGGAGCGGGACGAGACGTTCGTCAGCGAGGAGCAGCGCTATGTGGAGCTCCATCGGCCTGACGGCGTGCCGGATATCCTCCAGTACATCGAGCACGGCGTCCTGAACCTCGTGGCGCAGGCGGAGCAGATCGGCCACATGGCCCAGACGCTCTCGAACTCGGTCCTGGACAACTACCACCACCTGGGCGACGCGGCCGGCATCACGGACGGCCTGCACTACGACCCGCGCCTGAAGCCGTACCAGAAGTCGGCGGACGGCAAGTCCAGCGGCACGCCGGACGACATGTGGGCCTTCACGAGCCGGAATCCGGGCCTGGACCTGCAGGCGGCGACGATGTTCGCCGCGGCGAGCCGTGTCCTCGCGGAGAAGAATCCGGACCTCGCCCGGCGCGCCCTGAAGCAGTCCATCCGGCTGGATGAGGAAGCCACGAAACTGATGGCGGCCGACACCTCCGGCCGGTTCCGTCGCCGCAACCAAGGCAACAGCTTCTCCACCGCGCTCCAGCTGTACGTTTCCACGAAGGATCCCAAGTATCTGGAGCAGTTCACCGCCGGCGTCTGGCCCGCCCTGGAGCGGATGCCCATGGGCGCCATCGGCGCGGCCCTGGACGCGATCCCGTACCTGGACGACGACTATAAGGAGAAACTCCGCCCGTATGTGGAGAAATACCGCGACTACATCCTTTCGCTGGAGGAGCAGAATCCGTACGGCGTGCCCATCGGCCTCGGAAACTGGGCCGGCGGCGGCCAGGTGACGGGCTTCGGCACCACCGTGTGCAACGCGCACCGGCACTTCCCCGACATCGTGGGCAAGGAGCACATCTACAAGGCCCCGGCCTGGTTGTTCGGCTGCCACCCGTACCACAACTACTCCTGGGTGGCCGCGGTCGGCGCCGCCCGCCCGAAGCAGGTCTTCTACGGCAACAACCGCGCGGACTTCTCCTTCATCCCCGGCAACATGGCCCCCGGCCTCCTCTTCCGGCAGCCGGACCATTTCGAGAACTACGACGACTGGCCCTTCCTCTGGGGTCAGAACGAAGGCACCATCGCCGGCAACACCGGCTACCTGATCTTCGGCGAGACCTTCCGGAACACCCTATCTGAATAGGGCGCGGTCGATGCCCCAGCCCATCTTCTCGTAACCGGCGGCGTTCAGGTGAAGCCAGTCGCGCTGGTAGAGGAAGGCGGGGTCGAGACGGTCGGGATTGGCGGGGTCGGCGACGAGACGGTCGAAGTCGATCACGCCGTCGAAGACGCCGCTGGTGCGGATCCACTCGTTCAAGGCGACGCGCCCGGCCTCATGGTCCGGAGAGTAGTAGCCGTTGCCCTTGACGGGTGTGACAGTGGCGCCGAAGACCTTGATCCCACGCTCGTGGGCTTCCTGGACAATCCGGGTCCATACTTCCTTGATTCCATCGGCGGTGGCCATCGCGTTGCGGCTGCCGCCCAGGTCGTTCGTGCCCTCGAAGAGGATGATGTACTTGACGCCGGGATGGCAGAAGAGGTCGCGGACGTAGCGGCTCTCGCCCGTGGGGCCGAGGCCGCCGCGGAGGATGCAGTTGCCGCCCAGGCCGAAGTTCAGCACGGAGAGGTTCCGCGTGGCGGGATCGGTGAGGAGGGACTTCGAGAGCTGGTCCGTCCAGCGGTCCTGGCCGTTCGTGGTCGTGCCGCGACCGTCGGTGATGGAATCGCCCAGGACGGCGATCGCTGCGCTCTTCCGATACGGCTTCACGTCGATGGAACTGATGGTGTACCAATGGTCCGTCTTCGCGACCGGCGCAGAGAAATCCGTGGTGTAGCCGTCGGCGATGTAGGACGTGGTCCGGGAGCCCGGATGGCTCGTGAGGAGGGTCGACGAGATCCGTCCGTAGTGGATGGTGATCGCGAGGTTCATCCGGTCCTCCAGCGGGAAGGCGACCGGGTCGGAGACCACGGACTGGCCCGGATACATCGTCACGAACGGGCAGCCGTCGAAGGTGAGCTTGACGGTTGTCGCCTCGTCGATCTCAGGCGTAGCGCCCATGGTCCTGGCCACGGCGATTTCCACGCCCAGGATGTCCGTCGGATCCGCGTTGAACAGGTTCGACAGGTGCAGCCGGAGGGCTTTTCCGCCGATGGACACCTGCACGATCTGCCGGAAGGAGTTCCCGGCGAGGCCGGGCTCCGGCGGACGGTTGTGCGGTTCGGCGATCTGCAGGGCCGTGGCCCAGGTCGTGACCCAGTCGCGCGTCTGCGCGAAAACGGGGGTGAGGCCCGCCGCGAGGGCGAGCACGAGCAGGAATCTCTTCATCGCTGGGGAGGTCTTCTGGGGAAACGTCTCGGTTTGACGATGATCGGGTCGCCCGCCTCATCGTGCTGCGGCATGCCCCGCCGGTCGGACTGGATGCTGCGGAAGATGAGCGAGTCGATGGGGGTTCTCAGCGGCTCCACGCCGGCGGGCAGCGGACGGCCGGAGAAGGTCTGGAAATAGCCCACGCAGGCGTCGCGCCACCAGCGGGCGTCGCTGGCCTGGATCGTGAGCTTCCGGTCGGCCTCCGCCCACAGGACGGGGCTCACGTAGGGCTTCAGCTCATTCCAAGTGGCGCGGAAGCCTTCCACGGTCTTGATGCCGCGGTCATAATGCAGGCAGATCTCGTCCCACAGGTCCTTCCCGGACGACAGCTTGTAGTCCCAGGGCAGGTGGTGGAACCACAGCAGCAGGTTCTCCGGGCAGGTTTCCAGGTTGTTATAGGTCGATGCCAGCGGCTCGTTGTACTGGTCCACATTGTCGGAGCCCGTGCGGGTGCGGTCGAAGCCGATGCCCGCGCTGTCCGCCTTGTGGTAGTAGGCCGGCGTCCAGTCGGGACGGGCGCCCCGGTCCCACGGCATGGGCCCGTAGTGCGTCCCGCCGAACAAGTGATGCAGGCCCAGTGGCATCTCATAATCCACCACGGCCTCGCGGGAAGCCATCAGGATATCCTTCACGGGCTCCTGGAACTTCTTCGCGAACGCCTTCTCCTTCATGCCTTCCGGCTTCAGGAACGTCTGGCGGACCCATTCATCGGCAATCTGCTCCGCGCTCAGGGTTGGGTTCCAGGCGAGGCGGCCGTAGGCGTACCAGTTGGCCTGGGCGAACACGTAGCCGCAGAAATTGGGATCCTGGCCTGTGTTGGCGACACCGGCGATGCCCGTGAGGTTCTTATACACGGGAGAGCCCTCGCCGTGCTGGTACGTATCGGCCTGGAGGCATTCCTCCCAGGTCGTGCCGTGGAAGGCCAGGTGGTTGGAGAAGCCCAGGTACTCCTGCGTGACCTGGAACTCCATCATCATCTTCGTCTTCTCCAGCTTGCCGAACAGCGGGCTGAAGGGCTCGCGGGGCTGGAAGTCCACCGGGCCGTTCTTGACCTGGATGATCACGTTGTCCGCGAACTGGCCGTCCAGCGGGAGGAACTCCTCCACGGCCTGGTTCGCCCGGTCGGGGCTCGTGGGCGCGTACACAAAGGCGCGCCACATCACGATGCCGCCGTAGGGCGCGACGGCCTCGGCCAGCATGTTGGCGCCGTCCGCGTGCGTCCGGCCGTAGTCCTGCGGACCGGCCTGGCCTTCGGAATTGGCCTTCACCAGGAAGCCGCCGAAGTCCGGGATCGCGGCGTAGATCTCCGCCGCCTTATCCTTCCACCACTGCCGTACCTTCGGGTCCATAGGGTCGCCGCTCTTCAGGCCGGAGAGCGCGATGGGGCTGGTCCATTTGATGGACAGGTAGGTCTTGACGCCGTATTCGCGGAGGATGTCCGCGATCTTCGCCACGCGGGCGATGTGCTCCGCATCCAGGATCAGCGGGTTGGAATTGACATTGTTCAGCGCGGCGCCGTTCAGGCCGATGGACGCGCACAGCTCGCCGTAGTGGCGGATCCGCTCCACCGGGATTTCCGGCGAGGTCCACTCCCACATCGACTTACCGGCGTATCCGCGTTCCACGGAGTCATCCAGGTTGTCCCAGTGGTTCAGGAGCCGGAGGTCATAGTACGGCTTCTCCTGCAGGTCCAGGCCCGGGCCGGCCTGCCCCAGCGCTTCCGCGCGCTTGAGGGCATAGACGCCGTAGCGGAGGCCCGCCTCGGAGCCGCCGTCGACGTGCCGGACGCCGTCCGCGTCGTAGATGTGATAGCCTTCCGCCGGAAGGGCGGGGTCGATGCCCGCCGCCACGGAGGCGAGGACTTCGTCATAGGAACGGCCGGCGGCGAGCCAGAGGTCGGTGCCGTCCTGCGCCACGGGCACAGGCTGGCTGCAAGCGGCGAAAAGGAGCCCGGTGAGGGCCCAGATGAGGTATTTACGCATGCTCCAATGGATTTCTAAATGGTATCCTTTACAAATATGCACTTTTTTCCCGGCTTCTCAAAGAACAAAGGGGGCGGCCCCACACCGGCCGCCCCCTCCTCTCTAACCATTCACTTAACCAAACTGCTCAAATCGTTATTTCTCGAACGGATAACCCGGGTTCTGGTACTTCTTCAGGTCCTCCTCGGGCATGTCCATCGCGGAAATCTGGCTCTTCGGGATCGGACGGAGGTAGTGGTACTTCTCGATCTTGCGGGTGTACACGACCGGGTCGTGGTCGCCCACGACGGTGCCGGCGATGGTGTACTTCCCGGCGCGCTCCGCCCACTTCTGGGTGCGCACGAGGTCGAACCAGCGGAAACCGTCGGCATAGTACTCGCGCGTCATCTCGTCCAGGAGGTAGTCGATCGTGATGGTCGCCGGGGTGGCGGCCGTCAGCTCGGCGCTGAAGTCGGCCTCATACTCGTGGTCCTCGTTCACCTTGTAGGCCCACTTGCCGGCGCGGGCGCGGATCACGTTGATCAGCTCGCGGGCGGACTTGCCGGCCTTGGTCGAAGCGCCCTTGACGGCGGCCTCGGCGGCGACGAAGTAGAACTCGGAGAACTTGGCGAGGTTCACCGGACGGGTGCTGCCGCAGTTCGGCTCGCCGATGCCGGTGCCGGTGTTGGTGCGGTACGGACCGATCTTCCAGGGACCCGGATAGATGCGGCGGCTGACGCCGGATCCGCCGACGACAAAGTCGGCGCGGCCGGGCAGGATGCCGAGACCGTAGTCCGCGGTGGTCTTGTCATAGACGATCCCCTGCTCGTCCTCGTCGAAGACGAAGGTCAGGAACGGGTCGTCGGGATTGATGACGGTGCCGGGGTTGGCGCCCTGCAGGTACGGCACGTCCGGATTGAGGAACTTCCAGGTGGCGTGGTAGATGTAGGTGAAGGTACCGTCGAAGCGGGAGTCCTTCTTCTTGTCGGTGAAGGTGTTCAGGCACTCCTGGGTCGGCGCCATACGGGACCAGGGACGGCCGTAGGGCTGACGGTCGGTACGCACGCAGGCGGTGACCTTCTTGCCGTCGGGGCCGGTGCCGTTCATCGTCGGGTAGTTCCAGTTGATCATCCAGTAGCCGGTGTTGGAGGAACCGGTCGTGCCCATGCCCGTGACGTCGGAGCCGTTGTACTGGGCGTTGGTCTCAGTATGGTCCGCGTAGAGCATGATCTCCGCGTTGCGGTCGTTGGAGCCCAGGTGGACCAGGTAGAAGTAGTCCATCAGCTTGAAGGGACCCGGATTCTCGATGCCCGCGACGGCGGTGTCATAGGCCTTCTGGAAATAGCTCGGGGCCTCGGCCTTGTTGCGGGTGCACTCCGGCCAGGTAGGGATGTCGTTCGGGTTCTCCAGCCACCAGGCATAGGCGAGGTAGGACTTGGCGAGGAAGAGGCGGGCCAGGTTCTTGGTCAGACCGCCGGTCACGCGGCCCACTTCGGGCAGGTTCGCGACGGCGAACTCCAGGTCGGGGAAGATGGCCTTCTCGTACACCTCGGGCACGGTATTGCGCACGGAGGTGCGGACGGCGGACTCGTTGAATTCCAGTTCGCCGGAGCCCAGGTCGAGCGGCACGCCGCCGAACGCCTGCACCATGTAGAAGTACTCGTAGGCGCGGAAGAAGCGGGCCTCGGCGATGAGCGCGTCGCTCAGGCCGACCTCGGCCGCGTTCTTGATGATACCATTGGCCGTGTTGATGTAGGAGAAGCCCCAGAGGCCGTTGGCCGCGCTGTTGGAGCTGAGGAGGTCGCCGCCGAAGCCGGCCATGTCCATGATCTGGAAACCGCCGCCGCCGGACTCGCCCCAGGTGAGTTCATCGGTGCCGTCCACGCCTCTCTCCAGGTAGTTGGAACCACCGTAAAGGTCGCGGAGGTGCGAATAGAGCGCGGTCAGACCGCCGTTCACGCCGGCCTCCGTCTTGAAGAAATCCGGAGTAAAGGAGGTTCTCGGAACCTCGTCCAGCAGGGAGGTGCAGGAAGCCGCCGTAACAAGGGCGATCGCAACACCTGCAAGTCTTTTAATCATATGTTTCATGGTTCCTGTCGATTAGAAAGTTAAGTTGATACCCAAGAGATAGTTGTGCGTAGCCGGGGTGTTGAAGCCGACCATACCGCGGGCGCCGGCGCTGCCGGTGGCGAGGCCGGTGCCGCCCCGGGTGTTGACCTCAGGATCGAGACCGCTTTCCTTGTGGAACTCGGAGAAGAGGACGATGCCGGGATTCTGGACGGTCGCATAGACGCGGAGGCGGTTGATGCCCGCGCGGCGGACGGCCGCGATCTTGTGCAGGTTGTACCCCAGGGTGATCGTGCGGATCTTGAAGTAGGAGGCGTCGTAGCGGGCGGCCACGTCGAGGTACTTCGGGTTGTCGCCGGAGAGGAGTCCGCCGGGCTTCGGGTAACGGGCGCCCGTGTTCTCCGGGGTCCAGAAGTCAACGTCCAGCTGGCCGCGGCGGCCCGTCAGGAGGTTCAGGTAACCGTTGGTGCCGTGGATACCGGAGCGGAGGATACCGCCGGCCTGGAAGGCGCCGAGGACGGTCAGATCCAGGTTCTTCCAGGTGAGCGTGGTGTTGAAACCGCCCTGGAACAGCGGGTCGCAGACGATCGGGACGCGGTCGTTGTCGTTGATGGAACGGACCGGCGTGCCATCGGCGTTGTATTCGCCGTGGTACTTGACACGGATGTCACCGGGGGCCGCACCCTTCTCATAGAGCTGGATAATGTCCTTGTCGGCCTCCTGCCAGATGCCGTCATACTCGTAGTCGTAGAGGCAGTTGATCGGATAGCCGACGAACCAGCCGGCGCCCGTGTTCTCCTTCTGGCCGGAAGCCAGGGCGACGAGCTTGCTGCGGTTGTGGTAGATGTTCAGGCCGGCCGTCCAGTTCCAGTCACCCTGCTGGATGATGGTGCCGTTGACGGTGAATTCGATACCCTTGTTGGCGGTGGCGCCCACGTTGGACATCACGCTGCCCACACCCGAGGTGCTCGGCAGGGAAAGGCTGAGGAGGATGTCCTTCGTGGCGACCGAGTAGTACTCGGCCGTACCGCGGAGACGGCCCTTGAAGAAGGCGAAGTCCACACCGAAGTTCCAGGTCTGGGAGTATTCCCAGCCGAGTTCCGGGTTCGGCAGCGTGGTCACGTAGTAACCCGTGGCGTAGTTGTCGTCGCCGTAGTTGTACACCTTCGTGCCGAGGGAGCCGAGGGTCTGGTACGGGCTGATGGCCTGGTTGGAGGTCTCACCGTAACCGAGGCGGAACTTGAGTTCGTCGAGCCAGCCGCTGGCGCCCTGCATGAAGCGCTCCTTGTGGAGGTTCCAACCTACGGAAACGGCGGGATAGGTGTGCCACTGATGGCCCTTGGCCAGGCGGGAGGAGGCGTCGGAACGGACAGCCACCGTCAGCATGTAGCGGTCGTCGTAGGAATACATGAGACGGCCCATGTAGGAGAGGAGGCTGGCCTCGGTGCGGCGCCAGTTGTTCGGGCTGACCGTCAGGTTCTGCTGCGCATAGCCGAGGTTGTAGTACTGGAAGTTCTCGTTGGGGATGTCGTTGCCGGAGACGGCCTGGGCGGTGTAGACGTTGTTGTCCGCCTCCATCAGGCCGGTGAGGTTCACGCGGTGCTTGCCGGCGAAGACATGGTCATAGGTCAGGAGGTTCTGGATGTTCCAGCTGACGGTCTTGCTGTGCGACCAGGAAGCGCCGTTCAGCGAGGTAGGCGTGTCGGTGGCGATGCCGCTGCCGGTGAAGGAACCGGACTCGTTGTCCCGGTAGTTCAGGCCAAGATTGACCTTGTAGGAGAGGCCCTCGATCCAGGGCTGGGTGAGCTCCACATAACCGGTGTTGTAGGTCGCAAGGGCCTTGCGCTCGCCGATATACTTGCCGGCGGCCGTCCATTCCTCGATCCGGCCGCGCGTGGCGACATACTGGTTGTCCATCGGCATCTTCACGATGGCGCGCAGGTTGCCGGCCTCGTCGTACGGGTTGATCATCGGGGTCTTGGACAGGACGTTGTAGATGTCCGTCTGGGTGCCCCGGTTCTTATTATAATTGGTATTGGTGGAGAAGCCCACCTTCACCCAGTTGCCGATCTGCTGGTCGATGGCGGCGCGGAGACCGATGCGATCGTAGTTCTGCGTCGGGACGACGGCCTGGTCGTCATAGTAGGAAGTGCCGAAGCTGTAGCTGCCCTTCTGGTTGCCGCCGCTCACGGAGACTTCGTAGTTCTGCGTGTAACCCGTCCGGTAGAAGAGGTCCTGCCAGTCGGTGTCCACGTTCGGGTCCTCGTCCAAGGAGTTCTGGTACTTGCCCGCCATTTCACGCATCTGGAGATACTTCTCGGTACGCATCAGGGGGTACTTGATTGCCTGCTTGAGGGAGACGTAGGAATTGAAGGAAACGCGGGGCTCCTGGCCCTTCACACCCTTGTGGGTCGTGATCATGATCACACCGTTGGCGCCGCGGGAACCGTAGATGGCCGTGGAAGCCGCATCCTTGAGCACGTCGATGCTCTTGATGTCGTTGGTGGAGATGTCGGACAGGGAACCGGAGAACGGGATGCCGTCGAGGACGATGAGCGGGTCGTTGGAGGCGTTCAGGGAACGCTCACCGCGGATACGGATGCGCATGGACTCGCCCGGACGGGAGGAGGACTGGGCGAACTCGACACCGGCGATACGGCCCTGCAGGGCGTAGGTGATGTCGTTGGCCGGGATCTCGCGGAGGCTCTCTCCGGTGACGGAGGCGATGGAACCGGTCACGTCCGTGCGGCGGGCGGTACCGTAACCGACCACGACCGTGGCTTCGAGCTGTTCGGCATCCTCCTCGAGGACGATGTCGATGCGGCTGCGGCCCTGGACGGGAACGCGGACGGTGGTGTAGCCCATGCAGGAGACCTCGAGGATGGCGGAGGACCCTGCCTGGAGGGAATACGTACCATCAGCGCCGGTGACAGCGCCGTTGGTGGAGTTCACGACCATCACGGCGGCGCCGGGGACGGCCTCTCCGCTCCCGTCCGTGACCGTACCGCTGATGCGGATGCTCTGCGCCTGGGCGAAGAGCGGGAGCATCAGGCCGACTGCCACGAATGCAAGCGTTTTCTTAAGGTTAAATCGCATAGTGAGAATAATTAAAAAGTTGATTGATTTGGTTGTCGGTTTGCGTTTTTGCAAATGTATCATCTTTACAAACGATTGAAACCGTGGGATGTAACAATAGTTGTCGTTTTTGAACCATAGCCCTTGCAGGACAAAAAGAATTTGTATTTTTGTAACAGATGAACCAAAAACGATGATGAAACGATTTTTGCTTCCGGCCGCGCTCCTTTTGGGCGCTTTCCTTCCGGCGGCGGGCCAGAACGCCCGCCTGTACCTGCCGGAATTAGGCCTCCCCAACTCGCAGGTGAACCGGATCTACCAGGACCGCACCGATTATATATGGATCTGCACGGAAGGCGGACTGGTCCGCTTCGACGGACTCCGGTTCGAGACCTACCAGCACGACCGGGAGAGCGCGAACTGCCTGTCCAGCTCCTCCGTCATCGACATGGTCGAAGACGGCCGGGGCACGAAGTGGATCGGGACGGCCGCCGGCCTGGACATCCTTGATTCCGAATACTCCTCCTTCACGCACTTCGACCTGCACAGGAACCCGGATACGCCGGTGAATCCTTATATCGGACGGCTCCTGGAGATTCCCGCCGCCGGAACCCTGATCGTGGGCACGGGCGGCGCGGGCGTGTTCGTCATCGACAGTGAGACCCGGCAGGAACTTCCCGAGAAACGCGAAACTGTCAACCGGACCCTGCACACGGATTACATCCATACCCTGTTCCTGGACGCTTCAGGACGGCTGTGGATCCTCCCGGGCGACAGCCAGCCCGTCATCCTGGACGCCATCACCCTGGAGCCTGCGAAAGGGCTGGCATGGAGCCCGGAGCTGCAGAAGGCCGGCGACCTGATCCGCGTCAACGACATGGCCGAAGACCCGGTCACGGGCGACATCCTGCTGGGAAGCACGGAAGGCCTGCTGCTGCTCAAGGCCGGCTCCGGCCTCATCCGGAAGGCTTCCGGGCGGCGGGCGGCCACGACCGTCGGCGCATCCGTCATCTTCGACTCGCAGACCGCCTCGGGGGAAGAGCGCCTGTTCCTCGTGGGGAACGAGGACGGCGGCCTGCTCCATTTCGACACGGAAACGGAGGAAGTCCGGACCGCGCTCGTCTCGTCCATCCGGCAGGAAACCGGCAACTGGAAAGCCACTTCCAGCCTCCGGGACTCCGAAGGGAACCTCTGGCTGGGCCTGTACCAGACCGGCGTCCTGGTGGCGCCAAAATCCCGTTTCGGATTCTCCTACATGGGATTCAGCACCCGCGGGATGCCGGGCGAGAACAATACCGTCGTCACGGACGTCTATGAGGACGGCCAGAACCTGTGGGTCGCCACGGACGGCGGCGGCCTGTTCTGCCGGCCGGCGGCCGGCGGCCGCAAGCGGCAGGCCGAGCGCGTGTTCACGCGGGACAACTCCGCCCTCAACAACAACGCGATCCTCACGGTGACCGGCGACCGGTACGGCACCATCTGGCTCGGGACCTATCTGGGCGGCCTTTACTACATCGAGGGCGGCGCCACGCTGAAACCCTATCCCTACGCGGACCAGGTGGGCACGGACCGGATCCGGACGCTCGTCTACGACCCGGCCCGGGACCTGCTGTACGTGGGCACCTCCGGCGCCGGCCTCACCGTCATCGACGCGAAAACCCGGAAACCCGTGGCCCGGCAGGTGGACGAGGACTACCGTTGGATCAGCGCCTTGCATCTGGATGCGACCGGCCGGCTGTGGGTGGGCAGCTACAACGGTCCTTTCTGCTACGACCCGTCGCTGGACCGCATCATCCCCTTCAGCGGGACCGCCGGAAACAACCTCCCGCCCCGCATCTACGACATCTGCAGCAGCGCGGACGGGTCGATCTGGTTCGGCACGGAAGAGGGGCTCTTCCAATGGAATGAAACTTCGCAGGAACTCCGCCGGTACACGACCCAGGACGGCCTCTCCAACAACGTGGTCCGGGCCATCCTGAGCGCGGACGGCGGCGATATGTGGGTCTCTACGTCCAGCGGCCTGAGCCGGCTGACGCCGAGAACCGGCAAAATCACCGTCTTCCAGTCCTATGATGGCCTGCAGGGCAATGAATTCCGCACCGGATGCGCCTTCAAGGCGCCGTCCGGACGGCTCTATTTCGGCGGCAACGGCGGCCTGACGAGTTTCTCGCCGCTGATGGTGGACAGCGGCGGCGACCGGATGCCCCAGGTCGCGCTGGCGCGCCTGACGATGCTGGACCAGCCCGTCGTCTACGATCCCGCAAAAGGTAGCAACAACCTGATTGACAAGCATATATCGGAAGCTACCCGAATCCGCATCCCACGCGGCGTGGACATGTTCTCGCTGGAGTTCTCCGTCCCGGAGTACACCAATCCGCAGCGCCTGCGGTTCGACTATCGGCTCTCGGGCTTCGAGAGCGACTGGAAAACCGCGCCTTCGCTCCTGCGGATGGCCACGTATACCAATGTGCGGCCGGGCCGCTACCGCTTCGAGGTCAAGGCCTATTTCGACGGCTCGCCCGAAGTCTATTCCGAACGCAGCGTGGACCTGCGCGTCGAGGCCCCCTGGTTCCTGACGGGATGGGCCTGGGCCGTTTACGCCGCCATTCTCGTGGGAATCATCCTGCTGCTCCTGCACTTCATCCGGCAGCGCCGGCGCCAGGCCCAGGAGAAGAAGGACGCCGAACTGAAAGAGCTGCGGCTGGGCTTGTTCACGAACCTCACCCACGAGATCCGCACCCCGCTGAACCTCGTGATGGCCCCGCTCGGCGCCATCCGCGAGGCCGAGGAGGATCCCGTCCGCAAGGACACCTACAACCTGATGTACCGCAACTGCCTGCGGATCAACCGCATCGTGAACCAGCTGATGGACCTGCGGAAGATCGACGCCGGCCAGATGCAGCTGTTCTTCCGCGAGACGGACATCGTCTATTTCATCCGCGATATCATGCAGTCCTTCGGCAAGCTCGCCGAGAGCAAGCGGGTCGACTTCTCCCTGACCTCCGCGCATCCGGAGGAGACGCTCTGGATCGACCAGGGCAACTTCGACAAGATCGTGTACAACATTCTGTCGAACGCGTTCAAGCACACGCCGGACGGCGGGCGCATCCGCGTGGACGTGTCCGCGCCGACGCCCAACCGCGGCGAGCTCCAGGCCGATGTCAAGGAATATGTCCAGGTGCGCATCTTCAACTCCGGCAGCCGGATCGAGGAGGCCTGGATCAGCCACGTCTTCGACCGCTTCGTGCAGGTGAATCCGCACGACGCCAATTCGGGCTCGGGCGTGGGCCTCAACCTGACGAAAATGCTCGTAGAACTGCACCACGGGCAGATTTCGGCCGAGAATGAGGATGACGGCGTGGTCTTCCGCGTGCTCGTGCCCGCAGGAAAAGACCACCTGACCGAGCAGGAGCTTTCCTACACTTCGCACCACAAGGACCTCTATATCAAGTCTCCTTCCGCACAGGAACACGAGGACCAGACGTTCACGCAGGAGGAGGCGCCGGCCGACAAGGCCGCGCGCGCCCGGAAGAGCGTGGTCGTCGTGGACGATGACGACGACACCCGCGAATACCTCCGCAACCTGCTGCGGAACCGGTACAACGTGACGGCCTGCGCCGATGCGAAATCGGCCTGGGACGCGGTTTCCGGGACACTTCCGGACGCCGTGGTCACCGACCTGGTGATGCCCGGCGAAAGCGGCAGCGACCTGTGTGCCCGCATCCGGGCGAACGACGCCACGCGCCACATCCCCGTCCTCATCCTGACCGGCCAGAACGGCGTCGAGGAGCAGCAGGCCGCCAGCGACAGCGGCGCCGACAAGTTCCTGTCCAAGCCCATCTCCGTGGAGCTGCTCCTGAGCAGCATCGCGCAGGTGATTTCCAGCCGCGAGGCGGTGAAGGAGAAGTTCGGCGTCACTATGAACTACGACTACACCGGCATCAAGATGGGCTCGGCCGACGACAAACTGCTCCACCGCATCGTGGAGAGCATCCAGAACCACCTGGACGATCCCGACTACGGCGTGGCATCCCTGTGCGAGGACGTGGGCATCAGCCGCGTGCACCTGAACCGCAAGCTCAAGGCCTTCGGCAAGGACTCCCCCGGCGTGCT
>ONDF01000059.1 GCA_900316525.1 uncultured Bacteroidales bacterium
AGCAGCGTCGTCACCGACCGGAAGCGGGCCGAGACCGCGACGACCAGCGCCGCCGCCACGAAGGCTCCGAGGAACGCCGCCACCGCCACGGTGAATCCCGAGAAAAAGGCCGCCGACGTGCCCAGCGCCATCGTCGCGATGGCCGCGCCCAGTCCCGCGCCGCCGCTCACGCCCATGATGTGCGGATCGGCCAGCGGATTCCGGAACACCGCCTGCATCTGCGCCCCGCTCGCCGCCAGCGCACCCCCCGCAATCACCGCCGTCAGCACCCGAGGCACTCTTAGCTTCCACAGAATGGCTCCTTCTGCCCACGAGATCCCTCCACCCCCAACCAGAAGGTCAAGCAGCAGCAGGAGAGCCATACATCCGAAAACCTGTGGCCACCCTCGGCCGCATAAGAGGGAGGGGCCCAAAGCTTGCTTTGGGAGGGGTCGTCTTTGACGACGGTTTTCGGATGTATGGCTCTCCTGTGCCATTGGAGGGCATTTGGAAGGATTATTCTTCCGGCAGGAACATCGGGTCCCAGGCCGGGAGCATGATGGGTTTCTGGTCGAAGTATTTCATCAGGGAGGCCGGGACGTACTTCTTGTCCACCACTAGGCGGAACATGTACTCGTTGAACCACTCGTCCGTCATGATGATGTTGCCCTGGTAGCCCGAGTTCGCGCCCCAGCTGTTCTCCACCATCCACTTCACCGGCTTGCCGTCCTTGAGGTCCACCGCGATGAGCGTCATCGCGTGCGTGGAGCCGCTGGCGTGCGTGTAGATGCGCTCCTTCTTGTCCATGCCGAAGGAAACGCCCATCAGGGACTCGTAGTCGAAGTTGTTCAGGTCCGCGATGCCCTTGTCCCGCATCAGGAACTTGTTGACGTCGCAGGAGAAGTAGAGGGCCGTGTTGTCCTTGATGGAGGCGATGGCCATCTTCTTGATCTCGTCGATCGGGAGGTTCAGGTACACCCAGTTCTCGCCGTCGTAGACGTGGCGGTCGTAGTCGATCTCATAGATCTTGTAGTACTCGTGGCACGGGTCGTTCATGACCATGATGTAGTTGTGCTCGAGGTCCGTGCCGATGTACTCCTCGTAGAAGGACTTCGGCGTGTACTGCTTGGTGCTCACGACATTGCCCTTGGAGTCGGTCCGGGTCCAGGTGAACTCGGTCGGGGGAACGCCGAGGCAGAGCGCGAGGATGCGGTAGATCTCCTTGAGCTGGGCTGTCTTCATTGCCTGCAGGTCCGTGCCCTTGGGGGCCTGGCGCAGACGGAGGCCGTCCTCCCGCAGCTTGTTCGTGATTTGGGCGCGCATCTGGGCGGTGTTGTTGGCGATCATGCTCTCCGGGAACACCTCGGACGGAACGACGCCGTACTTCATGATGAGGTTCGAAACACCGGTGAACTGGCCGCCGTCCCCGATCGGGTGGGCGAAGAGCCAGTCGACCATGCGGTCGTCGTCCGGGAGGTTCTTGGTGTCGATGATGCCCTGCAGGAACAGGTTCGCCTTCTCCAGCTGGTCGTAGAAGAAGACATAGTTCTGGGACAGGATGACCGGGCCCATGTCGAACTTGTCGATCATCTTGGCGCGCATCACGTTGAGGCCGGTGAACAGCCAGCAGCGGCCGGAGGAGAGCTGGTTGGTGCGCCCCTTGGTCTTCACCACGTCGGAGAAGCGGGTGTCCATCGGAACGTTGTCCGCGTTCAGGGCCAGGGTGTTGATGGCCGTGGTGTTGAGGGCGTTGCGGAGGGCCTTGTCGGCGGCCGTCCCTTCGTACCCCTTGCTGATTTCGCCGAGGAGTTTGGCGTCGATGCCGCCTTTCTTGTTCTGGGCGTTGAGCGTCAGGGTGCCGGCAATCGCGGCGAGGATGAGCAGTGCTTTCTTCATAATTCTATTGATTATCAGTGGTTTTGGTCAAAGAGGGGAGGAGGGCGATCAGGTAGCCCACCAGGGCGACGCCGACGACCGTCCAGAGGATGTCCGACGCCTTCAGGATCACCGGATAGGCGCTGATGATGTAGTTGCCGGGCATCCGGATGAGCCCGTACTTCTGCTGCAGGAGGACGAAGGCGACGCCGAGCACGATGCCGATGACCAGGCCCAGGAGCGAGATCAGCCAGCCTTCCAGGAGGAAGATCCGGCGGGTCATCGGCTCCGGGGCGCCGAGGCTGCGGAGCGTGCCGATGTCGTCCTTCTTCTCGATGATGAGCATCGTCAGGGAACTGTAGATGTTGAAGGCGATGATGATGACGATGAAGATCAGGATCATGTAGATGGCCAGCTTCTCGTAGCGCATCATCTTGTACAGGGCCTCGTTCTGGCGGTAGCGGTCCAGGACCTCGTAGTCCGGGCCCAGGCGCTCCGACAGTTCAGCGGCCAGCCCGTTCAGGGCCTTGTCCGCCGTCCCTTTCTGCACGCGGATCTCCACCGCCGACACCTCGTCGTCATAGTCCAGCAGTTCCCGCATCGTCTCGATGGGGACGATGACCAGTTCGGCGTCCAGCTCCGCGTTGATGGCGAAGAGGCCGGCGACGGTCACTTTCGTGCTCCGGAGCGAGGCGGCCGGGTTGGACAGGGAGATGGACCCTTCCCGGTCCGGGTAATAGATCTCGAGGGGGGCGATGAACCGGGGGTTGATGTCCATCGACCAGGCCAGGGCGCTGCCCACGACGGCCCGCGGTAGCGTCCCCCGGTGCAGGGAGAAGATGCCGTCGGTGATGTGGTTCTGCAGGGGACTTTCCTCCTCGAAGACGCTGTCCACGCCCTTGACGCGGGCGAGGCTCTGCTTGCCGTCGAAGGCGATGAAGGCCTGCTCCTCGATGACGCTGGACATGTTGTACACCAGCTCCTGGTCGTACAGCCAGGCGAAGACGGTGCTGTCCGGGACGAACGCCTTGCCGGCGGCCGGCTTCACGACGAGGTCCGGCTGGGCGTCCCCGAGGCTGTCGGACACGAGCTTGTTGAACCCGTTGAACACCGACAGGATGATGATGAGCGCCGCCGTGCCGATGGCCATGCCCGCCACGCTGATGCCCGAAATGATGTTGATCACATTGTGTGACTTCCGGGCGAACAGGTAACGTAGGGCGAATCGTAACGGCAGGTTGCTCATAACCTTGTCATTTCGAGCTTGTCGAGAAATCTATTTCTTCAGCAGTTCTTCGATATGCGCCGCATAGTCCAGGCTCGTGTCCAGGTAGAACACGAGTTCCGGCACGATGCGGAGCTGCTTGCCCACCACGTGGCCGAGCTCGCCGCGGAGGGCCTTGTTGTTCTCGTTCAGGAGCGCCATGACGGCTTCCTGTCTGTCGGACGGGAAGATGCTCACGTAGACCTTCGCGACCGACAGGTCGGGGCTCACGCGGACTTCGCTCACCGTGACCAGGGCGCCGCCGAAGGCGGCCATCCCCTTGGCCCGGATAATCTCCGCGAGGTCCTTCTGGATCTCCCGCGCCACTTTGAGTTGTCTGGTGCTTGCCGGTTTCTCCATTAGATCACGTTGATGATGAAGTAGTTCTTCTTGCCCTTCTGGGCCAGGATGTAGTGGCCGTTGATGATGTCATCGGCGGTCACGTCGGCGTTGATGTCGCCCACCTTGCCCTTGTTCAGGGAGACGCCGCCGCCCTGGACCATCTTTCGGGCTTCGCCCTTGGACGGGAACACGGCGGTCTTGACGGCGAGGAGGTCGAGGATGTTGCAGGGGAACTCGTCGGCCTTCACCTCGAAGGAGGGGACGTTGGCGAAGACTTCGCGGACGGTGCGCTCGTCCATGGACCGGAACACCTCGGCGGAGACGTTGCCGAACAGCAGCTGGCTGGCGGCGATGGCGTTGTCGTAGGCTTCCTGGCCGTGGCACATCACGGTGACTTCCTTCGCGAGGACCTTCTGCAGCTTGCGCTGGCCCGGGTCCTCCCGGTGCTCCGCGATGAGGCTTTCGATGGTCTCGCGGTCCAGCATCGTGAAGATCTTGATGTAGCGCTCGGCGTCATCGTCGGCGACGTTCAGCCAGAACTGGTAGAACTCGTACGGGGAGGTGCGCTCCGCGTCCAGCCAGATGTTGCCCTTCTCGGTCTTGCCGAACTTGGTGCCGTCGGCCTTGCGGATGAGGGGGCAGGTGAGGGCGAAGGCCTCGCCGCCGTCGATGCGGCGGATGAGCTCGGTGCCGGTGGTGATGTTGCCCCACTGGTCGGAACCGCCCAGCTGCAGGATGCAGCCCTTGTTCTTCCACAGCCAGTAGAAGTCGTAGCCCTGCATGAGCTGGTAGCTGAACTCGGTGAAGGACATGCCCTCGGAGGAGTCGCGCTGGAGGCGCTTCTTCACGGAATCCTTCGCCATCATGTAGTTCACGGTGATGTGCTTGCCGATGTCGCGGATGAAATTGATGAAGCTGTAGTCCTTCATCCAGTCGTAGTTGTTCACGAGTTCGGCCTTGTTCGGGGCGTCGGACTCGAAGTCCAGGAAGCGGGCGAGCTGCGCCTTGATGCAGGCGACGTTGTGGTTCAGGGTGGCCTCGTCCAGGAGGTTCCGCTCCGCCGACTTCATCGACGGGTCGCCGATCATGCCGGTGGCGCCGCCCACGAGGGCGATGGGCTTGTGGCCGCAGCGCTGGAAATGCTTCAGGATCATCACGCTCACGAGATGACCGATATGCAGGGAGTCGGCCGTGGGGTCGATGCCTACGTAGGCAGCCGTCGGGCCTTCCATGAGTTTCTCTTCCGTACCCGGCATGATGTCCTGGATCATGCCTCTCCAAGTGAGTTCTTCAACAAAATTCTTCATCGATGTATCTGATCTGTCTTAATCCTGCAAAGATAGGGAAAAAACCGCCCTTCTCCAAAGGAGAAGCTAGGCGAGTTCGATCCCCGCGCGGTGGCACGCCTCCCGCATCGCCTCCGGCCAGATGGAGGACTGGATTTCGCCGATATGCGCCTTCCGCAGGAGGTACATGCACAGGCGGGACTGGCCAATACCGCCGCCGATGGTCTGCGGGAGTTCTCCCGCGATGAGCCGGCGGTGGAAGTACAGGTCCGCCTTCCACTCCTGGCCGCGCTCCTTGAGCTGCCGCACCATCGCTTCCGGATTGACGCGGATGCCCATCGACGAAATCTCGAAGGCGCTCTCCAGGACGGGGTTCCACAGGAGGATGTCGCCGTTCAGGCCGGCGAAGCCGTCGCTGTTCGGGGTGCTCCAGTCGTCATAGTCCGCGGCGCGGCCGTCATGGATGCTTCCGTCGGAAAGCTTTCCGCCGATGCCGATGATGAAAACGGCCTTGTGCTCGCGCACGACAGCGTTTTCCCGCTCCTTCGGGCTGAGATTCGGATACCGCTGCAGGAGCTCCTCGGCATGGATGAAATAGATCTCGTCGGGGAGGGCGGGAACCAGCTGCGGGAACTCCACGTACAGCTTGTTCTCCGTCACCTTGACCGCCTCGTAGATGCGGCGCACGGTGCGCTTGAGGAAATCCAGGTTGCGGTCCTCCTCCCGGATGACCTTCTCCCAGTCCCACTGGTCCACGTAGATGGAGTGGAGGTTGTCCAGGTCCTCGTCGGGACGCAGGGCGTTCATGTCGGTATAGATGCCGCGGCCGGGGGTGATGCCCAGCTC
>ONDF01000047.1 GCA_900316525.1 uncultured Bacteroidales bacterium
TGAGGAGGCTGGGTGGCGGCGAGGAACGCCTGGGCGTTCGCCAAGTTGTCCCGCGCAGCCTTCAGCGCCTCCTCTTGGGCCGCAAGCTCGTTCCAGTACAGATCCATAGCGTTCTGCGCCTTGATCTTGTCCTGGGTAGCGCTCGCGATTCTCTCTGAGTAATTGAGGCCGGTGGTCTCGTGGGGCAAGATCTTGCCGTATACGTCCCTGGCGTCCCGTTCGGCCTGCGCGGCATCGTTGAAGGCCTTCTGGGCGCAGGCATCCTCGCACTGCGCCTCCTGGGCGGCTTCGGCCGACTCTTGGGTGTCGCCGGCGTTGGGCTCGGCTTCCTCGATGCCGGATGCGGGTATGGCTATGGCAGTGCCGGGCACTATTGCGGACGCCATGGGGCCGACTGTACGTGCGACTGGGCATTGTGACGAAAACTCTGGTGCAGCATATTGCGCGGACAGGTACCTGGGTGAGTGCTTGTCCATCTTCTTGCTCCGCCCTCCATCCGGAACTGGCACCCTGCGTGACGTGCTTCCTCAATAGAGAAGGTAGGGCGGCCCAACGGGAGTTTGTTGCGCAACAAATTCTTGCAGCACTCCAACCGTCTTCTGGCGGCTCTAGGGAGGACGCGAGCTGCATGGCGCCCGTCAGCACGGCAGCGGTTCCGTGCAGGGCGGCGTAATCGCCGGCTTCCTTCAAAGCAGCGCGCTTGGCGGCGTACTTAGCAACTAATTTCGCGCGTTTTACTTCGCGAGCTTTCATTGATTCCTTTGCCATGCTGTTATCTTAGTTATTGTGTTTCTTGAAAGGAAGACCGAAAGCCTTGAGAAGGGCGTGAGCCTCTTCGTCGGTCTTTGCGGTGGTCACAAATGTAATCTCCACACCGTGGATGCGGGGGTTCTTGTCGATCTCGATTTCAGGGAAGATGATCTGCTCCTTGATACCGAGGGTGTAGTTGCCCTGTCCGTCCATCTTCTCGGCGATACCGTTGAAGTCGCGGATACGCGGGAGAGCGACACGCATCAGACGCTCGAGGAACTCGTACATCTTGACGTCGCGGAGGGTGACCTTCGCGCCGATGGGCATGCCCTTACGGAGCTTGAAGTTGGAGATATCCTTGCGGGAAGCGGTGATGACCGCCTTCTGGCCGGCGATGATGGAGAGCTCTTCAGCGGCTTCCTCGACCAGCTTCTTGTCCTGGGTCGCGTCGCCGACACCTTCGTTGAGGGTGATCTTGACGAGGCGGGGAACCTGCATCACGGTGGTGTAGGAGAACTGCTTCATGAGAGCGGGAACGATCTCCTCTTTGTAGACCTTCTTGAGGTCCGGAACATATCCCTTGGGAAGCGCCTGGGCTTCGGCGGGCTTGTTAGTCTTCTTTGCCATAATTACTTGATCTCCTCTCCGTTAGTTTTCGCGATACGGACGAGCTTGCCATCCACGCGCTTGTGGGCGACCTTCGTCGGCTTGCCGGCGGCGTCCATCAGGTTGACGTTGGAAATATGGATGGGGGCTTCCTTCTTGACGATGCCGCCCTGCGGCTGCTGGGGATTCGGCTTGGTGTGCTTGGAAACCATGTTGACACCTTCGACAACGACGCGGTCCTTGTCGCGGAGGATCTCCAGGACCTTTCCGGTCTTGCCCTTGTCGTTACCGGCATTCACGAACACGGTGTCGCCTTTCTTGATATTGAACTTTTTCATAATGCGCTACGATTAAAGGACCTCCGGTGCCAGTGAAACAATCTTCATGTAGTTCTCGCGGAGCTCGCGGGCGACGGGACCGAAAATACGGGTGCCGCGGAGCTCGCCGGCGCCGTTCAGGAGGACGCAAGCGTTGTCGTCAAAGCGGATGTAGGAACCGTCGGCGCGACGGATCTCCTTCTTGGTGCGGACGACGACAGCCCGGGTGACGGTGCCTTTCTTGATGTCACCGCCGGGGATGGCGCTCTTGACCGTGACGACGATGGTTTCGCCGACCGTGGCATAGCGGTGGCGGGTACCACCGAGGACACGGATGCAGAGGACTTCCTTCGCACCGCTGTTGTCAGCCACAGATAAACGTGTTTCCTGCTGTATCATAATTACTTGACTTTTTCAACGATTTCAACTAATCTCCACTTCTTGGTCTTGCTCAGGGGACGGGTCTCCATGATGCGGACGGTATCGCCCTCGGAGCACTCGTTGTTCTCGTCCTGGGCCACGAACTTGGTGGACTTCTTCACGAACTTGCCGTAAATGGGATGCTTCTCGTGGGTTTCGACGGAGACGACGATGGTCTTGTCCATCTTGTTGCTCACGACGATGCCGACTCTTTCCTTACGAAGATTTCTTTCCATAGGACTTCACTTGTTTAGTTCTGCTGTTTTTCTTTCTCGGCAAGGATAGTGATCATGCGGGCAATATCCTGACGGGTTTTTCTGATCTTGGACGTATCCTCCAGCGGAGAGATAGCGTGGTTGAGCTTCATGGTGTCGAGATTGTTCTTCTCGATCTCGATGCGGTCGCGGAGGTCGGCGATGGACATTTCGCGTACTTCAGTAACTTTCATTTCTCTAGCTCCTTAAATTATTCTTCGACATAGTCCCTGCGCACGACGAACTTCGTGGCGACCGGGAGCTTGTTGGCAGCCAGGCGCATGGCCTCGCGCGCGGTCTCGAGGGAAACGCCCTCGGCCTCGAAAAGGATGCGGCCCGGAGTGATCGGGGCGACAAAGCCCTGGGGATCGCCCTTACCCTTACCCATACGGGTATCGAGCGGCTTCGCGGTGAACGGCTTGACGGGGAAGACCCGGATCCAGATCTGACCCTCACGGTTCATGCGACGGGAGATCGCCTGACGGGCAGCCTCGATCTGGTGGGCGGTCAGCCAGCAGTTCTCCAGGTTCTTGAGTCCGAAGGAACCGAATGCGAGCTGGTTTCCGCGACCGGAATTGCCCTTCATGCGGTTTTTCTGTTCCCTTCTGAATTTAGTTCTTTTAGGCTGTAACATTGCTGTAATGTTTTAAAATTTTCCTTTATCGTCCCTAACTCGTTGATACTCAGCTGGTTGGGTGCATGTCGTCCCGATTTAGGGATTGCAAAGTTACACATTTTTTTTGAATCCGCAAGTTTTTTTGGAATATTTTTCAAACTTTTCTACCGCGGGTTTTGAAACTTAACTATACGATTTTATCGGCAGTTACGCATTTTGTTGAAAAGTTTTTACCCGCATTTTCGACCGAAGGTTTTTCGGGGGTTTCCGCGCAGGGGAATAGACATTTGGCGAAGTTTTTGCAAAGCAGTATCTTTGCGCCTTGAAATGAAGCGTCTTCTGGTCATATCCCTCCTGCTCGCGACGGTTTTTCCCGCCGCGGGACAGCACGTGCAGGCCGCGATGCGGAGGGCGAAGGAGCGCGAGGAGGCGATGGCCCGCCGGATCCTGATGGACGAAGGCGGCTCGGGCCTGTCCGGCTACCTCTCCTACCGCGTGATGGACGGGGACACGATGTATTTCGACACCATCGACCCGGTGTGGATCTTCTCCCGCAAGCAGCAGAAGGACTGGAAGAAGTATTACAAGCTCGTCTATAATTTCGCCCGTGTGTATCCGTATGCGCAGGCGTCGGGCCGGCTCCAGGAGATCGTGGACAGCACCATCACCGCGAACAACTACGGCCGCATGAAGAAGGACCGCTACATGAACGAGGTCCAGGGCATGCTGTTCAAGGACTTCGAGGGCGCGCTCCGGAAGATGACCATCTCCCAGGGCGCCGTCCTGCTGAAGCTCATCGACCGGGAAACCGGGCAATCGTCCTACTCCATCATCCACGACTACAAGAACGGCATCGCCGCCGGCTTCTGGCAGGGCATCGCCAAGCTCTTCGACAACGACCTCAAGTCCGAGTACGACCCCGAGGGCGCCGACCGCGACCTCGAGGGCCTCGTCCAGGCCTGGCAGAACGGCACCTTCAAGTCCCTCTACTGGTCCATCTTCTGGGAGGACCCGCCGGAAGTGAAGGTCCCCGACTTCTACAAGACCGGCACGTCCCAGCCAACCACCTGACGCACAGCCACTTACACAAAACTCCCTGGTGCAAATGTACCAGGGAGTTTTGCGTAATCAGCTGATTCTAAGCGTCTTGGGTGAGACGGTCGAGGGAGCCCGTGGCGGCGTCGAAGACCAGCCAGTCCGACCGGGAGATCCAGTCCTGGAGGAGCAGGAGGCGGGAAGGGCCGACGGGCATGTCCACGGCGCAGTGGTAGTGGCCGAAGAGGAAGATGTCCACCGGAGGCTCGCCGGAAGCGGCGCGCCCGTCATTGAAGGACGCGCAGAACTTGTACAGCGGCTCCTCCTCCCCTTTGAAGACATAGCCGATGCTCTTGCCCAGGCGGGAGCGGCGCGACCATCCGTTGCCCAGCCGGTAGGCGAACCAGGGGTGCAGGGCGCTGAAGCACGCCTGCAGGAAGCGGTTGTGGAAGATGCCCCGGAGGATCCGGTAGCCGCGGTCCACGGGGCCGAGGCCGTCGCCGTGCCCGAGGCAGAACGTTTTCCCTCCGATTTCCGTCACGTACGGCTGCTCCAGGATCTTCATGCCCAGCTCCTCGAAATAGCCGTAGGCCCATATGTCATGGTTCCCCGGGAAGAAATACACCTTCACGCCCGCGTCCATAAGGTCCGTCAGCGCGCCGAACACGCGCACGTATCCCTTCGGGACCACGTCCCGGTATTCGTACCAGAAGTCCCAGATATCGCCCAGCAGGTACAGCGCCTCCGTCTCCGCCGCCGGGATGCTCCGGAGGAAGGAGACGAACCGCGCCTCGCGGCCCGCCGGGTCCGCCACCTGGAGGCCCAGGTGGACGTCGGAGGCGAAGTATGTGAGATTTCTCGGCATCCAGATTCCTTCGCTACGCTCGGAATGACAAAGGCGCTACGCCAGGATGAAAATAAGGACCGCGACGAGGAGGCAGTAGAGGGCGAACCAGGAGAGTTTCGCCTTGCGGACGATGGCGATCATCACCTTGCAAGCGAAGAAGCCGGCCAGGAAGGCGGCCACGAAGCCCAGCACGAGGGCGAGGGCGCCCACGCTGCCGCCGAAGACCTCCTTGCCCATCGCCACCTTCAGCAGGTCCAGCGACTGCTCGCCGATGATGGGAATGAGGACCATCAGGAAAGAGAACTGCGCCATCACTTCGCGCTTCACGCCCGAAAGGAGACCGGTGGCGATGGTGCTGCCGCTCCGGGACACGCCCGGGACGACGGCGAAGGCCTGCGCCACGCCCACGAGGGCGGCCTGGCCGTAGGAGATGCCGTTCCGGGTGTCCTTCGCCTTGGGCGCGCGGATCCGCTTGCCGATCTGGTCGGACAGGAGCAGGAGGGCGGCCGTGATGCACAGGCCCACGGCCACCTGCTTCAGCGAGCCGCTGAACAGGGCGTCGACCTGGTCCTTGAAGAAGAAGCCGACGATCATCACCGGAATGAGCGAGACGAGGATCTTGCAGACATAGTCCGTCTCGTCATTGTACTTGAACTGGAAAAAGCCCTTCAGGAGCTGCCAGATGGCGCCCCAGAACACCACGATGGTCGCGAGGACCGTGGCGAAATGGACCGTCACCGTGAAGTCGAGGAAGCCTTCCGCGTCCACGCCCAGCAGTTCCTTGAAGATCATCAGGTGTCCCGAACTGGACACCGGGAGGAATTCCGTCAAACCCTGGACGATGCCCAGGAGAATCGCTTGCCACCACTCCATCGCCTACTCCTCCTTCTTATCCTTGGGCCGGCGCATGATGGAGACCACCACGACGACGATTCCCGCGACGATGACCACCGGAGCGGCCACCAGCCGCCGGAAGTCGAACATCGCATAGTTGAACACCTGCGGGTCGTCGGACCCGCCGCCGGCGAGGAGGATGAACCCCGCCGCCATGACGAGCAGCCCGCCGATCATCAGCTTGAGGCCGGAGGCCGTCATGGCCATCTTATTTTCATTCTTTCCCATAATCTAGATTGCATAAAGCTGGTCCCGGTCGAACCGGACCAGCCGGCCGACGACGATCCAGGTGCTCACCACGCAGATGAGGACGCCGCTCACGATGACGATGCCCATCGTCGCAAGGAGCGTGTCCAGGCGGAAGATCTCGAACAGCTGCACGAACTCCTTCCGCAGGATGAACAGGCCGCCCACCAGCAGCAGGATGGCCACCAGGGCCGCGAAGAGTCCCTGGAGGGCCGACTGGCCGATGAACGGGGCGCGGATGAACCCGCGCGTGGCCCCCACCAGCTGCATCGTGTGGATGGTGAAGCGCCGCGAGAACACGTTCAGCCGCACCATGTTGCCGATGAGCACGAAGGAGATGAACAGGAGCAGGAGGATGAGCACGCCCAGGACGAGGCCGATCTTCTGGAGGTTCGCGTTCAGGGCCTCCACCAGGGAGGTCTGGTACACGACCTCCTCCACGAGCGGCGAGGCCGACAGGGCCGTCTTGACCACTTCCAGGCTGTCCGGGGACACGTAGGCGGCCTCGAGGTTCACGTCGATGGAGACGGGGACCGGGGCCGTGGAGAAGACGTCCAGGAAGTCGCGGCCCAGCATCTGGGCCATCTCCTCGATGCCCTGCTCCCGGGAGATGAAGGTCGTCGCCTTCACGCCCGGAATCCCGGCGAGGGAGGACTGGTAGGCGAGCGCCTGCTCTTCGGTCACGTCCTGCTTCATCAGGACGGAGACCTGGAGGTTCTCCTTGAAGTAGTCGGAGACGCTGCGGGCATTGAGCAGCAGGATCGACGCGACGCCCACGAGGAGCAGCACCAGGCTGATGCTGATCACCGTGGACACCCAGGCCCCGAAGAGCCTGCGCCGGACGAGTCGGTTGCTGAGATTCTGCATAGCACCCCTAATTTCGTCCAAAGTTAGCAATTCAGGACAAATCTCAAAAAAATTTCTTAACTTTGTATGTTAAAATAAGAAGTCATGGCTGATTCCGTCAAGAAAGTCCTGTTCGTCAATTCCGAGATGGTCCCTTACCTCCCGGAGAGCCCTGTCGGCAACCTCTGCCGGCAGCTCCCGCAGGGCATCCAGGAACGCAAGAAGGAGATCCGCGCCTTCATGCCCAAGTACGGCTGCATCAACGAGCGCAAGAACCAGTTGCACGAGGTTATCCGCCTGTCGGGCATGAACATCATCATCAGCGACGTGGACCGTCCGCTGGTCATCAAGGTGGCGTCCATCTCGTCGGCCCGCATCCAGGTCTATTTCATCGACAACGAGGACTATTTCCGCCGGAAAGAGATCTTCCGTGACAGCGAGGGCCGCTTCTTCGCCGACAACGGCGAACGCGCCATCTTCTACGCCCGCGGTGTCCTGGAAACCGTGAAGAAGCTCCGCTGGGCCCCGGACATCATCCACTGCCACGGCTGGATCTCCCACGTCCTCCCCCTGTACCTGAAGAAAGCGTATAAGGACGACCCCGTCTTCTCCGGCGCCAAGGTCGTGCTGTCCCTGTATGACGACACCCCCGCGGAAACCTTCGCGGACGGCCTCGCGGAAACCATCCTGTTCGGCGGCATCAAGCTCAAGGACGTCCCCCTGCCCGAGAAGGCCGGTGGCATGGAACTTGCTCAACTTGCCGCGCAGTATTCCGACGGCATCATCCTGGGCTCGGCGGGTGTGGACCCGGCCCTGCAGGCGTACGTCCGGGAGCTGGGCAAGCCCCTTCTCCCCTTCGACGCGGCCGCCCTTGCCGACGGAAGCTACATGGACCAGTACAACGCCTTTTACGACAGTTTATCGAAATGAAATCCGCTTGTAGGAAAGCACTCCTCCTCGCCGTCCTCCCCTTCGCGCTGACCGCCTGCTTCAAGACCAGCACCGAGATCGGCAAGGACCTCATCGACCAGAGTCTCCTGTACGATACCTATACCGTCGAATTCCCGATCGAGGAAATCCGCCTCCGCCGGGCCAACGACCTGTCCGGCTTCTCGGACACCCGCCTCGCCATCGGCGCCATCCGCGACGAGACCTTCGGCCTGACGACGCGTTCCACCGCCTTCTGCCTGGTGCCCGCCCTGGACACCCTCGACCTGGGCACGGATCCCGAGTTCGTCCGTTTCCTCGTCCATTTCGAGGCCGACACGATCTCCACGGCCCACAAAGGGCAGGAGCACATCCTCCAGAACCTGTTCGTCTACTCCCTGACCGACACGCTCAGCAGCAAGAAGAGCGGCACCAACCGGGACGTTCCCCACAGCTCCGAGATCGTCACCCGCGGCGTCCCCGTGTATGACGGCGAGGATTCCCTGAGCTTCGAGTTCAGCCGGGCCTATGGACAGATGTACGTCGACGTCCTCAAGCGGCTGGGCCCCGTCCTGGCGAGCCGGGACGAAATCGCCACCATCAACAAGTACAAGGAATACATCCAGGAAGTTCCGGGCATCTACATCGAAAGCGACGTTCCGGAAGGGATCGGCGGCCGCATCAACCTGTTTGAACTGTCCTGCCTGTCGGTCAGCAACAGCTACTACTACCGGAACGAGAACGTCGGCCGCCTCACGGTGCGCTCCACCTACAACGGCGTCCGGAAAGACACGACCTTCCTGTTCATCCCGGGAGAGCCCACCCTCTACGACGAGGCCGAATACCTGAACAGCAACAAGCAGTTCTACCAGTACGCCTTCAACCGGACCGGGCACGAGGCCCCCGAAGGCATGGCCCAGGAACAGATCCGCATCGAGGGCGGCGGCGGACTGAAGCCCGTCATCCCGGCGGCCCAGCTGCGGCAGAAGGTCGTCGACGCCATCGTCCAGCGCGGCGGCGATCCGGCCAAGACCGTCATCAACAAGGCCAGCCTCATCCTCCCGTACGAAGCGCCGGCGGACGAGGAGCTCGTGGACCTCTTCCCGTCCATCATCAGCCCGACCATCCGGAAAACGGACAAGGAAGGCGTCGTCACCTTCGCCGGCCTGACCGACGCCAGCGCCTCCTCCGAGAACCAGGGCGACCTGGATCGCGCGAACCGCGCCTACGCCCCCGACATCACCTACCACATGCAGCAGCTGCTCCAGCGGAAGGACCTCGACACGAAGGACGACGCCGACATCTGGTTCCTGACCGTCCATAGCGAGACCGTGGCGAACGCCAACGGCAACGCCGAGCAGGAAGCCTACTACCAGCAGATGATGTACGCGATGTACTACAACAACCTGTACGGCGGCGGCTACGGCGGGTACGGCGGTTACGGATACGGCGGCTATGGCTACGGCTACGGCGGGTACGGCGGCTACGGCGGCTATTCCAACTACTACAACATGATGATGATGTCCAGCCTGCTCAACCAGATGAACCAGACCACCTACAGCACCACGCAGGAACTGGACAAGGACCGCTACTACCGCGCCATCCTCAACGGCCCCGCGGCCACGGCCACGAACCCCTCTTCGTGCCCGCTCCTCCTCCCCGGCGCCAAGCGGATCCCGACCTTCCGGGTGACCTTCTCCGTCCCGAAGGGATGATCGAATGAAACAAGAAAATCCGGCTCTTTCGAGTCGGATTTTCTTTTGTAATAAGCTTTGCGATTACTCGCCGAGCTTCTCCGTTACTTTCGCGATGGCGTCGCCGACCGTGGCGATACCGCTGGTTTCCTCATCGGGAATCTTGATGCCGAAGACCTTCTCGAATTCCATCAGGAGCTCGACGGTGTCCAGGGAGTCGGCACCCAGGTCATTGGTGAAGCTGGCGGTCTCGGTGACCTCGGATTCCTCAACGCCGAGCTTGTCGACGATGATGTCCTTGACCTGCTTTACGATTTCTTCTTTAGTCATAACAGTCAGATTTTAGTTTATAGTTTTATTACCGTTTTCGCATTTATGCTGCAAAGTAAGCAAAAATTTCCGAAAAATGAAAGCAATCCCTCCCAAATCAAACATCATGCCGTTTCCCCGCGGCTCAGATTGTACCAGATCCGGAGGCCGTTCAGGGAGTTCAGCAGGTAGAAACTGTACTTGACGATGTAGATGTGCGC
>ONDF01000018.1:0-105442 GCA_900316525.1 uncultured Bacteroidales bacterium
GCGTAGAACACCGGCGACAGCTGGAGCTTGAAATGCCGGCAGAAGGCGCCGATGTCGAATTTCAGCTGGCGGCCCATCCCCGTGTCGTAGGGGATGCCGTGGAAGATATGGACCTTGTGGTAGATGTCCTCGATGTACTCGAGCGAGGGGAAGGAGACGCGTTCGATCTGCGCGAGGCGCTTCCGGTCGCCGTCGTTCCACAGGAGGACGGCGTAGGAAGGCTTGCCGTCGCGCCCGGCGCGGCCCGCTTCCTGGAAATAGGCCTCGGGGCTGTCCGGCAGGTCCACATGGACCACGAACCGGACGTCGGGCTTGTCGATGCCCATGCCGAAGGCGTTGGTGCACACCATCACGCGGATCCGGTCCGCCTTCCAGTCCTCCTGCCGGAGGGCGCGGGCGGCGGAGCCGATGCCGGCGTGGTAGAACGACGCGGAAACGCCGCCGTTCTTGAGCAGTCCGGCCAGTTCCTCGGCCTTCTTCCTGTTGCGGACATACACGATTCCCGACCCGGGAACGCCGTTGCATACGGCCAGGAGCTGTCCGGCCTTGTCCTCGCTCTGCCGGACGATGTACGACAGGTTCGGCCGCTCGAAGCCGCTCTTGAGGAGGTTCTTCTCCTTGAAACCGAGGCGGTCCATGATATCGTCGGCGACAGCGGGCGTCGCCGTGGCGGTCAGGGCGATGACGGGCGCATCGACACTGCCGCGCAACGCCCCGATCTCCAGGTACTCCGGCCGGAAGTCATAGCCCCACTGCGAGATGCAGTGCGCCTCGTCCACGACGATGAACGAGATGGGAAGGACGGGCAGGTAGCTCTGGAAGAGCCGGGTCTGGATGCGTTCGGGGGAGACGTACAGGAACTTGCAGTCGCCGTAGGCGGCGTTGTTCAGGGCGAGGTCCACCTCGTGGCGGCTGAGCCCGGCGTGGACGGCGATGGCCTTGATGCCGCGGGCGGCGAGGTTCTGGACCTGGTCCTTCATCAGGGCGATGAGCGGCGTGACCACGAGGGCGAGGCCGTCCTTCATCATCGCCGGCACCTGGAAGCACACCGATTTCCCGCCTCCCGTGGGGAGGATGGCGAGCACGTCGCGGCCCGCGAGCGCCTCGTCGATGATGCGCTCCTGCATGGGCCGGAAGCTTTCGTGCCCCCAATAGGTTTTCAGTGTCTCAAGTGGCGTCATTTTTTGCAAATGTTCGGCGCTTCAATTGCAAATATCTCGTTTTTTTAATAAATTTGCAAAATTGAAGAATTAAACTTTAAACCTGTATAATTATGGCAAAAATCAATCTGGCCAAGTATGGCATCAAGGGCGTGAAGGAGATTCTGTACAACCCCACGTACGAAGTCCTTTACAATGAGGAAACCAAACCCGAACTCGAAGGTTTCGACAAGGGACAGGTGACCGAGCTCGGCGCCATCAACGTGATGACCGGCATCTACACCGGCCGTTCTCCGAAAGACAAGTACATCGTCTATGACAAGACCTCCAAGGTCGGCGCTCCGGGCGAAGTCTGGTGGACCACCCCCGAGTATCCGAACGACAACCACCCGATGACCGAGAAGGTCTGGAAGACGGTCAAGAAGCTCGCCCAGAAGCAGCTCAGCGGCAAGCGCCTGTTCGTCGTGGACGGTTTCTGCGGCACGCACAAGGACACCCGCATGAAGGTCCGCTTCATCATGGAGGTCGCCTGGCAGGCCCATTTCGTGACCAACATGTTCATCCGTCCGAAGAACCAGAAGGAGTTCGACCAGGAGCCCGACTTCGTCGTGTACTGCGCCTCCAAGGCCAAGGTTGACAACTATGAGGAGCTCGGCCTCCGCAGCGACACCTGCGTGGCCTTCAACGTCACTTCCCGCGAGCAGGTGATCCTCAACACCTGGTACGGCGGCGAGATGAAGAAGGGTATGTTCTCCATGATGAACTACTACCTCCCGCTCAAGGGCATCGCCGCGATGCACTGCTCCGCCAACACGGACATGAACGGCGAGAACACCGCCATCTTCTTCGGCCTCTCCGGCACCGGCAAGACCACCCTCTCCACCGACCCGAAGCGTCTCCTCATCGGTGACGACGAGCACGGCTGGGACAACAAGGGCGTCTTCAACTTCGAAGGCGGCTGCTACGCCAAGGTCATCAAGCTCGACAAGGAGTCCGAACCCGACATCTACAATGCCATCCGCCGCGACGCCCTCCTCGAGAACGTCACCGTCGACGAGAACGGCAAGATCGACTTCAACGACAAGTCCGTCACCGAGAACACCCGCGTGTCCTACCCGATCTACCACATCGAGAAGATCGTCCGTCCGGACAGCCACGGCCCCGCCGCCAAGCAGGTGATCTTCCTCAGCGCCGACGCCTTCGGCGTGCTGCCTCCGGTCTCCATCCTCACCCCCGAGCAGACGAAGTACTACTTCCTCTCCGGCTTCACGGCCAAGCTCGCGGGCACCGAGCGCGGCATCACCGAGCCCACCCCGACCTTCTCCGCCTGCTTCGGCCAGGCCTTCCTGGAGCTCCATCCGACCAAGTACGCCGAGGAGCTTGTCAAGAAGATGAAGAAGTCCGGCGCGAAGGCTTACCTGGTGAACACCGGCTGGAACGGCACCGGCAAGCGCATCTCCATCCGTGACACCCGCGGCATCATCGACGCCATCCTCAACGGCAGCATCGACAAGGCCCCGACCAAGATGATCCCGTACTTCAACTTCGAGGTCCCGACCGTCCTCGAGGGTGTGGAC
This sequence comes from uncultured Bacteroidales bacterium, assembly GCA_900316525.1. Taxonomy (GTDB): domain Bacteria; phylum Bacteroidota; class Bacteroidia; order Bacteroidales; family UBA932; genus Cryptobacteroides. Next base: position 2,738 of record ONDF01000018.1, read on the forward strand.
ACCGGCATCCTCGATCCTCGCGACACCTACGCCGATCCCGCCGTCTGGGAGGAGAAGGCCAAGGATCTCGCCGGCCGCTTCATCAAGAACTTCCACAAGTACGAGTCCAACCGTGCCGGCAAGGCCCTCGTCAAGGCCGGTCCGAAGCTCTAGGCACTCCCGTCATTCCCGGCCTGACCGGGAATCTGCATGACAGAAGGCTGACCCTTGCGGTCGGCCTTTTTTGTTTTTTATTGCTATATTTGTGTGATTGAATTAAATCTGTTGAATATGAAAAGAATCCTTGCTTTGCTGACCGCCTGCGTGCTCGCCGTAGCGGCCTACGCACAGACCGCCGAGGAAATCATCGCCAAGATGGATGCGGTGATGGAACAGGTGGATGAGGCCAACGGTTTCCGGATGACCATGGACCTGAAGATTCCCCTCCTGGGCACCATGTCCACCAACGCCTGGAGCCGGGGGGACAAGATGCGCCTGGAAGCGAAAATGATGGGGAAACAGCTCATCACCTGGCAGGACGGCGAGACGGAATGGACCTATGACGCCGAGGAGAACACCATCACCATCGAGAACCAGGACAAGACCAAGAAGTCCGAGGAGAAGGAGAACATGAAGATGTTCGAGAGCGCCACGGAGGGTTATGATGTCTCCATCGCCAAGGAAAACGCCGACAGCTGGACGATCAAGTGCAGGAAGAACCGTTCCAACACGAACAAGGACGATCCCAAGAACATGGAAATCGTCGTCGCGAAGGAAACGTTTTACCCGATGAGCCTGAGCGCCAAGGCGGAGATGGTCACCGTCACGATGCGCAACCTCCAGTTCAGCGTGTCCGAGAAGGACGTGACGTTCAATAAGGCCGATTACCCCGGCGCCACCATCATCGACAAGAGATAGTAATATGCGCAGAAGTATCCTGAACTCAGCGGTCGTCCTCGTGGCAGGACTGGCCCTTGCGTGGAACGCCGCAGCCCAGCCGTTCGCGCGGGTGGAACCATACCTGAGCGAGAAAGAAATCCCCAACGCGGTCGTCTTCCTCCCGCCGCCCCCGGAGGAGGGAACCGCCAAGTTCGCCTATGACGAGGCGCAGTACCAGTGGGGCAAGACCCAGCGGGTCGGTGCGCGCGGCCTTCGCGCCATCAAGGAGGAAACGACCAACGTGGATTCCATGGCGGCGCTGTTCAGCGGTGCCTTCGGCCGCAAGCTGTCCCGCCAGACCACCCCGAAGACGATGCACCTGCTGGACCGGAGCATCCGGACCTTCCGTCTCGGGGCCAGCGGCCCCAAGGCCGCGTACATGCGCCTGCGCCCTTATGTCTTCTACCGGGAAGGGACGCTGATCCCAAAAAGCGAGGAAGGCTCCCGCCGAAGCGGATCCTATCCGTCCGGCCACACCGTCCGCGGCTGGGGCATGGCCCTGGTCCTCGCGGAGCTGAATCCCGAGAGGCAGGATACGCTGCTCAAGGCCGGCTATGAATGGGGACAGAGCCGCGTGATCGCGGGCTACCACTGGCAGAGCGACGTGGATGCGTCCAAGCTCCTGGCTTCGGCCACCTATGCCCGGATGCAGGCCAACGCGGCCTATAATGAGGACATCGCCGCGGCGCGCGAGGAGCTCAAGGCCCTGGCGGAGGCCGATGCCGAAGCCGGGCAGGCGTGGCTCCGCAACCGGCGCCCCGAGCCGGAGAAGCACCATCTGGTGCCGAACCGCAAAATCGCCAAGGACAGTCCGTACAAGGGCCACAAGAACTACGGAAAGAGCATCGCCGTCTTCGGAGGTTCCCTGTCCGTGAACAAGGAGTCCGACGCGGCGAAACAGCAGTGGGCGGACCTCCTGAACGCCGAGGTGACCACCTACGGCGTGGGCGGGGCCGGTTTCTCCAGCAAGCAGGGCTACACCCTCCAGAAGCAGGTGGAGGACGCCGGCGTGTACGACGTATATGTGCTCTGGGCATCGACCAACGACTACAACAACAGCCGCGAGTGCGGTACCTGGCAGGATTACACCGTCTATGACAACTACGACCCGCGGAAGCTGACCACCCAGTGCGGTGGCATCAACTACTGCATCAAGACCCTGCTGGAGAAGAATCCGAAGGCGGAGATCTACTTCTTCACCTCCCTCCGTTTCTTCGGGGCCGACGCCGGTCACAATCCGTACTCCGCGGCGCCCAACAAGACCGGCAAGACCTTCGCGGACTACATCGAAGCCCAGAAGGCCTGCTGCGCCTACTACGGCATCCCGGTGCTGGACCAGTTCAACCTGCAGGGGATCAACGAGTTCAACGTGGACCTCTACTATCTGGGCGACAAGCTCCACATGAACGAGGACGGCTACCGCCGCCTCGGCCCGGTGCAGGCCTCCTTCCTCGCGGACGGCCGGTAATCGGCGCGGCATCGCACTAAAAAACCTCCTGGTACAGAGCCAGGAGGTTTTTTTTGTCGTTATGCCGAGGATTTAGCGCACGAATTCTTTCAAGAGTTTGTGCAGGAGTTCGCTGACATAGGCGTTCTCTTCGGGGTGGGAGGCGAAGGTCGGGGTCTCGTTCACGAAGTGGACGACGCGGTCCGTCTCCCCGTCGATGACGGCGCAGTAAAGGACGTTGCCATACGGGGAGCTGACGGAGTAATTCTGGGACGGATTGGTCAGGCCGGTGATGCCGGTCAGGCTCTCGATCGCCTTGTCGATGACTTTGGAAGCCGCTTTCTCCACCTTTTCCCGCTGATAGCCCGCCTTGGTCTGGACATAGCCGTAGGAGTAGATGACGATGCCGTAGCGGAGGCCGCTCTTGTCCAGCATCTTGCGGAGGGACTTGGGGACGCGGAGGCGGTCCGCCTTGGACGGGTCCACATCCGGGAAGGTCCGCATCCAGTTCTTGATGTCCGCGTTCTCGCCGTCGTAGTCGGCGGGGATCATGTCGGAGAAGGGGAACCGCTCGGAATTGATGATGTTCGAGATCGTTCTCGTCGCCGTGGCGGAAGACTCTTCGTTATAATAACCTTTCCCGTCGTCACCGTAGAGGATGATGTAGGAATAGGGCTCGATGAAGGCGTACTCCGGGACGGAGGCCAGGTTGACGCTGGAATTCGTGTAACGGGAAGGACCGCAGGCCGCCAGGAGAAGGAGGGCGGTGAGTCCGAGGATCAGATGCTTGAAAATTTTCATGGTCAGTCGTTAAATTTTGCAAATATACGCTTTTTTTCCGACTTGGGGAAATGGGGAAAAAGGGATGACTGTGCTGTGACTTGGCACAATGGGGCGCTACCTTTGCCCTTGGAAACCAAAAACGAAAGCGCCATGTTCGAGATCGTCGTCACCCTGGGCCTTGCGGCCTTCGCCATCTGGCTCCTGCTGGACAGTGCCATCGAATATATCCGGGACGGACAGGAAGATACGCTCGCTACCGAGCCGTGACTGTCAGGCCGTCGAAGGCGGGCTGCACGTCGGACCGGATGCCGCGCTCGGCGCAAAGGCGCCGGAGATCGTCGCAGAAGGCGGCGTAGGTAGGGAAGGCGTGGCTCAAGTGCGTCAGCCAGGTATGTTTCGCGCCGATGCGGTCTGCCAGCGCCAGGGCCTGGTCCAGCGAGAAATGCGAATGGTGGGGATGGTATCCCACCGTGTTCAGCGAAACGTGCTCCAGCCCCTGCAGTTTCTCCAGCTCGCTCTCCGGCAGGGAACTCATATCCGTGATATACGCGATTTTCCCGAACCGGAATCCCAGCACGGGCATCTGGTCGTGGAAGCCCCGGATAGGGATGATATTCAGATACTTGGATCCGTCGATGGAGCCGCTGTCAGGGCCGGGGAGGGCCGGCAAGGCGGGTACGACTGCATTGTCCGAAGGGATGAGCGACCCGTCCGGCTGCCGGTAGAAATAGCCGATGTCATGGACCCATTCCAGGTCGCCGGTGTTCTCCAGGGAGGTGATGCGGAAAGGCTTCTCGTCGATGATGTGCACGTGCCATTCGGGCGCGCCGGGGTATTTGTGTTCGGCGAAGGCATACGCGTAGTCGTTCCGGAGCGACTTCAGCACCTCGGGCTCGCAATAGATCTCCACGGCCTTCTTGTCGATATAGTTGAACGACCGCACGTCGTCCAGGCCGCCCGTATGGTCCTTGTGCTTGTGCGTCAGCAGGATGGCGTCCAGGTGGCGGATCCCTTTCGCAAGCATCTGCATCCGGAAGTCCGGGCCTGCGTCGATGAGCACCTGGAAACCCTCGTACTCCACGAACGCCGCCGCCCGGAACCGCTTGTCATGCGGATCCTTCGACCGGCACACGGCGCACTGGCACCCGATGATCGGAATCCCCTGCGACGTCCCCGTCCCCAAGAATGTGAGCTTTACTTCACTCATTATTGATTTTGTCTGGGACAGAGGGTATTTGTCTGAAAACCGTCGCTTCGCGACCCCTCCCACCGCAAGCGGCGGGCCCCTCCCTCTTATGTGGCCGAGGGTGGCCACAGGTTTTCAGACAAACACCCTCTGTCCTAAATAAAAATGTTTTCCAAAGTATTCACCAGCGCCGGGTCGTAGGGCTTCTCGACGCGGATGTAGTTGCCGGTGTAGCCGAACATCATACCGCCCTTGACGGAGGATTCCCAGAGGACGCGCTCGGGGAGGCCTTTGTTGGCCGCGACGAAGGCGGCGTGGAGGTCGTCCGAGAGGGCTTCGAGCCGCGCGACGCGGTCCGTCTTCACGCTGTCCTGGACCTGGTCCGGCATCACGGCGGCGCGGGTGCCGGGGCGCTTGGAGTAGGGGAACACGTGCAGGAACGCGGGTTTAATCCGGTCCTTGAGGAAGTTGTAGGTCTCCAGGAACAGTTCTTCCGTCTCGCCGGGAAGGCCCACGATGACATCGATGCCGAAGAACACCTTCGGCTCGCCCGGGCGTTCCATCGCCTGGCGGATATAGTCGATGCGGGAGGCGAACAGGGCCGTGTCGTACCGGCGGCCCACCTTCTTCAGCAGGGTGTCGCTGCCGGACTGGAGCGGGATGTGGAAATGCCGCTGGAACTTGGTCCCGGAGGCGATCCAGTCCACGATTTCCTCCGTGATGAGGTTCGGTTCGATGGACGAGATCCGGTAGCGGTCGATGCCGTCCACCGCGTCCAGGGCCTTCAGCAGGTCCAGGAAGGATTCGCCCGTCGTGCGGCCGAAATCGCCTGTGTTCACGCCCGTCAGCACCACCTCGCGGATGCCCTTCGCCGCAATCTGCTCCGCCTGCTTCACGAGCTCGCAGATGGGAATGTTCCGGCTGCGGCCGCGGGCGTAGGGCACGGTGCAGTACGCGCAGAAGTTGTTGCACCCGTCCTGCACCTTCAGGAACGACCGTGTCCGCTCGCCGGACGAGTACGCCGGGAGGGTATCGACGAGATCCCTTCGTCGGTCTTCGACCTCCTCGGGATGACAGTCGTTTGTCATTCCGAGCGAAGCGAAGGAATCTTTTGCGCCCGAAAGCATCGACAGAGTCTCGGACACCACCAGGGATTTCTCGGAAGCCCCGAAGACGCGGGAGACACCTTCGATGTCATAGAGTTTCTCCTTCTTGAGCTCGGCGTAGCAGCCGGTGACGATGACGAGGGCGTCGGGGTTCGTCTTGTGCGCCCGGCGCATCAGGTTGCGGGACTTCTTTTCCGCGGTTTCCGTCACCGCGCAGGTGTTGATCACGTAGACATCGGCCACTGCGCTCCAGGGGACCACCTCCAGCCCGTGGGCGACGAATCCGCGCTCATAGGTGGACGTTTCCGCGTAGTTCAGCTTGCAGCCGAGGGTGGTGAGGGCGACTTTCATGCGAGGATCAGGAATACGCACGGCCTTTTGCCGATGGTGACGGGATGCTCCTTCCAGCGGGCGGCCGGGAGGGTGCGGATGAAGGCGTCGGGCTGCATCAGGTTCGCAGCGACGGTGATGAGCGTCTTGCCGGAGCAGGTGGCCGCCAGGTCCGCGAGGAGGGCGTCGTTCCGGTAGGGTGTCTCGATGATGATCTGCGTCTGATGTTCCGCGGCCGACCGCTTCTCCAGCCGGCGGATGGCCGCGCGGCGCTCCTCGGTCTTCGCGGGGATGTAGCCCGCGAAGGCGAAGGACTGGCCGTTGAGTCCGGAGGCCATCAGGGCCAGCATCAGGGACGAAGGCCCCACCAGGGGCACGACCTCGATCCCTTCCCGGTGGCACAGGGCGACCAGCTGGGCGCCGGGGTCCGCCACGGCGGGAAGGCCGGCCTCGGAAATGAGGCCCACGTTGCGCCCGCCGTCGAACAGGCGCCCGAGGGGCGCGATCTCCGCCGGGGCCGTATGCTCGTTCAGTTCATGGAATTCCAGTCCCTCGATATGGCCCTTGAGGCCCGCGCGGGACAGGAAGCGCCGGGCCGTCCGGACTTCCTCGACCACGAAGCAGTCCAGCGTGGGCAGGAGTTCCAGGACCGGGGCCGGAAGCACTTCGGCCGGGTCGTTGTCCCCGAGCGGGGACGGAATCAGATATAGCTTTCCTTTATTCATGCGCAGGGGTTTCGGTCAAGGGATGGGCCTTGCCGGTGGAATCGATCTGCAGGGAGGTCCGCTCGACGGGCTGCAGCGCTTCCCGCGCCTCCCGTTCCCGGCGGGGAGTGAAGAGGTCGCTGAAGAACTGCTTGAGGTTGTTGAACTCCCGCTGGTAGGCGAAGCCGACGCCGTTGCGCTGGCTGTTGTCCAGGAAGCTGGTGTACTGGTCGGCGGAGTGGGAGAACAGGTTCAGCCGGAGGGTGCCCGGCGGGTTCAGCTTGATGTCGATGTCCAGGTCGCCCGCCACCTCGTCGGTGGTGGCCCCGAGGATCCGCCGGTTGCCGATCGTGCCGTTCACGATCACCCGGTTGTTGAACAGCTGGGTGGAGAGGGCGACGTCGAAGAGGTTCTGACCGGAGGCGTTCTGCTGGTAGTTCAGGCCCAGGTCCAACGGGATGTTCAGCCGCTCGAAGATGCTGTTCAGCTGGCCGGCCATGATGCCGGTCATGTTGGAATACAGCATGTTGGAGCCGCCGGTGGTGATGATGCCGGATTCTTCGTTGGGGAGGAAGCTGTTCGCGATGAGCAGGTACAGGAACTGCTTCATCTTCTTGTCCTCGGTGTTCAGGGCGCTGGTCACCAGGCCTTCCGTGCCCGGGTCCAGCTGCGGGATCTCGATGTCGAACTTGATCTGCGGGTTCCGCAGCTTGCCGGTGATGTCGATAAGGCAGTCCACCTGCCGGCGGGCCGCTTCAGCCGATGCCATGCTGGACAGGAGGGTGGAGATCGCGGCCTTGGTCGAATAGACACCGGTCACGTTCAGGTCGGAATCCATCACGTCGCCGTTGAAACGGATGCTGCTGCCTTCGCGGATGGTGAATTCCCGCGTGACGACGTCCAGGGCGGAGAACTTGAACTCGCCGCTCTGGAGCGTGTAGTCGCCGTTGATGTTGAACTGGTCGCTCAGGCCGGTCCGGATGCGGAGGTCGATCAGGCCGTTCCCGACGCCCTGGAGGGTGTTCTCGCCGATGTCCACGAAGGCGGTCACGGAGGGCGATGCCCGGACGCGGACCCGGACGTCCAGGTCGCTCTGCGTCTTCTTCTTGCCGGTGCGGTTGACCCGCATCATCTGCTCGTACGGGTCATCCTCGACCTCGACGTACGGCTCCTTGAACACCAGCAGGTTGCCGGTAGCCTTGGCGCCGCCCGACCGCAGCGGGATGTGGATGTTGCCGCTTTTGACCGTCCGGGCGTCGATGTTGAGGGCCAGGGCGTCGAACGGGCCCGTGATGTCCACGCGGCCGGTCCCGTACACGTCGCCGTAGATGGGACCGTTGCGGTCGGTGATGCCCAGCACCTTCATCCGCTCGAACTGGATGTGCGTGTCGAGCCGCATGTCCTTGAAGCCGCCGAAGCGGAGGCTGCCGGTGACGGTGCCTTTCCCTTCGAGTCCGTCCGCGATGCTGACGTCCTGGAAATGAAGGCCTTCCGTATCCACGGAAACCGGTCCGGACACCTGGTAGGGAACCCGCGTGAAATCGACGCCCAGGATGCCGTCCACGATTTGCATCCCTTCGCTGCCGATCCGGAGCTTGTCCAGGGTGCCGTCCACGTTCACCTTCCCGTCCAGGGCGCCCTCGAAGCGGTCGAAGATTCCGGCGAGGAGCGGGGAGGCATAGCCCATGTCCAGGCGGTTGAGCTGCGCGGCGGCCCGGATGGCCTTGTCCTTCGGACGCAGGTAACCGTCCACGTCGAAGTTCCGGACTCCGTCCTGGAGGTTCCGCAGCTGGATGTCGAACCGCTTCTCGGGTTCGTTCCAGACGCTGCCCACCTCCACGGAGCCCATCGGCCGGCCGGCCAGGAACGTGGAGTCGCAGGCGATGCTGGCGAGCAGGGCCGGCGACGGCTTGGACGGGGAGACGAGGCTCGCGCGGCCCGTCGCCTGTCCCTTGATGTCCATCTTCCCCTTCATCACGAGGGAGTTCAGCAGGGAGATGTCGAACTGGTCCATCCGCACGGCCAGGGTGTCGTTCTTGTCGGGGGACAGGCCGCCGTCGACGACCAGCGACTGCTGCCCGTTGCGGAGGCGGAAACGGTCCACCCGGAGGTCGCCGCCCTGGAGCGTGAGGTCATCGGAGTCCACCTGCCAGCGGTCGCCGTGGTAGTAGATGGAGGAGGGGAGCACGGAGGCGACGACGGCGAGGCCGTCGGCGCCGCGGGCGAGGTCGGCCGAGAGCCGGAGCTCCGCCTTGTTGGCGTCCTCGGTCTTGTTGTCGAAGGTGTAGGTGAGGCTGACGCGGTCGTCGTCGACCATCGCGTCGATGTGGTTGTCCTTGAGTTCGAAGCCGCCCAGGTTGATGGCCGAGCCGGTCACGTCGGCGTGGAGCGCGTTGTTCCGGTTGTCGAAATCCAGCCGGAAATCCTTCAGGAAGCGGGTGCCGAGGGCGAGCCGTCCGGAGGTGACGTTCCCGTCGACGATGCCGTCTTCGTCCACCTTGAGCCGCAGGGAGGAATTCTTCTCGATGTACAGGCCTGGCACGAGGAATCCGAGCACCTCGCGGGTGTCGAAGAACTTGAAGTTCATCTCGTAAGGCGTTCCTTCCCAGGGCTTTCCCGTCTTCTCCAGCAGCGACGGGAGTTCCTTCCTGACCACCAGGTCCTTGAGGTCCGAGACCATCGACACGAGCGACCGGTCCCCGACGAAGGTGCCTTCCGCGAAGCCGGACTCGAACCGCATCCGGTGGATGTCGTCGTTCGCGTGCGCGCTGGCCGTGATGTCGCCGATGCGGTGGCGGCCGTTCGCGTTCTCCAGCAGGACGTCCCGGAGGTTGACCTCGCCCAGGAGGTCCCGGTCACGGGTGCGGATGAAATTCGCATCGGCCTGGAGGGAGACCTTGGAGGTACCCCGCTTGTCGATGTGCAGGGCGTTGAGGTCGGCATAGCCGACATTGGCGTAGAACTGGTAGGCGGCGTTCCGCGTGCGGGAGGAAAGGTCGAACTTGCCCTGGACGAGGGCGTTCAGGTTCGGGTCGTCGCACACGATGCGGCCGTCGAAGGACGCGTCGGAATAGGTGCCCACGGCCGCGATGCCGGTATAGTCATAGCCCAGGGCGCTGAGGCGTCCCACGTTCAGGGAGTCGATGCGGACCTGCAGGTTGCGGGGCGCCAGCGTGGCGTTCAGGCCGGTCGTCAGGGTGACGGGCCCCAGTTCCTTGATGCCGGCGATCCGTCCGGCGTCCAGGTCCCGCGTCCGGAGGTGGCCGCCGATGGAGATGGGCCGCTTGCGGTCGAGGACGTTCCGGAGGGTGAGGTCCACGTCCGCCGCCCCGGCGTTGGAGGTGAGGTTTCCCTTCACCGCGAGGCGGTCCAGCGGACCCTTGGCCGTGGCGTTCAGGCTGAAGTCCGTGCCCTTGCCCATCTTGCCGAGGTCCAGCTTCGTATCCGGGGCCCATTCCTGGATGAAGGTTCCGAGGCCGCCGAGGCCGAAGCGGAAATCCTTGACGCGGTAATCCAGCTGCGCGGTTTCGATCTCGGGCAGTCCCGTCATCGTCCCGTCCACGCGGCCCGTGATCCCGCTGCCGTGCTCCTTGAGGGCGAGTCCCTTGACGGCGAAGTCCGCCACGGTGCCTTCCACCTTGCCGGCGAGGTCTGACTTGAACGTGAAGCGCTCCAGGTTCGGGGCGAAATGGCGGATGGTCTGCATGGAGAAGACGGTCGGTTCCACGAATTCGCCCTCGAGCCGGACCCGGCCGATGAAGTCATGGTAGTCGTCGTCCAGCGTGCCCAGGAGGCGGAAATAGCGGAAATGCAGGTCGGAATCCCCGTCGTCGATGTGGAGGTTGTCCAGCAGGACCTTCCCGTGGCCGACCTTCACCTTTCCGGAGAGGTCGCGCACGTTCCAGCCGGTCTTGTCCGTGATGGAGAGATGGTCCGCGTCGCCGCTGATGACGCCGTCCTTGACCAGGATGTCCGAAGCGTGGATGTCGGCCTTGATTTCCAGGTCGTTCCAGTCGATGACGTCGGCGGGGAGGGGCTTGCCGCCCCGCTCGGCGCGGCGGGCGGCGGCGACGGGATTGTACATCCGGAAGGTGAAGTCCTCGACATCCACCTTGCGGGCTTCCAGCAGGTCGCCGAAGTCCTTGTCGGGCTTGTCCGGGTCCTTCTGGAGGCGGAAGATGCGGGAGATGTTGTCCAGGACGGCCTTGCCTCCCGTGCCGGGCTCCAGGACCAGGTTCAGCTCGCCGTCCTCCAGCCGGAGGCGGCTCACGGAGATGCGCTCCTTGTGGAGGAGGCCTTTCAGGGAGAAGCGGGCGGACAGGCTGCCGATGCGGGCCAGCGTGTCCTGGCGGGGGAATTCCCCGCCGTCATAGGGATGGCGGTCGGTCAGGACGACGTCCTCGAGGGTGACGGCGTCGAACGGACGGACGGCGATGTGGCCGATGCTGATCTCGCCGTCGATGTTCTCGGAGAGCTTGTCGACGGCCTTCCGGGCGAGGGCGGTCTGCACCGCCGGCGACTGGACGGCCACGACGAGCGCCAGCAGCAGAATCACGAGTGCCGCCAGAATCCATGCCGTTATGCGAAGGCCCTTCTTCACAATCTACAAAGATAAGAAAATCCTTATGGATTTTCAATCCTTAGATGAATGTGGGCTCGTGCTCCGTCTCCGGGATGAATTTCCCCAGCAGGTCCGCCGTCTTCAGGCGCATGTAGCAGGTGGTCGTGCCGTCGGGACAGCCGATGGATTCCGGCGCGACGGCCGCCCGGTCGATGATGAGCCGGACCCGCTTCTCCGGGTCGGCGACGAGGCTCAGGGGCGTCGTCGCGCCCACCTCCGTGCCCAGGAATTCATGCAGCATCGCCGCCGGGGCGAACGACACGCGGGAAATCTGCAGCGAGGCGCCGAAGTCCTTGGTACTGAATGGTTTGTCGCCCGGCATCACATACAGGTAGAACACCGTCTGCTGCCGGTTGCAGAGGAGCAGCGTCTTCACGGTGGGAACGCCCAGGGCCTCGTCGATGGCAATGCAGTCTTCCATCGTCACGGCCGGGTCGTTGTCGATGCGTCCGAAGGGGATTTCCAGCCGCTCCAGCGCGGCATAGACCTTCCGCTGCGTTTCATTGGCGAACGCCTCGGGAGCGGTCGTCTTGACTTCGCTGGTATGGATCATATCTTCTCCGCGCAATTGATGCCGTCCAGGGCGGAAGAGACGATGCCGCCGGCGTAACCGGCGCCTTCCCCGCAGGGGTACAGGCCGGGAACGTCCACGTGCTCGAGCGTCTCGGGGTCGCGCGGGAGGCGGACCGGCGAGGAAGTGCGGGATTCCACGCCCAGGAGGAGGGCGTCATTCGTGTAATAGCCGTGCATCTGGCGGTCCACCTGCGGGAAGGCGCGGCGGAGCCGCAGCGACACGTGCTCCGGCAGGAGCTCGTGCAGCGGCGACGACCACGCGCCCGGGTGGTAGGACGTCTTGGGCAGGTCCTTCGAGACGATGCCGCGGCAGAAGTCCTTCATCCGCTGCGCGGGAGCGGCGAGGGGATGCTTCCCGCCGTGCGTGGACACGTACTCGTACATCTTTTTCTCAATGTCGCGCTGGTAGTCCATCAGCGCGAAAGGTCCCTGATATTCAGCAGGTTGGTCTCCCGGTTCGATCTGCACGACCACGCCCGCGTTGGCCCACTTGGAGTTGCGCGCGGAGTTGGACATGCCGTTCAGGACCACGGTGCCGTCCTCCGTGGAGGAGGGGACCAGGATGCCGCCGGGGCACATGCAGAACGAGAAGACGCCGCGGTCCTCCACCTGCTGGACGAAGGAGTATTCGGCCGTGGGCATGAAGGGCTGGTACTTGCCGTGGTAGCGGATCTGGTTGATGAGCCACTGCGGGTGCTCGACGCGGACGCCCAGGGCGAAGCCCTTGGCCTCCAGCGCCCAGCCCCGGCGCGCGAAGATCTCGTAGATGTCGCGGGCGGAATGGCCCGACGCGAGGATGACTTTCGCCGCCTTGTACACGGTTTCCCCGACATGGACCTCGAAGCCGCCGGCGACCGGGACGATGTCCGTCACCCGGCTGTCGAAATGGTATTCGCCCCCGTGCTCCTCGATGCACAGGCGGATGTTCTCCACGATGGCGGGCAGCTTGTCCGTCCCCAGGTGCGGATGCGCGTCGATGAGGATGGACGGGTCGGCCCCGAAGCGCACGAACTGGTGCAGGACTTCGCGGATGTCGCCGCGCTTGGAGGAACGGGTGAAGAGCTTTCCGTCGGAGAAAGCCCCGGCGCCGCCTTCGCCGTAGCAGTAGTTGGAGTCCGGGTCGACGACGCCTTCCACCGACAGCTTGGCCATGTCGGCCTTACGGCGGTGGACGTCCTTGCCGCGCTCCAGGATCACGGGCTTCAGGCCGCGTGTCAGGAGCTTCAGGGCGGCGAACAGGCCGGCCGGGCCCGCGCCGATGACGACGACCGGATCGGCGTCGTGGACATCCTGATAATCAGGGAGTTTGTAAGGTTCGCAGGCTTCCCCTTCGCGGTAGGCCTGCACGCGGTAGCGGTACAGGATATCCTGCCGGGCGTCGACGGAACGGCGGACGATGACGGCGGCGCCCACCTTCTCGGGCTTGACGCCCAAGGCCTTGGCGGCCGCTTCTTTCAGTTCGGATTCCGTCAGTTCCTTGCCGATCTTCTTGGCTATCTCGAATTCTTTCATACTAGTAGTCCGCCATCCTGGAGACGGGGGCGACGTCCAGGGGAGTACGCTCGCCGGCCTTGTAGCGGAACCAGCCGGCGACGGCGATCATCGCCGCGTTGTCGGTCGTGAACTTGAATTCGGGGAGAAAGGTCTTCCAGCCGCGTTTCCTGCCTTCGGCGACGATCCGCTCGCGGAGGCCGCTGTTCGCGGAAACGCCTCCGCCGATGGTGATCTGCTTGATCTTCGTTTCCTTCGCCGCCCGGATGAGCTTGCCCATCAGGATGTCGATGAGCGTCTTCTGGAAGCTCGCGCAGAGGTCTTCCTTGTTCTTCTCGAGGAAGTCCGGATCCTTCGCCATCTCGTCCCGGACGAAGTACAGGAGGGAGGTCTTGATGCCGCTGAAGCTGTAGTCCAGGCCCGGAATGTTGGGTTTCGCGAAATGGAAGCGGTTCGGGTCGCCGAGCTTCGCGAGGCGGTCGATGACCGGGCCGCCGGGATAGCCCAGGCCCAGCATCTTGGAGCACTTGTCGAAGGCTTCGCCCACCGCGTCGTCGATCGTCTGGCCCAGGATCTCGTACTCGAGCGGGCTGTTCACCTTGACGATCTGCGAGTTGCCGCCGGAGACCAGCAGGCACAGGTAGGGGAAGGAGGGCACGTCCACGGGCTTGTCCGGCTGGCGGACGAAATTCGCCAGGATATGGCCCTGCAGGTGGTTCACCATCACCATCGGGATGTCCAGTGACAGGGACAGCGCCTTGGCGAAGGACGTGCCCACCAGGAGGGAGCCCAGCAGGCCGGGGCCGCGGGTGAAGGCGATGGCGGTGAGGTCCGCCGGCGTGACGCCCGCCTTCCGCAGCGCCTCGGAGACGACCGGGACTATGTTCTGCTCATGGGCGCGGGACGCCAGCTCCGGCACCACCCCGCCGAAGTCCTTGTGGACCTGCTGCGAGGCGATGACGTTGGACAGCAGGACGCCGTCGCGCAGGACGGCCGCCGAGGTGTCGTCGCAGGAAGATTCGATTCCGAGGATGATGTCCGCCATAGACTGCAAAGATAGGCAATTATTCCGAGAGATACCGCAGGTATTCCTGCAGTTCTTCCTCCGAGCGGATGTGGGCCATGAACATCCGGTCGCCGAGGTCCGGGGCGATGGCGGCGGGGATGCGGCCGGTCATCGCCATCCGGGCGCCGTAGCAGGCCATGACGGCGTTGTCGTCATGGGCGTAGGCGTGCGCGTCGCGACGTCCGTAGTAGACGCACCAGTGGTCGTCGCCGCTCTCCGCGAGGAGGCGCTTGTCGGAGACGACCATATCGGCCCAGATCGTGTACACGTCCGTGGAATGGGCGAAGTTCATCATGTCCGGGGTGTAGCCGCCGGCGGGGCGCATGTTGGTCTCCAGGCCTACGAAATCGCCCACCTCGCCGAGCCCCTTGCGGGCCTTCGTCAGGCGGAAGAACTCGAAGTGCACGAAGCGGCTCTTCACGCCGAACGCCTTGAGCGTGGCGCGGCCGCGTTCCTTGAGCTGCGCAGGCACTTCCGGAAGCACCCAGTATGGCATGTCCAGGTTGCCCAGGACGATGTCCATCACGGACGGCGGGAAGAGGGCGCTGGATTCGAACAGCGGCTTGCCATGGCTGTCCACGATGGCGTCGTAGGAGTAGATGTCCCCGGTGACGAACTCTTCCATCACGTAGGGAACGGCGGGTTTCGTGGCGAAGAAAGCGTCCAGCTCCCGGGCATTGCTCACCTTGTAGGTGGCCTCGGCGCCGACGCCGATTTCCGGCTTCACGATCACGGGATAGCCCACTTCCTCCAGGAAGGCCTTCGCGGCCTCCGGGGTGGAAACCTTGTGCTGGCGGGCCGTCGGGACGTGGCCCTTCGCATAGTAGATCTTCTGGGCGGCCTTGCTCTTAAACTTGGCGATGTCCTTCATCTGGACGCCGGTCGTGATGTTGAAGTCCGTCCGCAGGCGGGCGTCCTGCTCCAGCCAGAACTCGTTGTTGGATTCCAGCCAGTCGATCTTGCCGTATTTGTAGGAGTAGAAGGCGACGGCGCGGAACAGCTGGCCGTAATCGGCCAGGGAGTCCACGCGGTAATACTCGTTGAGGTTCGCTTTCAGTTCGGGGGAGAGGCCCTCGTAGGGCGCGTCGCCGATGCCCAGCACCGTGACGCCCCGGCGGCGGAGCCGTTCGCAGAAGTTCCAGTAGGTCTGCGGGAAATTGGGGGAGATGAATATAAAGTTCATAGTTCGTTGTCCATTTCGATACTTTCGGGGTGCAAAGGTACGAAAAAAACGGCAATGGTGGTCATTGGCACGGATGTTGGATTGGGTAGGATGCTCCCGGCATCGGGAAACGACTTTTAACACTTACACTCAGAAATGGAAAAACTCAACCATCCCGCCATCCTGGTCGTCGACATGCTCAACGACTTCGTGACCGGTTCCATCGGCTGCCCCCGCGCCGTGGAAATCCTTCCCGCCACCGCCCGCCTGCTGGAGGCGGCCCGCGAAAAGGGTGTTCCCGTGATTTATTGCAACGACTGCCACCTTCCCGGCATCGACCGCGAACTGCAGATCTGGGGCGATCACGCCATCAAGGGCACGCCCGGCGCCGAGGTGGTTCCCGAACTGACCCCGCAGGCCTGCGACTATGTCGTCCCGAAGCGCCGCTACAGCGGCTTCTTCCAGACGGACCTGGACATCCTCCTCAAGGAACTGGGTGTCAAGACCGTCATTATCACCGGCCTCCACACGCATATGTGCTGCCGCCACACCTCCGCCGACGCCTACTGCCTCGGTTATGACGTGGTCGTCGCCAAGGAAGCGACCAATTCCTTCACGGAAGAGGACTATCTCGGTGGCCTGGCCTACCTCAAGACCTGCTACGGCGCCGACGCCTATACGAACGACGAACTCATCGCCGCTTTCTAGCGCGGAAAACCACTGTTAAGTAAAACCGAAAGGCGGCTCCGGGATTCCCGGGGCCGCCTTCATCATGCAGAAGGGGAGCGGATCAGAACCGGTAACCCAGTCCCGCCATCCAGCTGCCGCCGATGGTCGGGGAAGCGGTCACGAAGGACACGTCCAGGGAAATGCCGTGCCAGGCGAAGCCGGCGCCCAGGCCCAGGCCCGAAGGGATCGCGGCGTTCGCGCTGGCGAGGCGGTAGCCGCCCCGGACGAACCCGATGCCGCCGATGCCTGCGTTCAGGCCCAGCGCCACGGAATAGTTGCCGCTGAAGTAGTAATCCCCGTCGAGCGCGACGTGCAGGTTGCTGTTCCCGAATTCGAAGCCGTAGTCCGCCGCCAGTTTGGCGGAGGAGGGCAGGGGATACGCGGAAGCGACCTTGCCGCCCAGGTGGACGATGCCGCCCGCCAGGTTCAGGCCCGCGACGCGGTACTGCGCCAGGGCGGAAACGCTGAAGGCCGAAAGGCTGTAGTCCGACAGGAGGGCCTCCTTCGCATAGCCCGCCGTGAAGCCGATGCCGAAGGACTCCGAGACCGCGAATCCCACGCCCGCCCGGATCACGAGGTCCGAAGGCTTGAAGGCGGAGGCGGGCTCGAAATCGAGCCCCGGATAACCCGTGCGGGAGAATCCGAGGGAGAGCGCCACGCTTTTCTTCACGTGGCCGGTCACGCCGGCGGAAATCTGGCTGCCTGCCGCGTACTTGGGCGCCCAGGAGCCGTAGGAGACACCTGCCTCGAGCTTTTTGGGCGAGAAGGCGGCCGCGGCCGGGTTGCCGAAGGCGGCATAGGCCTGGTTGGAAGAAGTCATCGCGAAACCGGCGCCCGCCATCGAGAGCAGGACCGGGTCGCGGTCGACACGAAGCGATCCCATCGCTTCATTCGCGCCGGCAGCGTCCTGGGCGGCCGCAGGAAGTGCGGGCAGGCACAGGAAGCCGGCGAGGAAAAGGGACAAGACGGATCTCTTCATGGGCTTACTTCTTTACAAGGGTCATGCGGGTCACGTCGCCGGCGATGTCCACGGACAGCGTGTACAGGCCGGGGGCGACTTTGCCGGTATCCAGGACAACGGGATTGAAGGCGCTGTACTCGCCGGAGGCCGACGCGACCACGGTGCCCGACGCCGAGACCAGCCGCACAGTGGTCTGCGTGGCTTGTTCGGCCGTTAGGATGGTCAGCTTGTCCGTGAACACGTTGCCTTCCAGCACGGTCACTTTCTCGCCGGCCGGACGGACCAGGACCGGGATGTCGCACTTCGCGGTGGCGCCCATCGCGTCGAAGACGGCGGCGCGCACCTCCCCGAGTCCGAAGGCGCGGGCGGTGATGCGCATTTTGTTCCCGTCCACGAGCTCGGCGGAGACCGTGCTGGCAGCCAGGCTGTTGACCCGGTAGTCCAGCGGCTCGCCGTCCTCGTCCGTGAAATGCTGGGAGAGGTCGATGTCCACGCTCTGTCCCACGGCGTTCAGCGCGATGGGCGCGATTTCGCGGGAGAGGACCGGCTCCACGTTCTCCAGGACGGAATACTTGAAGGAGCGCAGGGCGCGCTCGCCGAAGCGGTCGGAAGCGACGAGGGTCGCCTGGAAGCTCGCCGGGCCGCGGACGGCCTGGCAGATCAGGCGGAAATGCCATTTCCCGTCCATCTCGGCCTTGAGCGTCGCCCGGCCGTTGGTCTGGAAGTCCACCGCGATGGTGTCCCGGTCCGGATCGAGGATCGTGAACGGAATGTCCACCTCCTCGAACTGGCGGAACACGAAGGTTTCCTCCGGATCGGTCTCGATCGTCGGCTTGCCGTTGCGACCGGTGTGGACCTTTTTGATCGGGGCCAGGTCGGAATAGCGGCGGCCGTAGCTGTAGGCGGCGATGGACACGTAATAGTCCGTGTCGGGCTCCAGGCTCAGCAGCTCGATGCTGCGGGGAGCGACCGGCGCTTCCACGTCGCCGATGACCAGGTGCGCGAACTCGATGCCGGTGTCCAGCATCGACAGGCGCGTTTTCCGGAGGGCCTGTTCGCTCTTGGCCGCCAGGGCCATGTAGCCGTAGGTGCCGCCACCGCCCTGGAAGTCCAGGCGGAGGTTGTGCCCGAGGGGCTCGACCGTGAAGTCCGCGACGGGGTCGGGGGTTCCGCTGTCATGGGCCATGAAGGCGCCCATCGCGTCCACGAGGGAGCCGACCGGCCGGCTGCCGGACGAAAGACCGATGTCCTTGGCGCCCTCGAGCAGGCGGGATTTCAGGTCATCGACCGTGAACCCTTGTCCGCCGAAGTAGGACAGGACAAGGGCGGCCACGCCCGTGACGTGCGGGCAGGCCATCGACGTCCCCGAATAGGAGATGTAGGAGCTGTTGGGATGCGTGCTGATGATGTTTTGGCCGGGGGCGCAGAGGTCCACCCAGTCTCCATAGTTGGAGAAGCTGGCCCGACTGCCGGAGACCGTCGTGGCGCCGACGGCGAGGCAGGGCTCGTAGTTGGCCGGGCAGCCGTAGGGGATGTTCTCGTTGCCGGCGGCGAACACGACCAGGCCGCCCTTCATCAGGCTGCCCGGCAGCTGGTTGCCGTCGTTGTCGCAGCCCGCGTACTTGACGAAGTAGTCGATGGCGCGCGCGATCGAGTAGTACTGGACATTCTGGTGCGCGGAGCGGGCGGACGCCAGTTCCGCGTTGGAGATCACCCCGTCGTCGTCCGCATCGAAGTTATACCCCCAGCTGTTGGAGGAGATCAGGGCCCCCTTGTCCGCGGCTTCCTTGATGGCCGTCTCGAAATCGCCGCTCCGGTCCCGGGCGTTGGCGCCGGTGCCGACCGTGTAGAAGCACTGCTGGGAGAGGAGGCTGATGCCCCGCCGGCCCTCGGCGTAATTGCCGCCGGCGATGCCGGCCACGCCGATGCCGTTGTTGCTCACCGCGGCGATCGTGCCGGCGACGTGCGTCCCGTGGTCGTGGCCGACGACGTTCGCAGCCCCGGGCACGTAGCTCTTGTGGCCCGAAGGGAGGCAGTTCCACGCCAGGTCGGGATGGTTCAGGTCGATGCCGCCGTCGATGACGGCGACAACCACGTCCGGATTGCCGACCGAATAGTTCTCCCAGACTTCCTGGACGTTGACGTCCTTGCCGGGATACCGGGTGTTGTTGAGTCCCCACATGTCCCCCCAGTACTTGTCATTGGTCGTGAGGGAGGCCTTGAGGGGCTCCTCGACCAATTCCACGCCGGGAAGGGATTCGAACGCGCGCGTGGCCCGCGTGGCGGGCACGCCCTCGGCGTAGCTGACCTTGTACCAGCGGTGCAGGCCCTCCTTCCGCGTCCGGGGTTCGAACTCGCCGGCGAAGGGGAAGAGCCGTTCCATCGATTCGATGCCCAGCTCGTCCACCAGCCCGTTGAGGCCTTCCGAACGCGTACGGACCTGTCCGAGGGAAAGGTCTTCCTCGACGAGGTCGCACATCTCTTCGCTGAAAAGCACCTTCACGTAGGAAGGTGCTTGTTCGGAATCCGTTACCTGGCCTGCTTCCGGCTTCGTCTCCGGGGTGACAGGGGCTTCCCGCACGCAGGAGACGAGTGCCGTCAGCAGGACAGGGAATACAAGCAGTTTCAGTTTCATTCAATCGTGAAAAGAAGAGGGACATTTCATAGAAACGTCCCTCTTGACTTGTAAGCGTTACTGAATCCTCCGGGACTTGGTCGGCGCCGCCGCGCGGGCGGCAGGGACGAACCGGTTCAGATTCATGTCATAGTAGTTCGTCCGGGCAACGGACAGCGCGGAAGAAGAGGCCTTCGTGAGGGTGGCGGGAAGCGTAAGATCGTCAATGCCGTTCAAACCGTACCAGCCTTTGTCGTATCCGTTTCCGTCCTCCGTCTGATAGTCCAGAATCGTCACGGCGGACGCCTGGACCTCCTCGCCGTCGGACATGTACTTGACCGGGGAGATGGTTATCGACGAACCGTTGGCCGAAAGGACACCGCGTGCGAGCAGGTAATCCTGGTCTTCATCGCCGTAGCGGAGAGAATTCCCGTCAACGCCGATGAAGTAGTACTCATCGATGTCATACTCATCCACCATCTGCAAGTGGAAGAGCATCTCGCCGGTGCTGCTGTCCAGCAAGGTCACATACTCGAAACCGCCGAAACCGGAATCGGTCACCCGATAGCTCTTGCCTTGCTCTTCGGGCGCGATGGTGACCGTCCGGCCGGAACCGACGTTCCAGGTGCCGAGCCACTTGGTGTACGCATCATTGCCGGGATCGTCGCCCGGGTCGTCGCCGGGGTCGGAGCCGCTGCCCTGGGTGAGCTGCGTCGCCTTGAACGGGAAATTGTACGGCGTGCCGTTGTCGAAGGTCCAGGCGCTGGAGCTTTCCAGACCATTCAAGTTCATACCCGTCAGCGGGAAGGTGCCGCCGGCGCCCTGCAGGGACAGGTCGGGACCGGCCGTGACCGTGAATTCGCCGTCACCGGTAATGGCGACCTTGCAGACGGTGTAGTTGCCGCCCACCGTGACGTTCGGCGTGCCGTTGTAGGTGACCAGACCCGTCAGGCGCATCGTCACCGTATGGGATTCGCCGGAGTTCGTGAAGGTATACTGGCCGAGGTTGGGATGGGTCTTGATCGAGAAGCTGTTGTCCGAGGAATCGAACTCGGCGGTAATCTCGTACTCGCCCAGGAAGGCTTGGGAGCCTCCTTCCAGACCTGTGATCGTATAACTCTTGCCGGGCTCTTTCTCGACGATCGTCCACACGTCGTCAAAGGTGCCGCGCTGGATGGACCACGTGCCGAGGAACTTCTCGTAAGGGGAGAGGACCTTCGTCACGTTGAAAGTGGCCACCGCATAGGTGTGGTTGACCTTGTTGTCGTTGTCGACACCGATGGCGTAGACCCGGTAGCTGCCGTTCTCCAGCTTGTCGATCTCCAGCGTGGAGGTGGCGCGGAACAGCCTCGGGGAGGCTGCGGCCCACGTCGCCGCGTTGCGGTTGAGGAAGATCTGTTCGTCCGCGCCGGCCGCGTTGAAGTCGGCCTGGGGAACGACCTGGATGAAGTAGCGGCCGCCGCTCTGGCCTTCGGCCACATCCACGCCCACCGTGGACACCGGGGCGTTCGGATCGGTCGGCTGGATGTACTTGGGCGTCCAGGCGGGCTGGACCGTGAATTCGACAGGTTCTTCCTCGCCCGGGTTGAGACCGGCGGGGTTCTTCTGCTGGATGAAGGTGAGTTCGCGGGTGTAGTCGTCACCGATGGTCACGGTCACGTGGCCCACGCGCTCGTAGTTGTAGATGCTCTTGGCGACGGTGAAGTGGATCAGGTGATTCTCTTCGTCGACCAGGGCCGAAATCCAGTTCGTCTCGGAGACGTCCACCCAGACGGTCCCGTTCTCGCCGTACGGCAGGTCGAGCTCGCCGCCGCCGTACGGGAAGGTGTAGGTGTCATCCCAGGCGTGGGCGGAGTTGATGCCGAACTGCTGGGCCTGAACCTCGGCCGTGGCGCCGCCGGCGGCGAGCTTGATCGTGGCGTACCGCGATTCCAGGCTCTCGTTCCGGTCGACGGTGACGGTGACGCGGTTGCCCGCGACAGTCACGGTGGCCCAGGAACGGTCCGCCGAGGCGGAGAGGGTTTCCCGGGTATTGATCACGATGGAGCCGCTGCCTCCCTGGGGGGCGAAGACCACTTCCTTGGAGACGATCTCCAGGGCCGGTCCCGCCAGATACTGGGAGCCGTCCGCGTCTTTCTCGATTTGGCAGGAGAAGACGCCCAGCGCTGCAATCAGAGTCAGTAAGATGCTAAAAATCTTTTTCATACGCGTTTCCTCCTTTACTCGGCAATCTTTTTCATGGAAAGCGCACCGGGAACCTGGTAGCTGCCGGTAGCCGTCGTCCAGCTGGACACGGCGCCCGCGCTGGCGTCGCCGTTCATCGACCAGAGCAGCCAGGCGTCGGCGGTGTAGTCCTCCCAGACGCCGTTGTCTGCGAAGGTGATGACGAAATCCGGCACGGAGTTGTCCTCGACCGAACCGATCAGGCCGACACCGTCCATCCAAGTCAGATAGCCGGCGTTGGAATCCCAAGGAGCAAGGATGTACTCCAGGCTGCCGGAACCGCCGATGGTCTGCTTGACCCAGTTGAGGCGTCCGCGTCCGCCGTCGAAGGTGAGGACGGGCTCGAAGTAGGTGGAGAAGCCCTTCATCTTGAAGGAGCGTCCGGGCTCGTCTTCGACGAGGGAGACCTTGAAGTTGCGGTTTCCGTTGTTGTAGTAGAAGGTGTAGTCACCCAGATACTCTTCGAAAGTGACATATCCCGGCGGGATGAACTTGACGAAGGAGACGCCGGAACCGTTCAGGGTCCCGTTCTGGGCGTCATAGGTCCATTCGTCGAACTCCACGTTCCCGATGCTGAAGGGCTGGGAGAAGCGGAGCGTGTTCTCGGTCAGGATGTAGCGGACGATCTGCAGATCCGCTTCCTCCGCTCCCTTTTCACCGATGGTGATGGAACGGTTGCCGGAATCCACATACAGTTCGATCTCCTTTCCGTCCACCGTGGCGGCGGCCGCCGGGATGGCGAGGCTGTTCTCGAACTCCTTGACCCCGGCGAAATACTCTTCCGCGGGCTTGGTCAGCGGACGCAGGGTGCAGTGGTTGCGGGAACGCTTGCCGATGAGGACGATCTCTTTCTTCTCCTTGTCGAAGGAGCTGATCTCGAACTCGAAGTCACCGCCCTTCGCCTGATAGTTCTTCTGGTCCGGCGTCGCATAGGCGTGGAGCACCGTGTTGTAGGTGTCGAACGACAGGACGGCGCCGTCATCGGTCTTCAGGGCATAGGAGGAAGTCTCGGTAACCGTGGGAGCGGTCTCGAGGCAGGCAGTCACCTCCTGGTTGGTGAATTTGAGCGCATAAGTGACACCGGCATACTTGGATCCCGGGAAGTAATCCATCGTCCAGCCGTACTGTTCGGCGGCGAGGGTGGCGCGGATGTCTTCCAGGAATTCGGACATGCGGGTGGAGGAAGGCTTGTCGAACGCATCGGGCTCCAGCTGCTGGCAGGCAGGCAGGACCGCGAAGGCGACGGTAGCGAGGATGGAAATGAGTTTCAATTTACGCATGGTTCGGTCCTCCTACAGAATTTCTACGGTGTTAAGATCCACCTTGCCGGCGACCACGTCGGCCATCCGGCGGTTGATGATGTCCCGGAGCACGTCGATGTCGATGTTCCAGGCATCCTGCATGTAGTTGCGCACGATGTCGATCTTGGACTCGATCAGGGTGGCGCCGTCCAGGGCGGACGGGTCGGTCTTGCGGACCTCGGCCGTCTCCTTGGAGGCGGCGGAGATCTGCTCGTCCCACCAGGCCGCGTTGTGCGTCACGTACTCGGAGAGCAGTTCGGCGAAATCTTCGCGAGGCTCGGACTGGGCGTAGGCGGTGATGTAGCCGCGGCCGCGCCAGTACTGGTCCGTGTCGAAGCAGGCGTCCGCGACATAGGTGGGGGAAGTGATCTGCTTGAACGCGTCGGAGAACTCCTTGGTCTGGTTCAGGATGTGCGTGAACTCGTGGTGGATGGTCTTGATGTAATAGGTGTTCAGGTAGTCGTCCAGCTCGGCGCCTTCGTAGTACTGGAAGACGAGCGGGAGCTCGTTCACGCCGGCGAGCATGATCTTCTTGCCGGCCTCGGCGGTGCCGAGGACGATGCTGCCGTTGTTGCGGTACTCCCAGGTGCCGATCAGGAAGAACATCTTGGGGAAGTAGGACCGGGTGAAGGACACGCCGGCGATCTCGTCATACGTGTCGATGCACAGGTACTTGACCAGGTGCGCGTAGATGACGGACGAATTGACGTCGGCCGGGACCGTATAGTAACCCATGTCGGACTCGTTCAGCGCGTAGCGGTACTTGAACTCGATGTTGTAGGGCTTCAGGAAGTTCACCTCCAGCCACCGGTCGAAGTCGTTCATTTCCACCGTGGAATCCTTGATCACGCTCTCCGGCTCGATCACGTCACGCTGACAGGACGAGGCGGCGAGGGCGGCCAGGACGATGGTGATGCTGTATATCAATTTCTTCATAACTTTCCGCATTAAAGATTAACGGGGATTCGGCGCGATGCCGGCGGTCTGGATGTCCGGCGGAATCTGCATGGCGCGACGGGGGTCGTCGACCCTCAGCACATCCACGTCACCCTTGAGGATCTTGAAAGCGGCGTCGTACTGGCCGGCGGCCGGATCCGGCTCGAGGGTGCGGCGGGTGATTTCGATGCCGTACCGCTTGACATCCAGCCAGCGGAGGCCCTGGGCCGCATTCTCCATGCGCTTGAAGCCGAGCACGCACTGGAGCATGCTTTCGCGGAGCTCGCCTTCGCCACCGATGGAGAAGGCCGGGTGGAGGTGCTTCTTGATGGACGGAACCTCGGGCGTCCAGTACTCGACGTTCTTGTAGAACTCGTGGATGTACTCGGGCGTCAGGGTCTCGGAGAAGTTCTGCGGCTTGATGAGATTGTGCGTCCAGGTGTCCAGGTCGGCGGCCGCCTCGTCATACCTGCCCAGCATGATGTAGGCTTCGGCGCGGTTGAGGAGGGTTTCGTCGGTGGTGAACGCAGGATACACCGCGTGGGCGTAACCGACACGGGCCACGGGATCGGTGTACTCGAACAGGTACGGGATCTTCCAGTAGACCAGCTGGTCGAAGGTGGAACCGCTGTACCATTCCGGCGCTTCCCAGAACCAGGAGTACACGTTCCGCCAACCGGTCTCGGTGTTGCCCCAGATGTTCTGCGCGTAGTGCATCTCCGTGAAGTTCAGGAAGGAGTTGTGGGAGTACTTCGTGATGCCGGGATAGCCCATATAATAGCCGAAGCCGGTGTAGGCGGTGACCAGCATCAGGTTCGCGTCATAGGAGGACTTGATGTAGTCGTTGGACTTCACGTCCATGTCCTTCTCCAGGCCGTTGCGGTACTGCCAGTTGCGGAGCACCTGCGCGGGCTGGGAACCCAGGCACTTGGTCGCATATTCGGCCGCCAGGTCCCATTTCTCGTAGAAGAGGTAGAACCGGCAGGCGAACGCGTAGGCCGCCTTGACGTTGAAATGGTACTTGGGGACCAGATAATAGCTGTCGCTGACATAGCGGAGGGCGATCCGGAGGTCCTGGTCGATCTTCTCGTAGACCTCCGCGACCGTACCGCGGTCATACTTGGGGTTCAGCTCCACGGGAACGCGGTCGATGTAGGGGACGCCGAGGTCCTTGTCGCTGGTGTTTGCGTTGTAGTTCAGGCTGAAGAAATTGACCAGCATGAAGTGGTTGTAGGCGCGGCACAGCAGCGCCTCGGCCATTTCCGCGGTCAGTCCCGCCTGCTCGATGGCGGAGACGGAGAGTTCGCCTTCGCAACCGGCCAGCTTCTCGATCGCCTCGAGGGCCTGGTTGGCGTGGTTGATCGCCTCGTAGCCGCTTTCCCAGAAACTCTTCGGGCTGTCGTTGCCGACTTCCGTGACGTCGGCCCAGGTGTAGAACTGGTCCACCGAACGGTTCGTTCCGGGGTTGTCGTCACCCATGTTGTCCACGTTGTCCGACATGTATTCGCTGAAGTACAGGTAGGTTCCGGTCGAGTAGGCGGAGGTCAGCAGCGCACGGATTTTCTCCGGGGAGTTGATCTCGGCCCGGTTGTCGGGCATCTTGTCCAGGAACTTGTCGCAGGCCGTCAGGCCGACGAGGGCGATGACGGCGATGGTAGATTTGAGTAAGTTGTTCATTTTCAACATAGTCATTCCTCCCATTCATTAAAGGCCGATCCGGAGGGTGAAGGTGAACTGCTTCGCGAGCGGAACAGCCACACCGCCGGTGTTGTAGAATTCAGGATCCTGGCCGTTCAGCTTCTTGTCGGCATACAGGAGGAAGAGGTTGGTCGCCTGGACCTTGAGACCGAGGGTGCCGAGCTTCATCTTCTCGACGATCCGTTTCGGGAAATCATAGGAGAGGGAAAGCTCCTTGAGCCGGACGAAGTCGCCGCGGGCGATGCGGGCGTCGGAATAGTTGTAGGCGTTGTACGCATAGCTCAGGTACGAGCTGCTGTTGGCGTAGATGCGGTTCTGCCAGTAGCTGGCGATGACCGGGATGTCGGTCTTCGCCTCGTCGCCGGGGATGGTCCAGCGGTTCTTGAATTCGCGCGGCATCGAGTTGAGGTCGTCGTACGTACTGCGGAACACGGGATCCAGACGGATCACGTTGCCGAACGAATAGGTGATGTAGGCGTTGAGCCGGAAGCCCTTCCAGGAGAAGATGTTGCCCAGGGAACCGACGTCGGTGGGATCCACGCTGCCGGAATAGAGCAGGTTCTCCTTCAGGAGGTCCTTGTCACGCTCCTGGAAGTACACGTCGGACACGGTGGGTTCGCCCGCTTCGTTGATGAACGTCGGGAGACCTTCCGAGTTCAGGCCGGTGAACTGGTAGGAGAACAGGCTCCGGACGGGATAGCCCTCGAAGGCGAAACCGGTACCGGAGATCAGGTCGAACGCGCGAACCTGGCTCTCCAGCTGGGTGACCTGGTTCTTCGTGTGTGAATAGATGAAGTTGGTCGTCCAGGAGAAATCCTTGGTCTGGATGTTCTTGGTCGTCAGGGAGATCTCGAAACCGTTGGAGGCCATCGACGCGACATTGCCCAGGCGGACGCCGTACACGGTCGTGACGGGGCCGATCAGGTCGTAGTTGTTACGCTTGTACCAGTCGAAGGTGAGGTTGATCCGGTTGTCGAAGAAACCGGCCTCGAAACCGAGGTTCAGCTCGTGCTTCTTCTCGTAGGTGAGGGACTGGTTGGCCATGTCGGAGATGTACAGGGAAGACTCCTTGTCGTCGGCGAACGGACGCCAGGGGTTCGTGGAACCGATGACCACTTCCGCGTTCGTGACGCTCGGGCGGTCGCCGGTCAGGGAATAGGAACCCTTGAGGCTCAGGTGGGTGATCGTCGGATACAGGGACTTCATCCAGTTCTCCTCGTGCATGTTCCAGGCGGCGGAGACGTTCCAAGTAGGCAGCCAGCGGGCGGTGCGGGCCTTGCCCAGACCGTTCGTGCCCTCATAGCGGTAGGTGCCGTTGAGGGTGTAGCGGCCCTTGTAGGAATAGGTGCCGTTCGCGAAGAACGCGACGCTGCGGCTGCTGGTGTTGGAGATCGTGAAGTACTGGGTGTTCTCCTCGGAACCCTGCTTGAACACGCGCCAGTCGTAGTTGGCGATCTCGCCGAAATCGTACTGCATGCCCCAGCCGCGGAACCAGATGCTGTGGCGGTCGATGTTGTTGACCTCGGCGCCGCCGAACAGGTTCACGATGTGGTCGTTGAAGAACGTGTTGTTGTAGGTGGCCGTGGTACGGATGTCCCAGCTGTCCATGCTGTTGTCCGAACGCTCGTAGATACCGCCCACGGGGAGGACCGTCACCGGCAGGGCGTACGGGTTCTCCGGGTCCGTGTACAGGAACGGGTTGACGTCACGGATGGAGGCGGTGGACATCTCGCGGTAGGCGAGGGCCTGGTTGGCCGCATCCTTGATGTAGTGCTCCTGGGAGGTGGTGGTGGCCTTGTAGGCGGCCAGGGCGCTCAGGTCCAGGTGCGCGAACGGCTTGTACTTCAGCTCGCCCTGCACGCGGAGGTCATGGACCTTCAGGTCGATGTAGTTGTTGTCGAGCTCGTGCAGGATGTTGAACTTCGCGTAGTTGCGGGTGTAGAACTCGTCCGGGTCCAGCGCGCGGGAAGTGTTCAGCGCGTAGGAGTACGGGTTGATGTCGAAGTCACGCTTCACCTCGCCGGAGACCACGTCCATTTCACTGTTGATGGTACCGGGCGCACGCTGGTTGCGGTAGGAGGCGTTGCTGATGAGGTTCGCCGTCAGCTTGTCGGAGAGCTTGTAGGTGACGTTCAGGTTGCCGGTGTAGCGGCTGACCGAGCTCTGCTTGGTCCAGCCCGGATCGCCGAGGGCGGACAGGGAGGCGTAGTAGGTACCCTTGCCGGAACCGCCGGAAACGCTCACCGAGTGGTTGTGCTGGATCGTGTCGTTGAACAGGATGTCGAACCAGTCCGTGTTGCGGAACTCGGCGGCGCGGAGGTAGGCGTTTCTCGCCGCCTCGGTGTTCGCGAGGCCGAAGGAGCCGCTGGACTCGTCGTACTGGGTGATCAGCTGGTACATCTTGCCGTAGATACCGCTGTTGCTGGCGTTGGCCGTCTCGGCGTAGTTCAGGTAACCCTTCTGCTGGAGCTCCTGGTAGATTTCCATCTGGTCCTGGGAGTTCATGATGTTGAAGGTGTTGTAGCTGGGCTTGAGCCGATAGGTGTATTCGCCGGTGTAGCTGATCTTGCTGGATCCGGAGGTACCCTTCTTGGTCGTGATGACGATGACGCCCGCCATGGCGCGCGCACCGTAGATGGAAGAAGCAGAGGCGTCCTTTCGAAGCTCTCGATATCGTCGGAGTTCAGGCCGGCGATGGCCGAGGAGATCAGGGTGTTGGCGTCACCGGACGACAGGTCGTCCGCGCTCACGTCCACGACATCTTCCATGATTACGCCGTCCACGACCCACAGGGGCTTGGAGGAACCGTAGATGGAGGTGGCGCCGCGGACGCGGATCTTCGGGGCGGTACCGAACGTACCGGAGACGTTCTGCACGGACACGCCGGCCGCACGTCCCTCGAGGGAGCGGGAGATATCCACCATACCGCTGATGTTCGCTTCCTTGGCATCCACCTTCACGGCGGAACCGGTGTTCATACGGCGGTCCACCGTGTACATACCGTTCACGACCGCGCCTTCCAGCACTTCGGCATCGTCCTCGAGGACGATCTTCATGTTGGGTGTGATCGCGACACGGGCATCTTTCGCGCCCATGAAGGACGTGACGACGTACTGGGCGCTTTCGGGAACGTTCTTGATCTCGAAGTTACCGTCCAGGTCCGTGATGCCGCCGAGTTTCGTGCCCTCGACGGACACGTAGCAGCCCGGGACCGGGGCCCCGTCCGCGGCGGAGGTCACATTGCCCCGGACCGTACGGTTCTGGGCCAGTGCGACCAACGCCGTGAACGCAAGCGCCAGTAGCGTGAGAATATATCTCAATTTATTCATAAACAATTCGATAGGGTATAAGCGAGAGGCTTAGAACTTGAGGGCTTTATCGAAGGACTTTCCGCTCTTGCGGGCGGACTTGGGAGCATTCTGCCGGGCGGCCGGCTTGGTGTCCTTGCTGACCGGACGGACCTCCAGGTGGTTGAGCGCTTTCACGGAGCCGACATACAGGGCGCCGGCGCCCTTGAAGCTGCTGGTGGCGGCGCCAGGGTTCGGATTCACGGAAGAAGAGGCGGCCTTGGTCATCGTCGTCGGCATCATGATCGCCTTGGGATCTTCGCTTACATTGTAGTATTTGCCGGTGGTTGTGTCTTGGGCGATGATGAGCAGCTGAACGATGTTCTCATGGTAGGTCGTACCTCCATAGACAGCGTCAAATTGTGCGCCCACCAGGCTGGCGCTGGTACCAGCTTCGTTCAAAGTAGCCGTCGCGAGCAATCCGTCGTTTGCGGGGTCGCCATCCACGAGGTAGCCCTCGCCGTCGTCGTCCTTGCCGAACAGGGAGATCACATACGGATTCTGCTGGGCGATGGTCTGGAAGTGGAATTCCATCTTTCCGTCCTTGAAAAGCGTCTCGAAGTCGTAGCCGGGCTCGAGGCCGGAGACGGTGTAGGACTTGTTCAGGATATTCTGGCTGACCGTCAGCGTGAGACCATCCACCGTCCAGGAACCCAGCCACTTGGTGTAGTTGGGATCCGGTTCCTGCGAATTCTTGGAGAGCGTTCCGGGCATCTTGGTGGATTTATTGTAGTTGAGAGACAAGTCTTCTCCCTGGACATAGCCGATGTAGGCCAATCCCTCCAGCGGGCCATAGCTATCGTTGCCGGGAACGACCTCGACAGTGCCGTCATTGCAGAGATAGGCGGTCAGGATGAGCGGGTCCTCCATATACTCGGAATTGTCACGAGCCTGGCCGGCCGCGTTGTACCAGACGGCGACCAGGTTGTCGACGATCTGATAACCCTGGTATTCGAATTCGCCCAGTTCCTGGCAGGAGAGGGTGAACGTGCCGTTCTCGGCATCGTACACGGCCACCGGGTACACACCGCCCATCGGCTCAGTCTTGCTGATGCCCTCGATGGTGTAGGTGCTGCCATTTTCCTTCTCCTTGATGGTCCAGACCTCGGAACCGCTGGCGCCGGTGTAGGTCCATTCACCCAGGAAGTCTTCGTAGGCGGCCTTCTTGTACGGGCTCTCCTTCTCGAAGGCGGTCATGGCATACTTGCCGCTGAGGCGGCCTTCCGCATCCAGGCCCACGGCGAGGAGGTAGAACTTGCCGTAGCCGAAGTCCTTGAAGTAATCTTTCGCGGATTCGGCGTGCGCAAACGCGTCGAAAACATAATCATAGCCCCAGCTCATGCCATATTTGGTCAGATTGAAGAGGAGCTCGTCGGACGTGTAGTAGGCGGCGTCGGCGATGAAATCATCCAGGGTAGGATACTCGGCGGCAGCTGCCTCCGGGTAAACGACAAGCTGGTAGTAGCTGCCTTCGGTCGGGTTGGACACCTCGTTGCCGATCAGCTCGGGATAGCCGGGTTCGTCGGTGGTCGTGCCGCCATAGTACGGCTTCCAGCCGGTCTCCTCGGCGAACACGATTTCGCGGACGTCAGTCAGGACCGTAACGATGTCCTCCTTCACGCCATACTCGTAGTCGACGGCCTTGACCCAGCCGCTCATCGCGACGAACTTGCCCACCAGGGCGCTCAGGTCCTGCGTCGGATCCTCGATCACGAACTGCTGGGGCTCCTCGAGGGCGGTCACGTAGTACACGCCTTCATTCTCGGACACGTAGCCGTTGTTGGCCGTGTAGAAGTAGGTGAAGCCATTGGCGCCGTAACCATAATAATAGTAGGAGCCTTTCTTGTCCACCTCGGCCGGCGTGGCCTCGGCGTTCTCCTTCACCTCGGTGGCCTCGACATAGCCGAGACCCAGGTCGTCGGTCTTCTTGGTACCGGTGACGTCGATCACGGTGCCCGGCTTGCCGGAGTAGCCGGCCACATAGGAGAAGTTCTTGCCGTCGGTGACGATGGTGCTGGCCTTGGAGGCGGCGACGACCGTCACGGCGTTCACCTGCACCGGCTT
The DNA here is from genome assembly GCA_900316525.1 of uncultured Bacteroidales bacterium. GTDB lineage: Bacteria > Bacteroidota > Bacteroidia > Bacteroidales > UBA932 > Cryptobacteroides. The sequence goes on from ONDF01000018.1 coordinate 33,998, forward strand.
GTCATCCGGGAGGGCGACGACGGAAGCGAGGTCGGTAGCGGCCTCGGGATTGGCATACTGGAGGATTTCGATCTCCTTGACGGTGTTGTAGTCCTGATCGAGCACCTCGAGGGTGGCGGTGCGGTAGGCGCCGGTCTCGTTCTTGGCGACGGTGATCGTCAGGTTGTCCTCACGCACGCGGGTGGGAGCGACGGTGATCCATTCCTGGGCCGCCTGGGGGATATAGACATCATAGGCCATGTTGGTCCGGACGGTGAGGGCGAGCTCGCCGCCTTCCCATTCGATGTCGTGGGTCTCGATGATGGCCTCGAGGACGCCGCCCTCGAACTTGAGGGTGCGGATGTCGGCCTTGCCCTTGTGGTTCGCCGCATAGACGGTGACCTTGGCGGTCTCGCTCTCGGTGGCGGTGACCTTCAGGACGCCGGACGCGTTGTCGGCGGGAACGACCTCGGCCGTCCAGTCGCCGACGATGCCGATCACGTCGACATCAGTCTCGTCAGAAGCGTTGACACCGGCGATGGTGTAGGGGAAGGACGCGGTCTGGCCGGCCTTGACACCGTTGTTCTCGATGGTCGTGAAGGTGAGGGTGAAGGCCTTCTCCTTGGGGATCTGGACCTCGGTCGCGCCGACCACGAGGACGATGTAGTCATCGGTCTCCTTGTCGGGGTCGATGTAGGCGGAGTAGTCGGTGTCGCTCGTGAGGCCGAGGGTCTTCCAGGTGTCGCCATTGTCATAGGAGACCACCCAGTGGCCGTCGAGGATGCCGAACTGCGGGGTGATGCCGTCCACGCCGTCCTCACCGTCTTCGCCGTCCTTGCCGTTGTTGCCGGTGACGGGGATAGGCTTGCCGGCGTCGTCCTTCAGGACCGCGCCGTTCACGGTCCAGACATAGACACCGTCCACGAGGGTGATGCCGATGACGGGCGTCTGGCCGTCGACACCGTCCTTGCCGTCGGTGCCGTCGGTGCCGTTCGTTCCATTGATGCCGTCGATACCGTCGACACCGTCGCGGCCGTTCTGGCCGTCCTTGCCGTTGCGGAGGGTGGCGGTGGTGCCGTCGGAGAAGGAAATCACGTAACCGCTTTCGGTTTCCACCACGGCGGTGACGGTAATGTTGTCTTGAATGGCGCGGACCAGAGCCTGGAGACCAGGGATGTCCTTCTCATTGAGCTGCTTGACAGCCTCTTCGAGAACGCCGACGCGGTTCTCGATGCCATCCAGGCGCGAGCTGACCTTGTCGAGCTCGCTCTGCTTGGCGCATCCGATCACGGCGAGCGCAGCGAGCGCAACCGCGATGATCGACTTAACAGATTTTCTCATAAGATGATAGATTAATTAAAACTTATAGTTAAAATATTGTCGTTCACCTTTGGGTGCAATAGATTGCAAAGTTAGTAAAAATTTTCAAAAACCGTTAAAAAATCCACCAAATCATATTGATTTGATGGAGAAGGGCGGATATGTGGGCGGATGGTCAGGCGATGACGCCGCTGCCGAGCATTTCCTCGCCGTCGTACCAGACGGCGAACTGGCCGGGGGAGATGCCGCGCTGGGGGGCGTCGAAGAGGAGGAAGAGGCCGTTTTCGCGGCGGAGCAGCGTCGCGCCCTGGAGGGGCTGGCGATAGCGGATGCGGACGCGGCAGCGGCGCATCTCGCCGACGGCCATCGCGAGGTCGGTGCGGAGCCAATGGATCTCGGCCGGGTCGATGCGGAGGCAAAAGCGGCTGAGCCCCTTGTGCTCGTGGCCTTCGCCCACATAGACCGTGTTGGTCTCGGTGTCCGTGTCGATGACGAAGACCGGCTCCGCGTGGCCGCCCACGCCGAGGCCTTTGCGCTGGCCGATCGTGTAGAACTGTGCCCCCTCGTGACTGCCGACGATGGCGCCGTAAGGATTGGCCTTCAGGCGGGTTTTCTTGATATGTTTCTTGCCGCTGCGGTAGGTCTCGTACTCGAAACGGATCTCGTAATGGATCGGCATGGCGAGACGCAGGAGCTCCTCGTCCGTCAGCGTGGCGGCTTTGTCCAGGTCGAAGGGGCTCTCGCCCAGGGGCTTGCCGTCCGTGGTCAGGACCTTTTCCTCCGGGGCGTAGCGGACGGTACGGTCCAGCGCGACGCCGTCGCGGAGGAGCCCGTCCAGGACGCTTTGCTGCCACTGATATAGGTTATCATCGGCATACCAGGCGTCGTAGACTTCGATGATGTCGCCTTCCACGGAACGGAGCTTCTGCTTCAGGAAAGTGGGGAGGTCCACCTTGCCCACGAAGCAGATGCCCTGGGAATCCTTCTTTTCCGCCGACGGGAGGTCCGCCTCCTTGGCGATGCGCCGCACTTCCGGCTTGGCGATGTCCCCGATGGGGAAGAGCGCCTTCCGGAGCTGCGCCTGGGTGAGCTGGCACAGGAAATAGGACTGGTCCTTGTTGGGGTCCGCGCCTTCCAGCAGCCGGTAGAGCGGCTCGCCGTCCTCGGCGAGAACCGGCTTTCCGGCGGCGTCCAGGACGGGTTCCTTGCGGCAGTAATGGCCGGTGGCTACATAGTCGGCCCCATATTTCTCGGCGACGGCGAGGAAGGCGTCGAACTTGATCTCCCGGTTGCACAGGACGTCCGGGTTCGGAGTGCGGCCCTTCGCGTACTCGTCGAACATGTAATCAACCACGCGCTGGCGGTACTGCTTGGACAGGTCCACGAAATAGAACGGGATGCCGATCTTGCGGGCGACGAGCTCCGCCACGAAGCGGTCCTCCTCCCACTCGCAGTCGCCGTGGAGGGTGGCGTCGGCCTCGTGCCAGTTCTGCATGAACATGGCGAAGACGTCGTAGCCCTGCTCCTGAAGGAGGAGGGCGGCGACGGAGGAGTCCACGCCGCCGGACAGGCCGACGCAGACTTTGATTTTGCCATTTTCAGGGGCGGAAGCTGCCATTTCGTGCGATTTTCACCTGCAAAAGTAATGATTTCCAAAAATATTTCCTATTTTTGAGAACTATGACCGACAGACGCATCACCATCGATTACACCGAGTATTCCACCCCCGACGAGATGGAACCCCAGGACCGGGAACTGGTCGCCGCCGCCCTTCGGGCGCGGGCCGGCTCTTACTCTCCCTACTCCAAGTTCCGCGTGGGCGCCGCCCTCCGCCTGGTGGACGGGACCGTCGTCCTGGGCGCCAACCAGGAGAACGTCGCCTATCCCTCCGGCCTCTGCGCGGAGCGCACCGCGATGTTCGCCGCCGGCGCGAACCACCCCGGCGTGGCCTTCGACACGTTGGCCATCGTGGGGGCGAACGGGGACGAAGTCTGCGAAATGCCCGCCGCGCCCTGCGGCGCCTGCCGCCAGGTGATGGCCGAGTACCAGCGCCTGTACGGCCACCCGCTGAAAGTCATCCTCATCGGCTCGCACGCCATCTACAAGTTCGCCAAGGTGGAGGACCTCCTGCCCCTGATCTTCGACAGTTTGAAAGTGGAATAATTTGGTAGTCGCGGAAAAATGACTACCTTTGCAACGGGAAAGTCTTACACGACCAGCTCCCTCTGAACTCCCCCAGGGCAGGAATGCAGCAAGGGTAGGAGGTCGTAGCGGTGCGATGTAATCAGCTTTCCCTTTTTTCGTATCCGACCATGAGCATTGCCGTCTATACCATCACTTCCGGCCTCCACGACGAGGCGTCCGTTTCCAAACTCTCCGACGAGTTCCTGAAAAGTGTCTTCCCGGAGGGGGATTTCGTTTTCCGCGGGGCCGATTTCTCCGATTTCGGCACGCACACCCTGGACCTCATCTACGTCCGCACCGGCGGTGCGGAGGGCATCTTCAAGGCCCTGCTGCCCGAGATGCTGGCCCGCGGCACCGAGCGGTACTACCTCCTGACCTCCGGCAAGAGCAACTCCCTGGCCGCGTCGCTGGAAATCCTGTCCTACCTGCGCCAGCAGGGGCTCAAGGGCGAGGTCCTGCACGGCTCCGACGCCTATGTCGCCCGGCGGATCCAGGTGCTCGCCACGGTGCAGGAAGCCCGCGCCCGGCTCAAGGACATGCGCATCGGCGTCGTCGGCCAGCCTTCCGACTGGCTCATCGCCAGCCAGGCGGACCCGATGGCGGTGCTGGACAAACTCGGCGTCCGGATGGAGGAAGTGCCGATGGAAGAGCTCCTGGTGGAGATCGGCAAGGCCGACGGCGCGCCCGCCCCGGCCGACGAGCCCATGGCCCCGGAGGTCCGCGCGGCCTATCCCGGTGCCGTCAAGATCTACCGGGCCCTGAAGGCCCTCGTGGAGCGGCACCGGCTGGACGCCTTCACGCTCCGCTGCTTCGACCTGCTCACCACCGTCGGCAACACCGGCTGCCTGGCCCTGTCCTGCTTCAACTCGGAGGACGTTCCCGCCAGCTGCGAAGGTGACGTCCCGGCGCTCCTGTCGATGATGATCGCCCATGCCCTCACCGGCGTCTCCGGCTTCCAGGCGAATCCGGCGCAGATCGACGTGGAGACCGGCCGCATCCTCTTCGCGCACTGCACCATCCCGTTCAACATGGTGGAGAACTGGCAGTTCGACACGCACTTCGAATCCGGCATCGGCGTGGGCATCCACGGCGTGTTCCCGGAGGGTCCGGTGACTGTCTTCAAGGTCTCCGGCGACCTCAAGCGTCACTTTATTGCGGAAGGGGAACTCATTGGCAATCAATACGAACAGAATCTCTGCCGCACGCAGGTCGTGCTCCAGCTGAAGCCCGAGGACGCCCGCTATTTCCTCACGGATCCCATCGGCAACCACCACATCATCGTGCCGGGCCGGTGCAAGGAACTGTTCGAGGAACTGCTATAGGAAAGGAAACATCCGCTTGAAATACGGCCGGAAGGGGTCTTCTACCTCGACGCTCGCGCGGGCGACGGGGCAGACCGCGAAGTAGCCCAGCACATGCTCGCCGCGGATGTTGGTGGGCACGTTCGCCGGCTGGGGCGTGAAGAGCGGAATGGAGACGCTGTTCATCGTCAGGGACAGCAGGAAGTCGTAGTATCCCTTGTCCAAAGTCCAGATTTCCAGGGTAATCTCGTCGCCCCGCTCCAGGTATTTGAAACAGTCGCCGTACTCCTTCCGCAGGTATTCGGACTGCAGCAGCGCCGTGATCGGGAAGCCTTTTACGTCGTTGGAGTTGAAGAACTTGTCGTCGGAGACCAGGGCCATCGAGAAAGGCGGGTAGTTGCCGTTCACGGCGTGCGTGAGCAGGTAATAGCTGTCGATGTCCTTTTCAAGCCCCCATACGGCCACGGTCCACAAGCTGTCGGAATCCATCGTCATCCCGCCGGCGAAGGCGTAGTCGATGGCGTCCATCCGGAAGCCGGCCTCGGGCATCTCGGCCTCGGCCTCGTACGTGTCGCCCTCCGGGAGCCGGATGCGGAGCTTGTATTCCACGCCGGGCTCGCAGGCATAACCTTCAGGAGCCCTGTAGATTCCGGGCTCTTTCTCGCTGAATGTCACATCATTGACCTTTACAGAAGCCCCTTTCACCATCGGCTGGGTCTCGGTATGGAAGTAGGAGATGGTCCGGGACAGGACGATCTGCTGCGGGTCTTCGGGCCGGTCGGTGAGGGTGGCCTCGACCGCCAGGTAGTCGTGGTAGTCCGACCGCGAGCGGAGGTCGACCTTCTCCGTGCAGGCGCACAGGATGAATGCGAGGAGGGGGAGCAGGTACTTTCTCATGGGTCAGAACTGGATGTTGCAGGACAGGGAAGGGATGGCGGTGAAGAGATAGATCTTCGCCGACTGCGCTTCCTCGTCCTTCTTGCTGTAGGTGAAGGCGATGGACCAGGCGTTGTGCCGGGAGTAGGCGTTGTACACCGACAGGTTCCATTCGGTGGACCAGCGCTTTCCGGCCGCCCGCCGCTTGGTGCGGTAGGTCAGGGACACGTCCATCCGGTGGTAGTCCGGCAGCCGGTCCTCGTTGCGGCTGGAATAGACGGGCACCCAGCGGTCCATGTAGTTGAACCGGCCCACGGGATAGGTGGTGGGGGAGCCGCTGTAGAAGACCCATTCGGTGGAGGCGGACCACCGCTTGGAGAAGTCGTAGGTGAGGACGAAGTTCACCGCGTGCTCGTGGTTCAGCGGGGACGGGTAGGGCTTGCCGCCGTTCAGTTCCGGGATGTCGTACCAGGCCCGGGACCAGGTGTAGGCCAGCCAGCCGTTCCAGCGGGCGAAATCGTACTTGAGCATGAGCTCGGCGCCGTAGGACCAGGATTTTCCGAAGCGGAGGAGGCCTTCCCGGTCCGGATCGGCCAGGACGAGGCCGGGGTTGTCCACGAAGTCCATCGTGTTCCGGTTGTTCTTGTAGAAACCCTCCAGGGAGAGCTGGAGCGCCTCGCCCGACAGGAGGGCGTTCAGGCCCAGCGAGAACTGGTCCGAGCGCTGCGGCTCCACGTTCGGGGAGGCGGTGAACCAGGCGTCCACCGGGCTGCCGGTGATGCTGATGCGCGACTGCTGGAGATACTGGAAGGACCGCACCCAGGCGCCCTTGACGGAGAAGTTGTCCGAGAAGGGGAAGGAGGCGGAAATGCGCGGCTCGAGGCCGGAGAAGGTGGCGATGGCCTTACCCTTCTCCACCTGCTCCGACCGGACCAGCTTGTGCGTTTCCGGGTCGAAGTACTTCTGCTCGGTGGGACCGAGGGCGGTGAAGGTGGCGAAGCGGAGGCCGTAGCGGAGGGTCATCGGCCCGATCTTCTGCTCGTTCTGCAGGTAGGCGGCCGGCTGGAAGGCGAAGTTCTCGGGGATGGAGACTTCCTTGACCATCGACTCGTCGTTCCGGGGCTTGGTGTTGCCGGGGACAACCCCGTACCAGGCGGCCTGGAGGCCCGCCTTGAGGGTGTTGTTCCCGTTGATGTACCAGGTCCAGGCGGCTTTGACGCCGGACTCGCGGATTTCCTGCCGGGTGTCGAAGTCGGCGCTGTCCATCTCCGTGCCGATGTCATTGCGGTACAGCGAGTTGTAGAGGATGACGTCCGAGGTGAGCTTGGGCGAGTACTGGTGGTTCCACCGCAGCGACTGCGTATGGTTCGCGAAGCCGAAAACCATTTCCGAGAGGTTGAACTCCTTCATGCTGAAGCCGAACACGTCCTTGCCGCTGAAGGCGCTCAGGTACACGCGGTCCTTCTCGCCCGCGATCCAGCTGAGCTTGCCGTTCAGGTCGTAGAAGTACATCTGCGTCTTGTCCGGCAGCTTGGCGCCGATGATCGGGAGCAGCAGGTCCATGTAGGTCCGCCGTCCGGCGAGCATGAAGGAGAGCTTGCCCGGGACGATGGGCCCTTCCAGGAAAAGTTTGGACGTGATCAGTCCGAAGGACGCGTTCCCGCCGAAGGTGCGGTTGTTGCCGTCCTTGGTGGAGATGTCCAGCACCGAGGAGATGCGGCCGCCGTAGGAGGCGGGGAAATCGCCCTTGTAGAGGTCTGCACCGCGGATGGCGTCACCGTTGAACATGGACAGGAACCCCAGGAAATGGCCGCAGTTGTAGACGGGGGCGCCGTCGATGAGGATCAGGTTCTGGTCGATGCCGCCGCCCCGGACGCTGAAGCCGGTGGAGCCCTCGCTCGGGGTCTGGACGCCCGGCATCATCTGGATGACGCGGATGATGTCGTTCTCGCCCATCAGCGTCGGCATTTTCTTCACGAGGGCCGCATCGACCCGTTCCAGGCCCATCTGCGGCAGCTTGATCTCCTCCCGCTTGGAACGCGAGAAGATGGTGGCGGCCTCCAGTTCGCTCCGGTCCACCTTCAGGAGGAAATCCTGCTTGGCCGCTTTCGTGAGCTCCAGCGGGACCTCTTCCGTCACATAGCCGAAGTAGGAGCAGTAGATGGTGTGCTTGCCTGTGGGAACGTGCAGCGAGTAGAAGCCGACGGCGTCCGCGGCCACGCCCGTCTTCCGGTCTTCCAGGAAGACGACCGCCTGGGGGAGCGGTTCCCCGCTCTCCGCGTCGCGGACATAGCCGGAAAGGACGACCGTCCGGGGCTGGGCCAGTCCCGTCAGGGACACGAGCGCCAGGAGGGCCGATCCGAGGATGCGCCGGAGGGAAATCATTTGTCTGTCAGGGCCTTGGCGGCGGACTGGCCGGCCAGGTAGCCGGTGGAGAAGGCGAGCTGGAGGTTGTAGCCGCCGGTGTCGGCGTCCATGTCCAGCACCTCGCCGCAGAAATACAGGCCGGGCTGCTTCTTGGACTCCAGCGTCTTCGCGACGACCTCGCCGGTGGCGATGCCGCCCGCGGTGACGACGCTGCGCTCGAAGCCCACGAAGCCGGCGATGTCCATCCGCCAGTCCTTCATCCGGGCGGCGAGCGTGTCGACGCTCACCTTGGAATTGGTCTTCAGGAACGCGAGCGTGAGGTTCCACGGCATCAGCTTGCCCAGCATGATGCGGAACAGGCGCTGGAAGCTCTGGCCCTCCGAACGCTCGTCGTGGATGACCTCCTCCCATTTTTGGTGGATGTCCTCATTGAGTTTCTCCAGCTCCACGGCGGGCTTGAGGTCGATGGAGACGCTCACTTTCTGGCCGTTGTTGAGGGCGTTCACCGCCTTGCGGCTCACCATGAAGCCGAGCGGGCCCTCGAGGCCGCCGTCGGTGAACTCGATGTCACCGAACTCGCTCTGGGCCTCTTCGCCGTTGATGAAGAGGGTGAGCTGGACGTTCTCCAGGTTGTTCCCGTTGAACAGTTCGCCGAGCTCGGACAGGGGCTTGATGCGCTCGATGTGCTTCTCGAACTTGGGATACCAGTCCGGCAGGGGAGTGATCTTCCGCTCCTTGGTCTTTCCATAGACGGTGCGGCCGCGGAAGGCCTGCTTGATCTCGCCCGCGAGGGCGCTCTGCTCCGTCTTGTAGCCCTCGGGGACGAGGGCGGTCAGGGACGGATAGCAGGGCTCGACGCTGTGGCCGAGCTCCTCGGCCCACATGTAGCCGTCGCCCGTGGACCCGGTGCCCGGGTAGGACAGGCCGCCGGTGGCGATGATGAGCTTCGAGCAGGTGTATTCCTCGGTCTCGATCTTGGTTTCGACCTTGAACTGGGGCTTCTTGCGCGGGTCGTCCGACGGGATGCGGCGCTCCTTGGTGATCGTCTTCACGGTGTCCAGGCTCCAGCCGCGGGCCGTCTTGTCCACGGTCTTCACCTCGCAGCCCGTGACCACTTTCACGCCCGCGAGCGTGCAGGCCCTGAGAAGGGTATCGACTACGTCGCCCGCCATATGGGACTCCGGGAAGGCGCGGTCGCCGCGCTCCACGACGCTGCGGAGGCCGTTGGCCTTGAACAGCTCGATGAGTTTCTCCGGGGTGAGGTTGTGCCACGCGGGGCTGACGAAATTGGTGTCGGTACGGACATGGTCCGAGAAGTCGCCCCACTCCTTGACGTTGGTGAAGTTGCACCGGCCCTTGCCGGTGATCATCACCTTCCGGCCTGCCTTGGGCATCTTTTCCAGCACGGTCACGGTCTCGCCGCCGCCCGTCTGCGCCAACACTTCCGCGGCTCCGAGGGCCGCCACCAGGCCGGAGGCTCCTCCTCCGATCACAATGATATCCGATTTCATAGACTTGACAAAGATTTCGGCAAAGGTACGATATTTTTGCGAGATAACGGCCGGCTCCCGCCCAAATGCTGTGCAATATGGGTTATAACAAAAAAGTTATAACGATAAACAACTTTGTTTTATTCTTTGATAGAAAGTAATATAAACAAAAAAGTCCGGACTGTTTGTCCGGACTTCTCCCCGAGCCACTCAGGAGGCTCGAACTCCCGACCTGCGCGTTACGAATGCGCTGCTCTACCGACTGAGCTAAAGTGGCAAGACCGATTTCAATGAATCGGGACTGCAAATATAGTAATTATTTTTTGATTACAAACAATTTTTCTTAATCCGGTCCATGCGGCGCCAGGCCCTGCGGGAGGGGAAGGGCCAGAGGACGCATCGGCAGCGGTTGCCTTCCTGGAAACTGGCCGCGTATCGTCCCTCTTCCGACATCGGCTCCACGACGGCGCGGACGACGCTGTAGAAGAGGGCGTCGGAGAAATCGGCCAGGAACGCTCCCGGGGCGTATTCTTCCAGCTCCGCGCCCTTCAGCGCCTGCGCCACCTTCGCGACGGCTTCCTCCCGGCTCGCCGCCCGGAAGAGCACCGTCCCGCTGTCCATCAGTTTGACTTTGTCCGCGTGGATCATATCGCTCGTTTTTGCAAAACTACGGACTTTTCCGTAATTTTGGAACACTATGCTGTGCCGCGTTTACAGAAAAACCTCGATCCAACGCTTTCCAGGTGTTGACGCGGCAGCCTTTTCCCCCGTTTGGGCGTTTTTCCGTGCCGCGTTTACAGCTGTATTGCGCTGTGCGGCTGTTTTGTTGTTAACGTGGCAAGTCGTGTCCTGCCGGACGACCCGGCCATCGGCCGAAAGCGGCGGGATGGAGTACGCGCAGTGGTTCGACCTGCAAGGGAACAAGGCCATCGTCACTTCTCCCTATGGCGGCGCGCCGGACACGATCCGGGTCGATACGCCCGTGCGCGGCATCGTGTGCATGTCCTCGTCCTATATCGGCTTCCTGGATGCGCTGGGGTGCGATTCCGTGGCGACGGGCGTATCGGGGCTGGCGTATGTGTCGGACCCGGAGGTGCGGGCCCAGGCCGTCGATGTGGGCTATGACGCCGCGCTGGATTACGAGACCATCCTGAAGCTCCGGCCGGACCTGGTGTTGACCTATGCCGTGTCCGCCGCGGAGCCGCCGTACCTGCAGAAGCTCCGCGACCTGGGCATCCGGACGGCCGTCATCCACGAGCACCTGGAGAGCCATCCGCTGGCCCGGGCGGAATACATCAAGTTCTTCGGCCTCCTGACCGGCCGCGCCGCGCTGGCGGACAGCCTCTTCGCCGACATCCGCGACCGCTACCTTTCGCTGGTTAAGGAAACGGATGCGCCCAAGAAAGTCCTCGTGAACATCCCCTATGCCGACCAATGGTACATCCCGGGCGGCGACAACTATATGACGCGGCTCATCCAGGACGCCGGCGGCGCGGTGCTCGGCGCCGTCCCCGGCCGCTTCGAGTCCTCCGTCATTTCCGTGGAAAAGGCCTTTGAACTGGCCCACGAGGCCGATTGCTGGCTCAACCCCGGCTGGTGCGCCACCAAGGCCCAGCTCCGCAGCGTCCATCCGCTCTTCGCCGATTTCCCCGTCCTCGGGAAGTCCGTCTGGAACAACACGAAACAGAGCACCCCGGGCGGCGGCAACGCCTTCTGGGAAACCGGTCCCGCCCGGCCGGACCTGATATTGCAAGACCTCCGCGCCATCTTCGACGGCACGGAGGTCCCAGGGTATTACTATTTTGAATTAGAATAGTTTCCCGCCCCACTTGGTGGCCAGGCCGGCGAGTTCGTCGGCGGTGGCGGGACGGTTCAGGGATTCCTTGCGCTCGCGCTGGAACTGCTGCTTGAGGCGGGCGAACTGGCGCTTGGTGTCCAGCGTGAAGTCGCCGTTCTCGATCCAGGCGAAATAGGACGGCTCGCTCTCCCACACCTCGCGGGCGGTGCGGCCCTTGTGCTTGCCGAAGCTGATGGTGGGCTCGCCGTCGTCGTTCAGGATCAGGCGGCCGGCGAAGTCCACGTTGCGGGCGCGGGCGCCGATCTTCGCCAGCGCGTCCACGTCGTTCTTGAGCGCTTCCTGCTGGAATTCAGTCGGTTCCTTGTAGCGGTCCAGCTGTGCCTTGAGCACTTCGTACGTGGCGATCGTGTCGGCCTCCGCCGTATGCGCGTTCTCGAAATCCTTGCCGCCGCAGTAGAAGCGGTAGGCGGCCCGGAGGTTCCGGGGTTCCATGTGGTGGTAGATGTTCTGGACATCGACCATCTTGCAGTCGTGGAGGTCGATCCTGTCGATGCAGGCGAGCATCGCCTGCGCCTTTTTCTTAGCCTCCTCGCTGGCCTTCGCATCCGCGATGCGGGTGTTGCAGTAGTCCCGCACGCGCTCGATCTCTTCCGCGAGGAGCGGAAGGTCGAACTTCGTGGAGTTGAAGCCGGCGAGGTCGCTCCCGGCGAGCCAGTCGGCCACTTCCGGCAGCACCTCGATGAACTTGGGGCAGTCCACGAGGTCCTCGTCCTTCACCCCGTTCACTTCCGAGGCGCTCGGGTTGATGGGGATCACCCGGCGGTTCCTGTAGTCCCAGGGCTTGATCTTCCAGGTCTTCACGAGGGGCGCGCCCCCTTCCGGCATCACCTTCACGAAGCTCAGTTCGATGATGCCGTCCGTGGCAATATTAAGGCCGGTGCTCTCGATGTCGAAGAAGAGCAACGGCCTCTCAAGTTTCAGTTCCATAAGCAGTTATGAAATCATGATCGGCATCAGGATGCCGCAGATCTTCTCGCTTTCGGACTCTTCCTCGGACGGGAGGATGAGGGCGGCGCGGCGGGCGTCTGCGAACTTGATGACGATTCCGTTGCAGCCCATGTTGGAGAGGATTTCCGTCAGGAAGGTGGACTTGAAGCCGATGGTGAGCTCGTCGCCGGAGTAGTCGCAATTGATCTTCTCATAGGCGGCGAGGGCGAAGCCCAGGTCCTGCGCGGAGACTTCCAGCTGGCCCTCCTTGAGGGAGAACTTGATGTGGTTCGACGCCTTGTTGGAGCACACGGCCACGCGGCGGACGGTGTTCAGCAGGAGGGTGCGGTCGATCTTGAGGACGTTCGCGTTGTTCTGCGGGATGACGTCGCGGTATTTCGGGTACTTGCCCACGACCAGGCGGCAGATCATCGTCGTCGCGCCGAAGGTGAACTGCGCGGTGCTGCCGTCGAATTCCACGTCGACCTTCTCCACGTCCTTGCCGATGATGCTGCGGAGCACGGCGGCGGGCTTCTTGTGGAGGATGAAGGAGGCCTTCTCGGCGGCCTTGACGTCGGTGGTGGTGTAGCAGATGAGCTTGTGGGAGTCGGAGGCGACGAGGGTGGTGGAGGCGGTGTCGATGTCGAAGAAGATACCGTTCATGGCCGGACGGATTTCGTCGTCGGCGGTGGCGTACACGGTGCCCTGGATGCCTTCCACGAGGCTCGCGGCCGGGAATTCGACCTTCTGCGCGTCCTCGCCGGTGCCCTTGATCTCGGGATAGTCGTCCGCCGGGAAGTAGGGGAGGACGGAGTTGCCGTTCGCCCAGGCGCACTCGAAGGAGCTGTCATTGACGGTGCGGATGCGGACCGGCTGGTCCGGGAGTTCCTTCAGCAGGTCGATCATATGGCGGGCGGGGACGGCGATGCTGCCGTTCTCCTCGGCGCCGTCCACCTCGATGGCGGTGCGGAGCGTCAGTTCGGAGTCCGAGGCGGTCACTTCGAGCCGGTTGCCCTTGAGGACGAACAGGAAGTTCTCGAGGATCGGAAGGGGAGACTTGGACGGGATGGCCTTCGAGACGTCCAGGAGGCCCTTCAGCAGGTCGGTACTGGAAATGTTCAGTTTCATATCTTGCGCAAGTTTTATGTTTCGTCGTGAAAAGCGGCTTCTTGCGGCCGCTCAACTGACAAATATAACAAAAATCTCGCAAATGGCATAAATCTTGAAATTTTTAAGGCCGGCAAATACAACTGTGTACTATATGAAAAAAGGATTTTTAACCGTACTGCTTTCCATCCTCGCCGGCGGACTGACCGCCTACGGCGTCGTGAAAGCCAATGAAAAGAACCTGGGCCCCGTCCGCATCGAGGGCGAAAACGGCAGTGTGGAGTACCGTACTGTCAATCTGGCAGACTCCGATTATCCCGACTTCACCTACGCGGCCGAATCCGCCGTGCAGGCGGTCGTCTATGTGGAAGTGACCGTCCAGCAGACGGCCCGCCGCAGCATCGACCCGTTCGAGTACTTCTTCGGCTTCGGGGACGGCTACGGCTTCGGCCAGCCCCAGTCCCGTGAGGCGAAGGGCAGCGGCTCCGGCGTCATCATCCGCCCGGACGGCTACATCGTCACCAACAACCACGTCGTCTCCGGCGCCACCAAGATCACGGTGACCACGAACGACAACCAGAAGTTCGACGCCACCGTCGTCGGCACCGACCCGGCCACGGACGTCGCCATCATCAAGGTCGACGCGCAGAACCTTCCCACCATCCCGATGGGCGACAGCGACCAGCTCCGCCTCGGCGAGTGGGTCCTCGCCATCGGCTCCCCGCTCGGCGAGCAGCTCCGAAGCACCATCACCGCCGGCATCGTCTCCGCCAAGGGCCGTTCCATGCCCGACGGCAGCGGCGAATTCAAGATCGAATCCTTCATCCAGACCGATGCGGCCGTGAATCCCGGCAACTCCGGCGGCGCCCTCGTGAACAAGAAGGGCGAGCTGGTGGGCATCAACACCGCGATCGTCTCCCAGACCGGCTCCTACACCGGCTATTCCTTCGCCGTCCCGGTGAACATCGTCAAGCGCGTCGCCGGCGACCTGATCGACTTCGGCTCCGTCAAGCGCGCGATGCTCGGCATCACCATGCAGCCCGTTTCCACCCTTGATAAAAAAATTCAAGAAGATTTGAAACTTAATTCCATGAACGGCGTATATATAGTTGAGGTTTCGAAGGGAAGCGCCGCGGAAGAGGCCGGCCTCAAGCAGGGCGATGTGATTCTCGCCATTGACGGCCAGAAGATTACGGACGGCGCCTCCGTGCAGGAGAAGGTGAACAACTACCATCCCGGCGACAAGGCTGTCGTAACTTACTACCGTGACGGAAAGGAACTTACGACCGAGGTTACTTTCCATGCCGCCGCCTCTCAGAACGGCGAGGTGGATGTGGACGGGTCTGTCGCCTTCTACGGTGCGCGCCTGAAGGAGTTGACCAGCGAGGAGAAGCAGGCGATGGGTCTCCGGGGCGGTGTCAAGATCGTTTCCGTGGGCCAGGGCAAGATGGCCGAGGCCGGCGCGACCAGCGGATCCGTGATCCTGTACGTGAATGACGAACCCGTTTCGAAACCCGAAGACGTGATCGCCAAGGCCAAGAAGGCCCAGCGCGGCATCTACATCGAGGGTGTCGATGCGAATGGAAAGACCTTCTACTACGGCTTTGGCAAGTAAGGAACTGCCGAAGACCTGAAGCATACCCGTTACGGTCAGTTTCTTACCGAAGCTGACCGTAACTTTTTTATTTATAATGAGACAGTTAAAGATTACAAAATCGATCACCAACCGCGAGAGCGCGTCCCTGGACAAGTACCTCCAGGAGATCGGCAGGGAAGAGTTGGTGACCCCGGAAGAGGAAGTGGAACTGGCCCAGCGCATCCGCAAGGGCGATCCCGTGGCCCTCGAGAAACTCACCCGCGCGAACCTCCGTTTCGTCGTGTCCGTGGCGAAGCAGTACCAGAACCAGGGCCTGAGCCTCCCGGACCTGATCAACGAGGGCAACCTCGGCCTGATCAAGGCCGCCGAGAAGTTCGACGAGACCCGCGGCTTCAAGTTCATCTCCTACGCCGTGTGGTGGATCCGCCAGAGCATCCTCCAGGCGCTCGCCGAGCAGAGCCGCATCGTGCGTCTCCCGCTGAACCAGGTGGGCTCCCTGAACAAGATCAACAAGGCCCTCTCCAAGTTCGAGCAGGAGAACGAGCGCCAGCCCTCCAACGAGGAACTGTCCGAAATGATCGACGTCCCCAAGGACAAGATTTCCGATACCCTCCGCGTGAGCGGCCGCCACGTCTCCGTGGACGCCCCGTTCGTGGAAGGCGAGGACAACAGCCTGCTGGACGTCCTCCCCAATGACGACTCCCCGATGGCCGACCGCGGCCTCGTGAACGAGTCCCTGAACACCGAGATCGAGCGCGCCCTGTCCACCCTCACGGACCGCGAGCGCGAGATCGTCAAGTCCTTCTTCGGCATCGGCTGCCAGGAGATGACCCTCGAGGAGATCGGCGAGCGCTTCGGCCTCACCCGCGAGCGTGTCCGCCAGATCAAGGAAAAGGCCATCCGCCGGCTCAAGAGCCCGTCCCGGAGCAAACTCTTAAAGGGTTACCTCGGATAATGGCACCGGAAAAATTCATCCAGAACAAGGCTGCCGAGGCCATCAAGGCCCTCTACGGGGCGGATGTCCAGGCCGACAGCCTCCAGGTCGCGGTGACCCGGAAGGAGTTCGAGGGCGACTACACCCTCGTGACCTTCCCGCTTTTGAAGATCACCCACAGCGCCCCCGACGCGACGGGGAACGCGATCGGCCAGTGGCTCGTGGACAACGTCCCCGAGATCGCGGCCTTCAACTCCGTGAAGGGTTTCCTGAACCTTTCCTTCTCCGCCGTCTACTGGGACGAGACCTTCGCCGAGATCGCCTCCGACGAGGCGTTCGGCCAGCTCGCCCCCACCGGCAAGCGCATCATGGTGGAGTTCTCCTCCCCGAACACGAACAAGCCCCTTCACCTGGGCCATATCCGCAACAACCTCCTCGGTGACAGCGTGTCCCGCCTGCTGAAAGCCTGCGGCAACGAGGTCATCAAGTCCACGATCGTCAACGACCGCGGCGTCCACATCTGCAAGTCCATGCTGGCCTGGCAGAAGGAGTTCCAGGGCAAGACCCCGGAATCCACCGGCATCAAGGGCGATCACCTCGTGGGCGACTGCTACGTGGCCTTCGACAAGATGTACAAGGCCGAGGTCAAGCAGCTCATGGAGCAGGGAATGACCGAGGACGAGGCCAAGAAGGCCGCCCCTTCCCTGAAGGAGGCCCACGAGATGCTCGTCAAGTGGGAGAAGGGGGATCCGGAGGTCCGCGCCCTGTGGGCCATGATGAACGGCTGGGTCTATGCCGGTTTCGACGAGACCTACGCCGCTCTCGGCATCACTTTCGACCAGGTGGACCACGAGTCTGAGACTTACCTGCTCGGTAAGGAACTGGTGCAGAAGGGTTTGGACGAAGGCGTGTTCATCCGCGAAGCCGACGGTTCCGTGTGGTGCGACCTCACGGCCGACGGCCTGGACCGCAAGCTCGTCCTCCGTGGCGACGGCACGTCCGTGTACATCACCCAGGACCTCGGCACCGCCGAGCGCCGGTTCGCCAAGTATGACCTCGATTCCCACGTGTATGTCGTGGGCAACGAGCAGGACTACCACTTCCAGGTCCTGAAGCTTATCCTCAAGAAGCTCGGCTTCGACTGGGCGGACCAGATCTACCACCTGTCCTACGGCATGGTGGAGCTCCCGGAAGGCAAGATGAAGTCCCGCGAGGGAACCGTCGTCGACGCCGACGACCTCATCCAGAGCATGTACGAGGAGGCGAAGAAGACCTCCGAGGAAAGCGGCAAGCTCGCGGACCTGAGCGAGGAGGAGAAGGACAAGCTGTACCACATGATCGGCCTCGGCGCCCTCAAGTACTTCATCATCAAGGTCGACCCCAAGAAGACGATGCTCTTCAACCCGAAGGAATCCATCGACTTCAACGGCAACACCGGCCCCTTCATCCAGTACACGCACGCCCGCATCTGCTCGATCCTGCGGAAGGCGACGGTGGAATTCGGCCACGCCGACATTACCACCAGCCTCGTCCCTTCGGCGAAGGAGATCCGCCTCATCAAGCTGCTGGGCACGTTCCCGGCGAAGGTCGCCGAGGCCGGCGCGGCCTTGAGCCCCGCCGTCATCGCGAACTACGCCTACGACCTGGCGAAGGAGTTCAACCAGTACTACCACGACACGCCCATCCTCCGCGAGGAGGACCCGGCCGTCCTGAAGTTCCGCCTGGAGCTCATCTCCGTGATGGCCCGCACGCTCCGCTGCGCCATGGGTATCCTGGGCATCCAGCTCCCGGACCGGATGTAAGGAAGAGCCCTACGAAAAAAGTCCGCCAACCGAGAGGCTGGCGGACTTTCTTTTTGCCCTGGAAGGCCCTAGCTGATGAACTGGGCCTTCAGCAGTTCGATCTTCTGCGGGGCGTCGTCGCCCTTCGCGCCGAAGTAGAACTTGATCTTGGGCTCGGTGCCGGAAGGACGGACGGAGACCACGTCGCCGGCCTCGTTGAAGAACTGGAGGACGTTGGACTTCGGGAGTCCGGTCTCCTCGGGCTTGTTGTAGTCCACGACCTTGGCGAGCGGGCTGCCGGCGATCTCCTTCGGCGGGCAGGCGCGGTAGTCGGCCATGATCTTCTGGATTTCCTCGGCGCCGGACTTGCCCTTGCGGACGATGTAGACCATCTTCTCCACGTACAGGCCGTACTCCTTGTACACCTTCTGGAGGAGCTGCCACAGGGTCATGCCCTGGTCGGCGGCCCAGGCGGCGCACTCGGCCACGGCGCAGCCGGCGACCTGCGCGCACTTGTCGCGCACGAAGGAACCGAGGTTGAAGCCGTAGGACTCCTCGCCGCCGCAGATGAACGTGGCCTTGCCTTCCTGCTGCTTCTGGATCTCGGCGATGTACTTGAAGCCGGTGAGGACGTTGTAGCACTTCACGCCGAAGTGCTCGCAGATGGCGGCGAGCAGCTCGCTGGTGACGATGGTCTTGACGCAGTATTGGTTGCCGTCCAGCTTGCCGAGTTCCTGCCAGCGGGTGAGGATGTAGTAGGTGAGGAAGCTCCAGGTCTGGTTGCCGGTGAGCTGGACCATCTTGCCTTCGTCGTTGCGGACGGCGATGCCCAGGCGGTCGGCGTCCGGGTCGGTGGCGAGGACGAGGTCCGCACCGGTCTCGTCGGCCTTCTCCAGGGCCATCTTCATGGCCGCGGGCTCCTCCGGGTTCGGGGAGACGACCGTCGGGAAGTTGCCGTCGCTGACATCCTGCTCGGGGACGTGGATGACGTTCTTGAAGCCGATGCGGGCGAGGGCCTCGGGCATCAGCTTGACGCCGCAGCCGTGCAGCGGGGTGTAGACGATCTTGAGGTCCGCGTGGCGGGCGACGGATTCCGGGGACAGCATCAGGGACAGCTGGTCCTTCAGGTAGCATTCGTCGACCTCGGCGCCCATCGTCTCGATGCCGCCGGGAACGGTGCCGGTGACGGGGGCGAAGCGGACGTCGGCCGGGTCCTCGATCTTCGCGACCTCGGCGACGATGTCCTTGTCCACGGGGGCCGTAATCTGGCCGCCGTCGCTCCAGAAGACCTTGTAGCCGTTGTATTCCTTGGGGTTGTGGCTGGCGGTGACCATGATGCCGGCGGTCGCGCCCTTGAGGCGGATGGAATAGCTCAGTTCCGGGGTGGGGCGGAGGGCGTCGAACAGGTAGACGTGGATGCCGTTGTTGGAGAGGACGTCGGCGGAAATCTCGGCGAACAGGCGGGAGTTGTTGCGGCTGTCGTGCGCGATGCACACGCTGGCGGCGCCGTCCACATGGGCCTTGATATAGTTCGCGAGGCCCTGGGTGGCCATGCCCACGGTGTACTTGTTCATGCGGTTGGTGCCCACGCCCATGATGCCGCGGAGGCCGCCGGTGCCGAACTCGAGGTTCCGGTAGAAGGCGTCTTCGAGGCCGACGGGGTCGGTTTCCTGCAGTTTCTTGATTTCAGCCTTGGTCTCGGCGTCGAAGTTCCCTTCGAGCCAGCTCTTGACCACTTCCTTGTAATCTTTCATGATGGTATCGGTGTTTTAGTGTATTTCACTATCGTACAAATATAGCGAATAATGTGTATTTTTGCAATGCCAATGTCTTTCGCCGATTTCATATTGCAGCACGAGACGGACGACCCGGTCCGCCTCCTGCTCGCGCGTGACAAGTACCCGGAGGTCGATATCGACCTGGCTGTCACGACGTTGGAAGTGCGGCGCAAGCTCCGCGCCAAAGTCCCCGAGTGGTACGCCGTTCCCTCGCTGATTTATCCCTTCAGATTGTCCGGAGAACAGTGCAGTTCTTCGGAAACCGCCAGGTATAAGGCCAAAGTCGTTCGTTGTCATTCCGAGCGAAGCGAAGGAATCTCTGGCGTCGCGGACTTGACGGGTGGTATGGGAGTGGATGCGTGGGCGTTTGCACAGGTGGCGGAGGAGGTGCTGTATAATGAGATGCAGGTTGAATTGGCGAGGGCGACGGAGTTGAATTTCAGGGAGTTGGGAGTGGAGAACGTGCGGTTCCGGAATTGCCGGGTGGAGCCGGGGAAGGTGGGGGAGGTGCTGGACGGGTTCCGGCCCGATGTCATTTTCCTGGATCCGGCCAGAAGGGCCGAGGACGGGCGGAAGGTGTTCCTCATCGAGGAGTGCCAGCCGGACGTGCTGGGGCTGCTGCCGGAGCTGTTCGAGGCGGCCCGGTACGTGCTGCTGAAGCTTTCGCCGATGGCGGACATCACGATGGCTTGCAAGCGGCTGGGGACGCACGTGAAGGAGGTCCACGTCGTGGCTGCAGGAGGGGAGTGCAAGGAACTCCTGTTCCTGCTGGACCGTGACTGGGAAGGGACCCCTGCGACCTTCATCGTCGAAGGCGGCGCCGTGATGGAGATTCCCGACGGTCCTTCGACTACTTCGACAGGCTCAGCAACCGGCTCAGGAACCGTCGGCCCCCTTGTCATTTCGACCGGAGCGAAGCGGAGTGGAGAAATCTGGCTCTTCGAGCCCGGGAAGGCCCTCCTCAAGGCCGGGGCGTTCGACCTGCCGTGCGCCCGGTTCGGATTGACCAAGCTGGGACAGCATACGCATCTGTATGTGGGAGAGGCGGTACCGGAGGAGCTGAGGCCCTTCGGGAAGGTGTTCGAGGTGCTGGAGGTGCTGCCCTTGAACAACCGGACGATGAAGGAGGCGGGGAAAAGGTGGCCGCAGGCCGAGGTGACGGCCCGGAACGTGCCCATGACCTCCGACCTGCTGCGGAAGAAGCTCGGCTGCGCCTCGGGCGGGGACATCCACCTGTTCGGCATCCGGGTCGAGGCGGCCGCGGAAGCGGGTAACTACTTGATTGTAACCAAAAAACGATATGGAACAGATTGAACGGATCAAGCATTTCGAGATGCTGCTGGACCGGGTCGCCCCCGTCCTCGGGAATCTGGAGGATGCGCTGGAGGCCTTCGACGGCATCCAGGACGACGTGAAGGAACTGTCGGCCTACTATGAAAGCGACGAATGGCGCGACGATTTCGAGGCCGACGAGGCCGGGAAACTCCCGAAGGACCTCAAGCGCGGCGTGCTCTCCGAGGACGGCATCTACGACGTCCTCTCGGACCACTACGCCCTGACCGTCCGTCTGCTGGACACCGTTTCCGCCATCCTCAAAAACAGATAAACCCATGACACGCGCAGATACCCCTTTCTGGAAATGGATCCTGCTGCTGATCGCAGGCTCTGTCCTGTTTCTCCTGGCGTATGGATTCTCCTCCCTCCCGGGAGCGCTGGACCAGGCGTCCGGCGCCCTGCTCGGGCTGCAGGCCTTCCTGTACGTCCTCACTTCCGCCGGCGTGCTGGCGCTGTATGCGCTCTGGTGGAGATGGACGGAAAAGCAGAAGGCCCGGGACATCCCGATGCGCCGGCTGGCCGGGGACACCGCCATCGGCTTCGGCGTGGGCATCTTGTTCTTCATCCTGGTGACAGGCTGCATCGCCCTCCTGGGCGGTTATCGCATCGACAGTGTCAACTGGGACTGGAACGCGCTGATCAGGAGCCTGTTCATGTTCCTGGTCGTCGGCGTCGGGGAAGAGGTCCTGTTCCGGGGCATCGTGTTCCGGATGATCGACGACCGGTGGGGGACCGCCGTCGCCCTCCTCGTTTCGGCCCTGATCTTCGGCTTCGTCCATATCTCCAACAACAACGCGACGGTGTGGTCTTCCTTGGCCATCGCCGTCGAAGCCGGTCTCCTGCTGGGCGCCGCATACAAGTGGTCCGGCACCCTGTGGGTACCCATCGGCATCCACTGGTCCTGGAACTACTTCCAGGGCCCGATCTTCGGTTTCGCGGTTTCGGGAAACGGGACTCAGTCCCTCATCACGCCGGTCATCCAGGGCT
Source organism: uncultured Bacteroidales bacterium (assembly GCA_900316525.1). Classification (GTDB taxonomy): domain Bacteria; phylum Bacteroidota; class Bacteroidia; order Bacteroidales; family UBA932; genus Cryptobacteroides. The sequence continues at coordinate 55,819 of ONDF01000018.1, forward strand.
CCGACTGGCTCACAGGCGGCTCCTTCGGCGCCGAAGCCTCCATCCCCGCCTTCGTCCTGGGCCTCGCCCTCGCTATCGTGTTCCTGCTGATTCCTCGGCGTACTGCTTGCACCAGTCGGTAAGGCCGCAGGCGGCGCATTTGGGGGCGCGGGCGGTGCAGGTGTAACGGCCGTGGAGGATGAGCCAATGGTGGGAGCGGGCGCGGAGGTGCTCCGGGATGTGCCGCTCCAGGTCGCGCTCGACCTCCAGCGGCGTCTTGCCGTTTGAAAGCCCGAGCCGATGGGAGACGCGGAAGACATGCGTGTCCACGGCGATGACGGGCTTGTCATAGACGACGGAGGCGATGACGTTCGCGGTCTTGCGGCCGACGCCCGGAAGGGTCATCAGCGCGTCGAAGTCGGAAGGCACCTCGCCGCCAAAATCGGCCAGGAGCTTCTGCGCCATCGCGATCAGGTGCTCCGTCTTGGAATTCGGGTAGGAAACGCTTTTCACATAGGGAAATACCTCGTCGAAACTCGCGGATGCCAGGTCCTGAGGGGCGGGGAAGCGTTCGAACAGGGGCGGGGTGACGACGTTCACCCGCCGGTCCGTGCACTGGGCCGACAGGATGACGGCCACGAGCAGCTGGTAGGGATTGCCGTAGTGGAGTTCGGTCTCGGCGATGGGGACGTTCTGTTCGAACCAGTCCACGATGCCTGCGAAGCGTTCCTTGCGTGTCATATCGTGAGGTCCAGTTCGAAGGTGTTGTCCTCGAAGACTTCGGTGCAGCGCTCGTCGGCGCAGGAGAAGACGCGGCCGGGATAGCGCTCGAAGATGGACCGGTTGTGCGTGACCATGATGATGGCCGTGCCTTCCTCGTTCAGCTCGCGGAGGAGCTTCAGGATGCCGTCGGCGGTCTCGCCGTCCAGGTTGCCGGTGGGCTCGTCGGCGAGGATGGCCTGGGGGCGGTTCAGCAGGGCGCGGGCGATGGCGATGCGCTGCTGCTCGCCGCCGGAGAGCTGGTGCGGCATCTTGTGGGCCTTCGTGCCCATGCCCACGTCCTCCAGGACCTCCTGGATGCGGGTGTCGATGGCGGTGCGGTCCTTCCAGCCCGTGGCGCGGAGGACGAACTCGAGGTTCGCTTCCACGGAGCGGTCCATCAGCAGCTGGAAATCCTGGAACACGACGCCCAGGCGCCGGCGCAGCATCGGTATGTCTTTTGTACGGATGTCGCGGAGGTCGAACCCGCAGACGGCGCCTTCTCCCTTGGCGAGCCGGTTTTCGGCCGTCATCGTCCGGATGATGGAGGTCTTGCCCGAGCCCACCTTCCCGACGATGTACACGAAATCGCCCGGGTTGATGGCCATGTCGAGGCCGTAGATGACGACGCTGTCCCCGCCCAGGATGTCTGCGCCGCTGAATTGGATGATGGGTTCCATTGCGTTTTTGGACTGGATTACACAAAGATAATCAGAAAAATTCGTAAATTTGTAAAATAATAAACGCTAAGATGAAGAAAAGACTGATCCTGGCCCTGGCGGCCGTCCTCCTCGCGGGAGCCGCCTCCGCCCAGACTCCGGAATACGACCGCGCCCTGGACTTGTACGGGCACGGCATGTACGCGGAGGCCGCCCGTCTGCTGGAGCGCATTCCCGGCAGCGAAGCCGAAGGTTACGCGGCCCTCTGCGCCATCGAACTCCAGACCCCCGGCTTCGAGAAACGCGCCGAAGCCTTCCTGGACCGCTGGCCCGAATCCCCCCTCGTCCCGCAGGTGAACTTCCGCTGGGCGCAGGACCTGTTCGACCGCGGACTCTACAAGGAGGCCTCATACCGTTTCGGCTGCGTCACGCAGGACGAGCTGATGCCTGGCCAGGTGGCCGAATACGCCTACAAGAAGGGCTACAGCGCCTTCGGCAGCGGCGACCTCGCCCTCTCCCGGATGCTCCTGGAGAAGATGCAGAGCCTCCCGCACTCCGACTACACGGCCCCGTCCCAGTACTCGCTGGGCTATGTGTGCTACTCGCTGGGCGACTTCCGCGAGGCCGCCGACTGGTTCGCCAAGTCCGCCGTGGACCCGCGCTTCACCCAGCTCGCGAACTACTACATCCTCGAGTGCCGCTTCAACGAGAAGGATTACAACTACGTGGTCAAGTTCGGCGAGGACATCTACGACAAGATCCCGGCGGACCGCCAGCCGCACTTCGCCCGCATCATGTCCGAGTCCTACCTCGTGCTCGGCGACAAGGAGAAGGCCCGCTCCTACTACCAGAAGAACCTGGCGGACAACACGGCCCGCAACCGCTCCGACTGGTTCTACGCCGGCTCCGTCCTGTACGCGGTGGAGGACTGGCAGGGCGCCGTGGAAAGCTTCAGCCAGATGCCCGAGCGCACCGACTCCCTGGGCCAGATCGCGAACTACCAGCTGGGCTACAGCTACATCCAGCTGCGCAACAAGGTGGCGGCCCTGGACGCCTTCAAGGACGCCGCCGCCCTCCCGTTCAACAAGGATATCCAGGAGGACGCGTACTTCAACTACGCGAAGCTCGCCTTCGACCTGAACAACGACGTGTCGGCCTTCAACGACTACATGAAGCGGTATGACGCTCTTTCGAAGGGGGACCAGATCTACAGCTACATGGCGATGGCCGCGCTCGCGAACCACGACTACGAGGCCGCCGTCGCGGCCTACGACAACATCGACGAACTGGATCCGCGGATGCAGTCCAACTACATGAAGGCCTACTTCCTCCGCGCGAACCAGCTCATCCAGAACGGCTCCTTCCGCGACGCGGTGCCGCACCTGAAGGCCGCCGCCTACTACAGCCCCCGGCAGGATCCCTTCAACCAGCTCTCCCGCTACTGGATCGCCGAATCCTACTACCGCGACGGCAAGTACGCCGACGCCCGCGCCGTCCTCATGGACCTGTACAACCTGTCCGCCCTGGACGGCAAGAAGGAAGGGAACCTGATCCCGTACGACCTCGCCTACACCTTCTTCAAGGAGGAGGATTATCCCGCCGCCCTGAAGTGGTTCAACAACTATCTCGCCGGTAATCATGACGACCGGGGCGCCGACGCCGAAACCCGCATCGGCGACTGCTACTTCTTCCAGAAGGACTACACGACCGCCATCGCCGCCTTCGAGCGCAAGCTGGCCGATTACCCCGATCCCGACGACATCTACCCGTACTACCGCGCCGGCGTGGCCTGCGGCCTGGTGCGCGACTTCCCGCGCAAGGTCCAGTTCCTCGAGCGCGTGAAGAAGGCCTCCCCGGGCGTCCCGTACTACGCCGACGCGATGTACGAGCTGGGCCGCGCCTACGTCTCCGTGGGCGAGCCGGAGGACGCCGTCCGGACGTTCCGGACCCTCCGCGCCACCACCGACGATCCCGACTACGCGACCCGCGCCCTGCTGGAGCTGGGCATGATCGCCCGCAACGCCGGGGACGACGCCAAGGCCCTCGAGTACTACAAGGAAGTCGCCGCCCAGGGCGGTGATTATGCCGATGACGCCCTCCTCGCGGTCGAGTCCATCTACCGCACCCGCCAGGAGCCCGACGCCTACCTCGCCTTCGTGAACAGCCTGGGTGACAAGGCCGCCCGCACCGACGCGCAGAAGGAGGAAGTCTACTTCGGCACGGCCGAGGAAATCTTCCTCGGCGGCAACTACGCGAAGGCGGAGAGCACGTTCAAGAGCTATCTCGAGAAATATCCCGAAGGGGCCAAGGTGGCCGAAGCCGCCTTCTACCTGGGCGAATGCTACCGCGGGATGGGCGACAAGGAAAAGGCGGCCGACGCCTATGCCGACGCCCTCGAGCGCGGCCTGGAAGGCTCCTTCCTGGAGACCGCCTGGCTGCGGCTGGGCGACCTTTCCTACTCCATGCAGCGCTATCCCAAGGCCTATGCCGCGTACCTGAAGCTCCGGGACACCGCGCAGCTGGACGACAACAAGGCCGCGGCGGCCGTGGGCATGATGCGGTCCGCGTTCAAGGCCCGCGAGTTCGAAGACGCCGTCGCCGCCGCGCAGTCCGTGCGCGGGACCCGCGGCGCCTCCGACGACCTCCGCCGCGAGGCCGACTACATCCGCGCCAAGTCCTGCCTCGGCATGAGCCGCCGCGCGGAAGCCTACGGCATCTTCGAGCAGCTCGCCAAGGATCCTTCCACCGCCGAGGGCGCCGAGGCCGCGTACCTGATCATCCAGGACAAGTTCGACCGCGCCGAGTTCGCCGGCATCGAGGACAAGGTGTACGATTTCGCAGGCAAGGCCGGCGGCCAGAACTACTGGCTCGCCAAGGCGTTCATCGTCCTGGGCGACACCTTCGCCGAGAATGACAACATGGCCCAGGCGAAGGCCACCTTCGACAGCATCAAGGCCGGGTACAAGCCGTACGGCCCCGAGGACGAAGTCCTGGACCAGGTGGAACTGCGGCTGAGAAAACTTAACTAGAAGCACGAACATGAGACAGCATATCCTTGCGACGGCCCTTGCGGCGGCGGTGTCCGCCCTGGCCTATGGACAGAACCTGAATCCCACCGTGGAGGTCACGAACGCCTACGAAGGCGGCCCCTCCGCGATCGCCAAGCCCGCCCAGCAGCTGGCGGTGCCGGATTCCGTCACCCGGTTCAACCTGGATTTCGACTATTCCGTGTTCGAGAAGCCGTACCAGGGCGCCTATGAGTTCACGCCCTACTACGTGCAGCTCAAGCCCACGCCCAAGCCCTCCACCACGGAGAAGTTCTATCTCCGCACCGGCGCCGGCTTCACCCTCCATCCCGAGCTGGACTTCGTCTTTACGCCCGTCCAGAAGGAGAAGTTCCGGATGAGCGTGTACGCCACGCACCAGTCCTACTTCGGCCGGTATCACGATTTCGCCCTGGGTACGCCCCGGGACGGCGTCATCCCGGTCGTCAAGTCCGGCGAGAAGATGAAGGGCTACCTGGCCGACACGAAGGCCGGCATCGACGGCACCTTCAACTGGGATGGCGGCCTGGCCACCCTGGACCTCGGCTTCCGCAACCGGATGGCCAACGACGCCTATCACTACCAGAAGATGAGCGGCCTCGAGGCCAAGGCCCGCGTCCGCTCCCTGCCTTCGGACGAGCCGCACCTGCTGTATGACGCCACCATCGACTACTCCCTCCTGGGCGGCGACCTGTCGAGCTTCGCGCGGGTCGCGAAGGATTTCCGCGAGAGCAAGTTCGACCTCGCCGGCGACTTCGGCCCCGTGCTGGATGCCGACCGCCGCCTCCTGGTGGGCCTGAACCTGGACCTGGCGCGCTATATGGGTGATTTCGCCGGCTATACCGGCCGGATGGCCCTCACGCCCAAGTACCAGTTCAACCTGGACCGCTGGCGCTTCAGCCTGGGCGCCCAGGTTTCCTGGCTCATCTATTCAGACGAATTCAACCTCTGGTCGCAGGACTTCCGGCACAAGTCCGGCTTCGTCTATCCGGACGTCCACATCGACTTCCACGCGGTGGACGACCGGCTGGTCCTCCAGACTTCCGCGACGGGCGGCGACCGGTTCAACACCCTGTCCGGCCAGTTCTTCTCGCATCCCTTCTCCTACGACGCCCAGTACGGGCATTCCGTGGAGCGGATCCGCGCCATGATCGGCGCGCGGGGCAACTTCGCCAGCCGCTTCCGCTACAACCTGCAGGGCGGCTACGCCCGCTGGACCTATGCGCCCGTGGAAGGCATGGTCTCGTATCTTGTCAGCTATCTCGTTCCTTCAGCAGACGATTCCGACACCCTTCAGCCGGCTGAGACCGCCGAACGCCGGATCCTGCGGCCTTCGCTGGTCGAAAAGGGCTTCAACCTCCTGTTCGTCGACCTCGACTACGGCTGGAAGTCCGAGAGCGTGACCGTCGACGGAAAGCTGTCCTACCGGCATACGAACATTTCCGACAGCGGAGCCTTCGCCCCGGCGGCCTTCACCGGTTTCATCCGTCCCGCGTACAACTATGGCGAGCGGATGAAGGGCGGCCTCGACGTCGCCTGGTCCACGGGCCGGAAAGCCTCCTTCACCACGCCCTCGGAAACCGGGGAAGTCACGAAGGTATACCGGGTCCCCGGATGGGTCGATCTCGGCGTCTTCGCGGAGTACCGTTTTACCCACCGTTTCGGCTTCTGGGCCAAGGGCGGCAACCTGCTGAACCAGGTGGTCCAGCGCACCCCGCTCCATGCCGAGGCGGGAATGTATTTTACCGCCGGAATCGTATTGAATTTCTAGGAAAAAATTGCTATATTTGCATGTTTATATGCAAACGTGCAAATTATGGCAGATATCGAGGAATTGAAGCAGGCTGAGGAGCAGTATTCAGCCAACAGTATCCAGGTCCTGGAAGGTCTCGAGGCGGTCCGCAAGCGCCCCTCCATGTATATCGGAGACATCGGTGAAAGAGGTCTCCACCATCTTGTCTACGAAGTCGTCGACAACTGTATCGACGAGGCGATGGCCGGCTTCTGCACGGACATCGAGGTGACCATCCTCGAGGACAATTCCGTGCGGGTGAAGGACAACGGCCGCGGCATCCCGACCGGCATGCACGAGAAGGAGCACCGCAGCGCGCTCGAGGTCGTCCTGACGGTCCTCCACGCGGGCGGCAAGTTCGACAAGAACAGCTACAAGGTCTCCGGCGGCCTGCACGGCGTGGGCGTCTCCTGCGTGAACGCGCTGTCCGACCTGCTCATCGCGGAAGTCCACCGCGAGGGGAAGATCTTCGTCCAGAAGTATTCGAAGGGAAAGCCCATCACCGCCGTCGAGGTCGTCGGTACCACGTCCGAGTCCGACACTGGCACCACGATCACCTTCCATCCGGACGCCACCATCTTCACCCAGACCATCGTCTACAAGTACGACACCCTGGCGAACCGGCTCCGCGAGCTGGCCTACCTGAACAAGGGCATCCGCATCACGCTGACGGACCTGCGCGACAAGGTGGACGAGTTCGAGACCGCCGAGGACGGCGAGCGCAAGGCTACCGGCAACCAGGTGCACCGCAGCGACGTGTTCTACAGCGAGCACGGCCTCCGCGAGTTCATCGACTACCTGGACGCAGGCGAGCCCAAGCTCATCCCCGATCCCATCACCGTGAATTCCGACAAGGTGATCCCCATCGACATCGCCCTCCAGTACAACCAGGGCTTCCGCGAGCGGATCTACTCCTACGTCAACAACATCAACACCATCGAGGGCGGCACGCACCTGCAGGGCTTCAAGATGGGCCTGTCCCGTTCCCTGAAGAACTATGCCGAGAAGAACAACCTCCTCGCCAAGTTCAAGGGCGACCTCTCTCCGGAAGACTTCCGCGAAGGCCTGACCGCCGTCATCTCCGTGAAGGTGGCCGAGCCGCAGTTCGAAGGCCAGACCAAGACCAAGCTGGGCAACCCGGAGGCCACCTCCGCCGTCTCCCAGGCCACGGCCGCGGCGATGGAGCAGTACCTGGAGGAGCATCCCAAGGAAGGCAAGACCATCGTCGAGAAGATCGTCCTCGCCGCGACGGCCCGCGCCGCCGCCCGCAGGGCCCGCGAAATGGTCCAGCGCAAGTCGCCGATGGGTGGCGCCGGCATGCCCGGCAAGCTGGCCGACTGTTCCGACCGCGATCCCGAGAAGTGCGAGCTCTTCCTCGTCGAGGGTGACTCCGCAGGCGGTACCGCCAAGCAGGGCCGCGACCGCCGCATCCAGGCCATCCTCCCGCTCCGGGGCAAGATCCTGAACGTGGAGAAGGCCGCGCAGGACCGCGCCTTCGAGAGCCAGGAAGTCCGCAACATCTACACCGCCCTCGGCGTCACCGTGGCGCAGGAGGACGAGAACGGCGAGAAGCGCATGGACCTCTCCAAGCTCCGCTACCACAAGGTCATCATCATGACCGATGCCGATGTGGACGGCTCGCACATCGCCTGCCTCATCCTGACCTTCTTCTTCCGCTACATGTTCGACCTCATCAAGAACGGCTACGTCTATCTCGCGACGCCGCCGCTGTACCTGGTGAAGAAGGGCAAGGAGGAGGTCTACTGCTGGACCGACGCCCAGCGCGACGAGGCGACGGCCCGCCTGGGCCGCGGCACCGACAAGGGCGTGACCGTGCAGCGCTACAAGGGTCTCGGCGAAATGTCCGACACCCAGCTCTGGGAGACGACCATGGACCCGTCCCGCCGCGTCCTGCGGCAGATCACCATCGAGAACGCCGCGGAAGCGGAGCGTACCTTCTCGATGCTGATGGGCGACGACGTCCCGCCGCGCCGCGCCTTCATCGAAGAGAACGCCCACTATGCAAATATCGACGCCTAAGATACCCCGGCGGCTCCTTCCGCTGGCCATTGTCTTCGCAATCCTCGTGCTGTTCATGCCGCGGACTGCGAAGTTCAATTACGACTACCGGAAAGGGTCCCCGTGGCCGTACGAGAACCTCGTCCCCGAGTTCGACTTCCCGATCCTCAAGACCGAGGAGCAGCTCATGGAGGAGCTCGAACGGGTGGACGGGGGAACGGTCCCGTACTACCGCTATTCCGAGGAGGTCGTCAACAACTCCGTGAAGTCCATCCAGGGCCTCGACCTCGGGAAATACGCCCGCCTGCGTCCCGCCATCGCCTCCGGCATGGCCGACATCTACGCCAAGGGCGTGATCTCCGACGCGAAGGAGAAGCTGGACCGCAGCTACGGCGTCCTGTCCGACGAAGTCATCTACATCCAGCGCAACAAGCGGGCGGCCGAATACCCCCGGACCGAGGTGTACAAGGTCTCCGACGCCAAGAACCAGCTCCTGGCCGATGTCTCCCGCGCCTATCCGGACGTGAACCTGGACTCCCTGTTCAAGCGCTCGGGCGTGTACGACCTCATCGTCCCGAACCTGGTCTTCGACCGGTCCATGACCGAGCTCAGTCACGCGGAGTCCGCCGCTTACGTCTCGCCGACATCCGGCTACTGGAGCGCCGAGCAGAAGATCGTCTCCAAGGGCGACATGGTCACCCCGGAGATCGCCCAGATCCTGGACTCCTACAAGGCCGAATACAACAAGATGTACGGCTATGAGGGCCCCCGCGTCCTGCTGTGGCTGGGGGACATCCTCCTCGCCCTGGCCCTCGTGGTCATCCTGTACTTCTGCGTCTACTTCACCCACCGGGAGATCTTTGGGAAGCCCAAGCGCTATTACTACCTCCTGACGGTCTTCACCCTGACCGCGGTCGTCTCCTTCCTCGTGGAGCGGATCGCCCCGTCGATCGTGTACGTCATCCCGTTCACGATCACCGTCCTGTACCTGCAGGCCTTCTTCCCCAAGCGGGTGGTCCTGCCCGTGTACCTGGTCTCCCTGCTGCCGCTCCTGCTCTTCTCCGGCAACGGCGTGGAACTCTTTTTCATGTTCCTGTGCGCCGGCGTCGTGTCGATGAACACGTTCAAGCAGTTCAACCGCGGCTGGAAGCAGTTCCTGAACGCGCTGATCATCTTCGGGGTGGAGGTGGTCGTGTTCGCGGGCTTCCGCCTGATCGACGCGGGCCGCAGCCTGATGTGGGTCAACGTCCTGCAGCTGTTCGGCGGCGCGATGCTCACCGTGGCCCTCTATCCGCTCATCTACGTCTTCGAGCGGATCTTCAACCTGGTGTCCACCACCCGGCTCGAGGAACTCGCCGACACGAACAGCAAGCTCCTCCGCGAGCTGAACGCCAAGGCCCCCGGCACCTTCCAGCACAGTCTCCAGGTGATGAACATGGTGGACGAGGCCGGCCATTCCGTCCATGCTAACGTCCCGCTCCTGCGGGCCGCCGCCCTCTACCACGACATCGGCAAGATGCGGAATCCGCTCTGCTTCATCGAGAACAGCTCCCGGACGCCGGGCAGCCCCAACTACCACGACGGCAAGAGCCCGCGCGAGAGCGCCCGCGACATCATCGCCCACGTCCAGGACGGCCTGGAGATCGCCAAGGCGAACAGCCTCCCGAACGAGATCTCCGATTTCATCCTCACGCACCACGGCACCTCCTTCACGGCTTCTTTCTACAACCAGTACCTGAACGAAGGCGGCGACCCGAACGACGTGGAGGATTTCTTCTACAAGGGCCGGAAGCCCCGCACCAAGGAGGAAGTGATCCTGATGATCTGCGACTCCGTGGAGGCCGCTTCCCGCACCCTCAAGGAATATACGCCCGCCTCCTTCGACAAGTTCGTCGAGGACATGGTGGCGGCGAAAGACAAATCCGGCCAGTTCGAGCAGGCCGAGATCACGATCCGCGAGATGAACATCGTGAAGGCCACGCTGAAGACCTACCTCCAGCAGCTCTACCACGAGCGGATCGAATACACCCAGCGCGAAGAGAAAAATAATTAAAACCAAACGATACAATGAACATTACCAAGAACCAGCCCGATGCCCTGAACTACCAGGTCACCATCGACATCACCCCGGACGACTACGCCGAGGCCCTCACCTCCCGACTGAAAGAATACCGCCGCCGCGCCGACATCAAGGGTTTCCGCAAGGGAATGGCCCCGATGTCCCTGATCCAGCGTCTCTATGGCGACCAGTCCCTCTATGAGGCCGTGAACCGGCTCGTCTCCGAGCAGCTCGACACCTTCATCCGCGACGAGAAGATCCGCGTCGTCGGCGAACCCCTCCCGTCCGAGGACCAGCCCCAGCTGGAATGGAAGTCCGGCGCCGACTTCACCTTCAAGTTCGACATCGCCCAGACCCCGGAACTGAACTTCGAGGTGGGCGAGGGCGACAAGATCCCGTACTACGAGATCAACGTCACCGAGGACGCCAAGAAGGCGATGAAGGCCCAGATGCTCCAGCAGTACGGTTCCCTCCAGGAGGGCGAAAAGGCCGGCGAGAACGACTACATCATCGCCGACATCGCTAATGAGGCCCACAGCGCCGAAGGCGTGTACATCTCCGTGGCCCACGTCGCCGAGATCGCCCGTCCGCTGTTCGTCGGCAAGAAGGCCGGGGACAAGTTCACCTGCGACGTGAGCGTAGCCTTCGAGAACGAGACCGACCGCGCCTCCATGCTCAAGGTGGACAAGGCGAAGCTCGCCACCCTGGATCCCGTCTTCAACTTCACCGTCGTGAACGTCAAGACCTTCAAGGCCGCCGAATCCAACCAGGAGACCTGGAACCAGATGTTCGGCGAAGGCGCCGTGACCAGCGAGGAGCAGTTCATGGAGAAGGTCGTCGAGCGCATCCGCGCCAACCACACCCAGGAAGCCAACTACCGCTTCGCCGCCGACGTCCGCAAGTATTTCGTGGACAAGGCCAATATCGAGCTCCCGGAAGCTTTCCTGAAGCGCTGGCTCGTCTATGCCAATGACGGCAAGTACACCGCCGAGGAGGTGGAGAAGGAGTTCCCGGGCTTCGTCGAGGACTTCAAGTGGCAGCTCACCCGCGGCTACCTGATGCAGAAGCTCGGCCTGAAGGTCGAGAAGGCCGACATCGAGCAGGCCGCCGAAAGCTACGTCGCCTACCAGTACGCGATGTACGGCATGGGCAACGTGCCGCAGGACCTGATCAAGAGCTCCGCCCGGAACGTCCTGGAGGACGAGAACCAGGTGCGCCGCCTCGAGGAGCAGGTGGAGGACAACAAGACCATCGGCACCCTGCGCGAGAAGGTCTCCCTCCAGACCAAGAAGATTTCCGAGGAAAAGTTCCGCGCCCTGAAATAATCCGGCCCGTTTCCCGTATTCTTAGGTGTTACCAGAACTGATTGACATGAACGAATTCGAGAAATTTGCCGTGAAAGGCCAGGGGATCGGCTCCGCCACCCTGTCCCGCTACGCGTCGGCCCTCGACGCCTACATCAACCCGACGATCACCGAGGAGCGCAAGCTGAACGTCGCCCAGATGGACGTGTTCAGCCGCCTGATGATGGACCGCATCATCTTCCTGGGCGTTCCCATCGACGACGACGTCGCGAACATCGTGATGGCCCAGCTGCTTTTCCTGTCCGCGAACGACTCCGCCGCCGATATCACGATGTACCTGAACACCCCGGGCGGCCAGGTGTCCTCGGGCCTCGCCATCTATGACACGATGCAGATCATCCAGCCCGACGTGGCCACGGTCTGCACCGGCATGGCGGCGTCGATGGGCTCGGTGCTCCTGTGCGCCGGCGCCCCCGGCAAGCGCAGCGCGCTGCCGCACTCCCGCGTGCTGATCCATCAGCCGCTGGGCGGCGCCCAGGGCCAGGCCAGCGACATCCTCATCGCCGCCCGCGAGATCGAGAAGACCCGTACGGAGCTCTTCCGCATCATCGCGGAGCACTCCGGCCAGAAGATCGAGCGCGTCGCCGCCGACGGCGACCGCGACTTCTGGATGTCCGCCGAGGAGGCCAAGGCCTACGGCATGGTGGACGAGGTCCTCTACAAGAAAGCCAGGTAATGGCCAAGCGGGAGAACCATCAGAACCGTTGCGTCCTCTGCGGCCGGACCGACGCCGAGGTCCCGTTCATGCTCCAGGGCATCGACGGGTACATCTGCTCGGACTGCGCGAAGATGGCCGCGGAATACGTGGCGGAGCTGGAGAAGCGGCCCGCGAAGGGGGAAACCTCCGTGGGCTCGCTGGACAAGGCTCCGAAGCCGAAGGAGATCAAGGCCTACCTGGACCAGTACGTCATCGGCCAGGACCGGGCCAAGACCGTCCTGTCCGTGGCCGTGTACAACCACTACAAGCGCATCAGCCACAACCTGATCGGCAAGGCCGACGACGGGGTGGAGCTGGAGAAGTCCAACATCCTCCTGGTGGGGCCTACGGGAACGGGCAAGACGCTGCTGGCGAAGACCATCGCCAAGCAGCTGGACGTGCCCTTCACCATCGTGGACGCCACCGTCCTCACCGAGGCCGGCTACGTGGGCGAAGATGTCGAGAGCATCCTCACCCGGCTGCTGCAGGAGGCCGATTTCGACTTGAAGAAGGCCGAGCGCGGCATCGTCTTCATCGACGAGATCGACAAGATCGCCCGCAAGTCCGACAACCCGTCCATCACCCGCGACGTGTCGGGCGAGGGCGTGCAGCAGGCCATGCTCAAGCTCCTGGAAGGGAATGTGGTGAACGTCCCGCCGAAGGGCGGCCGCAAGCACCCCGAGCAGGAGTTCATCCACGTGGACACGCAGAACATCCTGTTCATCTGCGGCGGCGCCTTCGAGGGCATCGAGCGGCACATCGCCCGGCGCAAGAACACCCGGATCATCGGCTTCAACGCCGAGGAGAAGGAGCGCGTGGACAAGGACAATCTCCTGCAATACGTGGACGCCCAGGACCTTCGGTCCTATGGCCTCATCCCGGAGATTGTCGGCCGTCTACCGGTCGTCACCTACCTGGACCAGCTGGACCGCGACTCCCTCCGCCGCATCCTGACCGAGCCCAAGAACGCCATCATCCGGCAGTATCAGAAGCTCTTCGAGATGGACGGCATGAAGCTCGAGATCGAGCCGGAAGTCCTGGACCTGATCGTGGATACGGCCATCGAGCGGAAGCTCGGCGCCCGCGGGCTCCGGAGCATCTGCGAGGAGTTGATGAACGACGCGATGTTCGAAGCGCCATCGTCCAAGAAGAAGACCTTCAAACTCACGTTGCAATATGCGAAAGAGCGCCTGGCTGACTAGCCTGACGCTCTTTTGCGTTCTGGCCTGCGCGGGTCCCGTCCGGGATTCCGTCAAGACGACGTTCCAGACGTCGCAAGGATGGCGTCCGTCCATCGACAACCGCGCCGATGCCGTGATGGTGTACGGCGTGGGCGGGAATCCGACGGACAAGAACGCGCCCGGAAGCCTGGAAGCCCGGCTCGCCTCCTGGCGGGAGCGGGGCTACGAGACGCATTTCATGACGGGCATCGCCTGGGGCGGCTACCAGGACTATTTCACCGGCGGCTGGGACGGGGAATGGCACCTGGACGAAGGCCAGGTGCGGATGGAAGGGGACACCATCTGGCACGGGCCGATGGTTCCGTACATCGTCCCGACGGAGAACTACCTCGCGTATTTCAAGGAGCGGCACATCAAGCGCGTCATCGACGCGGGCGTGGACGCGATTTTCCTGGAGGAGCCCGAGTTCTGGGCCGATGCCGGCTATTCCGAGGCGTTCAAGCGCGAGTGGAAGGCCTTCTACGGCGAGGACTGGCGCCCGCAGGACGAGTCGCCGGAGGCCACCTACCTTTCTTCAAAACTGAAATACCACCTGTATTACCGGGCCCTGGACGAAGTCAGTTCCTACGCAAAGGAATATGGACGCTCGCTGGGCCGGGATATCAAATGCTACGTGCCCACGCACTCGCTGGTGAACTATTCCGCCTGGCAGATCGTCTCGCCTGAGGCCTCGCTGGCCTCGCTGGACGGGATCGACGGATACATCGCCCAAGTATGGACCGGAACCTCCCGGGTGCCGGACTATTTCGACGGCGTCCGCCGTGAGCGGGTGTTCGAGACGGCCTGCCTGGAATACGGCTGCCTGGCGTCGATGACGGCCCCGACCGGCCGCCGCGTCTGGTTCCTGACCGATCCGATCGAGGACGCCACCCGCGACTGGACCGATTTCCGGCGGAACTACCAGGCCACCTACGCGGCCCAGCTCCTGTACCCGCAGATCGACTCCTACGAGATCATGCCCTGGCCCGAACGCATCTACGAGCGTCCCTACCCGGCCGGTCCGGGCTCGGACGAGCGGATCCGCATCCCGCAGGATTTCGCGTCGATGATGCAGGTGATGACGAACGCCCTGCAGGAAATGCCCGTGTCCCGGAACACCCTGGACGGCTCGCAGGGCATCTCCGTCCTGATGGCCAACTCCCTGATGTTCCAGCGGTTCCCGGTCCATGAGGGCTATGACGATCCGCAGCTGTCGAACTTCTTCGGCCTGGCCCTGCCGCTGCTCAAGCGCGGCGTTCCCGTGGGCATCACCCACATCGAGAACCTGGGCTATCCCGAAGCGCTTGCCGGCGTGAAGGTCCTCCTGATGACCTACGCCAACATGAAGCCGATGGACCCGGCCGCGCACGAGCATCTGGCCCGTTGGGTGCGTGACGGGGGAGTGCTGGTTTACAGTGGAACGGACACCGATCCTTTCCAGGGAGTGCGCGAATGGTGGAACACGGGGGAGTACGCCTATGACGCCCCGTCCGACCATCTGTTCGAGCTCCTGGGCTTGTCGCCCGGTCTCGGGAGGGGAGTGTATCCCTGCGGCAAAGGCCGCCTGTGCGTGCTGCGGAACGATCCGAAAGAATATGTGATGACGGCCGGCGGCGACGCAGCGCTGCTGTCCGCCGTCGAATCGCTGTACGGCCCGCTGCAGTGGAAGAACCACTTCCTGCTGGACCGCGGCCCCTACAAGATTGCCGCCGCGCTGGACGAAAGCGTCTCCGACGAGCCCTATGTCATTGAAGGATCGTTCATTGACCTGTTCGATCCCACGCTCCCCATCGTTACGCGCAAGGAACTCGCCCCCGGCTCCCAGGCCTTCCTCTACGACCTCCGCAAAGCCCCCAAGGCCCCGGCCATCCTCGCCGCCGCCAGCCGCGCCTACGACCTCCACCGCACCGCCCGCACCTTCTCCTACGTGTGCAAGGCCCCCGCGGAGACCTGCAACGTCACCCGCATCCTCCTCCGCCGCAAGCCTTTGAGCGTCCTCGTGGACGGCGAACCGGTCTCGAATTTCGCCTGGGACCCCGCCACCCGCACCCTCTTCCTCCGCTTCCCCAACACCCCCGACGGCGTCCGCGTGGAAATCCGGTGGTAGCGCCAGTCGCCCGCCCGCAACCCGCCCACTCCCACCGCCGCCAAATAGCCGCACCGGGATGCCGGTTCTGCGCGTTGTGCGGGTGATTGCGGTGCGCCAATGGCCGATTTCGGCCCTCGGCGCACCACGAACCCCGGTGTGGGCACGTAAAACGACGATCTGTGTGCGGCTGTTTGGCGAAATCGGGGGCTCTGGCCAGAATAAAAACAGAGACACCTGCATCGCTGTAGGTGTCTCTTCCGAGTGGTGAGGACTGGCAGATTTGAACTGCCGACCTCTTGCCTGTCAAGCAAGCGCTCTAAACCAACTGAGCTAAGCCCTCGTTCATTTGGGGATTGCAAAGGTAGAAACTTTTTTTTAATCACGCAAGAGCCGGGCTCGCTTTTTTGAATATTATGCCAAACTATCCGCAGGATGGAGCTGCGTCATCGGACATAGGCCCGGACTTCCGTCTCTGGGAGCCGGACCAGGGTGGCCAGTTGCCGGAAGCTAAGCTTGTATTGACGCCGGAGCTGCTGGGCCAGCTTAATCCGCTTGGGACCGTCCAGCCGGCGCGGATCGCGGGTTCCGAACATTTGCTTGCAAGTGTCTCCGCATAGGGTCCGGGCCTCCTGGTCCTCGAACATGACACCCCGTTGCTCCGCCATCTTGGCCAGCATCGCCTCCTCCCGCTGCTTGGGGCTGGATAAGAACACCCGGAACCGGTTGTGGGTGCCATAGATTGATTCGAACCGGGCAACGTCCACATAGTTGGTCGGAAGAATCAACCCATTACAAACCAACCAGTTATCTGGGATGGTCCATTCCCGGGTGTGGAGGAGTTTCCTGCGGGCGCGGGCCCCCAGCGAGCCGAAAGGCACCGGTCGGCAGATGTTCCCCTGGGCATCGAATAGCCATGGCAACACATAGAAGCCTTTCCGGAAGACCAGGCATCCCGTGCCCCAGGGATAGTCGTAAGGCATGACGGCCTTTCCGTCCTTCGTGGCTTGGATGACCGTGTACACGGCCACGTTGAGCAAGTAGTCCTGGTCGTCTCCGATGGGATACAATTCACAGCGGAGCACCAGTTCAGAACCTCCCTTCCGCGTGGCTGCGGCATGGTGGGTGTACAGTCTTTCGTAGAGGATCTTGAAACGGAGACACGCTTCCTCCGTTCCCCAGAGGAGGAAGTGGGGGTGGCTGTCCTCGATGGAGAACGAAACGACAACGACCTGCGTGTTCGCCGCGCAGACAGCGATGAGGTTGAAAGCTGCGTAATAGTCCGCCTGGCAGATGATGAAATTCCGGGCGTCGGCGCCGTTGGCGCACACATGGAAGAACTGTTTTTTCATCGTTTTCTCTCACGCCTCATGCTCCCGTCACCAAAACGATGACTTTGGATGATACGTCCGAGGATAAAAATCGGGATTTCTCGGGAACAATCCAAGAATTATCTTTGAAATCGCGCATCCTGCCAAATAGCCGCACGCGGATCATCGTTTTACGAGCCCGTGGCGATGTTCTCGGTGCGCCGAGGCCCGAAATCGGCCTATGGCGCACCGGGGAGGGCAATGTGTGCGTTCTGTTGGGGATTGGTGTGCGGCTATTTGGCGGGCAGGGCGGGTTGGAACCGCGCACTGTGCCGTTCGTGGGAGGGGTGGCGCCAGGCAGCGCAGCTGAGGGAAGGCGAAGGAGGCAGTGTGGCTGAGGGATGGGAGGGTCAGCGCAGCCCGAGGCGGCTGAGGGCTTCGGTGTAGTCGGGGATCTGGAAATGGGAGAGGTCCTTGACCTCGGCGGCCGGGTGCGCGGTCGTCAGGGCGACGACCGTCGTGCCGGCGGCCATCGCGGACCGCAGGCCGTTGAAGCTGTCCTCGAAGGCGATGCAGTCGGCCGGGTCGGCGCCCAGCAGCTCGGCGGCCTTCAGGTAGCAGTCCGGGGCCGGCTTGCTGCGGGTGATGTCCTCTGCGGTGACGATCCGGTCGAAGAGGGCGGTGAATTCCGGACGGGTCCGGAAAACGTTGCTCATCTTGGGCTGGTTGCTGCTGGTGACGACGGCGGTCCTCAGGCCCATCTCCCGGAGGGCGCGGATGAACGCGACCGTCCCTTCCACATAGGGGAAGTCCATCTGGGCCTCGAAGGCGTCCAGGCGGGCCGTCAGGCCTTCACGCTCCGCCTCGAGCGGGCCGCTGAACCACTTGTCGTAGATCTGGGTCAGCGTCTGCCCCTTGATGGC
Organism: uncultured Bacteroidales bacterium; assembly: GCA_900316525.1. Lineage (GTDB taxonomy): Bacteria > Bacteroidota > Bacteroidia > Bacteroidales > UBA932 > Cryptobacteroides. The sequence goes on from ONDF01000018.1 coordinate 73,730, forward strand.
GTCCTCCAGGCCCGGCCGGTCCGGGTAGTACCGGCGGAACTCGCTTCCCCAGAAGCGGGTGTACTGCGGTTCCGTATCGAAGATGACCCCGTCCAGGTCGAAGAGTGCGGCTTTGAATCTCGTCATAGGACCGATGCGTTTGAATCCGGCTGCGAAGATACGGTTTTTCGTTGGAATATCGCGGTTTCTGCGTATATTTGCTTCATGCGTACCAAAAGAATCCTCTTTACACTCCTCTCCCTGATAGCCACGCTCACCGCGTGGGCCGGCCCTTACGGAACCTATTACCGCAACCTGCCGGCCGCCGTGGCCGGGAAAATGGCGGAACCCCAGCTGCCGGCCATCCCGGACAACTCGGTGAGCCTCACGGAGTTCGGCGGCGTCGGCGACGGCCTCACGGACAATACCCAGGCCTTCGCCAAGGCCATCAGCGCCCTGCAGAAGCTGGGCGGCGGGCACCTCGTCGTGCCGGCCGGTGTCTTCGTCACCGGGCCCATCTCCCTGAAAGACCACATCGACCTGCACCTGGAGCGGAACGCGATGGTTCTCCTCACGCCGGACCGCGCCGCGCACTTGAAGGACGGCAAGGCCGTGCCGGGCATCACCGCCAGCAAGCGGACGGACATCAGCATCACGGGCGAAGGCATCATCGACGGAAACGGCGAATGGTGGCGCGGCGTGAAGCGCTCCAAGGTGAGCGACACGGAATGGAACGCCTTCAAGCGGATGGGCGGCACCGTCACCCCGAAGGGCGACCTCTGGTACCCGTTCAACCTCAAGGCCTTCGACAACATTGCCGATACCTACGAGGCCCAGGAGAAGATCCGGACGCACCTCGTCCGCTTCACGGACTGTGAGCGCGTCCTCGTCCAGGGCGTCACCCTCCAGAACTCCCCGAAGTTCCATCTCGTGCCGCAGCGCTGCAAGGATGTCATCATCGACGGCGCCACCGTCCGCTGCCCGTGGAACGCGCAGAACGGCGACGGCATCGACATTGGCCAGTGCAAGAACGTCCTCATCGTCCGGAACACCGTGGACGTGGGCGACGACGGCATCTGCATGAAGGGAGGCGCGGGCGCCGCGGCGCTCAAGGACGGCCCCTGCGACAACATCCTCATCGAGGACAACACCGTGTTCCATGCCCATGGCGGCTTCGTGATCGGCTCCGAATTCTCCGGCGGCATGGTCAACATCGTCGTCCGGAACAACACCTTCTCCGGGACGGACACCGGTCTGCGCTTCAAGAGCGCGCCCGAGCGCGGCGGCAAGACGGAAAACATCTGGATCTCAGACATCTTCATGTCCGACATCCAGGGTGAGGCCGTGGTCTTCGAGACCTCCTATGCGGACCGTCCCGTCGGCAAGGACGACGCCATGGCCGCCGAGACGGAGAACTTCCTGCCCAATTTCCAGGACATCCACATCGCCCGCGTGACCTGCCGCGACGCCCGTGTCGGCGTCAAGGCCTCCGGCACGCTGCAGATGATCCACGACATCACCCTGGAAGACTGCCTCTTCTTCTATACGGAAGAAGCATCCCAGGTCGACGACGCCGGGATGCTTCAGCTGAAAAACGTCCGTTTCGAGACCTACAGATAGTCCTCGAAATACATTGTCACCTTGTCCATCAGGTGGATCCGGCGCCGGCCGCCCACATTGTGCGGGTCCGTCGGATAGGGGAAGTAGTCCACCTGCACGTTGTTCTTGATGCACTCCTCGATGAAGCTGAGCGAGTGCTCCCACACGACGGTGCTGTCCACGGCGCCCTGGCAGATCAGGAGCTTGCCCTTGAGGTCCTTCGCCTTGTTGATCAGGGAAGTCTTCGCAAAGCCCTCCGGGTTCGTCGCTTCCGTGTCCATGTAGCGCTCGCCGTACATGATCTCGTACCACTTCCAGTCGATGACCGGACCGCCGGCGACGGCCACCTTGAACACGTCGGGATAGTTGGTGATGAGGCTGATGGTCATGAAGCCGCCGTAGCTCCAGCCGTGGACGCCGATGCGGTCCTTGTCCACATACGGCTTTTCCATCAGGCGGCGCAGGCCGGCGATCTGGTCGGCCATCTCGGCCTGGCCGCACTGGCGGTTGATCGCGCGCTCGAATTCAGCACCCTGGTTGGAGGTGCCGCGGTTGTCCTGGACATACACGAGGTAGCCCTTCTGGGCCATCAGCATCTCCCACATCCGCACGCCGCCCATCCAGCTGTCCTGCACCATCTGGGAGTGCGGGCCTCCGTAGACGTACACGATCACCGGGTACTTCTTCGCCGGGTCGAAATCCTTCGGATAGTAGAGGCGGTAGTAGTTGTCGAACTTCCCGTCGGCGCTCGGGACGGTGCCCAGCTCCACGGCGCAGGAGGCGAAGTCCTTGAGCGGGTCGCCCGCCTCGAAGAGCTTCTGCGTGGTCTTCCCGTCCGTGCTCCGGAGCAGCGTCACGCCCGGGGTGTCCAGGTTCGAGTAGCGGTCGAAGAACCAGGTGCAGGCGCCGTTCATGGACACATTGTGCCAGCCGCGCTCCGGCGTGAGGGCCACCGGCTTGCCGATCTTCGCCTTCTCGAGGGCCTTCTTCGCCGGCGCCTTGACGCTCACCTTGTAGAGGTGGTTCTCGACGGGGGAGACCTCGGCGGAGGTGTAGAACACGTTCACGCCGTCGTTGCCCACATACTCGACATCCGCGTCGACGGGGGTGAGACGGCGGATATTGCCCAGGGTATCAAGCAGATAGAGGTTGCGGAAGCCGTCGCGGAGGTCCGTCCGGTAGACCATCAGGTCCTTGCGGCCCTTGAGGAACCGGACCGGGTCCAGCGGCTCCACCCAGCGCTCGTCGTCCTCCGTCAGGAGCGTGCGGACGAACTCGCCGGTGGTGGCGCAGTACTGGTTCAGTTTCATGTGATGCTGGGTGCGGTCCAGGACCTGCACATAGACGGACTTGTCGTCCGGGGACCAGCTGATGTTCGTGAGGAAGCGCTCCGGGGTGAACTCCGGGACGTTCAGGTACACGGTGCTGCCCTTGTCCAGGTCGTAGATGCCCAGGGACACGATTTCCGAGTCCATCCCGTTCATCGGGTACTTGATGAGCTGCAGCTCGCCGGTGCGGGTGCGGATGTTCAGGAGCGGGAAATCGGTGACGCGGGACTCGTCCTTGCGGTAGAAGGCGAGCTTCCGGCCCGAAGGGGCCCAGAAGACGCCGCCGTTGATGCCGAACTCGTTCCGGCTCACGGACTGCCCGTAGACGATCTCGCGGTCGTTGGAAACGGCCACGGCGATCGTGTCCTTGCCGTCGGTGATGTACAGGCTGTTGCCCACGTTGAGGGCCTTCCAGCCCTGCGGCGCCTGCGGAACCTCGAGGTTCTCGTCGATGCGGGCGGTGGCCCACTGCCGGCCTTCCTGGAAGCGGTATTCGTTGTCATTGACCCAGGAATAGAACCGGTTTTCCGGGGACAGGCGGCCGACGATGGCGTTTTCCATCGTCAGCATCCTGCCGTCATGCGCCGGGTGCGTGCCGATCACGCGCGGCTGGGCAAAAAGAACGCCGCCCACGAGGGTGGCGCCCAGAAGAAGGAGATGCTTTCTCATAAGAAGACCTGTTCTGCGGAGGCGTCGATGGGAAGCCGGTTGTTCGGCTCCGTCGCGGGCTCGCTGTTGTCGATGGTGTCCACGATGGCGCGCTCATAGCCGCGCCAGGGGAGGGCGCCCTTGTATTCCTTGTAATGGACGGTCACCCGCTGGCCGGTGAGCTGCTGGAGCTGCTCGGCGACTTCCTTGTCGGCGACGGAGAACTTGAAGATCTTGGACTGGACGGAGCCGTTCACGGAACCCTTGGCGCCGTAGCCCGAGAGGATCATCTCGCCCTCGTAGGTTTTCCAGATGTAGCCGGTGTAGGTCAGGGAATTCAGCTCGCCGGTCTTGGTGCCGTCGCTGAACACCCAGAAGAACTTGTAGTAGCCGAAGGCCGCGCCCGCCAGGAGGAGGATCACGATGACCCAGGCGATGATTTTACCTGCTGTCTTTGCCATAGTAAAAGTGTTTATTCAATCCACAAATATAACGAATCGGGGCGGAAACGCCAAGCGCGCGGCCTAGAATCCGCGCCCGTGCTTGATCCAGAGCTTTTCCTCCAGCTCGTTCCAGCGCTTTGCGCACTGCTCGTAGATCTGCGCGGTATAGGCGTTGAGGGCCGTCGGGGACGGGTTCTTCTCCAAGAGGGGCAGGCCCTCGAAGGCGACATCCTCCATCTCGAGGATGAGCTTCTCGAAGTCGTCCTTGTTCTTCTGCCAGGCGACGGTGCCGAGGCGGTTCGGGCGGCGGAAGGTCCACAGGACGCAGTCCGGGACGTACTGCTTCTGGCCGCAGTTGTCGAAGGCCGACGGGAGGGCCGTGCCGCCCGCGAAGATCGGGATGCGCGGGCTCTCGGCGGGGTTGTCCACGCTGTACCACAGGATGCCGCCCAGGGCGTCGGGGAGCCAGCTTCGCAGCTGGATCACCGTGGAGTAGGAGCACCAGCATACGGCCAGGGTGCGGACGAAATCGACCGTGCCCGGGGCGATGGTGTTCAGGGTGTTGCGGGTGTCGGCGACGAGCCACGGGTTCGCGACGGGGCTCACGAGGGTGTCGCCCTTGGCATTGACCATCTTCCAGTCCTTGCACATGTCGTACTCCGTGCCCTCGTAGGTACCGCGGAGGAGCTTGAACACCTCGCGGGCGCTCACCTTGTGCTCGGGCTTGATGCTGAAGGGGAGGTCGGGATCGTCCATGGACAGGCCCAGGGAAGGCGCCAGCTCGTTGAAGACGAACCAGTCGCGGATGGCGAAATTCTTGCCCTTCGCGCGGGGAACGTTGTACGCCTTGAACCATACGAAATCGCCCTGGCCATCCCAGAGGCCGTATTCCTTCGCCACGGCTTCCACATTGTCGGAGGCCATGAAATGGTCCTTGTCGCTTCGGTCGATCTTTCCGATGCGCGGGATGTTGCAGGAGATGGACACCTCGTCGTCCGGGACACGCTGGGCCACCCACACGGCGCCCACCTTGTCGCGGCCGCAGCCGACGATTTCGAAGGCCCATACTTCGTTCTTGTCCGCCACGGTCAGGCACTCGCCGGTGTCGCCGTAGCCGTATTTCTCGGCGGTTTCGCCCATCAGGCGGATGGCGTCGCGGGCGTTGTCGCAGCGCATCAGCGCGAGCCGGGAGAGCTCCTCGATGAGGAACATCGCGTCCTTGTTGATGAGGGTGTCCGGGCCCGTGAAGGTGGACTCGCCCATGGCGAGCTGCTTCTCGTTCAGGCAGGGATAGCCCGTATTGACATAGGCGTAGGTGTGGCGGACTTCGGGGATCTCGCCCACCTTCTTGACGCCGGTGGTGTCGCCCTTGAACTTCGTGTGCCGGAGGCCCTTGAAGACCTCGAACACGTCGCCTTTCTTATGGTCGACGGCGGGTTCCATCGAGATCCAGGTGTGCGAGACGCCGTCGCAGGTGTGGGAAGTGATGACGGAGCCGTCCGTGGAGGCGAGCCGGCCCACCATGATGCTGGTGCAGCTTTCGGGCTCGTAGCCGTCGGGGTAGATGCTTTGCGCCCGGGCGCCTGCGGAGACGGCCAGCGCCGCCAGGAGAAGGATAAAACGGGTGGTTTTCATGCGTGTCACATTACGTTCTTGCGAATGTACGCTTTTTCTTGCACTTGACCAATGAATTGGCTACATTTGCGTGACATGGGCGAGAAAGCGGAACATATCCGGGAGTTCGGGACGTGCTTCTTCGAGAAGTACGCGCAGATCGTGCTCTCCACGGTGCTGGGCCCCGCGTTCGAGCCGCTCGTGAACCGCGACCGCCCGGACCTCCAGTCGCCCGCCGGCCGCGCCGTCGGCATCGAGGTCACCCGGGCGATGGAGGAGAGCAAGGCCGCCGGCCTCGCGCTCATGCAGGACATCGCCGGCATCACGCGCGAACTCCCCGCCGACGACCGCGACACCATCCTCGAGAGCGGCTACTCCTTCGGCCTCCCCACCGGCAAGTACGTGGGCGTCAATGAATTGCCCTACTGGCGGATGGCCCTCCCGATGCGCCGCATCCTAGAAAGCAAGGTCTCCAAGGCCGCCAGCGGCTTCTACGGCCACTGGGACAACCTGGGCCTCTTCGTCTTCAGCAAGGACAACCTCTCCGAAGGCGAGGCCCTCAAGGCGATGAACTACACCATCAGCCTGCAGAAGAACAACGACATCCGCTACAACCGCCTCTTCATCGCCGACATCGACGACCTCTTCGTCTGCAACCTCGACGACGGCCTCACCGCCTCCTCCCGCCTCGCCCGCCACCGCCTCACCCAGACCCAGCGCCGCACCTTCTTCCTCGAAGCGGTCCGCCGCCAGCAGGAGAGCAGCCTTGGCCCATTCACCGAGAAAACGGGCCCGTTCACCGATTAAAATCGTCATACAGGAAGCGTGTGCGTAGTTTTGTGCCGAAAACAAAACGAAGCACGCCATGAAACGCATCCTCCTTTTCCTCACCATCCTGCTGGTCCCGGTCCTCGCCCTGGCCCAGAACAACCGGAAAGAAATCGTCAAGACCGGGTGGAACATCGGCCTCCTGCCGGCGTTCCGGTATGACAACGACCTGGGGTTCCAGTTCGGGGCGCTCAGCCAGCTGTACCATTACGGGGACGGGTCGGACTATCCCAACTATCGGCACAAGGTGATGGCGGTCGCCAGCGTCTATTCCCGCGGCGCGAAGCAGTTCTCGCTGGATTATGACTCGAAGCACCTGCTAAGGAATATGCGGGTGACGGCTCATGCGGAGTACATGGACAATCCGCTGCACGGGTTCTACGGGTTCAACGGCGCGTTGGCGCCGTACTATGCCGATTTGGACCGCCGGAAAGCGGCGGACGGCCAGGACGGGATCGCCTTCTATGCCAACGCCCAGCGTCAGGTTACCGCCACGCTGGACCTGCAGGGGAGGATTGCCGGCCCTCTGACCTGGATCGGGGGTGTGCGATATGCCTGGCAGGACTACCAGGACGTTTCCGTGAGCGTGTACGACGGGAAGCAGTCGCTGTTCCACCAGTATGTGGAGAACGGGCTGATTCCGGAGGCGGAGACCTGGGGCCACCGGGCCGAGCTCAAGGCCGGCCTGGTCTATGACACGCGCGATTTCGAGGCCAATCCGGCCCGGGGCCTGTACGCGACGGCCACGCTGACCGGCGGCGCCAGCTTTTCCTCGGAACGGAGCCTGTCGATGGTGCTCTCCTTCGACGTGCGACAGTACCTGCCCGTCATCCCATCCCGGCTGACGCTGGCCTGGCAGGTGAAAGGCGGCGGCCTCGTCGCCGGTTCCCTGCCGTTCTACGCCCTGCCGGCCTTCGACATGCGGGGAACCTTCGGGAGCCGCATCGTCGGGGCGGACGTCCTCGGCGGCAGCCTGGACCTGCGGCTGCGGCTCGCGTCCTTCCAGGCCTTCAAGCAGAACTTCGAGCTGGGTCTGGTGGGCTTTGCCGACGCCGGCGGGGTCATCCGGCCGTACCGGCTGGACGCGCAGCGTCTCCTGGGCGGCTGCACCGTGGAAAAGACGCTCGACGGCGTGGCGCATGGGCCTTACCGGAGCATCTACGATCCGGGCATCGCCGACCGTGAGCGGCTCCATACCAGCGTCGGCGGAGGTTTCTTCTTCAGCATGAACCATAATTTCATCACTGCCGTCGAGTTCGGCCATCCGCTGAACCCGCAGGACGGAACCATGGGCGTGCACATCAATCTCGGATTCTCGTTCTGATTCGCGGAAAATGCGTATCTTTGCGTGTCGACCCTGATCATGACACGCAAAAGAACCATCCTTTTCCTGGGCATCCTGCTGGCGCTGCTCCTCGTTCCGACCGCGCTTCCGTACCTGATCGGACATCTGTTGCTGCCGTACTGGGCCTACCTGCTGTATGCCTTCATCCTCCTGGTGAACGCGGGCATCTACCTGGTGAACCGCCTGTGGCTCATCGACAGGTTTTTCATCCAGGGGCGGGTCGGAGCCTTTTCCGCCTGGAACCTGCTGCTTCTGCTGGTCGCCTTCGCTTTGGAAATCCTCGTCCTGGACCTTTCCGGAAGGGCGACCGTCGGTGAGGGGGTAACCGTTTCCAGTGTCCTGGATATCGGAACGGTCATTTCCCAGCGGGTTTTCGTTCCCGTCCTGGGATTCCTGATGGTGCTTATCGCGCTGGCTGTCGCGCTGTCGGACGAGTGGCGTCTCGCGGCATTCAAGTACCGGGAGGCGCAGCAGCGCAACGAGCGGCTCGGGCGGGACATCGACAGCCTGAAGGGCCAGGTCGATGCCCTCCGCCGCCGCGAAGCCGCCCCTGCCGCCGACTCCATCGCCGTCAAGGTGGACCTCGTGATGACCAAAGTCCCGCTGGACGATATCCTGTACGTCAAGGCCGATGGCGACTACATCGTCATCCACAAGACCGACGGGAAGACGCTCATGACGCTCATGACCTTGAAGACCCTGGAAAAGCAGCTGCCCTACGACCGCTTCTGCCGCACGCACCGCTCCTGGATTGTCAACGCCGACAAAGTCCGCGGCATCCGCGACGGCAAGATCCTTGTCGCGGACGCCGTCATCCCGCTTTCCGACTCCTGCAAGGCCGCCTTCTTCGAACTCCTCTCCCACAAGTCCATCGTCCTTCGGGCGGAGTAGGGGAGTTTTTCCGAGGAATTTGCTATATTTGTAGAAACTACAAAAAACCGAACGATATGTCAATGTCAGTTTTCGGGCGGATGATGGTGTCCGCCGTGGCCGTGGGGCTGTGCGCGGCGGGGGCCGCGCAGGCGCAGGCGTTGAAGCCCTGGACGAAGGGCGGATTCGAGACGCACCAGTACCGGAGCGTGTTCGCCGAGATGGGGTATCCGCAGGCGGAGGTCGATGCGAAGCTGGAAGCGATCTTCCAGGAGGTGTTCCACGGACCCGACAAGGTGTATTTCGAGGTGGGGGACGACATGGCCTACATGTCCGACGTCAAGAACTTCGACGCGCGCACGGAGGGCATGTCCTACGGGATGATGGTCGCCGTGCAGCTGGACAAGAAGGAGGAGTTCGACCGCCTGTTCCGCTGGGCGAAGAAGTATATGCAGTATCAGGACGGGCCCATGAAGGGGTACTTCGCCTGGAGCCTGTCCCCGGACGGGACCATCCGCGGCAAGGGCCCGGCGTCCGACGGCGAACTGTACTTCGTCACGGCGCTCGTCTTCGCATCCAACCGCTGGGGCAATGACGGCGACATCAACTACCTCCAGGAGGCGCAGTTCATCCTGAATTCGTCCTGGGAGAAGGACGGCACGGACGGCATCAAGCCGTTTATCGACAAGGAAACCCACCTGATCACGTTCACGCCGGACGGACGCGGCGTCGGGTACACGGATCCGTCGTACCACATCCCCGCGTTCTACGAGGTGTGGGCCCGCTGGGCGAACGACGGCCGGGCCGATTTCTACCGCGCCTGCGCCGCCGCCAGCCGCGAGTACCTGCACAAGAGCATCAACCCGGAGACCGGCCTGAACCCGGACACGAACAATTTCGACGGCTCCTTCATCGAGAACGCCTTCTTCGGGCGTCGGATGAAGCCCGCCTTCCGCTTCGACTCCTGGCGCGTGCCGATGAACATCGCCCTCGACTATTCCTGGGCCTGCGCGGACCGCGAATGGCAGACAAACTACGCCAACACGATTCAGAACTTCTTCTATTCCAAGGGGATAGACACGTTCGTGGACCAGTATAACGTGGACGGTACGGACGTGGACTTCGCGATGCCCGCCGGGCAGGGCGAGCTCCGCGGGACGGGCACGCGGCACTCCGTGGGCCTGGTGGCCACGGTCGCCGCCGCGACCCTCGCCGCGGACCACGCCATCTCCCGCGAATTCGTCCAGCGTCTCTGGGACAGCGAGAACAAGCCCTACGAGGACGGCTACTTCGACGCCTATTACGACGGCCTCCTCCGCCTGTTCGCCTTCATGCACTTGAGCGGCCATTACCGCGTCATCGAACCTGCGAAATAACCAGATGAGAAACTTCCCGATCCTTGCGGCGGCGGCCCTCCTCCTGCTGGTCGGCTGCCACCACGTGGAACCGTACGGGCCCGTTCCGACCAAGCAGCAGCTAGCCTGGCAGGACATGGACATGTACGCCTTCATCCACTATTCCTTGAACACGTACACGGACCAGGAGTGGGGCTTCGGCAACGAGGATCCCGCCTTGTTCAACCCTTCCGACCTGGACTGCCGCCAATGGGCGCGCGTGTGCAAGCAGGCGGGCATGAAAGGCATCATCTTCACGGCCAAGCACCACTGCGGGTTCTGCATGTGGCCGTCGGCCTATACGGATTACAGCGTGAAAAACTCGCCGTGGAAGGACGGAAAGGGCGACGTGGTGGGAGTACATCACGTACTTCCGCAACCAGCTGTGCGAACTGCTGTTGAGCTACGGAGACATCTTCGAGGTCTGGTTCGACGGAGCCAACGGCGGCGACGGCTGGTACGGCGGCGCCAACGAGACGCGTCGGATCGAGAAGACCTACTACGACTGGCCCGAGACCTACAAGCTGATCCGCATGCTGCAACCCGACTGCGTGATCTGGGGCGACAACGCGAACCGCGCCGACCTCCGCTGGGTGGGCACCGAGGCGGGCTACGTGGGCGAGACCAACTGGAGCACGATGCCCAGCGAGGGCCAGGCCGATTACGCCATGCTGCATTACGGCGTGGAGGACGGCGACGTCTGGTGCCCCGGCGAGACGAACACCAGCATTCGCCCGGGCTGGTTCTACCACGAGACGGAGAACGCCCACGTGAAGAGCCTGTCCAAGCTGATGGACACCTATTATAAGTCCGTGGGGCGCAATTCCACGCTCCTGCTGAACTTCCCGGTGGCTCCGAACGGCCGCATCCATCCCGTCGACAGCCTCCGGGGCATCGCCTTCAAGAACATGATCGACGAGGTGTTCAAGGAGAATTTGGCGGACAAGGCCCGCATCTCGCGTAAAGGCCTGACCACCACGATATCCTTCCGCCGGCCGACGAACTTCAACCGCTTCGTCGCGGAGGAGGACATCGCCCTGGGCCAGCGCGTGAAGAAGTTCACGCTGGAGGCCCTGGTCGACGGCGAATGGCTCCCGCTCACCGACGAGCTCGCGGAGGACGGCGACGGCCTCACCACCATCGGCCATCGCCGCATCATCTGCTTCCCGACGGTGAAAGCCTCGAAGCTCCGCTTCACGATCGTCGACACGAAGGCCGAGCCTGTGATCAAGAAGATCGGCCTGTACCTCGCGCCCAACCTGACCGCCGACATCCCGAACAGCGGCGAGAAGCGCTCGTCGGGCCTGCACATCTTCTTCAGCAGCCCGACGCAGATGCTGATGGACTGGGATTCCGAGCAGACGGTGACGGGGTTCCGGTACCTCCCGCCGCAGGACGGCACGAGCGGTACCATCACCCATTACACCCTCTGGGGCGCCACAAACTGGCGGGACTGGAAGAAGCTCGCCTCCGGCGAATTCTCCAACATCGTCAACAACCCCATCTGGCAGAACCTCACCTTCCCGGCCGCGAAGGTCCGCATGCTCAAGTTCGATGCGGACCGCCTGGCGGACGGCGAGCGGATGGGGTATGACGACATTGAAGTGGTGACGGGCGAGTAGGGGACTTCGCGGAAAACGCGAAGGCGCCGCCAGTTTTTTTCTGGCGGCGCCTTTCGTTTACCGGCGTCCGAAATAGTACGCCCGGTTCGCGCTGCATTCGCGCTGGACAAGTTTGCGCTCTTCGGCGAAGGGGGCTTCCAGCGCCCGGAAGCGCGCCAGCAGGCGCTGCCACTTGGGCAGCCGCGCCAGCGCCGGGCGCTCCTCCAACATCTCCTCGCAGAAGGACTTCGCGTAGTGGAAGCGCTTCGGGAGCGCGCCCACGAGCACGTACCCGTACTCGCTGTCGACCATGAAGCGGTCGTCCAGGCACACGGCGGCCGCGTCGGTGAACGCCTCGAAGGCCTCGTGGCGCTTGCCGTGCGCCCGCAGGAACCGGCCGTAGGCCTCGTAACTGCGGCTGAGCGCAAGGACATCCTGCTCCGTCAATCGGCCCAGTCCGTCATCCCAGCCTTCGTCGTAGAAGGCCCTGAGGCTTTCGATCCGGTCCATGTAGGGCTGCGCGTATTCGCGGAGCAGTTCCGGGAGCATCTTGACCTGGCCCTTGTCGGTCCAGGCAACTAACTGATAAACCATAACGACATGATTTTATGACAAAGAACGACCCGGCCCCCCGGCCCTCCCGCGTCCGGGCGCAATACGCCCAGGGGGTGGACCTTCGTCCGGGGATCTTTGAAACCATGTTGTCAGGAAAAAAGCTACATGCTGCGCAAAAGAATTGCTTGGGACCGCAAAGATACGACGAAAAACCGAATGCGCAAGGGGCGCTCCCAAAATTATTTGAGCATGATCGAATTGATGATCCTCCCGCAGGCCACGCCCTCGCGGCGGGCGGAGAACAGGGATTCTGTCGTGTATGTGTCGATGCCCAGAACCTCGATGGAGTCGGGCGGGATGCCGAGCTGTTCCAGCAGCCAGCGGTTGGCCTTCCACAGGTCGATATGATGGCCGCCGGACATCGGACTGCCGTCCCCGGGGCCGCGGAACGACCAGATCTCGTCCATCGGAAAACCGGCCTCCTTGAACTTCTCTGCCACCTCTTCGCCCACCTGGAAACTGTCCGGGCCGATGGACGGGCCGATCACGGCCTTCAGCTCCGACGGCCGGCTGCCAAACTCCTGCCCCATCGCCTCCAGCGCCCCCTCGGAGATGTGCAGCACCGTGCCCTTCCATCCCGCATGGACCGCTGCCACCACCCGCTGGACCGGGTCGTACAGCAGCACCGGCACGCAGTCTGCCGTCCGTACGCCGATGGCTACGCCCGGCCGGTTGGTCACGAACGCATCATACCCTTCCAGTTCCTCCCGCGTCATCCCCGGCCGCTCCACGATCGCCACCCGACTCCCATGGACCTGATGCCCCTGGATGACCGGATAGGGGAGCGCCGCCTCCCTTTGGGTATAGAACGCCTCCACCCCCGCCTCGCCCGGGAAAAGTTTGATTATCTGGTTGTTATCTTGCATTATCTTGGTATTTATCGCTGTGCGAACTGATGGGCCCGGTCGATCCAGGCCAGCAGCTCGGCGTCAATCTCGTCGGGGGAGGAGAGCACGATATGGTGCGTCCATCGGCCCGGATACGGCTCGCATTTCACGGCGATCCGGGGCGAATCGACCGGCTCCGGCAGGCCCAGGGTCAGCGTGAGAAAATGCGCCGGCATCTCCGCCTTCCGCCGCACCCGCGTGGACGACACGCACCCGAACATCAGCCGGTCGAAGAAGGACACCTGCGTCTTCGCCACCCGTACCTCCATCTCCGGATACCGCCACACCAGCTCCCTCTTCAAGGCCTCATACAGCCCCCACTCCACCGGCTTCCCGGCAAAAAACGCTTCCTCCGTCGCCATCTGTCGCTTGTTTTTTCCGTCGATACGAAGATAGTGATTTTTCCCCGCCCGGACAACCTCCGTCGCGGGGTTTCGCGGCAAAGGTCCCCGAACACCCGCCCACTAGTTTCTACCAGCACGGCGGAGGAAACATTTGGAGGCCTTTTTGTTCTCTTCCACGTGCTGGAAGATTTCTCCGCTCGCTTCGCTCGGTCGAAATGACAAGATGAGGCGCTAACCCGAAATTCACAAAGTGTTACCATCCCCAGTCTGGGAACTCCAGTGGCACATCTCGACGCTATGCCCGACGATTTTGGCTGGCTTAGGGCCCGAATGTGCCTCACAGCGGCCTCAGAGCCATCCCCGCCCGCTTTGCAAATTTCGGGTTGTTTCAGCACAGCTTGCGACACAAAAAAAAGGACAGCGATTTGCTGTCCTCTTTTTTGTGGAGCATAGGAGATACGAAAATCATGTAAAACCTGCCACAGAGGACTGTGGAAATCATTATTGTACTGCGTTAGATTACGGGTGTAGGTATTGGAATTTACAGAAAATTGTCACATTTTTGTGACACGAAACGGTTAAATCGTGTGACAAAATGATTCTGAAATACCAGATTGCCTTCAAACTCCGCCCCTATGGAAAGGAAAAGAACCTTTTCCAAATCCAGCAACATGCTACTTTCAATGGTCAGCGACTGATAACCTCTACGGGCTGTCAGGTGAACAACCTTGATGCCTGGGATGCGGAGAATCAGTGTGTGAAGGAAGGATATAAGGGGCCTAAGGGAGAGACAACCATTTCCATCAATAACGCTCTTCGCAACTGTCGTGAGCAAATGGTGACGGCCTTCAGATACTTCGAGGCCAACGACATCAATCCGACGAAAAAGCAAGTTGCCGACAAGTATCAGGAAAGAATAAAGGGGATTGTACCCAAAAAGCCGGATCCGGAACCCAAGAATGAACGTAAGCCTAAAGCCTCGGACTTCTTTGAAGTTTACGACAAGTTTGTTAAGGAAAGCGGGGAGAAGAATGCTTGGACAACGGCGACTTATGCGAAGATGGAGACGATGCGGAGAGACCTCAAGGCTTTCAAGAAGAACCTTAAGTTCTCAGACCTAACTGAGTCTACCTTAGCGGAGTTTGTCGCTTATTTCCGGGATGTCAAAAGACTCAGGACCCCCCGTAAGAAGAAAGGGGAAAGGGATGATTATGACCACGATGACATCATCGGCTTGAAGAACTCTTCCATCGAAAAGAAACTGCGTTTTCTCCGTTGGTTCCTAAACTGGGCGACCGAAAACGGTTACAATACGAACATGGCTTATAAGTCATTCAAGCCAACACTGAAAACAACTCAGAAGAAGGTAATCTACCTTACCAAAGAGGAAATGGCTCGTGTCCGTAATCTTCAATTGTCAGGAGCGCAGGCATACCTGGATCCGATCCGTGACGTCTTCCTGTTCTGCTGCTTCTCCGGACTCAGACATTCGGACGCCAATAATCTCCGCAGAAGCGACATTAAAAGCGGCCATATTGAAGTTACGACCGTCAAGACAGCAGACAGTATATCTATCGAACTAAACGACGTCACAAAGGCTATTCTGGAGAAATACAAGGATGCTCCCTTCAACGATAACAAGGCCTTGCCGAACTACACCAACCAGGCAATGAATCGGGACGTCAAGGAACTATGCCGACTCGCCGGCATCAATGAGGATATACGCATTACAACCTACAAGGGTAACGTCCGAACTGACGAGATCCATCCCAAGTGGGAACTGGTCGGCACACATACCGGACGCCGCACCTTCATCGTAAACGCCTTATCCCTGGGAATCCCGCCGAACATAGTAATGAAATGGACGGGCCACAGTGACTATTCTTCCATGAAACCCTATATCGACATCGTGGATGATATCAAGGCCACCTCGATGACTAAGTTCAATGGGCTGTTAGAGAAAAATGATTAACTTCGCATAAAAGAACGTGCTATGGCAAAGAGGTCGCTGCAAACTACTCAAAAGGATGTCGCAAATTGCGACCACCTTCCTCAACTCTCGGTTGAGAGCCGGATCCTGACGATAAGGGATGTGCAGGTCATCCTTGACCGAGATCTGGCCGAACTGTATGGTGTCCAGACAGCACGTTTGAATGAGCAAGTCAAACGTAATTCCCGTAGATTTCCGGAAGCCTTCCGCTTTCAATTGAATCAGCAGGAGACTGATGAACTTATCGCAAATTGCGATAGGTTTAAGACCTTGAAACATAGTTCTTTCTGCCCATACGCCTTCACGGAACAAGGGGTGGCTATGTTGTCAGCCGTGCTCCATAGCGATACTGCGGTAGACATTAGTATACGCATCATGAACGCATTTGTCGCAATGCGTCATTTCCTGCTATCGAATGCTCAGGTTTTTCAGAGACTTGACCGAATGGAACTCAAGCAGCTGGAGACCGATCATAAGATTGAACAGATTTTCGACAAGCTGGAAGAGCAATCTGTCATCCCGAAACAAAACATCTTCTTCGATGGCCAGATCTTCGATGCCTATCGGTTTGTCGCCGGGCTCATCAAAAGCGCAAAGAAGGAGATAGTTCTGATTGACAATTATGTAGATGAGACCGTATTGACGATGCTTGATAAACGGGGGCCTACTGTGAAAGCAACTATCTACACCAAGCAAGTTTCGGCACAGTTCCAACTGGATATTAACAGGCACAATGCACAGTATTCTCCCATCGAAGTCCAAGCTTTTAACAAAGCCCACGACAGGTTCCTGATCATTGATGAAAAAGTCTATCATATTGGGGCATCACTGAAGGACCTCGGAAAGAAGTGGTTTGCCTTTTCTCTTATGCAAGACATAACTCCGCAGGATCTGATCAGCCGGATTTAATCGGCAGCGAGTGTACATATCTTTAGTTCATCTTTGGCACATCGGTTTATCCTCTCCTGGAAACGGGAGAGGTTTTTTTTGTCAATTGCGGAAATCTGAGTATCATTTCAGAGTACCATTTTGATACTCGCCGGAGAAAAAAGGCGGGTTTTCGCAAAAAAGCCAGCTCTTCGTTTGGCTTTTCAAATGCTTCTTCCTAACATGCACTTGGGCGAAGGGCCTGTCAGACAGATGTTTGGCACATTCCCTTTCCCATGTTTGGCACATTCCGGCAAAACGCGCGTAGGATACTTCCTGCCGGACTGTACTAGAAAACACGTTAAACTTTATGCTATTATGGACTCGAACAATTTTATTGAAGGGCTCCTCCAGAAGCCCCTTTGGCAGATGACCGGAGAGGAATACTGCCAGCTCACTCACTATGCTCTCTCCCTTTCTCCGAACACCGGATCATCCCCGGCTCCACCTGGGCAGAAGGCACTCGGCGTTCATGCCCTGGCTGTGGAACTCGGATGCTCTGATTCCACTGTCTATGCACTGATGCGCACGCCACGCGAAGAAGACGGTTCTTCCGAAGGCGGTGGAATCCTCCGTCCTGCTGTCGTCTCCCGGATCGGGCGACGGATTGTCTTTGACGTCGACACAGCCCGCAGGCTGGCCGACGATTACCAATCGTCCCGCAAATAATCTGCGGGTCAAAAGAGAAATATGGTGCACGATGGGCTCGGCCTGAGAAGGTGCGAGCTATCGTCGTATCCACCCATTGAATCTTGTGCGCTTTTAAGACTGTATCGGCTTTTCCCTTCGTTCCTGCCACTCCCGGCTCGCCGCATTTCGGCACCTGGTAGGCGACATCGGTCGACCTACATATTAAGTTACCAGTTGTCATTTTGAGTGTCCATGATCCGGGCAAGCCCGAAGGCTGTCGATCATAATAGTGCCAAACTTTGCTCTTCCATAAAAACTGTCGAGATGCTCCGAACAAACACTCCTTTTGAGCGGCCATTTGCCAGCCACAGCTTGCTGATTCCTTGGCAGGCCTCCCCTTATGCTTTAAATAAGGGGGTATTAAGTTACCCACCACCCTTAAAAAGTGGCAGAAGTCGGGCAAGCCCATGATTGGCCTGGCGGAAAGAAATGCCAATCTTGAGGTCATGAACGAAACAAGGTGAATTTGCGAGACCTTGTATTTCTTTGTAACTTTGAGAGTCATGAAAAACGTTGCATTGAACCCGGCATCGTGCTTTTTGCATTACCGTTGGTTACCATGGAGGTGAAATCATGATTGGACAGTAAAAACCTTGTTACATTTTGGGTCGTTCTTCGTTTAGTAGTAAACGGAAATGTGTTTATGAAAAGAATTGCCATCCTCATAGCGCTTCTGCTGCTTCCTGTTTCTGCCCTTCTGGCCAGGGATTTGGGCAAGGAGTGGAAGGCATACAGTCGGTTGAGCCGTCGGGACCGGCCGCGCGACCAGATCGAGAAGCTCCATGAAATCAGGGCTCTGGCCCGGACGTATCGGCTCCCGGATGATTTCCTGCGCGCCTGCCGGGAAGAACAGCAGGTGTATTCCCGCCTGAACTGGAAATCGACCGATTCCCTGCGCACGGCCCTTTTGGAAGCGGTGGAGTCCTATGGGGAACCCCTGTTGACCTACCGTTGGCTGGCCAGGGATTTCAAATATGCCAAAGCCCATCGGGATGAACTGGAAACCAGTCGGCGTCCTGCCCTGCAGGACCGGATGATCCCTTTTCTGCAGACCCGGGACGAGAATGATATCCCGGATGATTTCGAATGGGTTCTCTGGGACTGCGTGACACGAAACCCGAAGCTGATTCCCGACTCCGAGGAATACCGTCTGCTGGACGTAAAAATCGGCGACCGATATCCGGCCCGCCCGTACCTGCAGTACCTGGCGGCCCGGCAGGCGGATGACCGCGAGGACGCCTTGAAAAAGCTGGCAAAGCAGTATGCCGGTGATCCGTTCCGCTTCATTTTGGAAAAAGCCCTCCTGGACGAGCGGCTGTTCCAGCTTCGGCGGAACGTAAATGTGACTGAGGCCGAAGCGAGAAAGCTCTACGATGATGCCGAGGCTTTCCTCAAGGCGGAGAAAGCCGAGAAGGGTGTCCATCGCCGCATGGACCTGTCCGTGGACGAGATCCGTAGCACCCTCAGGGCCTCCTCGCTGAGTATCAGTTTCTTGCAGGATTCAATCATTCTGACCGGCCGCAATTTCGGGCGGGGGAGGCTGAGTTTCGTCTCGGACGAAAACCGTAAGACGGTCTCTTTCCGGAACCGGGACGGGCGGTTCTATGCCCTGGATACGGTGAAAGCGCCGATTCCGGCTCTGCCGGACGGCGCGTATGACGTCTATTCCGAGGAATATGGGGGGCGGTCCTCGTACGTGAAGCAGACCCTCTCGCTGGCCGCACGACGGCAGGGCGATGATTACGCCATCTATGTGGCTGATTATCGGACTGGCGAGCCGGTCTCTTCCGCTACGGTCCGTCTCAAGTACGGAAGGCGTTTGAATAAAGTCCTGGAGCGGGAGATTCCTCTGAACACCCAAGGCTTTACGCCCCTGCCGACCGACTTCCGGAAACAGATCGGCCGGAAAGCGGCCCTGTTGGAGGCCCGGGTCGGGGAGCGACGAAGCGCCATTGTCGTTGTTTCCGAGCCGGAGGACACGTTCGAGTTTCCGACGGCTACGCTCCATGCCCGCGTTTTCAAGGAGCGGGGCGCGTACCGTCCCGGTGACACGCTCAAGGCCAAGGCCGTCCTGTTCGAGGGCGACCTGCATGATCAGGTGAAGTCCCTGTCGGCCGGGAAGGACGTCCAGGTTCTGATCAGCGACCACCTCGGGAAGCGGCTTGCCACCATTGACCTGAAAACCAATGCGTTCGGTTCCGTCGCCTGGGAATGGACCATTCCAGAAGGAGAGCGGAACGGCCTCTGGAACATGGAAATCGTCTGCAAAAGACAGACACTTGCCCGTTCTTCCTTCCGGGTCGATGATTTCGTCCTTCCGACATTCGAGATAACCTTCGACCCGCAGGAGGGACCATATCTACCGGATTCCGCCTTCGTAGTGAAAGGGGAAGTGGAGAGTTATTCCGGCCATCCGGTGGACGGAATCTCGCTGGAAGGATGGGTCTCCCGATCTGGCCGTGAGGCGTGGCGCGGTTCTGTTACTATCGACAAGGACCATTCTTTCCGGATTCCGCTCAAGCTGTCGGATCACGGTGAGTATCGCCTGACTATCAGGGCCTTGGATGCGACAGGAGAGACCCGCGACTTTGAACACCGGTTCACGGTTTCTTCCGGCCTTTCCCTGAAGGCTGAGCTGGAGAATGCAGCGTCGGGTGACTTCACTATCCGGAGCGCCACGCTGGAAAAGACCGTACTGACAGAATCTGTCGCGCACATTGCATGGAGCATCAAGAGTGGACAGACACCCGTCCGGATACCTGTCACTTACTGGCTGATAGATTGTGAAGGGAATACGGTCCGGGAGGGCACATCGGAGGATGTGCTTGAACTGGACCTGTCCGATTGCCCGGACGGCCTGTATTACCTGCAAGCCAGCGTTAAGTCAGGAAAGGCGAATGCACGGGCCGATATACCCATCCTGAAAGCGACCGCTGGGCTGAACGCCCCGGTGAGGAGTGTTTTCTTTTCCGGTGAAACGGAGATTGAATATGGGCAGCGGATCCAGGCCCGGCTGGGCGCCGGTGCGGGCCCGTTGTGGGCTGTAGCCACGCTGTCCGCGCCTGACGGCTCGGTTCTGGAATCCCGCCTGGTGCACCTTGACGGCGTCAAGTCCCTGAAAGGCCTGGAGTTCATCTACAAGGGCTCTTATCCGGATGCCGTCCGGCTGGAAGTATTCTATTTCCGTGATGCGGAACAGGTTGTCCATGAGGCGGTTTACCATCGCGTACGGCATACCATGGACCTGCCGCTCGCTTTTTCCCGCTTCCAGGACCGCACGAGACCCGGTGCGCCCTATACGCTGTCGCTGCAGACGGAGCCGGGTGTGGAAGCGGCCGTGGCGGTGTTCGACAAGAGCCTGGACGCGATCACCCCGAACGTCTGGAAACGTGTGACTCCGCTTTCGCCCACCTTCCGGAAAACATGGTCCCGGATGGCGGCCGGGAGTATTACAGGCGAAAGCTTCTGGCTTCCGACCAGTGGTTCGGGACCGGTTTATGGCCTCGTCTCCGATTCAATCGGCGAGCCCCTCATCGGCAGTTCGATCGTCGTGGCCGGGACGAGTCGGGGGACAGTGGCCGATCTGGACGGTCGTTTTTCTCTTGACGTTCAGCCGGGCACTTTGCTCGAGATTGCTTGCATCGGTTATGAATCGATCACCGTCCCGGCTTCTGCGGGGATGGTAGTCATCCTGAAAGAGGATGTGCAGATGCTGGATGAGACCGTAGTGGTCGGCTATGGCGTCTCCAGAAAGCCCGCTAAGATACGGGTAAGAGGCGTGTCAAGTATTAGTATAATTCGCGACGAATCCTCTGTCGGCATATATGGCTCGAGGGCTCCCCTGGATATCGAGATTATCCCTGAGGACACCTATGTGGAAGATATGCCGGAGATTTCCGATGATGACTACCGCGAGGTCTTCTCCGAGGCTTTGGCTTTCGAGCCGTTCCTGTATCCGGACGCTGAAGGAAAGGTCGATGTTACCTTCAATACCTCCGACAAATTATCCACCTACCATGTCAATGTCTTCGCTCATGACCCGTCCATGCGGAACGCCGTACTGCGAGAAGATCTCGTCGTGACGATCCCGGTGCAGATTTCCGTAACGCCACCTAGGTATCTGTACGAGGAAGACAAGTATGTTCTTTCGGCTTCTGTTTCAAACATTTCCAACGACACTTTGTCCGGTCGTCTGTATCTCCGGGTTGAGATGGATGATGCCGTGGAAGAGCGGCAACCTGCTTATGCACAGGCTGCGGACTTGACGGTCCCGGCCAATGGCACGGCAGCAGCCTTATTCACCGTAAAGGCGCCGCCCTCCTTCCAGCCTTCCTTCGTCGGTTGGTGGGATGAACCGAAGTTGGACCTTCGGCTTGTATTCGAGGGCGATGGTTTTACCGATGCTATGCGCCTTTCCGTCCCGGTGAACCGGGCTGAACAGTCGCTTACGGAGAGCCATTCGGCCCTCGCCGGGCCAGAGGCCGTCGATTCGCTCCGCCGCATGTTTGTCAACCTTCCCGGCGACAAGGCGGAAGTGACGTACCGCATGCTCCGCGAAGTGGCGGAAGCAGGCCTTGAACAGTGGACTGCGCCCGAAGACCCGGACGCTCTCTCACGCTCGGCAGACTTCTACGCCCGTGCGCTGCTGGGTCGGGATACGACCGGCACGCTGGCGCCGCTGCTGGCGCTCCGCCAGGACGACGGCGGTTTCGCCTGGACGGAAGGCATGGACTCCTCCCCGATTGTGACGGCAACCCTGCTGGAGCGCTTCGCCGTGCTCCGCGACCGGGGCATCGCCATTCCGGACATGACGGAAACCGTCCGATATCTGGACAATAGCCAGTTCGGCAACTGGTGGCCGATGTGGTGCGGAGGCCTCTCGGACGAACAGTACATGGACATTCGCGCCATGTGGTCCGAGGTTCCCTTCGACCTGACCGGCGTGGAAGAGAAGGCCGTCCGGCGTTTCCGGCTCAAGGATTTCCGCCATTTTGCCCGACAGTACTTGACTCCCGGCCGCTATGATTATGCCAATGGTTGGATCCTGGACAAGGCCCGTCGTGTGCGGACGCTCCGGAACCTGACAGCCTCCGAGGCGGGCATCGCCCTCGGCAAGGCCTGGGGCGAGTCGCTGTTCACGGCTTCCCGCTTCGAGAAATCCATCTCTAATGACCTGATTTCTCTGCAACAATACGCAGTCCGGCACCCTTCCGGCGGGATTTATTACCCGAATGCCGTGCTTCCGTTCAGGGGTCTGCTTTCCTCCGAAGTCTATGCCCATACGCTGCTTGCCTGTCTCCTGGACGGCCCCGTCTCCGACGGCTTGAAGTTCTGGCTTATCCTGCAGAACGAAACGCAGTCTTGGACTGGTGACCCGGCCTATGTGGACGCTCTGCAAGCCGTCCTAACTGCACCGGACAGCATCCTGAACCGCCAAATCATCACCTTGACGGCCTCCAGCTCCGTCCCGTTCGTAGATATCCAGGCTTCTGGCAACGGAATGCGTATCGAGCGGAAGTTCTATCTGGAGGAAAACGGCAAACGCACCGAATTGCAGACCGGCGACACGCTCCTCGTGGGAGACAGACTCGTCGCCCGCTATGAGCTTTGGAGCGCAGAGAACCGCTCTTTCGTCCGGGTCGATGCCTTCCGCGAGGCTTGCTTTGTACCGGTGGATCAGCTCTCCGGCCAGGCGCTGGGCTGCTTCGGTCCCGTTCGGGTCGATGGTCTCTGGACCCGTCTCCCTCAGTGCTACCGGGACATCCGCGCGGATCGGACCTGCTGGTGGCTCGACGTCTGTCCGGAGGAGTCCTCGACCTGGGAAGAATCCTTCTTCGTCACCCAGGCCGGCACTTTCACCGCCCCTGTGATCACAGTCGAGTCCCTCTACGCTCCCCAATACCGAGCCAACGCCGCCCATGGCGCGCCGCTCAGCATTGTCTATCCATGATGGATTAGCAAGGAATGGCAGACATCCTGACAGAGACATACCAACGGATCCGACATCGCTTGAAGGCTGGAGCCGGTAAGATTCTCACGGACGCAAATGCGGCCGAGGATGCGTTGCAAGATGCTTTTGTAAGACTATGGAAACGGTATCCCATACGCAACGAAAAAGAGGCCGAAGCTCTTCTCTCCCGAACTGTACGAAACGCCTCTATTGACCAATTGAGGAAACGGAAAACAGTCCTACTCGATGAAGACCTGCCGGAGGAAGATGTTGGTGAGAACCGTGAAGCGTTGTTCCGGCGGATCGAGGAAATGGTCGAAACGGAGTTGACCGACTTACAGAGATTCATTATCCGAAGGCACGAATATGAAAGTGTCACGCTGGAAAGGATTGCAGAAGAATTGGGCATGCAGTCCCCAGCCGTCAGGATGCAACTCTCCCGAGCACGGAAAACCATTAGAGAACAATACAGGAAACGATATCATGAAGAATAAAAGATACTATCTGGATTTGGCCGAACGCTGGTTCGACGCCCTCCTCACCGAGGGCGAAGAGCTGGAGCTGAAAGCCTTCCTCGCCGGAACGGACGATCCCGACTTTGACGAGGTGAAAGCCGTGGCTGGATTCTTTTCAGCAGGAAAGGCCGTAGCGACGGGAAAGGCTTCTGTCGATGCACGCCGCCGGTTCCTCCCGTGGGCCGCGACCGTTGCCATCGCCGCTAGCCTCGTCCTGATCGCCGCCATCGGCCTGTACCATCGACAGAATAATTGCTACATCCTGGCGTACGGACAAAAATCGACGGATCCGAATCTTGTACTCAATGATATGACCGCCACTTTGGAAGGTGTTTTCGGGGAAGGTGAAGATGTCGGTGATGAATTGTTTGACCTTTTCAACCCTGCTTTATGAAACGGATACTGATACTCACCGCTTTGCTGTTAACGGCCTGGACCGCATCCGCGCAGGGGGACCTGAACGTGGGCGCTGTCTTCGACGGGAAGGTGGTACCGGCGAAAGCCATGAAAGAAACCTTTATCCGCAGCTCCCAGCTGGACCCTTTCAACCTGGAGCAGTATCACAGTGTTTCCTTTACCGGGGATGACCAAGTCCTCGCTGAAGTCTCCCGCCGTGTTCTTGCCGATGCGGAGAACGCGACCGAACAGGAAATCCATATGAACGAAGGAAAACTGGTCTATGCCATCCTCACATTCGAAGCCGCCAACCACGACAACCGGTTCATCTGCTATCAGTGCGTCTCCAAAGCCGGCAACTATGCCATTACCCTCGTTTATATGCATGGCCCGGCCACATTGAATGATCTAAAGAAGCTCTTCAAGAATAAAACGAAATAAACTAGTTATTTGAGAGCCTTCACAAGACTATGTATACATAGATATCGTGTGTCAAACGTCAAATTGTTACACTTTTTGTCACACTATCTACGAAAAATCCCCCTCAGACCATTCTGAGAGGGATTTCTGTGGAGCATAGGAGAATCGAACTCCTGACCTTTTGAATGCCATTCAAACGCTCTACCAACTGAGCTAATACCCCGTTTTTCCCGTCCGGTGTTCCGGTTTGGGATTGCAAAGGTAAGGAGTTTTTTTGGTTTTGCAAACTTTTCGCGGGATTTTTTGCAAAAAATCTTTGTTGTGCGGGGGAGGGTGCAACGTACGTGGAAATTCATTATATTTGTAGGATAGAGGAGGATTAGAAATGAAGATTGTCGCGGATGCGAATATTCCCTTCCTGGAGGGCGTGTTTGAACCTTATGCCGAGGTGGTCTACAAGGACGGGCGGGAGATCCGCCGGGAGGACTGCCTGGATGCCGACGTGCTCATCACCCGGACCCGGACGCGCTGCAACGCGGAGCTGCTGGAGGGGACGGCGGTGAAGATGATCTCGACCGCCACCATCGGCACGGACCATATCGACCTGCCCTGGTGCGCGGAGCACGGGATCGAGGTGTACAATGCGGCCGGATGCAACGCCGGCGGCGTGATGGACTACGTGTTCTCCGCCCTGTACGGGGTGGCGGCGCGGAAGAAGATCCCGCTGCAGAACGCGAAGCTCGGGATCGTGGGCGTCGGGCACGTGGGCAAGAAGGTCGAGCGCGCCGGCCGGAAGCTGGGCTTCCAGATCCTGCGCTGCGACCCGCCCCGGGCCGAGAAGGAAGGCCCCGAGGACTTCTACACGCTGGACGAGCTCCTCGCGGAGGCCCAGATCGTCACGCTCCATGTCCCCTTGGACGACACCACGCGCGGCATGTGCAACGACGACTTCTTCGCGAAGATCCAGCCGGGCGCCATCTTCATCAACGCGGCGCGCGGCGAGATTGTCGATGAGGCCGCGCTCCTGCGGGCCCGCCCGAAGCTGGGCGCCCTCGTCATCGACACCTGGCGCAACGAGCCGGACGTGGACCTGCGCCTCCTCATCGAGTGCGACGTCGCGACGCCCCACATCGCCGGCTACTCCTACCAGGGCAAGCAGAACGGCACCGCGATGGCCGTCCGCGCCGTCGCCCGCCGCTACGGCATCCGCCCGCTGGAGGACTTCTACCCCGAGACCGAGAACCTGGACCTGCATCCCGTGGTCCTGGAGACGGCGGGCAAGAGCCAGGGCGAGATCGCGTCGATGCTCCAGTACAACTATCCCATCTTCACGGACGACTTTATGTTCCGGACCGAGCCCCAGGGCTTCGAGACGCTCCGGAGCCACTACCAGTACCGGCGGGAATTCTACATCGAATAACACTAACAAAACCAAACTGATAACCATGTTCAACCAGAAAGACACCAACCAGATCCTGCAGCGCGGCGCCACCGTCCGCGGCGTCGAGGAACAGATCGAACACTTCAAGAAGGGTTTCCCGTGGATGAAGATCGTGGGCCCGGCCACGCCGCAGCGCGGCATCCGCGTCCTCACCGACGCCGAGGCCGACGACGCGATCCGCTACTACGAAGGCGCCCAGATCGCCGGCAAGTGCAAGTTCGTGCCGGCTTCCGGCGCGGCCTCCCGCATGTTCAAGGACATCTTCGCCGGCCTCGCCACCCTCGAGAAGGGCGAGGACCTCCCGGCCGACGCCGCCGGCGCGAAGCTCGCCGCGCAGATCGACAAGTTCGCCTTCTATACCCAGGAACTCTTTGGCGACAAGGAAGATACGGCTGCTTACCGGAAGTCCGTCCTCTCCAAGGTCCTCACGGACGAGGGTCTCGGCTACGGCGCCAAGCCCAAGGGCGTGATTAAGTTCCACCGCTACGAGAGCGGGGAAGTGCGCACCGCCATCGCGGAGCACCTCGTGGAGGCCGCGACATACATGCGCAACGCCGACGGCACCTGCAACCTGGTCGTCACCATCTCCCCGGAGCACCAGTCCCTCTTCGAGGCCGCCCTCGCCGAGGTCCAGCCCGTCTTCGAGGCCCGCTACGGCGTGAAATACAACGTCACCTTCACCTTCCAGGACAAGGCCACCGACACCATCGCCGTCGACGCGAAGAACAAGCCCTTCCGCACGGACGACGACGCCCTCCTGTTCCGTCCCGCCGGCCACGGCGCCCTCATCTACAACCTGAACAAGGTCGATGCGGAGCTCGTGTCCATCAAGAACATCGACAACGTCGCCCACGAGAAGCTCCTCGGGACCACCGCCCGCTTCAAAAAAGTGCTGATGGGCGAGGCCCTGAAGGTCCGCGACCGCATCTTCGACTACCTCCGCAAGCTGGACGCCGAGCCCACGGTGCAGCTGTGCAACGAGATCGAGAACTTCCTGGACAAGGAGCTCTGCGTCCAGCTTCCGCTCGCCCGCGGCGAGCAGGAGCGCGTGGAAATGCTCCGCGCGAAGCTGAACCGCCCGGTCCGCGTGTGCGGCATGGTCCGCAACGAGGGCGAGCCCGGCGGCGGCCCGTACATCATCGCCGGCAAGGACGGCGCGACCTCGCTCCAGATCCTCGAGAGCGTCCAGATCAACAAGGAGGACGCCGGCGCCGCGGAGGCGATGGCCCATGCCACGCACTTCAACCCCGTGGACCTCGTGTGCTGCCTGCGCGACTACAAGGGCGCCAAGTTCAACCTCCTCGAGCACGTGGATCCGGAAGCCGGCTTCATCAGCTCCAAGAGCTTCCAGGGCCGCGAGCTCAAGGCCCTCGAGCTCCCCGGCCTGTGGAACGGCGCGATGAGCGACTGGAACACGCTCTTCGTGGAAGTGCCCCTCGAGACCTTCAATCCCGTCAAGGTCGTGCTGGACCTCCTCCGTCCCGCGCATCAAGCGTAAAATTGTGCGAAATCGCTTTGAAATTATAATTTAAAGGCGTAATTTCGCAAACAATTTATAACCACATACCTAAATTTCATGGAAATCAAAAACGCCGTGGCCGGCACCCTGGAGTCTGGAGACATCATGGTCCAGATCGCTCCGGGCGACGGCTTGCAAGTGGAACTCCAGAGTTCTGTCGCCGCCCAGTTCGGACGGCAGATCAAGGCGCTCATCACCGAGACCCTCACCGGCCTGGGCATTGACAACGCCTATGTCAAAGCCACGGACAAAGGTGCCCTCGACTGCACCATCCGCGCACGTGTAACTGCGGCCGCTGTCCGCGCAACCGGAAAGGACGTATGGAAAGACTGAGGAGAACGATGATGTTCGTTCCCGGCAACAACCCGGGAATGATGGCCGACGCGCACATCTACGGTCCCGACTCCATCATGCTGGACCTCGAGGACTCCGTGACCATGGCCGAAAAGGACGCAGCCCGTCTGCTTGTCCATAACGCCCTGAAATCCATCGACTTCGGCGGCACCGAAATGGTGGTCCGCATCAACCCGCTGAGCACCCCGTACGGCCGCAAGGACGTCGAGGCCGTCGTCAAGGCCGGTGTCGACGTGATCCGCATGCCGAAGACCGAGACCGCCGACGAGGTCCGCGAGCTCGAGGCCGAGATCATCAAGGTCGAGACCGAGCTCGGCTGCGTGGGCCGCACCCTCATCATGGCCGCCATCGAGAGCGCCCTGGGCGTGGTCAACGCCTACGAGATCGCCACCGCCTCCAAGCGCATGATGGGCATCGCCCTCGGCGCCGAGGACTATTCCGCGAACCTGAAGACGCAGCGCACGCCGGAAGGCTCCGAGCTCCTGCTCGCCCGCGAGACCATCGTCGTCGCGGCCCGCGCCGCCGGCATTTCCTGCTTCGACACCGTCTATTCCAACCTGGACGACATGGAAACCTTCCGCAAGGAGGTCGAGCTCATCAAGAACCTCGGCTTCGACGGCAAGTCCATCATCAACCCCCGCCAGATCGAGGTTGTGAACTCCGTGTTCGCCCCGACGCAGAAGGCCATTGACAAGGCCCTCCGCATCATCGCCGCCATCAAGGAGGCGCAGGCCAAGGGTTCCGGCGTCATCGCCGTGAACGGCAAGATGGTTGACCGTCCGGTCGTGATCCGCGCGGAGCGCACCATCGCGCTCGCCATCGCGTCCGGCATCTTAAGCAAGGAGGAAGCGCTATGAGACACACGAAAGTAGTTACCCTCGAAGAAGCCATCCGCCGGTCCGGTCTGAAGGACGGGATGACCATTTCCTTCCATCACCATTTCCGCGGCGGCGACAAGGTCGTGAACCTCGTCGTGGCCAAGCTCGCCGAAATGGGCTTCAAGAACCTGCACCTGGCGGCCTCCAGCCTGTCCGACGTGCACGCCCCGCTCATCGAGCACATCAAGAACGGCGTCATCACGAAGATCTCCACCTCCGGCCTCCGCGGCGAACTCGCGAACGAGATTTCCCACGGCCTGATGAAGGAGCCCGTCGTGTTCCGCTCGCACGGCGGCCGCGGCAGCGCCATCGCCTCCGGCGAGCTGCACATCGACGTCGCCTTCCTCGGCGCCTCGTCCTGCGACGAGCTGGGCAACGCCTCCGGCTGCCCGCGCTCCGAGAACGCGAAGTCCATCTGCGGCTCCCTCGGCTACGCCCTCCCGGACGCCAAGTACGCGGACCACGTGGTCATCCTCACCGACGACCTCGTCCCGTACCCGAACGTCCCGAAGTCCATCTCCTCCTGCGACGTGGACTCCGTGGTGGTCGTGGACTCCGTGGGCGACAGCTCCAAGATTTCCTCCGGCGCCATCCGCGATTCCAAGAATCCGCGCGACATCCTGCTCGCGAAACAGGCTGCCAAGGTGATCATTAACAGCGGTTACTTCAAAGAAGGCTTCAGCATCCAGACGGGTACCGGCGGCGCGTCCCTCGCAGCCGTCAAGTACATCCGCGAGAGCATGCTCGAGCAGGGCATCCACGCGTCCTTCGCCCTCGGCGGCATCACCGCCCACATGGTGAAGCTCCACGAGGAAGGCCTCATCGGCAAGCTCGTGGACGTGCAGTCCTTCGACAAGGTCGCGGCCGAATCCATCGCCAAGGACCAGACCCACCAGGAGGTCTCCGCCGTCGAGTACGCGAGCGCCGACCACATCGGCTCCGCCGTGCACGCGCTGGACATCGTGATCCTTTCCGCCCTCGAGGTGGACGTGGACTTCAATGTCAATGTCCTCGTGGGCTCCGACGGCATCATCCGCGGCGCCGTGGGCGGCCATCCCGACACCGCTGAGGACAGCGCCCTCTCGATCATCGTGTGCCCGCTCCTCCGCGGCCGCATCCCGTGCGTCGTGCCCAAGGTGACGACGCTCATCACGCCCGGCGCGGGCGTGGACGTGGTCGTCACCGAGTACGGCATCGCCGTGAACCCGGGCCGCCCGGAGATCGCCGAGCGCCTCGCGGCCGCCGGCCTGAAGATCGTGGACATCCACGATCTCGCGGCCAAGGCCCGCAGCATCATCGGCGAGCCCGACGCCCTCCCGTTCGGCGACAAGGTCGTGGGCATCGTCATGGACCGCCACGGCAAGGTCCTCGACGAGATCCACAATATCGTGGACTAGATGGAAATCACACTGGAACAGCTGCTTGGCGCCCGGGACGACCGGTATGCCAGGCAGCTTTCTTTAACGGAAGCGTGGCCCGACAGGACCCTGGTCTGCCTGACCGTGGTCCTGCCGGGCTCCGTCAAACGGGACGCCCGGTCGCTCAAGGTGGCGGAAGCCGCCGTCGAAGCGGTCCGGGAAGTCCTTGCCCCCACGTACAAGGAACTGCGGGACCTGGAGACTGGCTACGAGGGATACTTCCTCGTGGACGCGCCGCTCCTGGACGTCAAGAAGGCCTGCTGCGAGATCGAGAACGAGCATCCCTACGGCCGGCTCATGGACCTGGACGTGATCGAGCGGGTGGGGGACACCGTCGTCCCCGTGAGCCGTGAAAGGGTGGGCGAACAGCCCCGCCGCTGCCTCCTCTGCGACCGTCCCGCCCGCGAATGCATGCGGGCCCATACGCACACGCAGGAGGAGATTTTCCAAACCATTGACAGAATTCTCGGATTTGATGAAAATCCGTAATTAAATCTTGGGAAATCGGTTTTAAATCCGTATCTTTACAACGTTAAATCAATCTGAGGTGGAACCGGGAGTATTGGAAAGCCTGCAGGATGATGGAACCATTTGAAACAATCGACATACAGGAACTGCCTTTGAGCGTTCCAATGGTCCGCCGCCAGGTGGAAGACTTCCTCGGGAGCAATGGTCTCCGGCTCGGGGAAGTTGATTTGTATCTGGCGGTCCTGTCGGCCGACGGGACCATCCTCGCCGGCGGCGGCCTCCAGCGGGACATCCTGAAATGTCTCGCCGTGTCGGCCGAAGCCCGCTCGCTGGGCCTCTCCGTCCCACTGATTTCCCGCCTCCTTTC
The DNA here is from genome assembly GCA_900316525.1 of uncultured Bacteroidales bacterium. Taxonomy (GTDB): domain Bacteria; phylum Bacteroidota; class Bacteroidia; order Bacteroidales; family UBA932; genus Cryptobacteroides. The sequence goes on from ONDF01000018.1 coordinate 104,558, forward strand.
CGTGGCCTCCGAACGGGGCTACACGAACGTGAAAGTCTTCACGAAACCGGAGAACCTGAGCGTCTTCGAGAGCTTGGGTTTCAAGCTGTTGGCATCGGCACCGAAAGCGATCCTTCTGGAGAACGGCCGCGGCCTCGCCGACTACTGCGCCTACCTCCGCGCCCATCCGGCCCCCGGCGTCATCATCATGAACGCCAACCCCTTCACCCTGGGGCACCGCTACCTGGTCGAGCAGGCTTCGTTGTCATTCCGAGCCCCGGAGGGGCGAAGGAATCTCACCATCATTCCGGTGAAGGAGGACGCCTCCCGCTTCCCGTACACGGAGCGCATCGCGATGCTCCGCGCCGGCGCTGGCGACATCGTGGACGTCGTGGAAGGGTCGGACTACCAGATCTCGGCCGCTACTTTTCCTACTTATTTCTTGAAAGACCTGTCCGACGCCGCGGAGACGCAGATGCGCCTGGACATCGACCTGTTCGGCCGCCACATTGCCCCCGCGCTCGGCGCGCGCGTGCGCTTCGTCGGCACCGAACCCGCCGACCCTCTCACCGCCCGCTACAACGCCCTCCTCAAGGAACTCCTTCCGAACTACGGCGTTCAACTCGTTGAAATTCCGAGACTTACCATTGAACAGCCGGTGACGGCGACGGAAGTGCGCGCGTTGCTGGACGAGGGGCGGTTCAAGGAGGCATCGGCCTTGACGCCGGCGTCGACCTGGCCGTACCTGCTGGCGGAACTCGCGGAGCGGGCGCTGCGGATGGAGTTGGATACGCCGATGAAGCCCGGGCTCGTGGGCCCCGACTCCGTGGGCGCGCACAAGGATATGGACTACGACGTCATGCGGAAGGGGATTGCGGCGATCCGGCCGTTCTTCCCGCGCATGGC
>ONDF01000018.1:105486-111610 GCA_900316525.1 uncultured Bacteroidales bacterium
GCGATGCTGGCCGCCACCGGTGGGGTGAACACCCACCGCGGCGCCATCTTCGCCCTCGGCCTCGCGCTTTATCGGCATCCCATCGGTGAAACGGCGGCTCAGCTGGACAACGGCTCTTCCAAGCGGCGGGGGGCCGGCGTCCGGGGCGCGATGCAGATGGCTAAGGATGGATACAAAGAACTGTTCGAAGACTGGCTGCCGTACTACGCGGGCGTCAAGGCCGATGCGTACGGCCTCCAGAAGACGCTCCTGCGCATCATGGCGACGCTGGACGATACGTGCGTGATTCACCGGGCCGGATATGCCCGTGCCCAGGAAATCAAGGCCGAAGCCAGTGCCCTGGCCGAGCACTTTGACATGGACAAACTCAAAGCCATGTGCGAGAGGTATGCGGCGGAGGGGATTTCGCCCGGGGGGGCGGCGGATATGCTGGCATTGACGATATTGATAGACTCTATACTCAATTAACACTTTAACTTTTAAAACCTACACAATTATGGTAGAACTGATTCCTCATGGTGTGTATCTCCTGGACGGCAAGACGATCGTCTCCGATCCCGCTGGACAGCCGGCCCCGGACGAGGCCCGCGAAAACACGATCACCTACGGAATTCTCCGTGCCCATGACGTCGACGGCGGCAAGGGCAAGAAAATGCGCATCCGCTTCGATGCGATGGTCTCCCACGACATCACCTACGTGGGCATTATCCAGACGGCGCGCGCCAGCGGCCTGGACAAGTTCCCGATCCCTTACGCGATGACCAACTGCCACAACTCCCTGTGCGCGGTGGGCGGTACCATCAACGAGGACGACCACGTGTTCGGCCTCTCCGCCGCGAAGAAGTACGGCGGTATCTATGTTCCTGCCAATCAGGCCGTTATCCACCAGTATGCCCGCGAGGCCCTCACCGCCTGCGGCAACATGATCCTCGGCTCCGACTCCCACACGCGCTATGGCTCGCTGGGTAACATGGGCGTGGGCGAAGGCGGCGGCGAGCTCGTGAAGCAGCTCCTCCGCAACACCTGGGACATCAACGCCCCCGAGGTCGTCCTCGTGTGGCTGGAAGGCAAGCCGCGCCACGGCGTCGGCCCGCACGATGTCGCCATCTCCCTGGTGAAGGCCACCTTCGAGAGCGGTTTCGTCAAGAACAAGGTCCTCGAGTTCGCCGGCCCCGGCGTCAAGGATCTCCCGATCGACTTCCGCAACGGCATCGACGTGATGACCACCGAGACCACCTGCCTCAGCTCCATCTGGGTCACCGACGAGAAGGTCAAGGAATACTTCGACATCCACGAGCGTCCCGAGGCCTACAAGAAGCTCGAGCCCGGCAAGGTCGCGTACTATGACAGCATGATCCGCATCGACCTGAGCACCCAGGAGTGCATGATCGCCCTCCCGTTCCACCCGTCGAACGCCTACACGATCCACGAGCTGCAGGCCGATCCGGAAGGCATCCTCAAGAAGGTCGAGGAAGACACCCGCAAGCGTTTCGGCGACAAGGTCCATGTGGACCTCGTGTCCAAGATCAAGAACGGCAAAGTCGTTGCTGACCAGGCGCTTATCGCGGGCTGCTCCGGCGGTACCTACGACAACCTCTCCGAGGCCGCGACCATCCTCAAGGGCAAGAACATCGGCAATGACTACTTCACGATGAGTTGCTACCCGCAGTCCACCCCGGTGTACCTCGCCACGACCCGCAACCACATCGCCGAGGAACTCCTCGAGGCCGGCGTGGTCATCAAGCCCGCCTTCTGCGGCCCTTGCTTCGGCGCCGGCGACGTGCCCGCCAACAACGGCTTCTCCATCCGCCACACCACCCGTAACTTCCCGAACCGTGAAGGTTCCAAGCCGGGCCAGGGCCAGATTTCCCTCGTGTCCCTGATGGACGCCCGCTCCATCGCCGCCACCGCGGCGAACGGCGGCGTGCTTACCGCCGCGACGGACATCGAGTACGAAGACACCCACAAGCCTTACACCTTCGACGACCGCATCTACAAGAGCCGCGTCTACTACGGCTTCGGCAAGGCCGACCTCTCCGAGGAACTCCGCTACGGCCCGAACATCAAGGACTGGCCCACGATGTATCCGATGGAGGAGAACATGCTCCTGGAACTCGCCGCCGTCATCCACGACCCGGTGACCACCACCGACGAGCTCATCCCTTCGGGCGAGACCTCCAGCTATCGCTCCAACCCGCTGAAGCTCAGTGAGTTCGCGCTCAGCCGCCGCTGCCCGGAATACGTGGGCATCTCCAAGCGGATCCAGGCCGACGACCTCGCTCGCCGCGCGGGCAAGGTCCCTGCCCATGTCGCCGAAGCCCTCGCGAAGGCCGGCGCTTCCGCCGCGAACACTTCCTTCGGCTCCTGCGTCTTCGCCAACAAGCCCGGTGACGGCTCCGCCCGCGAGCAGGCCGCTTCCTGCCAGAAGGTGCTCGGCGGCGACGCCAACATCTGCTACGAGTACGCGACCAAGCGCTACCGCTCCAACTGCATCAACTGGGGTATCGTCCCGTTCACGATCGCGCCGGAGACCGAGTTCAACTACGAGGTCGGCGACTGCGTGTTCGTGCCCGGCATCCGCCAGGCGATCCTCGCCGGCAAGGAGGAGATCGACGCCTGCGTCATCACCAAGGCCGGCGTGAAGCCCATCCACCTCTTCTTCCAGAACCTCACCGCCGCCGAGCGCGAGATCCTCGCCGACGGCTGCCTCATGAACTACTACAAAAACCGCAAATAATCCTTCGACAAGCTCAGGATTTTAAAAGAACCACATTTATATCATGGAAAAAATCAAAATGCTCACCCCGCTCGTCGAAATGGACGGCGACGAAATGACCCGGATCCTGTGGAAGATGATCAAGGACGAACTCATCCTCCCGTTCGTGGACCTGAAGACCGAATACTATGACCTGGGCCTGCCCAACCGCGACAAGACCAACGACCAGGTGACCGTGGATTCCGCCAATGCGGCGAAGCGCCTCGGCGTCGCCGTCAAGTGCGCGACCATCACCCCGAACGCCCAGCGCGTGACCGAGTACAACCTCCACGAGATGTGGAAGAGCCCGAACGGCACCATCCGCGCGATGATGGACGGCACCGTGTTCCGCACGCCGATCACCATCCCGAGCATCCACCCGGCCGTGAAGTTCTGGAAGAAGCCCATCACCATCGCCCGTCACGCCTATGGCGACGTGTACCGCGACGTGGAGATCGTGGCCAATGAGCCCGGCACCGCGAAGCTCGTCTTCGACGGCGTCAACGGCCAGCACGAGGAAGTGGTGGTCCACGAGTTCAAGGGCCCCGGCGTGGTGCTCGCCCAGCACAACCTGGACAAGTCCATCCGCAGCTTCGCCCACTCCTGCTTCCAGTACGCCCTGTCCCTGAAGCAGACCATCTGGTTCGCCACCAAGGACACCATCTCCAAGAAGTACGACGGCCGTTTCAAGGCCATCTTCGACGAGGTGTTCCAGGAGTACAAGGACAAGTTCGAGGCCGCCGGCATCGAGTACTTCTACACCCTGATCGACGACGCCGTGGCGCGCGTGATGCGTTCCGAGGGCGGCTTCATCTGGGCCTGCAAGAACTACGACGGTGACGTGATGTCCGACATGGTCTCCACCGCCTTCGGTTCCCTGGCGATGATGACCTCCGTCCTGGTGAGCCCGGATGGCAAGTACGAGTACGAGGCCGCCCACGGCACCGTGACGCGCCACTACTACAAGTACCTGAAGGGCGAAGAGACCTCCACGAACCCGATCGCGACGATCTTCGCGTGGAGCGGCGCCTTCCGCAAGCGCGGCGAGATGGACAATCTCCCCGAGCTCGTGAACTACGCCGACCAGCTCGAGGGCGCCTGCTTCGACACCCTCAACGAAGGCCTCGCCACCAAGGACCTGGTGAACCTCATGGAAGGCATCACCCCGAAGTGCCTCACCTCCGCCGAGTTCCTCGCCGCGATCCGCGAACGCCTCGCCAAGCGCCTCGGCGCGTAATCAACGATTACTCAATGAAAAAGGCTGGTATCTCTACCAGCCTTTTTTGATGTTCTCCGCCATTTCGTGCGCGAGCCTCGCGCGAGCCTCGACGGAGTACCAGGCGATGTGGGGCGTGAGGAAGATGCGCTCGGGATGCTTCGCTTGCAGATACGGATGGTCCAGCGGGATGGGCTCCTTCTGGTAGACGTCGATGCCGATGCCGGCGATGCGGCCTTCGTCGACGGCGCGGACGAGGTCCGCCTCGACGGCGATGCCGCCGCGGCCGGTGTTCACCAGGTAGGCCGTGGGCTTCATCTTGCAAAGGCCCTCATAGTCAATGAGTCCGGCGGTGCGGTCGTTGTAGGGGGCGTGGATGCTGATGACATCGGCCCGGGTCAGGAGCTCGTCGAGGGAGACGGCGGGGTAGTCCTTGCAGTGGTTGGTGCCGGAGGTCGAGAAGTAGATGACCTTCATGCCGAAGGCCGTGCCGATGGCGGCGACTTTCTGGCCGATGGCGCCCATGCCCACGATGCCGAGCGTCTTGTCGCAGAGCTCCGTGAAGGGATGGTCGGCATCGACATGGATGCTGCCGGCGCTGTAGCGGCCGTCCTTCGCGTAGGCGTTGTAGTGGAACGCGCGGCCGGCAAGGGCGAGAATGTGCATCCAGGCCGTCTGCGCGACCGATTCCGTGGAGTAGCCGGCGACGTTCCGGACGATGACGCCGCGGGCGTCGCAGAGCTTTACGTCGATGTTGTTGATGCCGGTCCCGGCCTCGCACACGAGCTTGAGCTTGGGGCAGGCGTCCAGGAAGGCCTGGTTCACGATGACCTTGTTCAGGAGGACAACATCGGCATCTGCGGCACGGGCGCGGGCCTCTTCGGCGGTGGAGGAAGGGTAGCAGACGAACTCGCCCAGCGCGGCGATCTCGTCCATCGAAGCGTCGCCCATCGTGGCGGCATCCAGGAAAACGATCTTCATATCATGCAAGGGTTATCGATACAAATATAGGATTTTTTTGTATCTTTGAACAATCTAACCACGACCGGATGGACACGAAACAGGCATATGCACAGCTGATCCAGGCGCTCAAAAAGCAGCTGGACGCCGAGATGCCCCTCGCGAAGGAAGCCGACGACACCCTCGTCGCCAAGGGCCTCCTGGCCAACCCGGCCGAAGCCGCCGCCCTCTTCACCGCGTCCATCGACGGCTTCGTGGACCGCATCGCCCGCGAGGTCGACGCCCCCGCCTACAACACGCACCGCTACACCGTCGCCCTGTACCAGCGCGACGACGAAGCGGCGCTCTGCGACGCCATCGCGGACCTCGGCTTCGCCCAGCTCCAGCGCAAGCCTGTCGTCAAGAAAGCCAAGCCGGCAGGGGAGTACGAGAACGCCGTCGCGTACGTGCTGGGCCTGTATACGTGCTTCGTGATCCTGTTGAGTGGCTGCGACGGCGCCTCCGCCGCCCCCGGCGGCTTCGGCCCCGAGGACTTCACCCGCCTCCACAAACGCGCCATCTACAACTACTACCTGAACCACAGTTCCCGTCAGATCCGCCACCTCTACGACACCGGCTGGCACGGAAAATACGCACTTCGCAACATTTTTTATCCGTTAGGGTGATTATTTGAAAAATATTGCTACCTTTGCAATCCCAAACGGCGTTGCGCCGGTTGGTTTACACCACGGGGTATTAGCTCAGTTGGTAGAGCGATAGGTTCGCAATCTATAGGTCAGGGGTTCGAATCCCCTATGCTCCACGAAAAAAGCTCGGCATTCGCCGGGCTTTTTTCGTACAGCAAGCTGTTCTCACCCCCCGCGCTTCGCGCTGCCCCCGAGGGGGCGACTGGGGGCGACCCCCAGACCCCCGCCCTTTCCGTTTTCCCTTACCCAACCCGACATTCGCTAAGCGGGCCAATAAGGCTCTGAGGCCGCCAGGAGGCATATTCGGGCCCTATGCCAGCCCAAAATGTCGGGCATAGCGTCGAAATGTGCCACTGGAGTGCGTAGAATGGGGATAGTCCCGCTAAGCAAATATCGGGTTAGTGTCTTACCTTGTCATTTCGACTGGGCGATGTCTTGAACGGAGATCGACCGAGCGCTGCCCCTTGTCATTTCGACCGAGCGGTAGCGAGTGGAGAAATCTGCGGG
>ONDF01000023.1 GCA_900316525.1 uncultured Bacteroidales bacterium
TCGAATCGATCTTCACCTTCTCCGCCGTATCGAAGTCGCAGAGGAAGGCCTGGACGATGACCTCGGTCAGTTCGTCCCCGGCATGGGGAATCATCCCGTAGGCGATGATGGAGCCGTCTTCGTCTTCGACCTGGGTGATCTGGTAGCTCACGCGCTTGACGACGCCCCGGACACCGTCGCAGGAGATCTTGTCGCCGATGCGGATGCGGCCGGCCATCAGCTGGATGCCGTAGAAGAAGTTGTTGATCAGGTCCTTGAGGGCGAAGCCGACGCCAGCGGCGAGGCCGGTCGTGATGTAGGTGAGGGCGTTCTTCGGGAGGTCCAGGATGGAGAAGGCGACGAGCAGATACAGCGCCCAGCCCAGCAGGGAGAAGATGGTGTTGGCGAGGCTCAGGTTCACGTCGGATTCCTTGAGCGGCAGGGTGGTGCCGGACGTCTCCTCGATCATGTTGCGCAGCTTGAACACGCGGAACAGGCCCTTCGCCAGGTAGATCAGGTACCGGAACACGAAGAACAGGCCGATCACCAGCAGGATGTTGGAGAGGGTGAAACTCTGCATGCCGCTGCCCTGGACGAGCGGCCGTTTCATCAGGTCGGCCCCGGTCATGGACAGCTGGTAGGCCCGGGAGGTGAGGAGGGCGCTCAGCGGGAAGGAGTAGATGGCCATGAGCGGGACGACGGCCATGCGGAGCAGGTCGTACAGCCAGGTGACCTCGATGAAGGCGTCCTTGTCTTCCAGCGGGAGGCGCGGGTTCTCCTCGTGGTAGCGGGCTTTCCGGCGGATCACGCGGTCGTCGTAGTAGCGCATCATCAGGTAATAGAGCGTGGTGATCGTGTGGAGGAGGGCCAGCAGGAAGGTCCAGAACGTGATCAGGAGCACGCCGATCATCGAGTATCCGGCCAGGGACAGGATGGCGGTGACGGCCATCACCGCGACGAGGGCGGGCGGGAATACGAGCGGGACGGCGCTGGCCGGCAGGAAGATGGCCCGCATCAGGATGCAGGCGAAAGCCAGCAGCAGGGTGGGCACGTAGATGCGGATGGAGGCGCGCGCCTGGTCGCCGCGGATGCGGATGAGCAGCGAGACCTCGATGGCGAGGGTGAGCCAGGCGTACTGGGTGAGGAGCTGGTAAGCCATCCGCCAGTAGGGATTGCCCCGGTCGGACTTGATCAGCAGCATCCCCAGCACGAAGATGAAGGTGCCCAGGATGGCCGTGAGGATGGGCCTGAACTGGATCCATTTCTCATTCTTGATCCACCGGTAGGCGATGAAGGCGATGAGGACCGCCGCCAGGGCGGAGAGCAGCAGCATCACCAGGGACAGGATCGCATAGCCCAGGACGAAGCTCCCGCTGAAGGTGCGGGGAATCTCGCCGCTTTCCGACTGCTCCCGGGAGTCCATCGCATACCGCATCCGCAGGTCGCTTTTCACGAACTGGATGAAGCCGTTCCATTCCTTGAGGATCTGGATGACGTTCACGTTGCCGCCGATGTAGCGGTTCTTCTGCGTGTCGGCATAATTGGCCTGGGCGTAGTCATGGGCTTGCATGAGCCGGGCCTCGGTCTCCGCGCAGAGGACGCTGTCCTTCAGCGCGAGGGCGACGGATTCCCCGTACAGGGCCGTCAGGGCGCCGGTATAATACAGGCAGCTGTCCAGGAGGGCGGCCTTTTCGGGGTCTTCGGCCTCCAGCGGGGCGGGCGCGAGCGCGAGCGAGTCGGCCCCCGCGAGGGAGTCGGCGGGCTGCCGCCGGAGCATGCCCTGGAGCGTCTCGTTCAGGAGTTCATATCGACGGAGACCCGAGCGGGCGGCGACCCGGTACTGGTCGTTCAGGAGCACCTGCTCGTGGAAAGCGGACTGCACGCGCGAGACCTCCTCGAGGGCGAAGGCCATGTCGAAGGTGAACTCCGGCCGCTGGGTGTACAGCATGATGGTCACCTCGTCGGCGGATTTGAGGACCCGGTCGAAGGCCTCCCGCTGCTCGCGGTTGTTCACCATCAGGGTGTCGGATTCCTGGGCCGATGCATAGGACTGCCGCAACTCCTGCAGCAGGCTGTTCAGCGTGGACTGGAAGTCCTTCTCGGGGACCACGGCGCGGGCCGGAAGCGCCAGCAGCAGGGGAAAGGCCAGGAGGACGGCGTATCGGAAGAGGGAACGGATGCGCATGGGATCTTGCTTTAGAAGTCAAAGCCGATGGAGGCGTAGGCGGTGAGTCCGGTGATATGGCACCACTGGACGGCCACCCGGAGCGGTCCGACGATCGACTGGCGGGAATACTCCGCGCCGAAGGCATAGATTGGCTGGGCTATGAAAATGTCGCGGAAGTCATAGGCTCGCTGGAAGAGGCCGCCCCGGAGGGTCGCGTAGTTCTTGCGCAGGAAACGGTATCTCAAGTCCAGCTGCGGGACGATGACGATGTTGTCGGTGCTCCGGAAGCCATTGGCGAAACCGAAGAAGGGTATCTGGCGCTCGACGTAGCGGTTGGCCATGAATCCGCCCGCGACGACATAGTGCCGGAAATTCATCTCTTTCGACTCGGTGGAGTTGTAACCGAGGTACAGGGTGGGCAGGACCGTGAAGTTCTCCCCGATGGAGAAGGCGGCCTCGAAGCTGCCCATCACGCTGTAATAAGGCTTGACGGGGACCCTGGGATCCGGATCGTAGTCATCGGGAACCTCCGGGCCGGGGCCCTCGCTCTCATCCTCGTCCGCCCGGGTCCGGAGAAGGGCGGACACGGCCGTGTCGTCCCCGCCGCCGGACGTATCATTCTCGCTGTACCAAGCGTCGAAATAATCCGGTTGCCGCCGTCCATTGAAGACATAGCGCCCATTGAGGTACAGCCGGACGCCCCGCGTGGGGAAATACCCGTCGTCGAAGGTCTCGTACTTGCCGGTTCCGAAGCCGGAGAGCCAGTAGCTCTTCCAGTCCCATCCCATATTTATATTCGCATACTCCAGGCGGTGTTCGTAGGGGTTCATCTCCGCCGTCAATCCGATCCGGAGGGAACCGTTCTTGAGCCGGGAGTCCTCCAGGTAACCGTCGATGGCGGCGTTGAAGAGTTGCTCGTGGGTGTCTCCGGTCCATCCGAGCACGGTGCTGGTGAGGCCGAGGCGGCCGACGATGCCGTAGGAAGGCAGGCCGATCCGGGACTTGGTTCCCCAGTCCACCGTCAGGTTGGGGCTGGTGCCGAGTTTGAGGTCCGCAGACAGCCGCATACCGGTGAGCCGGCGGGTACCCAGTCCGTAGTGCAGGGCGACGGACACGGTCTCGTCCGTATCGGCCCGGAGGCCGATGGCGAGATCGTTCGTCTGTCCCTTCTGGCAGTCGAACACCAGGGTGTAGGGCTCTGAGTTCCCTTCCAGATGGTAGGTGACGGACTCGAAGGCGTTGGTGCCGTAGATGCTGTTCAGGAGGCGCTCGATGACGGCCCGGTCATAGATGCCGTCGGCGGGCAAGTCCTTGGGGTGGACGATCCAGCGCTGCTCCCGCTCCTTGATGCCGTTGAACTTGACCTCTTTCACCCGGACGCTCTGCTGCGCCAGGTTGACGGCGGCCGGATGGCTGGCGACCTGGGGCTCCGCCTTCCCGGCGACGACCTGCGCGATGGACTCGAACAGCTCCTTGTGCTGGATGGCGTTCTGGTAACCCTGGTCGATGATGTCGTCCACGGAGGCGTCGTCGAAGGACAGCATCGTGTAGCCCTTCAGCTCGTGGTGGACGCCGAGGTCCAGCAACTTGCGGGCGGGACCGTTCGCGGAGGAGGCCAGGAGGGTGATCGTCTGCATCAGGAAGTCCGCGGGGGAGTTGAGCTCGTTCAGTTCGCGGTGGATGGACATGTCCGAGCCGATGATGATGTCCGCGCCCATCGCCTTGGCGATATCGACCGGATAGTTGTTCCGCATGCCGCCGTCCAGGAGCACCTCGCCGTTCTGGCGCACGGCCCGGAAGTAGAACGGGATGGCCATCGTGGAACGCAGAGCGTCGGTGATGCTGCCGGAGGTCCAGTACTTGGGCGTCATCGCGTACAGGTCCGTGGCGACGCACGCGTAGGGGATGGGCAGATCGGCAAAGCTGATGCTGTCCTGGTAGCCCACGGTGACGGAGCTGAGCATGTTCCGCACGTTCAGGCCGTACAGGAAGCCGTCGGGCATGCCGAGGCCCATCCGGGAGATGGACTCGTTGAGCATATCGGCCGAACTGTGCCCGGATTCCGCCGCCATCTTGTCGGCGATCCGTTCGTTCTTGAGACGGTCCGCGAGGTCTTCGTCATCGTAGTGATGCGGGATGCGCAGGACGTACTTGTCGCGGTACTTGCGGACTTTGTAGCTGATGTATTCCTTGGGAACGTCATCCGACATCATAATGGGCCATTCGATGGCCCTCACCAGCGAATCCAGCTGGTCGTGCTTGTAGCCCAGGGCGTACAGGCCGCCCACGAGGCCGCCCATGCTGGTGCCCGTGACAACGTCCACGGGGATGCCCAGCTCTTCCATATATTTGATTACGCCCAGGTGCGCGAGGCCCCGGGCGCCTCCGCCGGCCAGGACCAGGCCCACCGTGGGCCGGTACTGCCGGATGGAGTCCATCCGCGCGCGCACCTTCGCGAACGCGAGGGAGTCCGCATCGGGATGGGCGCTCTCCAGGATCGGCTTGTAATTGTTCTCATGGGCGCTCTGCAGGATCTGCTCGAAATCACGAACCTGCGCCTGGGCGCTCCCCACGAGCGCGCACACGGCGAACAAGGCGGCAATCAGTCTTTTCATCGTTAAAATTCTGCGGTTACAGTTCAATCTCCAAAGATACGAAAATATTTCTTTGCATTTTTTTTCAAAAAAAATTTGCAGATATGTTTTTTGTTTGTACCTTTGCGGTGTACTAATAAACTAATACACACAAACGATATGATCGAAATTAGCAATCTTGGTTTCAGTTACGGCCCCAAGGCGGTGCTGAAGAACATCTCGATGAAGGTGTCCGAGGGCAACATCTACGGACTCCTGGGCGAGAACGGGGTGGGGAAGACCACCCTGCTGACGCTCCTGTGCGGGCTCAAGAAGCCCCAGGAGGGTACCATCCTCGTGGACGGTCGCAATCCGTTCGACCGCCAGCCTTCTCTCCTCGCCGACCAGTTCTATCTGCCGGACGAGGTGACTCCCGTGCACGCCAAGGCGATCGACTTCGCGAAGGAGCACGGCGTGTTCTGGCCGAACTTCGACCTGGACAAGTTCTACACCATCCTCGGCGAACTGGAGGTCGAAGCGACGCAGCGCATGGACGCGATGTCCGCCGGCCAGCTCAAGAAGACCTGGATCGCCTTCGCCCTCGCGTGCAACGCGAAATACTATTTTCTGGACGAGCCCACGAACGGCCTGGACATTCCGTCCAAGGCGCAGTTCCGCAAGGCCGTGACCCGCTACACGGCCGAGGACTCCACCCTCATCATCTCCACGCACCAGGTGCGCGACCTGGAGAACATCATCGACCCGATCATCATCCTGGACAACCGGGCGGTGCTCGTGAACGCGTCGATGCAGGAGATCTCCGAGAAACTGTACTTCGACTACGGCACGGAGATCCAGCCCGGCGCCCTGTACCTCGAGCAGACCCCCGGCGGCTGCATCCAGGTGTATCCCAACACCACGGGCGAGGAAAGCAAGGTCAACGTGGAGGCCTTCTTCAATACGGTCCATGCCCACAAGGACCTCGTGAAACCCATGTTCAACTCCGAAAAATAACAAGGCCATGAACGAAATCTTCGACTTCAAGCGCTTCTGGACCTATTTCAAATACGACCTCAAGCAGGCGTGGCGCAACCACTCCAAGGCCGCCATCATGATCGGCGGCGCCAGCGCCATCTTCTATGTCATCTGGGTGCTCGCGAGCCTGGTGTTCACGCAGCACTGGTCCTCCCCGGTTATCTATGCGCGCTTAGCGGTGTTCATCCTCGCCTTCGCCATCCTCGAACTCTATATGGTCCGGGCCTACGGGTATCTGACCGAGAAGAAGGCGGGATCGGCCTGGCTCATGGTCCCGGCCTCCAAGGCGGAGAAGTTCGTGTCGATGATCCTGATGGTGTGCATCGTCATCCCGCTCCTGTTCTTCGTGGTGTATATGGTCCTCGACGGTTTCCTCTCCCTGGTGGATCCCACCTATGGACAGGCCCTGATCTCCGGCGGAATCAACGTGTACAGCGAGCTGATCGAAGGGATCAGCACCCTCGGCGCCGAGTCCCCGATCGTATTCACTCCTTCCAGCTTCATCTTCCCGACCATCATCAGCCTGTTCTGCAACTTCCTGTACTTCCACCTGTGCGGCATCTGCTTCAAGAAGAACAAGCTCGTGGGCGCGATCGCCATCCTGTTCGGCCTCTCGCTCGTGCTGTCTCTCCTGACCGGCATCTTTGTTCCGCGGATTTTCACGAACATCGACTTCAACAACATGGACGACATGCAGATCGCCCGTTGGGTCACCGGCTGCATGAACGCCGGAGTCATCATCTCCTGCGTCCTCACCGTCGGCCTCGGCTGGGGCGTCTGGCGCCGCATCAAAACCATTCAGCATTAATCCACTATGAACTTCAATACCGAAAAACCCATCTATCTCCAGATCGTGGATGTGATCGCCGACCGCATCCTCTCCGGAGAGCTCAAGGGGGGAGACCGCATCCCTTCCGTGAGAGAGTACGGTGCCGACATCGGGGTGAACCCGAACACGATGATGCGCTCCTACGAGAAGCTCACCGCCGACGGCATCATCTACAACAAGCGCGGGATCGGGTATTTCGTCGCCGACGACGCCCGGGACACCGTGCTGGCCACCCAGCGCAAGGACTTCATCGAGAAGGAAGTCCCCGCCATCAAGCAGCGCATGCAACTTCTCGGCCTCGATTCATCCATCTTCAACGAGTAATCCAAATGAAAAGCATCCTTTATATCGCAGCGACGGCGCTCCTTTGCTCCTCCTGCTTCCATGTGAACACCAACTGGACCGGCGGCAGTAAGAACGCCATCAAGGGCGAAGGCCCCGTCATCACCAAGTCCTTCGACCTCAAGGACTTCGACCGGATCGTCATCAACGGCCAGGCCGATGCCATCTTCACCCAGGCCGATACCTACGAGGTGACCCTCCGCGCCCAGGAGAACGTCTTCGACTATGTTGACTACCGGGTGGAAGGCACGACCCTCATCCTCGAGCTGAAGGACAAGCGCACGGTCCGTTCCACGGACTTCGACCTGACCCTCAAGGCTCCCGCGCTGAAGCGTATCGAGATCAACGGCGCCGCGGACTTCGACATCCCGGCCGGCCTCAAGAGCGACGATGACCTCCGGATCGATGTCAATGGCGCCGGCGACCTCACCTTCGACGCTGTCCGCTGCAACAACCTCACCATTCAGGCCAACGGCGCCGCCGACGTGGACCTCACCGACATCCACGTGCAGAAGCTCAAGGTGGATGTGAACGGCGCCGGTGACGTGATCGTCGAAGGCGAAGCCGCCGATGCGGACCTCTCCGTGAACGGCGCCGGCGACATCGACGCCAGCGGCCTCAAGGTCGCCGGCAAGGTCTCCAAGCACGTCGCCGGCCTCGCCAAGATCAAGCTGTAGACTCACTTTTTTGGTTAAACATAATCGTTTTTTCCCGGGCCGGGCTGTCGCGAGACACCCCGACCCGTTTACAAAAAAGGCCGAACCCACAGGGTCCGGCCTTTAAACCATTGAAGAACGGGGCTTACTTCTCCTTCGGGACCATCGCCTTCCAGACGCAGGCGCTCAGGGCGCCGCCCACGAGCGGAGCGCAGATGAACACCCACACATCCTTCAGCGCGTCGCCGCCGGCGAAGAGGGCCGGGCCGATGGAACGGGCCGGGTTCACGGAAGTGCCGGTGAGGTTGATGCACATCAGGTGGATGAGGATCAGGGAGAGACCGATCGCGAGACCGGCCGGCTTGCCGGCGCCGTACTTGGCGTCGGTGGTGCCGAGGACCACGAGGACGAAGAGGAAGGTGGCGATCACCTCCACGAGGAACGCGCCGCCGACGCCGCCGGCGTTGGCCACGCCGTTGGAGCCCAGGGCGCCCGTCAGGTCGGGGGCCGCAACCACTTTCGTGAGCAGCAGGAGGCAGGCGCCGGCGAGGATACCGCCGATGACCTGGCCCACCCAGTAGCCGCAGGCGTCCTTCCAGCTCATCCGGCCGGAGAGGGCGACGCCGAGGGTGATGGCAGGGTTGATGTGGCAGCCGCTGATCTCACCGATGGTGTAAGCCATGGCAACCACGGCCAGACCGAAGGCGATGGCGGTTCCCACCACGCCAGCGGGAGTGCCGCAGCCGAGGAACATCGCCGTTCCGCAGCCCAGGAATGTGAGCACGAACGTGCCTACGCATTCAGCAAAGTACTTCTTCATAAACGAAAAAATGTTTTGGTTTAGTGATTCAAAGATAGGAATTTTCACAGACATTCAAAAGTTTTTGCTATTTTTGTCCCACGCGGATCCGGCCGCGGTGATTAGTGCATGGAGACTCTGGTGGGGCGCCTCAGGCGCATTTTTTCCCGTAAGAAAAACAACGAATTGACGGTGGTTCGACAGGCTCACCGACCGTCAAAGCGGGCTCGCCAACCGTCCGCCTGGCGCTTGGAGCGCCTGGAGAAGGCCTTGGAGGCCTGGCAGGCGCGACAGGGCTGGCGGGAGCCGGTGCGCACCGTCGGCGAAGCCGCCGAGCGGCTGGGCACGGACACCGGCACGCTGTACGCGTACTTCCGCGACCGCATCGGCCTGGATTTCCGCACCTGGCGCACCCGGCTGCGGCTGGAGGACGCCAAGCGGATGCTCGCGGACAACCCGCTCCTGCCCCCGGCCGACGCCGCCCGCCTCTGCGGCTTCTCCAACCGCTCCAACTTCTCGCGGCAGTTCCTTGCCTACACAGGCCAGACGCCGGCTGAGTGGCAGAGAGATGCCGGGGCGTCCTCCGGCGGGCTCAGGAACCGACCGGAATGAGGGGAAAGTCGAGAAATCTTATTATCTTTGCAAGATAAAGCCAAATAGACTATGTTTGAGAATCTGAGCGAGAGACTGGAGCGGTCTTTCAAGATACTGAAGGGTGAAGGGAAGATCACCGAGATCAATGTGGCGGAGACCGTAAAGGACATCCGCAAGGCCCTGCTGGACGCGGACGTGAGCTACAAGGTGGCGAAGGACTTCTGCAACCGCGTGAAGGACAAGGCCATCGGCGCGAACGTGCTGACGGCGGTGAAGCCGCAGCAGATGATGGTCAAGATCATGCACGACGAGCTCGCGGAGTTCATGGGCTCGGAGGCGCAGGACATCAATGTGAAGGGGAATCCCGGCATCGTGCTGGTCGCGGGTCTGAACGGTTCCGGTAAGACCACGTTCTCCGGCAAGCTGGCCCTGCACATCAAGTCCAAGCGCGGCATGAAGGTGCTCCTCGCGGCCTGCGACACGTTCCGCCCTGCCGCCATCGAGCAGTTGAAAGTGCTCGGCGAGGGCATCGGCGTGCCTGTGTACACCGAGGACGGTGAGAAGGATCCGATCAAGATCGCGCAGAACGCCATCCGGAAGGCGAAGTCCGAGGGCTACAGCGTGGTCATCGTCGATACCGCCGGCCGCCTGGCCGTGGACCAGCAGCTGATGGACGAGATTTCCGCCCTGCACCAGGCCATCAAGCCCACGGAGACGCTGTTCGTCGTGGACGCGATGACCGGCCAGGACGCCGTGGAGACGGCGAAGGCCTTCAACGACCGCCTGGACTTCGACGGCGTCGTCCTCACCAAGATGGACGGCGACACCCGCGGCGGCGCGGCCCTGTCCATCAAGGCTGTCGTCGGCAAGCCCATCAAGTTCGTCTCCTCCGGCGAGAAGATGGAGGCGCTGGACGTGTTCCATCCCGCCCGCATCGCGGACCGGATCCTGGGCATGGGCGATGTCGTTTCCCTCGTGGAGAAGGCGCAGGAGCAGTTCGACGAGAAGCAGGCCCGCGAGCTCCGCAAGAAGATGGCCCGGGACCAGTACACCCTCTGGGACTTCTACCAGCAGATCCAGCAGATCAAGAAGATGGGCAACATCAAGGACCTGGCGGGGATGATCCCCGGCATGGGCAAGGCCCTCAAGGACGTGGACATCGACAATGACAAGGCGTTCAAGACCACCGAGGCCATCATCCTGTCGATGACGCAGAAGGAGCGCGAGCATCCCGAAATCATCAACGGCTCCCGCCGCAAGCGGATCGCCGACGGTTCCGGCACCTCCCTCCCGGATGTGAACCGCCTCCTGAAGCAGTTCGAAGGCACCCGGAAGATGATGAAGGGCGCGATGACCGGCAACTTGATGCAGCGGATGGGCGCCATGCGCAGACACTAGAACGAACGCGATATGAAAAAGTGGATTTTACCCCTTCTGGCCGCCGTGCTGGCCGTTTCCGCCTGCGGTATCCTGAGCTCCGAGACGCGGGAGGAACGCGTCGTCCGGGAGGCGAAGGAGGCCAAGATGGTCCGCCAGGGCCTCGAGACCGGAAACTTCACCATCGACATCGACCGGATGTATCCGATCCGGGGCACGTCCAAGATGGTGAGCAACTACTCCATCAAAGTGAAGGACAATGTCCTCATCTCCCATCTCCCGTTCATCGGCCAGGCCTGGCGCGTGCCTTATGGTGGCGGCCATGCCCTGACCTTCGACGCGCCGATCGTCAATTACACGGTGACGCAGTCCAGGAAAGACGGCTATCAGATCCGCATTTACGTCAAGACGGACGAGGATGAGCATCTCTACCTCCTGACGGTCTTCGACAACGGACGCGCCTCGCTGGACGTGCAGTCGCAGAACCGCGACCGCATCTCGTACACCGGTCAGATGGATTTCTATCAGGGGGAGAACTAGCGCGGCTGCCCGCCGTTCGGGCGGTGCTGCGCGGCGCGCCATTCTTTCATCCTGGACTCATACAGGTCCCATTCCCGCGTCGGAAGGGCCCATTCTATGAAGCGGTCGCAGAGATAGGCGGCCGCTTGTTTTGTGGGATGGACCATATCCTCCGCCCACCAGCGGTAGTCGCGGAGTTCGTCCATCATAATCTCATACGCGGGGAAGTAGGGGAGGCCGTCCGTCGCAAGAAGTAATGTGCTCTTGGACAGCTGGTTGCCGTGGGCGCCGTCGGCCAGGTGGCGGATCGGGCTCACGGTGAAGATGAACTCCTTTTCCGGGTTCCGGCGGACGAGCCCCCGCAGGAGGGCGGCCGTCTGTTCCACTGTCAGCCGGTAGCGCGTGAACTCCGTTCCCGGCCGCTTGAGGCAGTTGGCGACCGTCTCGCCGGTTTCATCGAACCGGAACGCCCAGGCGGTGCCGAGGGTGACGATGACCTTGTTGCAGCTTTTCCAGAAGGCCGATGCTTCCGCGAGCGCGGCGTTCGCGTTCTCCAGGAACGCCTGCGGCGTTTCCCGCGCGAACGAAGTGTGGTGCCAGAACGAGCAGTACCGTCCGTCGCCGGCGCCCATTTCCACGACGTCGTCGGCCGCGAAAGGCACGCCGGAGGCGAGCCGCGCGGCGGCGTTGCCGATGGACACGGGATTGTACAGCGTCCCGAACGGGTTGCACAGCACGTCGAACCCCGCCGAGGCGAGCCGGCCGCCGATTTCATCGGCAAAGCAGCTGCCTAGGACGGCGATTCTGTCGTGGTACGAGATGGACACCGGCGCCGGGTCCAGCGTGACGGGAGTCTGGAGTTTCATGGAAGCAAAAATACATATTTTTACGTATCTTTGCGTGTTAAACCGATGATTATGACACTCCGGAATTACTTCTTGGCCGCCTGCGCGCTGCTCGCGCTTTCCTGCGGCCGTACCCTCAAGGATGGCGATTACACGCTGACGGTGCTTTCCACCAATGACGTGCATGGAGCGTGGTTCGATTCGTCCTATGTGGACGGGCGGACGAAGCCGTCGCTGCTGGCGGTGAAGTATTACGTGGACAGCGTCCGGACGGCGAACGGGGCGGAGAACGTCTTGCTCCTGGACGCGGGCGACTGCCTCCAGGGCGACAACGCGCCGTATTACTTCAATTATGTCGATACGCTGACGCCGCACCTGTTCCCGCGCCTGGTGGCGTATATGGGCTATGACGCGGTGGCCGTGGGCAATCACGACATCGAGACGGGCCATCCGGTGTACGACCGCGTGGCGGCGGACCTGAAGAAGAACGGCGTGGATTTCCTGGCGGCGAACGCCATCCGGAACGACGACGGAAAGCCGTATTTCACCCCCTACAAGATCGTCAAGCGGGCGGGCCTGAAGGTGGCCATCCTGGGCTACACGAACGCGAACATGAAGGCCTGGCTCACGGAGGAACTCTGGAGCGGGATGCATTTCGAGCCCATCGTGAATCAGGTCCAGGCCGATGTGGACGCCATCCGGGCGAAGGAAAAGCCGGACGTGATGATCGTCGTGATGCATTCGGGCACGGGCGCGGGCGACGGCAGCCAGCTGGAGTCCGAGGGCCTGGACGTGTTCCAGATGGTCCAGGGCGTGGACTTCGTCCTCGCGAGCCACGACCATCGGCCGTATGTGGATGACGACGAGGACAAAGCGTTCCTCAATTCCGGCAGCCACGCGCGCAATGTCGCCGAAGGCACGCTGCGCGTGACGGTCAAGGACCACAAGATCGTCGACCGCTCCTACGATTCCAAGACCATTCCGGTCCGGGCCGACAAGGCCGATGCCGCGATGCGGGAGGAGTTCCGGAAAGACTACGAGGCCGTCAAGGCCTTCACCCTCCGGGAAGTGGGCGTCCTGAACACGAACCTGTGGACCCGCGACGCCTTCCGGGGCATGTGCGACTACCTGAACCTGGTCCATACCCTCAGCATCGGCTGCAAACCGGCGGAAATCTCCTTCGCCGCGCCGCTCACCTTCAACGGCCACGTGGAGTCCGGCATCGTCCGCTACAACGACCTGTTCACCATCTATCCGTTTGAAAACCAGCTCTTTGTGGTGAAGATGACGGGCGAGGAGATCCGGAACTACCTGGAGCATTCCTACGACAAGTGGATCAATACCATCGCGAAGCCGGACGACACCCTTCTCAAGATCCAGGCGCAGGACGACCCGCGCACGCAGCAGAGCCGCTGGTCCTTCGTGAACCGCTCCTACAACTTCGACTCGGCGGCCGGCATCAACTACACGGTGGACGTCACGAAGCCCTTCGGCGAGCGCGTCGCCATCGCCTCGATGGCCGACGGCTCCGCCTTCGACCTCCAGAAGGAATACAACGTCGCGATGACCTCTTACCGCGCTTCCGGCGGAGGTAACCTGATGAAGGAAACCGGCATCGACACGGACAATATCGACGAGCGCGTCGTCGGCCGGTATCCGGAGATCCGCAACATCCTCTATGACTACCTGATGGAGAACGGTTCCATCGACCCGGAGGTCATCGGCAATCCCGCCGTCATCGGGCACTGGGAGTTCGTCCCGGAGAAGCTCGTGAAACCGGCGATGGACCGTGACATGGACCGTCTGTTCAAGCGATGAGCCTCCGCCGCCTGTTTCTCCTGGGGGCCGTCGCCGCCCTCGCCCTTGCCTGCAACCGCACCCCCGAACCGGGCGTGTACACCGTGCAGGGCGGGTTCGTGCGCGTGTATGTGGACTCGCTGGGCGCGACGAAAGCCCTGATGTACCGCGATACGAGCGGGATTTGGGCCGATACCCTGACGGTGGACCTGAAGGCGGAGAAACTGGCGCTGAAGCCCTATGAGGCGCCGGAATTCCGGCTGTTCCCCGTGAAGGAACTGTACCGCGAGCCGATGTACAAGGTGCAGGAGGCGGACGACATCATCTACGGCCGGGTCATCCGGAACGGTGGCGAGAGCGAAGGGGAGCGGATGGACCTGACGATGGACATATACACTCCGGAGGACGGCGGCCAGGTCGCGCGTCCGCTGATCGTGACCTTGCACGGCGGCGCTTTCCTGGACGGGGACAAGCGCGACACGACGCTGGTGGAATGGTGCCGCTATTTCGCGTCCCTGGGCTATGTGGCCGCTTCCGTCGACTATCGGCAGGGATACCGCCGGAATGTCAAGTCTTCGGATGAGGCGATGTACCGCGCCCTCAAGGATGCCAACGCAGCGGTCCGCTTCCTCCTGAAGCGGGACTCGCTGCTCATCCATTCCGAGCGCATCTTCGCGGCCGGGGCCGACGCTGGCGGCATCATCGCCCTGAACCTCGCCTACATGCGCGAGGAAAATATGCCGGAAATCATTGTGGAAGAGGAAGATACGACCATCGTTACGCATCAGGCCCTGCTCCGGGGTTTCGACGTCCGGGCGGTGGCGAACCTCTGGGGTGCGGTCCAGGACACCGCGATCCTGCATAACGCGAAGATTCCCGTCATCTCCTTCCAGAGCCGGGAGGATCCGGTCGTCCCGTACGGCGCCGGCCATCCTTTCGACGCCGTCGGCTATGACGAGGAGGAGAAGGACGAACCGGAGGATATGTTCGACTGGCTGCGGTCGGTGTACGAAAGCATCGTCTCCGCCCTGGTCCCCGAGGAGGACCGCCATCCCTTCCGGGAGATGTACGGCGCCGGCGTCATCCACCGCGTCCTGAAGCGCTACGGCGTTTCCTCCGAACTCAACGCCTTCCGGGGCGAGCGCCACAACCTTTTCATTGGCGAGGACGGCCTCGTCGACTATCCCGTCTATGACGAAATCAAGGACCGCACCGCGGCCTTCTTCGCCGCTCGGATGGTCGTCGCCCCCGTCTCCCTCCGCCAGGACCCCGAAGATCCGCAGCTCTTCGTCATCGACAACACCGAAGTTGAAACCTGCCTCTGGGACATCCAGGGCGGCGTTCTCCTGGGCAAAGGCGATGACGCGATCCGCGTCCTTTTCTTCCCCGACGCCCCCGAACACAAAGTCTCCGTCAGCGGGGAGTATATCTCCGGGCTGACATTCTACGAGACGGTGGAATTGTAGGGAATTACCCGTTCATCACCCTCTCCACATCCTCCTTCTCGCCCACGACCCACAGGATGTCGCCTTCCTCGAAGGGGGAGTGGACGTCGGGGGTGTGGAGGGTGCCGTCGGCTTTCTCGACGCCGGCGACGAGGCAGTGGTAGCGGTTGCGGATGCCGGCGTCGATGATGGTGTGGCCCAGGAAGGCGGACGTGCCCGTCACCGGGACGCATTTGAGCACCATCTCGCCGCTGTGGTAACGCTCGTCTTCCAAGTCGATGGCGCTGGCCTTGAGGTGCGCGCCGAAGGCTTCCAGGTCGGCGTCGGAGCCGATGACCTGGAGGCGGTCCTGCGGGAAGACGCGGTTGTTGGCCTTGGGGATGTTGATCCGCAGGCCGCCGCGGAGGATGGACACGACGTGGATGCCGAAGCGCTGGCCGAAGTTCAGTTCCGCCAGGGTCTTGCCGCCCCAGTCGATTTCGGCGGGGATGTCGAAGTCGGCGAAGTGCATGTCCTTGGACAGCAGGCGGGAGGCGTATTCCGGCTTCTTTTCGCCCAGGTACTCGGCGCGCAGCTCGCGCGAGCGGAAGTTCGTGAGGAACGTATGCTCGATGCGCTGCGCGTTCCGCTTGATGAAGCGGCTGGAGACGATGGCGAAGACCACCGCGAGCGCGAGGACGAAGATCAGGAGGACCGAGATGTGGAACAGGCGGGCCAGGACGTAGAAGACGAAGCCCAGGGCCAGCGCGTAGCGCAGCACGACGGTCGCCACGAGCGGCGCCCGGTTCGCGCGGTTCTCCTCCCAGAGAGCCTGGAAGGCGTCCGAGTGGCTGTGCTTGATGGCCATCGTACGAAGGAAGGGCGCGAGAGCGACCAGGGTGACGGCCGCCGAGACGATATTGGCCCACGGCGCCGGGATCCATTTCGCGACGAACGGCACCAGCAGCCGGAAGGAAAGGCTGTTGATGGCGACGCACAGGATGCCGTAGATGAGGATGACCTTGATGACGGACCCCAGGTACTTCCGCCATTCGCTTTCCTTACTCGTAGTAGGCGAGGCCGAGGAGGCCGCGTAATTGTCCATGAAGCTGCGCACCCGTCCCGGAAGGTGCTTGTACACAAACCCATACGCGGGTTCCGCGAGCCGAATCATGTACGGCGTCAGGAAGATCGTGATGACCGACACGGCCACGACGATCGGGTACAGGAAGCTGCCCGTCACGCCCAGGGACACGCCCAGGGTGGCGATGATGAAGGCGAATTCGCCGATCTGCGTCAGCGAGAAACCGCACTGCATGGCGGTCTTCAGCGGCTGCCCGGACAGGAGCACGCCCGTGGTCGCGAACAGGAGCTGGCCGAGGATAACGGTGAGGGTGATGACCACGATGGGCAGCCAGTACTGGCCGATCATCGCCGGGTCCACCATCATGCCCACGGACACGAAGAAGATGGCCCCGAACAGGTCCTTGACGGGCTTGACGAGGCGTTCGATGTGCTCCGCCTCGATGGTTTCCGCGAGGATGGAGCCCATGATGAACGCGCCGAAGGCGGCGGAGAAGCCGGTCTTGGCGGCGATGACGACCATGCCGAAGCACAGGCCCAAGGCCACCACGAGGAGCGTCTCGTCGTTCATCAGTTTCTTCGCCCAGCGCAGCAGGAGCGGGATCAGGTAGATGCCCACGACGATCCACAGGACGAGGAAGAACGCCAGTTTTCCGACGGACATCACCAGCTCCCGGCCCTCGAAGTTGTTGGAGACCGCCACCGTGGACAGGACCACCATCAGGACGACGGCGAGGATGTCCTCGAGGATGAGGATGGACATCACCAGGCCCGCGAACTGCTTCTTCGCGAGCCCGAGGTCCTCGAAGGCCTTGTAAATGATGGTCGTGGACGACATCGAGATCATGCCGCCCAGGAACAGGGCGTCCATCTTGCTCCAGCCGAAACTGGAGCCGACGGTGAACCCGAGGAAGATCATCCCGAAGATGATGGTGAGGGCCGCGATGACGGCCGGCCCGCCCACCTTCACGATCTTCTTGAAGCTGAATTCCAGGCCGAGGGCGAACAGGAGGAAGATCACGCCGATGTCCGACCAGGTGTGGATGCTGGCGGTGTCGATGACCGAGGGCGTCAGGGCGAAATGCGGGCTGGCGATGAAGCCGGCCACGATGTAGCCCAGCACAAGCGGCTGCTTGAGCTTCTTGAAGACGAGCGTCATCAGGCCCGCGCAGATCAGGATCAGCGCCAGGTCGGCGATCAGCGGTTCTATCTCGGACATTTCAGATTTCTCGGCAAGCTCGAAATGACAATCAGAGGGCGCTGTCCAGGAACTGGATGAATCCGGGGATGGACAGGTTGTATCCGCGGGGACCCGCGAGGACTTCACCCTCGGGGGAGAGGATGAGGTAGTTGGGCTGCGCGTTCACTTCGAAGCGCGTGCGGGCGATGTAGGAGTTCACGCTGCCCAGGGTCTTGAGCGTCTTGCCGGCGGGGGTGGTGAACCACTCGCTCTCCGGTAGCTTCTGCTTGTCGTCGGTGTACAGGGCGACGATCTCGAAGTTGTCGCGCAGGCGGCGGAGGACTTCCGGGTCGCTCCAGACGCGGGCTTCCATCTCGCGGCAGTTGGTGCAGCCGTGGCCGGTGACATCGACAAAAACGGGCTTGCCGGAGGCCTTGGAGGCCGCGAGGCCCTCTTCCAGCGTGAAATACCCCGGCAGGTTGTGGGCGATGTGGAGGCCGTAGCGGTTCGGGTCTGCAGAGGGGGCGGAAGCCGTTCCGGCGACCTGTCCCTCGGCATAGTTGGCGATGATGAAATCCTGGGTCGAGATGGGCGGGAGATAGCCCGAGAGGGCCTTCAGCGGGGCGCCGAACATGCCCGGGACCATATACACGACGAAGGAGAATACGGCGATGGCGAGCGCGAGGCGGGTGACGCCGATCTTTTCCACCGGCTCATCGTGCGTGAAGCGGATCTTCCCGAGCAGGTAGAAGCCCAGCAGGGCGAAGACCACAATCCAGATGGCGAGGTACACTTCCCGGTCCAGCAGGCCCCAGTGATAGGTCTGGTCCGCGACGGAGAGGAACTTGAAGCCGAAGGCGACTTCCACGAAGCCCATCACGACCTTCACGGAGTTCAGCCAGGAACCGCTCTTCATCTTCTTCAGCAGCTGCGGGAACAGGGCGAAGATGGTGAAGGGGAGGGCGAAGGCCACCGAGAAGGCCAGCATCGTGACCATCGGCGTCCAGAACTCGCCCTGGGTGGACTTGATCAGGACGGAGCCCACGATCGGGCCCGTGCAGGAGAAGGACACCAGCACGAGGGTGAGGGCCATGAAGAACACGCCTGCGAGGCCCTTCTTGCTCGAATTCGCGTCGCTCTTGTTCTGCCAGGAGGAGGGGAGCACGATCTCGAACGCCCCGAAGAAGGACGCGGCGAAGACCATGAACACGAGGAAGAAGATGAGGTTCGGGAGCCAGTGCGTCGCCAGCCAGTTGAAGATGTCGGCCGTCACGGTCTCGCCGCCGAGCAGGCGGGTGAGGCCGATGATGACGCTGATGGGCACCGTGTACAGCAGGACGATGAACAGACCGTACATGAAGGCCTTGAACCGGCCCTGGTGCGCGTTCTCCGACCCCTTCAGGAAGAAGGAGACCGTCATCGGGATCATCGGGAACACGCAGGGCGTCAGGAGCATCGCGAAGCCCCAGAGGATGGCCTCGATGATGAGGGCCCACAGGCCGCCGCGGTCCTTCGCGTCCTCGGGATCGCCGATGGCCGTCTGGTGGGCGGCCGCATCGGCCGGGTCCTCCGTGCAGGCCTGCCAGGTGATGGCGCCCTCCACGGTCTTGCCGGATTCCACGGTCACTTCCTGCGAGAACACGGCCTTGCCGAAGAAGACGAGGTCGTCCTTGTACTTCGTCGGCTTCGTCACTTCCTGCAGCGGACCGGCCGTGACCGGGGTGGTGTATTCCACCTCCACGGGATTGCCGATGCCGGGATTGACGCCATAGATGTGCTTCCCGTCCTCGATCTTGCCGGTGAAGGTCAATTCATACGTGCCCTCCGAAACCTCCTTGGACGCGACCTTCCAGGTCACGGACGGTTCCTGGGCAAAAACGGCAACGCTCGCAAAAAGCGCTGCCGCAGCAAGCAGGAGCCTATTTCGCATACGCCACCGATCTCGTTTCCCGGATGACGGTGATCTTCACCTGGCCCGGATAGGTCATCTCGTCCTGGATCTTCTTGGCGATCTCGCCGGAGAGGACTTCGGCCTCGGCGTCGGACACCTGGTCGGCGCCCACGATGACGCGGAGCTCGCGGCCGGCCTGGATGGCGTAGGACTTCGTCACGCCCGGATAGGCCGCGGCGAGGTCTTCCATGCCCTTGAGGCGCTTGATGTAGGATTCGATCACCTCGCGGCGGGCGCCGGGACGGGCGCCGGAGATGGCGTCGCCCACGAGCACGATCGGCGCGTAGAGGGAGGTCATCTCGGTTTCCTCGTGGTGCGCGCCGATGGCGTTGCAGATCTCGGGTTTCTCCTTGAACTGCTCCGCGAGGCGCATGCCCAGCAGGGCGTGCGGCAGGTCGGGCTCTTCCTCGGACACCTTGCCGATATCGTGCAGGAGGCCGGCGCGCTTGGCGATCTTCGGGTTCAGGCCCAGTTCGGAGGCCATGATGGCGCAGATGTTCGCGACTTCGCGGGAGTGCTGCAGCAGGTTCTGTCCGTAGGAGGAACGGTATTTCATGCGGCCGATCAGGCGGACGAGCTCCATGGACATCCCGTGGATGCCGAGGTCGATGCAGGTGCGCTTGCCGGTCTCGAGGATCTCGTCCTCGAGCTGTTTCTGGACCTTCGTCACGACTTCCTCGATGCGGGCCGGATGGATGCGGCCGTCGATCACGAGCTGGTGCAGGGCCAGGCGGGCGACCTCGCGGCGGACCGGGTCGAAGGCGGACAGCATGATGGCGTCCGGGGTGTCGTCCACGACGATCTCGACGCCGGTGGCGGCCTCCAGGGCGCGGATGTTGCGGCCCTCGCGGCCGATGATGCGGCCCTTGATCTCGTCATTGTCGATCGGGAAGGTGGTGACGGCGTTCTCGATGGCCGTCTCCGTGGCCGTGCGCTGGATGGTGTTGATGACGATGCGCTTGGCTTCCTTCGCGGCGTTCAGGCGGGCTTCGTCGATGGTGTCGTTGATGTAGGCCTGGGCCTCGGTGCGGGCTTCGGCCTTCATGTTCTCCATCAGCTGGGCCTTGGCCTCCTGGGCCGTCATCCCGGCGATGGACTCGATCTGGCGGTTCGCCTGCTCGATGCGGCGGTCGCACTCCTCTTCCTTCCGCTTGAGGGCGTCCTGCTGTCCCTTCAGGGAAGCCTTGACATTGTCCACCTCCTTGCTCTTGCGGTCCAGCTCGCCCATCTTCTGGTTCAGGGTGTTCTCCTTCTGCTTCACGCGGGATTCCGCGTCGCGGATCTGGGCGTTCTTGTTGTTCACGTATTCCTCGTGCTCCGCCTTGAGGTTGAGGAACTTCTCCTTGGCCTGGATGATCTTGTCGTTCTTGATCTTCTCCGCTTCGATCTCGGCCTTCTCGAGGATTTCGTCCCGCTTGCCCCGGAGGATGGATTTCCGGATGAGTATGTAGGCCGCCAAGGCCAGCGCGGCCCCGACGATGAATCCGATGAGTAACGATACGATGTTCATAATATATTGTGTTTTAAGTGTTTTTGCACAAAAATAAATCAGGCAGGCCCCTTTCGGAGACTGCCTGGTAGAAAAAAACCGCCGCCATCCATGTCGGAAAATCTTATGGATAAGATTTGAGTTCCGACCAGTTGCTGATATCCCACGTCCCGCCTCGCGGCGGAATCCCCGTTCGGGTCACCTGGGCCCGTCATCCCTGGTCTGAGTAAACTCGGTACGTTGTATTACGTTGTTTTCAGAGGGGGATGCGCGGCGGCTATGTCATTTTTCCATCTGGGCCAGATAGTTCGCCATGTCCTTGCCGAGCTGTTCCGCTTCCGCTTCCTGGGCGGCCTTCTCGCGCTGGAGCGCGATCCGGCATGCGCATTCGTTGAGCGCCACCACGGACAGGAGCTCCACCAGCGTCTTGCCCGGATTGGACCGGGTGTAGGTCTCGAGACGCCGGTTGATGGCGTCCGCGGCCAGGCGGATGACCTCCTCCTTCTCGGGGGTGGGGGCGGTCAGGTTGAACGTCCGTTCTGCGATCTTGATGCTGATTTTCTGGTCCATATGCTAACTTTCCAGCCAGGAGATGCACTTGTCGACCTCCCGTATCAGTTGATCCAACTTCTCTTTGGCGGCGCGGTGGTCGCCGCCGGCGGTAAAGGCTTCAGTCAATTTCAGGGTTTCTATCGTGGACTCGAGTTCCAAGACTTGTCTCCTGTAGGCCTCGCCGGTTTCCTTGCACGCTTGTAACTCTGCGCGGAGACGCTCGTTCTCCACTTTCTCAGCCTCATAGCGGGCAATCAGCTTTTCGATGTGTTTGCGTACTTCTTCAAGCATGACCGGTTCGGTGCCTAATTCGTGCAAATTTAATAAAATTCTTTTATTATCGCTCGTTTTTACCCCAAAAAATTGAATGAAAGCAAGGGTTTAGAGCTGTTCGACCAATCTTTTGAAAATCACGGTCATCCGGTCGGCCGCCGCATTGGCCGCCTCGACGATCGCCTCGCCGTCGGTAACGTAGTCCTCGTCGTCCGTGGCGTGGGCCACGTCGGTGATGACGGACATGCCGAAGACGGGGATGCTGCTGTGGCGGGCCACGATGACTTCAGGGACGGTGCTCATGCCCACGGCGTCGGCGCCGATGTTCCGGAAGTAGCGGTATTCGGCCGGCGTCTCATAGCAGGGGCCGGTGACGGCGACGTAGACGCCCTTCTGGAGGGAGATTCCCTCCCAGGCGGCGATCTCTTCCGCCTTCAGGATGAGGCCGGGATCGTACGGACGGGTCATGTCCGGGAACCGCGGGCCGAACTCGTCCAGGTTCGGGCCGATGAGCGGGTTCGGGATCAGGTTGATGTGGTCGCGGATGATCATCAGGTCGCCCACGTGGTAGCTGAGGTTCGTGCCGCCCGCCGCGTTGGAGACGAACAGGTACTGGATGCCGATGCGGATCATCACCCGGATGGGGAGGACCACCAGGTGCATCGGGTAGCCTTCGTAGTAGTGGATGCGGCCCTGCATCGCGATCACGCACTTCCCGCCGAGGGTGCCGACGATGAAGTTCCCCTTGTGGCCGATGGCCGTGGATACGGGGAATCCGGGGAGTTCGCTGTAGGGGATGACGAGGGGGTTCTCGATCTGGTCGGCCAGCATGCCGAGGCCGCTGCCGAGGACGATGCCGATCACGGGCTTCCGTCCTCCCAGCCGCTCGACGAGGGCGTCGGAGGCGGCGTGTATGGCGCGTAAAGTGTCAGTCATAAGTTACAATCTTTCAATCATTTTACGGATAAGGCCAGTCATCTTGTCGGCCGCGGCGTTGGCGGCGGTCACGACGTCATCGCCGTCATTGACATAGTCCTCGGCATAGTCGTCGTGCGCTTCGTTCGTGATGACCGAGATGCCGAACACGGGCACGTTCGCGTGACGGGCGGCGATGACCTCCGGGATGGTGCTCATGCCCACGGCGTCGCCGCCGATCAGGCGGAAGTACTTGTACTCCGCCGGCGTCTCGTAGGACGGGCCGGTGCCGCCCACGTATACGCCTTCCTTGAGGTCGATGCCCTGCTCTTCGGCGATGTCCTTCGCCAGCTTGATGAGCGCGGGGTCGTACGGACGGGTCATGTCCGGGAACCGCGGCCCCAGGTAGTCCAGGTTCGGGCCGATGAGCGGGTTCGGGAGGAAGTTGATATGGTCCTTGATGATCATCAGGTCGCCGACGTGGAGCTGGAAGCTCACGCCGCCGGCGGCGTTGGAAACGAAGAGTTTCCCGATGCCGAGGGACATCATCACGCGGATGGGGAGGACGACGAGGTCCATCCCGTAGCCTTCGTAGTAGTGGATGCGGCCCTGCATGGCGATCACGGTCTTGCCGCCGAGGGTGCCGACGATGAAATTCCCCTTGTGGCCGATGGCCGTGGAGACCGGGAAACCGGGGATGTCCTTGTAGGGGATGACGAGCGGGTCCGCGATCTGGTCGGCCAGCTTGCCGAGGCCGCTGCCCAGCACGATGCCGATTTCGGGCTGCCGGCCGGCGAGGACGCCGACCAGGTAATCCGCCGCATTCTTGATCCTTTCGATTCGAGGGTCCATAGTTGGGTGAAATATAGTGTTATTGTATCTGTTTCAGTACTTTGCGGGCTTCGGCGAGGATCTCCGCCTCGCCGGGGATGACGCGGTCCCGCATGACGAAGCGCCCGTTCGCGATGACCGAGGAGATGGTGTCGCTGTGCGCGGCGTACACGAGGTTCGCCAGGAAGGAGCCGGGGGAGATGAAGTAGGAGTTGTCGATGTCCACGATGGAAAGGTCAGCGATGGCGCCTTCCCGGACGACGCCGGTGTCCAGGCCAAGGGCGCGCGCGCCGTTCACGGTGGCGGCGTCCATCAGGTCGTGGAGCGGCATCGCGGACGGGTCGTTCTCCCAGGCTTTCTGGAAGAGGGCCGTCGTCTTCATCGTCTCGAGCATGTCCAGGTTGTTGGAGGAGGAGGCGCCGTCCGTGCCCAGGCAGATGGTCGCGCCGGCGCGCTTCAGGTCGTCGTAGCGGAAGCGGTAGCCGGAGGCGAGCTTCGCGTTGGAGTTGATGTTGTGCACGCAGTTCACCCGGTGCCGGCCCAGGATTTCCACGTCGTTGTCGCTGAGCCAGATGGTGTGCGCCGCGATCACGTGCGGCCCCAGCACGCCCAGCGAATCGAGGTATTCGGTGGGGGAGAGGCCGCCATGGGCCTTCCGGCAGTCGATGTTCTCCTTCTCGGTCTCGGAGATGTGGATGTGCAGCTTCATGCCGTGGTCCACGGCGAACTGGCTGGCCCAGAGGATCATCTCCTCGCTCACGGTATAGACCGCATGGACGGACATCGCGAGGTGGGAGGCTTCGCCCCAGTCCTTCGAGCGCTCATAGAGCTCGATGCACTTGCGCTTCTGCTTGGCGGCGATCTCCGGGTCGAACCGGTCCAGGATGACGAAGGAGATGTAGGGGCGGATGCCCATCTCCACCGCCGCCTGCCGCGCGTAGGGGGCGAACCAGTACATGTCGTTGAAGGTGGTGGTGCCGCTCCGGATCATCTCCAGGCAGGCCGCCTTCGTACCCCAGTAGATGAACTCCTCGTCCATCTTCGCCTCCATCTCCCAGATCTTCGAGAGCCAGTCGTGCAGGGGGACGTCCTCGGTGATGCCCCGGAGCATGATCATGGCCGCATGGGTGTGCATGTTGATGAAACCCGGGATGACGGCCTTGCCGGCGCAGTCCACGGTCTCGTCGGCGACGAGGCCTTCCGTTTCAGGGAAGGGGAGGATACGGTGGATGCGGGACCCCTGGATGAAGAGGTTCACCGGGGCGCCGTCCAGCTGGATGTTCCGCAGAAGAATCATAGTCCGAAGTCAAAAAAACCGGCAGCGCGCGGGCGGCCGGTCAAGGTTTAGAATTCGTCGAAGTTGACGTCGGTGAAGGACTTGCCCGGGGCGTCTTCCGCGGCGTTTCCGCGGGGTTCGACCTGCCCGAGGCGGGCGCGGATGAAGGCGACGGCGTCCTCGAGCCCCTCGGCGAATTTCTCGAAGTCCTCCTTGTAGAGGAATATCTTGTGCTTGTCGTAGGAGAAAGTGCCGTCATGCTCCTGGCGGCGCTTGCTTTCGGTGATGGTCAGGTAGAAATCGTTGTTCCCCTTCGTGGCCTTGACATCGAAAAAGTAGGTACGCTTTCCTGCACGGACCGGCTTCGAATAGACGTCTTCCGTGTTTCGCTCCTGGGCGCGGGCCCTCTCGTAATCTTCACTGTACATAGCTATGTCCTTAAATTCGATTTGTTCACAAATGTAGGGAAATTATTTAAAAATCGCTAACTTTGTACAAATTATTTGAAAGCTATGCTGAATCGAAGAATTCTGCGGATCAAGGCCTTCAAAGTCCTGTATTCCTATGCCGAAAACCGGACGATGACCCTCAACGAAGCCCTCTCCGCCCTGGATATCTCCTGCGAGGCGACGCGGGACCTCTACCTGCTGATGCTGTCCATCGCGGGCCCGCTCACGGCGGAGGCCGCCCGGCGCGCGGAAGCGGCCAGCCACAAGTTCAACCCCACCGAGGAAGAGCTCCATCCGAACCTCAAGTTCGTCCGCAACGCCCTCGCCCCGCTCCTTGCGGAGGATCCCGACTTCCAGAAGCTCCTGGAGCGCAAGAAGCTCTCCTGGGACCAGGACGACGCCCTGGTGAACCAGCTCTACGAAACCATCCTCACCCGTCCGTATTACGCCGCCTACCTCGCGGATCCGGAGATTTCCCTCGCGCAGGACGTCCGCATCTTCAAGAAGATCTTCGAGAACGAATTCGAGGACAACGACGCCCTCTGGCAGATCCTCGAGGACCGCTCCATCTACTGGACCGACGACCTTCCCTACGCCCTCACGCAGGTCATCCGCAGCCTGGACGACATCGCCCGCGCGGGCCGCTGGGAGCTGCCGCCCCTGTACCAGAGCGACATGCTCGCCGCGCAGGGCAAGAACGTGGACAGCGACGGCCAGTTCGTGAAGCGCCTCCTCACCGCGGCCTTCGGCCGGTTCTCCGAGTACTATGACAAGGTGGCGGGCTCCGTCCGCGGATGGGACCGCGACCGCCTCTTCACCACGGACATCGTCCTCATCGCGATGGGCCTCGCCGAGGCCGAAACCTTCCCGGAAATCCCCGTGAAGGTCACCATCAACGAGTACGTGGAAATCTCCAAGTTCTATTCCACCCCCAAGAGCCGCTCCTTCGTGAACGGCATCCTGGACCGCCTGATCAAGGAAAGCGAGGCCGAAGGCCGCATCCACAAGACAGGCAAGGGACTCCTTTAGCAATCACAAAAATCACAGAATATGAAGACTCTTTTCCTTCTTCTCGAGACCCCGGCCCCGCAGGCCCAGCCCGGCGGCGGCGCTTCCATGTGGATCCTCCTCCTGCTCATGTTCGTCGTCATGTATTTCTTCATGATCCGGCCGCAGCGCAAGCAGCAGAAAGAGCTCGAGGCCTTCCAGAACGCCCTCAAGAAGGGTGACAAGGTGATCATCGGCAACAGCGGCATCTTCGGCGAGATCGTCGAGGTGAACGACCGCACCGCCCTCGTCCGCGTGGACGGCGACACCAAGCTCCGCGTCGCGAAGCAGGTCCTCACCAAGGACACCACCGACATCCAGCAGTAGGCCTCCTCCTTCCGTGAAACGGAAATTCCGGCTGCCGCTGCGGGGCAGGGAGTGGCTCCTTTTCGCCACCTCCCTGGTCATCGCCTTGCTCATCTGGTTCCTCAGCAACCTGTCCCGGTCCTACTCGGGCGTGCTGGGGGTTCCCGTTGTCGCGGAATGCAACATCCAGGGCTACAGCAACCTCTCGTCCAATTCGGCGATGCTCTCCGCCCGCTGCCGCGCGGAGGGCTTCCGCCTGCTCCGGGAGGGGACCCGCCGGTCCCGGCGGCCCGTCCAGGTCGCGTTCGACCGGGCGGACCTCCGCCACGGGACGGGCGACCGTTTCTTCGTCACGGGCAACGTGATGAACAACTACCTGCGGCAGATCTTCGGGGACAAGGTGGACGTGGAGGACATCATCACCGACACGCTCTACTTCATGTTCCCGCAGGAGAACAACAAGCGCGTTCCCGTCAATTTCACCGGCGATTTCACCTACCGCTCGCAGTACATGGCCTCCGGCCCGCTCAAGATCACGCCGGATTCGGTGACCGTGTACGGCGAGAAGGCGCGGCTGGACCTGGTGGACCACGTGTCCACGGCCCAGGTCTTCCCGGACGATGTCCATGAGGCGCAGCACGGCGTCCTCCGGCTCCGCAAGATCAAGGGCGTGCGACTTTCCGACGAGCAGATTTCCTACGAGCTTCCGGTTTCCCGCTATGTGGAGCTCCGCTCCGAGCTCCCGGTCTCGGTCCGGAACGCGCCCGGCGGCCACCACCTGGACGTGTTTCCGTCCCGGGCGACCGTCGTCCTGCACTGCATCTTCCCGGTGGGCCGCGACCCGTTCGAATCCTTCGACCTGTTCATCGACTACGAGGACTTCGCCTCCTCCTTGTCCGGCCGCTGCGTGCCCCGGGTGCGGGAGCTGCCGCGCGGGGTGCTCGACTACCGGGTGGAACCGGCCGTGTTCGACTGCATCGAGACCGACTGACCCCATGAAGACGGTCATCCTCACCGGCGGTATGGGCAGCGGCAAGTCCGCCGTCGCCGCCTTGCTCAAGGCGCGGGGTGTCCCCGTGTACGACTCGGATTCCCGGACCAAGTCCCTGTATGACCGCGACCCTGCTCTCGTCGGGCGGCTGGAAGCGGCGCTGGGCGCCGGCCTCCGGGCCGCCGACGGCCGCCTGGACCGCGCGAAACTGGCCTCCCTCATCTTCTCCGACCCGGAGCGGAAGGCCGCCGTGGAAGCGGTCGTCCACCCCGCCGTGCTGGCGGATTTCCGCCGCTGGAAGCGCTGGCAGCGCCCGAAGGGATGGACCTACGGCCCCGTGCCCTTCGTCGTGCTGGAATCGGCCATCATCCTGTCCTGCCCGGTCTTCGACGGGGTGGGCGACAAGGTGGTCCTGGTCGACGCGCCCGAGGCGGTCCGCGTGGCGCGCTCCGTGGCCCGGGACGGCTCGGATCCCGAAGCGGCGCTCCGCCGCATCCGCCAGCAGCGCTTCGACCCCGCCCGCGTGGACGCCGTCCTCCGGAACGACGCTTCGCTGGACGCCCTTTCCGCGGAGACGGACCGCGTTTTTCTGAATTTATTCGTATCTTTGTAAACTATAAAACAAGAGCATATCATGAAAACCGACCTTGCCAAAATCCTTTCCGTCCGCGGTCAGCGCGGACTGTTCTCCTATATCGCCCAGTCCCGCAGCGGCGCCATCGCGGAATCTCTCCGCGACCACAAGCGCGCGAACTTCGCGGCGAACGCCGGCATCACCACCCTCGCGGACATCTCCATCTACACGCTGGAAGGGGAACTGAAGCTCAAGGAAGTCTTCCTCAAGCTCCAGTCCGTCCTCGGCGACGCCGACGCGCCCTCCTCCAAGGCCGATCCGGAGGAACTCAAGGCTCTCTTCGGGAAGGCCGTCCCCGACTACGACGGCGACCGCTTCTACGTGTCCCACATGAAGAAGGTCGTGGACTGGTACAACGAGCTGAAGAACTTCGCCTCCCTCGACTTCGTGGAAGAGGACGAGGAGGCCGCCGAGCCCGAGGCCTAGATGCCCACCCTGCAGGTCATCACCCTGGGGTGTTCCAAGAACACGGTGGACACGGAACATCTCCTGTATCAGGTACGGAACTCCTATGAGATCGTGCCGGAAGAGGAAGTGCGCCCCGTCGACGTCCAGCTGATCAACACCTGCGGCTTCATCGGCGACGCCAAGGAACAGTCCATCCAGACCATCCTGGCTTCCGTCCAGCGCAAGAAGGACGGGGAGATCGGACGCCTCCTGGTGTTCGGCTGCCTCTCCCAGCGCTACAGCCGCGAGATGCCGGACCTCATCCCGGAGGTGGACGGCTGGTTCGGCGCGCGGGACCTGGACCCCGTCGTCCGGGCGCTCGGCTGCCGGCCGGACCCGGCCTCGGCCCACCGCCGCGTCCGCACGGACGGCATCCATCCCTACGCCTACCTCAAGATTTCGGAAGGCTGCGACCGGCGCTGCTCCTACTGCGCCATCCCGCACATCCGCGGTCCGCACAAGTCCGTGCCGATGGAAACGCTCGTCCAGGAGGCGGAAGACCTGGCCGCCCAGGGCGTCCGGGAGCTGGTGATTATCGCCCAGGACACGACCTACTACGGCCTGGACCTGTACAAGAAGCGCTCGCTGGCGGAACTCCTCCGCCGCCTTTCCGCCGTGGAAGGCATCGAGTGGCTCCGCATCCACTACTCCTACCCGGCCGACTTCCCGGAGGACGTCCTGGACGAGATGGCGGACAATCCCAAGGTCTGCCGCTACATGGACATCCCCCTGCAGCACATTTCGGACCCGGTCCTGGCCAATATGCACCGCCACGTGGACGGCGCCTGGACGCGGGAACTCATCCGCCGGATGCGGGAGAGAGTCCCGGGAGTGGTGCTCCGCACGACGATGATCGTGGGCCATCCCGGCGAGACGCCCTACGCCTTCCGGCAGCTGCTCCAGTTCGTGGAGGAAGCCCGCTTCGAGCGCCTCGGCGCCTTCGCCTATTCCGAGGAGGAAGGCACCTACGGTGCGGACCATTTCCAGGACGCGATCACCCCGCGGACGAAGAAATTGCGCCTTTCCCGCCTGATGGAACTGCAGCGTGGCATTTCTCTTGCATATAATCTTTCGCGTGTGGGGACGGAAGTCCGTGTCCTGGCGGACGACTTCGTGGACGGCGTCTTCGTATGCCGCAGCGAATTCGAAAGCCCGGAAGTGGACGGCGAGATCCTGGTGAAGTACGAGCCGGACCGGTTCGGGGGTGTCGAACCCTACTCCCTGGTCGGCAGCTTCTTCCGGGTGAAGGTCGTCTCCGCCGACGAGTATGATTTGACTGCAGAACTTGTGGAATTATGAGAAGATTCACCCTGACCTTGGGGCTCGCCGCCCTGGCGCTGGCCGCTTGTTCGCCCCAGACCCTGACCTTTAACGTGGATATGCGCCACCCGTCGAAATCCGGCATCGACCTGAGCCGGAAGTCGATGTCCGTCGTGTACATGGATGACGG
The DNA here is from genome assembly GCA_900316525.1 of uncultured Bacteroidales bacterium. Taxonomy (GTDB): domain Bacteria; phylum Bacteroidota; class Bacteroidia; order Bacteroidales; family UBA932; genus Cryptobacteroides. Next base: position 29,811 of record ONDF01000023.1, read on the forward strand.
GAAGGCGGACACCACGTTCAGCAACGGCGTGGCCTCCAGCCTCGCCCGCAGCCTCGAGGAAGACTATTTCGCCGGCAACGAGGCCATCGGCGTGTACAAGATCCCCATGGACTCCGTGTCCCTGGACCTGATGCACGGCCTGGTGATGGACAGCGGCGACGATGTCGTCTTCCTGCTGGGCCCGCCCACCTTCGGGGAAGTGGCCCTGTCGGACCCCGTTTCCGTGAAGAATCCCGTGAGCGTGGATTCCGCCTTCGTGTCCAATGCGCAGGTTCCGTACAACGCGAAGCTCTTCGTCTATGACAGCATGGACAAGGAGGACAAGCTGCACATCTTCCGCGGCAGCAGCATCCTTCGCAGCCAGGTGTTCTCCAACGGCGTGACCGCGAAGGATTTCCTGAAGGAGAAGGCCTTGAAATCCAAGGACTGGGGCGCCGAACTGGTGGGCAAGCAGATCTCGAACCGTTTCGTCCCCACCTGGAAGGAAGAGGCGTATTCGCTGTACTACTTCGAGGGCTGGGACAGCGACTGGGTCACCGCCGCCTCCTACGCCTACGACATGAAGTGGAAGAAGGCCGCGGACATCTGGATGAAGAAGATCGACGATAACAGCTACACCAGGCGCGCCTGCGCCTGCTACAACACGGCCCTCGCCTTCTATATGATGGGCGACCTGAACCTGGCCGTCAAGTGGCTGGACCGCTCCGACCAGTACGGAAAGGTCGACCTCTCGACTTCCCTCCGCAAGAAGATCGAAGCCCGCAAGAAATAGAATGCAGCCCGAGAACGCGTATATGTTCCCGACCTCCGTGAAGGAGGTGCAGGCGCTGGGTTGGGATTACATCGACGTAATCATGGTGACCGGCGACGCGTTCGTGGACCATCCGTCCTTCGGGACGGCCGTCATCGCCCGGTGGCTCCAGAAATGGGGCTACCGGGTTGCCGTCGTGCCCCAGCCCAACTGGCGGGACGACCTCCGGGATTTCCGCAAGCTGGGGGCTCCGCGGCTCTATTTCGGGGTCAATTCGGGGGCGATGGACTCGATGGTGAACCACTACACCGCCTCCAAGCGTCTCCGGCATGACGACGCCTACACCCCCGACGGCAAGGCGGGCGCCCGGCCGGATTACGCCGTCACCGTCTATACGAAGATCCTCAAGGAACTCTATCCGGATGTCCCGGTCATCATCGGCGGCATCGAGGCCTCCCTCCGCCGCCTGACGCACTACGACTACTGGAAAGACTGCCTGATGCCCTCCATCCTCGTCACCTCCGGCGCCGACTACCTCTGCTACGGCATGGGCGAACGCCCGATGCTCGCGCTGACAAAGGGCATCGAGAACGGATGGAACCGCCACCGCATGGAGGCGATCCCGCAGATTGCGGTCTACAAGACCGGCGCCTGGAAGGAAAAGGAAGGTGTCCTGGTGCTCCACAGCTTTGAGGAATGCCGGAAGGACAAGTTCAAGTTCGCGGAGAATTTCCATTGGATCGAGACGCATGCGAACATGATGCATCCCGATACGATCGTCGAGCCGGTGGGGGAGGGGTACGTGCAGATCAACCCGCCGTATCCGACGGCGACCACCGAGGAGATGGACTCGTACTGGGACCTGCCCTTCACGAAGCTGCCGCATCCCCGGTACAAGGGGAAGCGGATTCCGGCGTATGACATGATCAAGTTCTCGGTGTGCACGCACAGGGGATGCTTCGGCGGGTGCAATTTCTGCACGATCGCCGCGCACCAGGGGAAATTCATCTCCTCCCGCAGCGAGGCGTCCATCCTCAAGGAGGTGCGGGCGCTGAACAACCTGCCGGATTTCGCGGGAAACATTTCCGACGTGGGCGCGCCCACGGCCAACATGTACGGGATGCACGGGAAGAACCAGGAGATCTGCGCGAAGTGCAAGCGGCGGTCGTGCCTGTTCCCGGCGCGCTGCCCGAACCTGGACTGCGACCATACACGGCTGCTGGACCTGTACCACCGCATCGACAGCACCAAGGGCATCCGGCATTCCTATATCGGCAGCGGCATCCGCTACGACCTGTTCCTGACCGAGGACGGCTTTGTCGACGAGAGTTCGAAGCCGTACCTGAAGGAACTGGTCCTGGACCATACCTCCGGGCGCCTGAAGGTGGCGCCGGAGCATACCGAGGACCATGTGCTTCAGAAGATGGGCAAGCCTTCCTTCCGCCTGTTCGAGCGGCTGCGGAAGGAATTCGACCGCGTGAACCGCGAGGCGGGGACCCACGTGGGCCTGGTTCCGTACTTCATCTCCTCGCATCCCGGGTGCACGCTCAAGGACATGGAGCGCCTGGCGAACCACCCGGCCCTCCGGGGCATCTGGATGGATCAGGTCCAGGATTTCACGCCCACGCCGATGACCACTTCCTCCGTCATGTTCTGGTCCGGCTACGACCCGCGCGACCTCAAGCCGGTGTTCACGGAGCGGGATATGGAACGGAAACGCATGCAGAAATCCTTTTTCTTCAAGAATTCGTCAAAAAAAAGTCGGGAGGGTATTGCCAAATCAAAAAAAGGGAATTAATATTGCACCCGTAAACTTAAACCCGACTACAGATGGCTGACAACAAGAAAAGACACGTCGTAAGTTTTGAGAAGATGCCCCTGAATCCGGAACTTGCTGCCGCCTTTGCTGAGAAATATCCCCGTGGATTTTCCGATTACCTGACCGACCTCGTGAAATACCCGAAGCCGGACGGCACTACCTTCTACGCCGTGACCGTGGAGATTCCCGACGCCATCTACCTCGTGAAGATCAACGTGAAGACCGACGACCTCGAAGACGTCGAGCGCTGGCTCGAAGGCGAGGAAGACGCCGAGAACGAGGCCGTGGCTGGCGGCAGCGCCGACGCCTCCGATGCGGCCGGCGAAACCCTGCCCGACGACAACATCGCCCAGTACGGCAGCGGCTCCGACGACGAATAAGCCTTGGAAAACAAGATCGTAAAATACATCTGGGGCCCGCTGAGGGCCCTTTTGCATTCCCTGCCGGTCCGGAGTCAGATCCCCGTCCTGTCGGTGGTGACCGGGGTGCTGTGCGGTTTGGCGGCCGTCCTGCTGAAGGTGACCATCCGCGGCATCCATCATGGACTGGAGAATCTGGTCGGAGGAGCGAACTGGCTGTACCTGTTCCTGCCCGGCGTGGGCATGCTCCTGAGTTTCCTCATCGTCCGGTACATCGTCCGGGACAACATCGGCCACGGCGTGACGAAGGTCCTGCAGGCCGTGTCCAAGAACGAGTCCAAGATCAAACGTCACAACATGTACTCGTCGCTGGTCACGAGCGCCCTCACCATCGGTTTCGGCGGCTCCGTGGGCGCCGAGGCCCCGATCGTGTACACGGGCGCGGCCATCGGCTCCAACCTGGGCCGGTACATGGGCCTTTCCTACCGGGGGATGACGCAGCTGCTGGGCTGCGGCGCGGCCGGCGCGGTGGCGGGCATTTTCAACGCCCCCCTCGCCGGCGTCCTGTTCACCCTGGAGATCCTCCTGTTTAACCTGTCCATGAGCTCCCTCCTGCCGCTGCTGCTTTCGTCGGTGTCGGCGACGATGGTCTCTTACCTCCTGCTCGGTCGCGATACGCAGTTCGCCTGCTCGCTGGTGGCCTTCTCGATGCGGAACATCCCGTTCTACCTCCTGCTGGGCGCTTTCTGCGGATTCTGCTCGCTGTATTTCATCAAGATGACGATCTGGCTGGAGGACGGTTTCGGCAAGATGAAGAGCCCCTGGCTCCGCTGGGCGCTGTGCGCCCTGGGGCTCGGCCTCCTGATTTTCCTCTTCCCGCCGCTGTACGGCGAAGGGTATGACGATGTCACGCTTCTTCTGAACGGGCAGGCGGACGGCGCCGTGTGGTTCTTCGCCCTGGTCCTGCTTCTGAAGGTGTTCGCGATGACTTTCACGAACGCCGGCGGCGGCGTGGGCGGTACTTTCGGCCCCACGCTCTTCGTGGGGGCCATCGCGGGCTATGTCCTGTCCGCTTCCCTCAACCTGGTCCTTCCCGGACAGGTGCCGGTGCCCAATTTCGTGCTCGTGGGCATGGCCGGCCTGATGGCGGGCGTGATGCAGGCGCCGCTCACGGCCATCTTCCTGATCGCTGAGATCTCTGGCGGTTACGGGCTCCTGATGCCCCTCATCCTGACGGCGGCCATCTCCTATGCCACCACCCGCATCTTCGAGAAATACTCCATCTACACGAAGCGCATCGCGCAGACGGGCGAGCTCCTCACCCACGATTCCGACCAGGCCGTCCTCACGCTCCTGAAGACGGAATCCCTCGTGGAGACGGACTTCACGCCGGTGCGCGTCGACGACAGCCTGGGCGCCCTCGTCGAGGCCGTGGCCGTCTCCCGGCGCAACGTCTTCCCGGTCCTGGACGGCAAGAAACGCTTCCAGGGGTACGTGGACCTCTCCGACATCCGCCGGGACATGTTCCGCACGGACCTTTACGATACGGCCAAGGTCTACAACTACATGCGCTCCGCCCCCGAATACGTGTACCCGGACGAGCCGATGGACAGCGTCATGCGCAAGTTCGGCAAGACCGGCGCCTGGAACCTGCCGGTGGTGGACCATGACCTCAAGTACGTGGGCTTCCTCTCCCGCTCGAAGATCTTCAACGCCTACCGCGAGGAACTCCGGGATTTCTCCCAGGATTGATTTTTATCCGGCCAGGCGGTACAAGGTGCCTGAAAATCATTATCTTTGTAAGAGTTATACATGTGTAATTCTTACAAATCCATGCTTATGAAGAGATTGCTGGTCTCCCTGTCGCTCCTGGCCCTGGCCATGGGCGTCCATGTGTCGTATGCGCAGGTCGCCGAATCGGCCGAATGGGCCACCCGAATCAAGGCGGAAGGCCTGGCCCGTTCCCAGGTCGAAGAACTCGCCCAGTACATGACCGACTATGTCGGATCCCGGCTCACCGCCTCGCTCCAGAAGCGCCGCGCCGACTCACTGATGCTCGTCAAGCTCACCGAAATCGGGCTATCGAATCCCCGTTCCGCCTACGCCACGGAGTTCACCCGCGGCGGCTGGGACGTCGTCAAGACGTATGCGGCCATGACCAAGCCGTACTACTGCGCCTTCTCGGTGAACCCCAGGGCCTGGTCCGGAAGCACGGACGGGCTGGTCAAGGGCGAATGCGTCGTTTTCGACGTCCAGACCAAGGAAGACCTCGAGAAATATCGCGGCAAGGTGGCCGGCAAGATCCTGCTCATCCCTTCCACGCGGACGGTCGAGATCAATTTCGAGCCGCTGGCGACCCGCTATGACGAGCAGGAGCTGGAGGCCCTGACCAAGGACGACCGCGCCCAAGCGCGTTCGGGCCGTTACGGCGGCCGGGCGACCTACGATTACCGGGCCATGATGGAACTCCGACAGCTGATGGCCGATTTCTACAAGACCGAGAAGCCGCTGTGCATCGTGAACGGCAGCGGTACCTTCAATGTTCCGAGCGGTTCCGGAGTCAACTACAAGGCTGGGGATCCCGAACCCCTTCCCGAGCTCAACATGCCGCTCGAGGATCACGGCCGGATGATCCGCCTGATCAACCGCGGCGAGAAGGTCGAGATGGAACTGGAACTGATCAACCGTTTCTCCAACGATACCGAAGTCCATAACCTGTATGCCGAAATCCCCGGCATCGATCCCAAGCTGAAGGACGAGATTGTCCTCATCGGCGCCCACTACGACTCCTGGCACGGCGGCACCGGCGCGGCCGACAATGCCTCCGGCTGCATCGTGATGGTAGAGGCGATGCGCATCCTGAAGCAGCTGGGCTTCAAGCCCAAGCGGACCATCCGGCTCGCCCTGTGGGGCGGAGAGGAGCAGGGCCTCTTCGGATCCCGCGGCTACCTGGACAACTATCTCTTCAAGGATGGCAAGAAACTGCCCGGCTTCGACAAGTTCGCCCTCTATCTGAACATGGACAACGGCTCCGGCCGCTTCCGGGGCATCTACCTGGAGCGGAACGACGGCGCGTTCCCGTTCTTCGAGGCCTGGATGAAACCCATCGAATCCCTGGGGTTCCAGTACCTGTCGCCCCGGACCACCGGCAGCACGGACCATGTCACCTTCAATCGCCTGGGCCTGCCTTCCTACCAGTTCATTCAGGATGAGCTCGAGTACGGCCGGACCTACCATACCATCATGGACACCTACGAGCGCCTGGCCCTCGGCGACCTGCGGCTGAACGCCACCATCGTCGCCTGGCTGGCGGCCTGCGCCGCGGACGATCCCGGCCGGATTCCGAACAATCCCGCGATCGATTTGAACCAGCTGCAGCAGCGGGCTTTCTAGCGCGCGGACCCTTTCTTTTTTGGTGCGCATCGCTTGCGTTTTTTGGGTCGGTTTTTTAACTTTGTAAACTGACACTAAAACGTACAGCGATGCGTAAACCTTTCATTCTCTTCCTGGCGGCCCTGCTGCCGCTGCTGGCCCCTTCCTGCCAGCCCGGGAAAGTGGACCCCCTTCCCGTGATGTCCTTCAACGTCCGCTACGGGACGGCCAAGGACGGTGACCATGTGTGGGAGAACCGCAAGGACGCCGCCTGCGCCATGATCCTGGACCAGCGTCCCGCGGTGTTCGGCGTACAGGAGGCCCTGGACTTCCAGTTGACGTATTTCGAGGAGCACTGCCCGGGTTACAAGTACGTGGGCGTGGGCCGCGAGGACGGCATCCACGAAGGCGAGCATATGGCCGTGTTCTATGACACCGAGCGCATCGAGCTCCTGGAATGGGGCACCTACTGGCTCTCCGAGACGCCGTTCCAGCCTTCCCTGGGCTGGGATGCCGCCTGCCGCCGGACGGCTACCTGGACCCTGCTGAAGGACAAGGTGGCGGGCCGCAGCTTCTATTTCGTGAACACGCACCTGGACCATGTGGGCAAGGAAGCCCGCCGCAGGGGCCTGCTCCTGCTGGTGGACCGCATCGCCGCGATGAATCCGGACGGCTATCCGATGGTCCTCACGGGCGACATGAACGTGTACCCGGACGACCCGTGCCTGGGCGAGCTCCGCACCCTGATGGAGGATGCCCGCCAGACGGCCAAGGTCACCGACAACGATTATACCTGGCATGACTGGGGCAAGGTTTCCGGCAATCCGCCCATCGACTACGTCTTCTACGCCGGCTTCGAGGGCTGCGACAAGTTCGCCGTCATCCGCCAGCCGTACCTGGGCGTGGACTATGTATCCGACCACTTCCCGGTGACGGCCCTCCTCCGCTACGGCCCCGCCCAGGAGCCCGTCAAGCGGGAGCCCGTCCCCGTCGAGCCCAAGTATGTCGTGGAGGTGGAAGCGCACCGGGGCGGCATGGGCCTGTATCCCGAGGAAACGCTTCCCGCGATGCTCAATGCCGTGAACCTGGGCGTGAACACCCTGGAGATGGACCTTTGCCTCACGCAGGACAACCGCGTCGTCCTCTCCCATGACAAATACTTCCATTCCCGCTATTCCACCCGTCCGGACGGGACGCCCGTCCTGCTCGGCGAGCCCAAGACCTGGCTCTGGCAGATGCCCTACAGCGAGGTGCAGAAATGGGACGTGGGCAACCGGTACAATCCGGCCTGGCCCGAGAAGCACTGCATGCCGCTCGCGAAGCCCATCGCCCGTGACGTGATCGAAGCCGTGGAGGCCTGGACGAAGGAAAACGGCCACTATCCGATGCACTACGACATCGAAATCAAGAGCGATCAGGACTATAACGACGGCATCGAGGGAGAGAGCTGGCCGGAATACCATGCGTTCACGGACCGGTGCATGGCCATGCTCGACTCCCTGGACCTCGGCGACCGCCTGGTCATCCAGTGCTTCGACGAGCGCGCGCTCAACTACATCAACGAGAAGTATCCCGGCCATACGCTGGCTTACCTGGTGGAGGACTACGAGAAGGATTTCGACGAATTCATGGGCAAGCTGGACTTCACGCCGCAGTGGTTGAGCGCCCATCACAGCAACGTGGACGCCGACCTCCTCGCGAAGGCCCGCGCCTGTGGCATGAAGGTCAATACCTGGACCGTGGACGAACCCGACGAGATGCGCCGCCTGGTGGACCTCGGCGTGGACGCCATCATTTCCAACTATCCCGACCGCCTGCTGAAGGTGGTGGGGGAATATCAATGAACCGCCAATGAAACCCATCAGTACCAATGACGCGCCGGCGGCCATCGGGCCGTACAGCCAGGCCGTGGACAGCGGCGCCGGCCTTGTCTTCGTTTCCGGGCAGCTGCCCATCGATCCCGCCACCGGGGCCTTCCCGGAAGGGGGCGTCGCCGAACAGGCGCGCCAGTCGCTCCTGAATGCGCAGGCCATCCTCCGGGCCGCCGGCCTGGAACTGGCCGATGTCGTGAAAACGACGGTCTTCCTGGCCGACATGGGCGATTTCGCCGCGATGAACGCGGTCTATGCGACCTTCTTCGCCGAGCCGTTCCCGGCCCGGAGCGCCGTGGCCGTGAAGACGCTGCCCAAGGGCGCGCTCGTGGAGATCGAGTGCATCGCCGCCCGCAGGCGGTAAGGACGGAGGGACGCGGTGAGTAAGGCCAAATGGATCGGCGGGTTCCTGGGCTGGGTGGCCTGGGGACCGATCGGCGCCTTGATCGGGTATCTGCTCGGCAAGGCGGTGGATACGTATATCGACGGGTCGCACCAGCTGCCCGGCGGTGACGGCTGGGAACGGCAGCAGGAGCAGGGGAGTTACCGCAGGCAGACCGGCCAGGGCCCGTACACTCAGGACCGGTCGACCCAGTCCCGCCAGGGCCGGTACACGGCCGACGAACAGCGGAACAGCTTCTTCGTGAGCCTGCTGGTCCTTTCCTCGGCCGTCATCAAGGCCGACGGAAGGACGCATCCGGCGGAGCTCCGGACGGTCCGGGAGTTCATCCGGACGAACTTCGGCGAGCAGGCCGCCTCGCAGGCGGAGCAGATCCTGCAGCGGCTGGACAGCCAGCAGGTGAACATCTACTCGGTGGGCGGCCAGATCGCCGCCAACATGAACTACTCGCAGCGGCTGCAGCTGTTCCAGTACCTGGTGTCCATCGCCACGTCCGACGGCGATTTCAGCGCTTCCGAGAAGAGCGTCCTCGAGGCCATCGCCTCGGCCATCCGGCTCACGTCCACCGACGCGGCCTCCATCATCGCCATGTACTACAAGGAGACCGATTCGGCCTATACCGTGCTGGAAATCTCCCCTTCGGCGACGGACGACGAAGTCCGGTCCGCCTACCGGCGCATGGCCATGAAGTACCATCCCGACCGGGTGGCCACCCTCGGCCCCGAAGTGCAGAAGGCCGCCGAGGAAAAGTTCAAGAAGATTCAGGAAGCCTACGCGGCGATCAAGAAACAGCGGGGCATCCAATAGCCATTTACCTGAAACCAGACTATGCGGAAACAGATTCTTTTCGGTGTGCTGGCGCTGGCGCTTGTTTCCTGCGGCCAGCAGCCGGCGGACCAGGTGAACGTGTTCAACGGAACGGGGTTCGCCGGGAATACCTATCCCGGCGCGACCGTCCCTTTCGGCGCCGTCCAGCTGAGTCCGGACACCGATGTGAACACCACCTCCGGCTACCACTACAGCCACGACACCATCCTGGGTTTCAGCCATACGCATCTTTCGGGAACGGGCTGCCCGGACATGGGCGACTTCCTGGTGACGCCCGGTCTCGACGTCGTGGAGCCGCTGTCCTTCTCGCACAAGGACGAGGAGGCCGAACCGGGCTATTACAAAGTCTCTTTCCCCAAGGGCATCATGGCGGAATTGACCGTCACGGCTCACGCCGGCGTGCACCGGTATACGTTCACGGGGAAGGAAACTCGGCTCATCCGGATCGACGCCCGGCACTGCGTCGGCGGCTGGAGCAAGGCCATGGAATACCGGCTGTCCCTGGACGGATCCGAAATCCTGGGTTACCGCCGGGTGACCGGCTGGGCGAAGGACCGCGAGGTGTATCTTTCCGCCGTGTTCTCCAAACCTTTCCTGTCGGCGGATGAGCCGGAACCCGGCCTGATGGAGTTCACCTTTGCCGATGACCTGAAGGAAGTGGTGCTGTTCGCCGGCATCTCCGGCGTGGATGCGAACGGGGCCCGCGGGAACCGGGTGAAACAGACGGCGGGCGGCCGGTTCGACGGTCTCCGCCGGCGGGCGGGAAGCAGCTGGGACGAAGCCCTCGGACGGATCGAGGTCAAGGGCGGTCCGACGGACATGTTCTACACGTATTTCTACCACACGTTCACGACGCCCAGCCGCATCGACGACTATGACAGGCGCTACCGCGACCAGGCGGGCCGGAACCGGCAGCTGCCGGAAGGCCACCACTTCTATTCCACGCTGTCGCTGTGGGATACTTTCCGGGCCTGGCATCCGCTGGAAACGCTGCTGGATACGACCTTTGTCGCCGACCTGGTCCGCTGCATGCTGGATGACTACGACTGCCGCGGGGAACTCCCGATCTGGCCCCTGGCCAGCGACGAGACCCGCTGCATGATCGGCTACCACAGCGTGCCGGTCATCGCCGACGCCTGGCTCCGCGGGGTCCGCGGCTTCGACGGCGAGAAAGCCCTCGCGGCCATGGTGGCCTCCTCCAACAAGGCCAATGTCAATGCCTCCGACCTCTATCGCGAGTACGGCTGGATTCCGGCCGACCGGAAGACCGAATCCGTCTCGCAGACGCTGGAATTCGCCTACGACGACTGGTGCATCGCCCGGATGGCCGAATCCCTCGGCCACGCCGACATCGCCGCGGAGTATGACCGCCGCGCCTGCAGCTATCAGGAGCTTTTCGACCCCGCGACCGGATTCATGCGCGGCAAGAATGCGGACGGGACCTGGTCGGCGGCCTTCGACCCGCTGTCCGGCTCCCGCGACTACACGGAGGCGACGCCCTGGCACTACCGTTTCTTCGTCCCGCACGACATGGCGGGCCTGGCCTCGCTGATGGGCGGGCCGGAAGCGCTCCGGAGCGCCCTGGATTCCCTGTTCACCTACCAGCCTGAAGGGCAGGCCGTCCTCGATCCCGGCATCGGCGGCCTCATCGGCCAGTATGCCCACGGCAACGAGCCCGGGCAGAACAACCCGTGGCTGTTCACATGGGCCGGCGCCCCTTCCAAGACGCAGGAATACGTGCGCCTGATCCTCACGAAAGCCTATTCCACCGCGCCGGACGGCATCTGCGGCAACGAGGACTGCGGCCAGATGTCGGCCTGGTACGTGCTCGCTTCCCTCGGCCTGTATCCGGCCTGCCCCGGTTCGGGGGAGTATATCCTGACGGCGCCGCTCTTCCGGGAGTCCGTCCTCCGGCTCGCGAACGGCAAGACTTTGACCATCAAGGCGGACAACCCTAGCCGCCCCTACATCGCCGGGGTGGAGCTGAACGGGAAACCGGTGGACCGGAACTGGCTCACCTATGACGAGATCCTGGGCGGCGGCGAGCTTTCCTTCAAGCTTTCCGCGAAACCCGTGGAGGAGCGGGAGAACCTGCCCGCGCCCTATTCCCTCACGACGGAGCCCTTCGCCTGCCCGCCCGCCATCCAGGGCGACCTGGTCCTTTTCGAGGACGATGCGGAGGTGACGCTCTCCTGCCGGACGGAAGGGGCGGTCATCCGTTACACGCTGGACGGAACCGAGCCCACGGAAGCCAGTCCGCTGTATGAGGGACCCTTCCGTGTCGACGCGTCCTGCGTCATCCGCGCCCGCGCCTTCCGGGACGGCCTCCAGCCGTCTCCGGCGGTCAGCCGCACGGCGCACAAGCGTTTCTACCAGCCGACGACGGACCGGAGCGGCCTGAAGCCCGGTTGCCGCTATACCTACCACGAAGCGAACTTCAAGCGGATCTCCCAGGTGGAGCCCGACCCGTCCGAAGCGACCGGGACGATGCGGGAGCCGTCCATCGCCGGCGCCCCGGCTGCGGACCATTTCGCCTATCTCTTCTTCGGATACCTCGATGTCCCGGCGGACGGAATCTGGTCCTTCGCGCTCCGCAATGACGACGGCAGCGCCCTCTGGATCGACGGGATCTGCGTGGTGGACAACGACGGCATCCACGATCCCGCCGAGGCCGAGGGAACCATCCCGCTGGGCAAGGGCCTGCACTTCTACAAGCTGGTGTACTTCGATGACGAGGGCGGCCAGGAACTGTCCTGGTCCTGGAAAGCGCCGGGCGCGGACCGCTTCTTGCCGATTCCTGCCAATAAGTTGTATTACAAATAGTTATTCGTGTCGATCGCTATGAAACGTTTGTCCATCCTTGCCTGGATGCTCGTCCTTGCCGCCGTCTGCGCCTGCCAGTCCAACGCGCCGAAGAAGGCCCGGGCCGACATCGCCGGCCACGTCATCATCATCGGCCTGGACGGCTGGGGCACCTGGAGTTTCGAGAAGGGGGATACCCCGTTCATCCGGGAAATGATGAAGGAGGGGAGTCATACCCTGTACAAGCGGACGGTGCTCCCGTCCATCAGCGGCGCCAATTGGGCGGCGATGATGAACGGCACGCCGGCGGAATCCTCCGGAATCATCGGCAACGATGCCGCCCCTTCCTTCAAGCCGCTGGTGCTCACGGAGCATCACGCCCAACCGACGTTCTTCCACCTGCTCAAGCAGGCGCGTCCCGATGCGGAGACCGGCGTCGTCTGCGAGTGGGGCGACTTCCTGAATTATGCCGACACCCTCTGCCTGGACCATTTCGCGCGGATCCAGGACCCGACCGGGCATCCGGACGCCATCGTGGAGGAGAGTGTCAGATACATCGTCGACAAGAAGCCGGCGCTGTGCTTCATCCACATCGACGCGCTGGACCACGTCGGACACGCTTATGGCCAGGGTTCCGCCGAGTATTATGCCGAACTCCCGCTGGTGGACGACCGCGTGCGCCGCATCGTCGAGGGCGTCAAGGAGGCCGGCATCTATGACGACAGCATCCTGATCCTGACCTCCGACCATGGGCACGAAGGCACCGGCCACGGCGGCCACGCGCTGAACGAGATCGAGACGCCGCTCGTCATCTGGGGCAAAGGCATCAAGAAGAACCATGAGATTACGGAAACCGTGATTCAGTACGACCTCGCCGCCACGGTGGCCGAGGTGTTCCACCTGGAGAAGCCCCAGAGCTGGCGCGGCGTCTGCATCCCTGTCTTCGAGTAATCCCATGAGACGCGCTCTTCTCCTGCTCGGCGCGGCCCTTCTCCTGGCCGCCTGCCAGCCTTCTTTCGGGGTTTATGACCTTCGCTGCGAGGGCCTCCCGGAGCCGCTGGGCATCGACAGCGCCCAGCCGCACTTCAGCTGGAAGATCCGTTCGGACAAGCCGATGGAACAGGCCGCCTACGAGATCGAGGTGGGCCCGGACCTCTGGCAGTCCGGAAAAGTGGAATCCCCGGACCAGGTGATGGTTCCCTACGAGGGTTTGCCGCTCTATTCCCGGCAGCAGGCCTGGTGGCGCGTCCGCGTGTGGGACGCCGCCGGGAAAGTGTCGGCCTGGAGCCCGAAGCGGCGCTTCGGAATCGGCGTCCTGGACGGTCTCAAGGGCGTTTTTATCGGCGCCGTCCCCGGGGAGGGGCGCCAGCCGGTGTTCCGGAAGATGTTCACGGCGGAGAAAGGCGGTGAGGCCATCCTGCACGTGACGTCCCTCGGCTATCACGAGGTGTATGTCAATGGGAAGAAGGTTTCGGACACCGTGCTGCTTCCGGCCGTTTCCCAGCTGGACAGGCGCTCGCTTATCGTCACTTACAGCTTGAATCTGCGGAAAGGGGAGAACGAACTCCTGATCTATGCCGGCTCGGGCTGGTATAAGCCCAAGACCTTCGGCGTGGCCTACGACGGTCCGCTGGTGAAGGCGGAACTGGACGTGGACGGCATGCCTGTCCTTTGGACCGACGACTCCTGGCAAGGCGCCTGGACCGGCCGGAAAGACCTGGGCACCTGGGAGGCGCACCGCTTCGGCGGGGAATGGATCGAGGCCGGCGTGGAACCCGCGTGGGGACCTGTTGATTTCGTCGCCGCGGAAGGGGTCGTTTCCACCCCGATGATGTGCCGTCCGATCCAGCTCCAGGAGACGCTGGAGCCCGTTTCCATCGAAAAAAGGGACGATGGAACCATCCTGGTGGATTTCGGCCGCATCGTAAACGCGATGCTGGACTTGACGCTGCCCCGGCTGCCTGCCGGGACGGCTGTCACAGCCACTTTCAGCGACTTCCTGCACCCCGACGGAACCCTCGAGGCCGCCACGCAGAGCCAGGATGTCTATGTGGCTTCCGGCGCGGCCGATGACCGTTTCTCCAACCGGTTCAACCATCATCTGATGCGGTATATGCTCCTGGAAGGGCTCCCGGAGCCCCCGAAGGACATCCGGGCCTGCCGGATCGGCGACGCCCTGTCCTGGAACAGCCGCTTCGAGAGCTCGGATCCGGACCTCAACGCCATCTACGGCCTGGTGGAGGCGTCCGTGAAGAATCTCACCTTCGGCGGCTATATGGTCGATTGCGCCAGCATCGAGCGCCTGGGCTACGGCGGGGACGGCAATGCATCCACGCAGACGCTGCAGTCGATGGCCGAGGTCGCCCCGTTGTACCTGAACTGGCTCCAGGCCTGGGCCGATGCGCAGCGCCTGGACGGCGGCCTGCCCCATACCGCGCCCAATCCCTACAAGGCGGGCGGCGGCCCCTACTGGTGCAGTCTCCCGGTCCAGGCCGCCTGGCGCACGTTCATGAATTACGGCGACAATCGTCCCCTGGAGCGCTTCTATCCGGTGATGAAGCATTGGCTGGACTATGTGGACGCCTATTCGGTGGACGGCCTGCTGAAGACCTGGCCCACCCCGGTTTACCGGTGGTGGTACCTCGGCGACTGGGCCGCGCCGGCCGGGGTGGACGTGCAGGATCCGGCTTCGATCGACCTGGTGGCCAACTGCACGCTGTGCCAGGTGTATCCGGAACTGGAGGAAATCGCCCGGGTGCTGGGGCAGGAGGCCGATGCGAGGGAATTCCGCGCCCGGTACGAAGCCCTCCGCCAGCGGATCCAGGAGGCCCTGTATCACGATGGCATCTATGCTTCCGGCAGCCAGGTGGACCTGGTATTCCCGCTCCTGACGGGGGTTGTACCCGAGGAACTTCGCGATGAAGTGGTCGAAACGCTGAAAACCCGCACGCAGGAGGTCTACGGCGGCCATTTGGCTACCGGCCTCGTGGGCGTTCCGGTCATTACGGAATGGGCGACGAAAGCAGGGGAGTGCGACTGGCTGTACGGCCTGCTCAAGCAGCGGGATTATCCCGGTTATCTGTATATGGTCGACCACGGCGCCACCGGCGTCTGGGAAGAATGGGACGGCGGCCGGAGCCATCTCCACAACTGCTACAACGGAATCGGCAGCTGGTTCTACGAGGCGCTGGGCGGCATCCGGGCCCTGGAGCCCGGCTATCGCCGCGTCCGCATCGACCCGCAGACTCCGGAAGGGCTCGACTGGGTGAAGGTGACGCAGGAAACGCCGTACGGTCCCATTACCGTCCATCGGCAGGGAGAGCATCTGCAAGTCTCTGTCCCTGTGGGTGTTACGGCGGAGATCGACGGAAAGACGGTCGGCTCCGGCGAATATGCGCGATAATTTGTTAACTTTGTATACTGACTGATAACCAATCGATTCTTATGGCTGATTCCAGAAGATCTTTCCTCAAGAAGGCGGGGGCCGGCATCGCCGGGTTCACCCTGCTTCCCAGGCATGTTTTCGGTGCCATGGGCGGAGACAAACGCTTCGTCGCCCCCAGCGACCAGCTTACGCGAGGCATCATCGGCGTCGGGGGCATCGGCATGTCCTCGCTTCATTTCGCCAGCGACGAAAAGTGCCGCCTGGTGGCGGTCTGCGACGTGGACAAGAACCATCTCGACCACGCCCTCGAGGCCGGTAAGAGCCGGTTCGACACGACGCTCGCGGCTTATTCAGACTGGCGCGACCTCGTCCACGACCCGAACGTGGACATCGTCCACATCGCCACGCCGTCGCACTGGCACGCGATCCAGGCCGTCGAGGCGGCCCGCGCCGGCAAGGACATCTTCTGCGAGAAGCCGATGACCCGTACCATCGGCGAGGGCCAGAAGGTGGTGGAGGCGGTCGCCCGGTACGGCCGGATCTTCCGGCTGGACACCTGGTTCCGCTTCAAGGACACCTTCTACGGCCTCGGCACCACCGTCGAGCCCCTGAAGAAACTGGTGGACAGCGGCTTGCTCGGCTGGCCCCTGACGGTGCGCATCTCCGGCGCCACCGGCTTCACCTGGAAGTTCTTCTGGACCGGACGGGAGAACCTGGTCCCGCAGCCCGTTCCCAAGGAGCTGGATTACGACATGTGGCTGGGTCCCGCGCCCTTCAAGCCCTACCATCCGCACCGGGTGCACCAGACCTTCCGCGGTTACTGGGATTACGAGTCCGGCGGCCTCGGCGACATGGGCCAGCACTACATCGACCCGGTCCAGTACATCCTCGGGAAGGACGACACCTTCCCGGTGAAGGTCGAGGTCGATGCGCCCCAGCAGCATCCCGACGCCGTGGGCATCTGGCGGAGCATCACCTACACCTATGCCGACGGCTGCAGGATCATCCTCGAGGGCGAGGGCTTCGAAAGCAGCGGCAAGGTGCCCTATATCGAGGGTCCGAAGGGGAAGGTGTACAAGGGCTTCGAATGCACGATCCCGAACGTGTGGGACGTCATCAACGCCCTGCCCGACCCGGCTCCCCGCCATACGGACTTCCTGGAGTGCGTGCGCAGCCGGCAGCATTTCGCCCTGGACGAGATCATCGGCCACCACAGCGCCACGGTCGTGAACATGGGCGCCTGTGCCCTCCGGCTCGGCCGCACCCTGCATTTCAACCCCGACACCCAGCGCTTCATCGGGGACGACGCCGCGAACCTCCTTGTGAACCAACCCATGCGCGCCCCTTGGGCGTCAATGATCTAGGCCTATGAAAAAGATCATTTCCCTGATAGCCCTGGCGCTCGTCGGCGCCACCCTGTGTTTCGGTCAGGACGCCCGCGGGCGGGTGCCTTCGACCGTGGTCAGCGACGTGCTCGCCGCGATGCCTTGCGACGACGCCGCCACCCTTGCGCAAAACGTGCAGGACCTTGCCGTCTCTGCGCCCGCCACCGTGGAACTGCTGGCGGCCCGGCTCGGCGAGCAAGGCACGAACGCGCTCGTGGAATATGCCCTTTCCTCCCTGGCCGCCTTCGTTTCCGATCCTGCCCGCGCCCAGTATAAGGACGCGGTCCGGGAAGGCTTCGCCAAGGGAATCGCCGCCCAGACGGATCCCGTAAACCGCCAGTTCCTGCTGGCGCAGCTGCGGATGTTCGCGACGGCGAAGGATGTCGACCTGTTCAAGCAGTATGTGAACGACCCGCTGGCCGGCCCCGCCGCGCTGGCGACGATTGCGGACCTCGGCGGAAAGAACACCATCCTGGCGCTCGTCGAAAGCGCGGCCGCGCCCAAGTCGGCCCTCGCCGATGTCATCGCCGACCAGGGTTACCGCGAGGCGGAGCCCGCGCTCCTGAAGTGGGCCGCCGCCGTGACGGACCCCGTCGAGAAGAACGCCATCGCCGAGGCGCTCGGCCGCATCGGCGGCGAGGCCTCGCTGGGCTGGCTGAAGGCCAACTCCCTGTCCGACTATCTGGTCGCCCTGCAGAACCTTCCGGCCGCCAAGGCCGTGAAAGCCGCGAAAGAGATCCTCAAGACCGGCACGTCCGGCCTGCAGTGCGCCGCCGCCAAGGTAATTATGGCGAATGCTCCCGCCAAGGAAGGTCTCAAGGTCCTGCAGGACCTGCTGAAGGCCGATGACCGGCCGCTCCGGAACGCTGCCCTCGCGGCCGCGACCGACGCCTATGGCGTAGCCGCCGTCGCGCCGGTGCTCACGGGCCGTTTTGCCAAGCTTGGCGCGGGCGCGAAGACCGATATTGTCAACTGGCTGGGTGTCCGAAAGCAGGGACTTGACCTCGTTTTGGCGCAACTGGACGAGCCGGATGAACTCGGTGAGACGGCGGTCCGGGCTGCCGGCCAGATCGGTGGTCCCGTCGCTTGCAAGGCGTTGATCGATCAGCTCGGATTCTCGCGCGCCCCGCTGGCCCTGCAGGCTCTCAAGTCTTTCCAGGGTGACCTCTCCGCCCCTGTGCTGGCTGCCCTGGAGGCTCCGATCAACGATCCGCAGCTGAACAACCTGATGGCCATCGCCTCCGCCAAGGAAATCAAGGCGGCAGCGCCCGTCGTGCTGAAGAAGGCCGCGGAAGGCTCTGCCGAGGCGGCCGCCGCCCTCGCGGGCGTGGTCGGCCCGGACGATGCCGCCGCCGTCGCCGCGCTCCTGGCGAAGGCCCCCGAAACCCAGGTTGCAGCCCTGCAGAAAGCGCTTTCGGCCGCGATCCATACCCTTGCGCCCGAAGAACAGACCGCCTGCGTCAAGACCTTGATGATCGGCCGTCCGTCCCGGTTCTATCCGGTTCTCGGCCGCATCGGCACGGACGAGGCGGCGGGCATCCTGCGCGGCCTTGCCAACGATCCGGCTGCGAAGGAAGCCCTCCTGGCGATGGACAACGCCACCGTCATTCCCGACCTCCTCGCTTCGGCGGAGGAAGGGAATGCCGCCTCTCTCAAGCGCTACATCGACCTGCTCTCCACCTATGAGCAGGATGCCGACAAGAAACGTCTGGGCCTCGCCGAGGCGATCGGCCTGGCCAAGGATCCCGCCCTGCGGGTGCGGGCGCTCGGCAAGCTCGCCGACATGCCCCTGATGAAGGCTTTCCTCCTCGCATCCCGTTCCCTGGACGACACCAACGCCGATGTCCGCTACGCCGCCGCCAACGCCGTGAAGCAGATCGCCTCCAAGTGCGCCGAGGAAATCAATTACGACGACCTGAATGCCGCGCTCGGCAAGGCCCGCGCCCTGTTCGCCGCCACCGGCGACGCCGATGACGGCTATGCCGTCGATGAAATCGACAAGATGCTGCGGGAGGCGAAGCCCTCGCCCCGCAGCGAACTGACGGCGGAAGAGAAGGCCCGCGGCTTCGAGATGCTCTTCGACGGCACCGACCTGAGCAAGTGGCACGGCGACCTGGAAGGCTACACGGTCGTGAACGGCGCCATCTACGTGTCCGCCAATTACGGGGCCACCGGCAATCTCTACACGAACAAGGAATACCGCAACTTCGTGTTCCGTTTCGAGTTCTGCTTCCTGGAGGAAGGCGTGAACAACGGCGTGGGCATCCGCACCCCGGAGAACGTGGACGCCGCCTACGACGGCATGTGCGAACTCCAGATCCTCGACCATGACGCCCCCGCCTATGCGGGCTGGCTCCGGGACTACCAGGTCCACGGTTCCATCTACGGCGTCGTCCCGGCCAAGCGCCTCAAGCACAAGCCGCTGGGCGAATGGAGCACGGAGGAGATCGTCGTCGAAGGCGACCACATCAAGGTCACCGTCAACGGGGAAGTGATCACCGACGCCGATGTCCGCAAGGTTACCAAGGGACACAACGTGGCCCCGGACGGGAGCGACAAGAACCCCTACACGATCGACGGGCACAATCATCCCGGCATGTTCAACTACAAAGGCTTCATCTCCTTCTGCGGCCACGGCGCGGGCCTGAAGATCCGCAACGTCCGCATCCTGGACCTGGGCTACAAGAAATAACCAACGCGCCATGCAAAGAAGAGATTTCCTCCGTTATTCCGCGTTGGGGGCCGCCGCGGCCGCGGCGGCCGGTACGACGGACATCGCGACGGCGGCGGAGCGCATTTCCTCCCTGGGAGAGGAACCGGAGGTGAAACCCCTCATCGGATCGGCTCCGATGCTCCAGAACTTCGCCGAGACCAGTATCGGCGTGGCCTTCGCCGTGAACGGCCTCGCCAACGGGTATGTCCTCATCGGCGAGCGGAAGGACCTCAAGGATGCCCGCAAGGTCCTCTGCGGCGGCTATCGGCTCGCGGACATCGACGACCGGGTGATCCAGGTGCGCGTCACGGGCCTGAAGCCCGCCACCAGGTACTATTACCGCATCGGCGCGGACCGCATCCACTACGGGGGCGGTTACGACATGAAGGTCCTCGGAAACGAGGAGGATCCGCGGGTGTATTCCTTCACGACCGCCGGCAAGGACCTGAAGGGCAAGTTCTGCGTCATCAACGACACGCACGTGCGTTGGGACGCCATCGGGGCGGAACTGGACAAGATCGCGGAGATCGCGCCCGCCTGCGTGATCTGGAACGGCGACGCCTCCAACACGGAGGAGAAGCTGGAGAACCTGGTCAACATCTACCTGAACCACTCGCTGGACCGGAAGGACTATGCGGCCGAGACGCCCTATCTCTTCTGCCCGGGCAACCACGATTCCCGCGGCCGGGCGAACCGGCACCTGGAGAAGGTCTGGATGTACCGCCAGCCCGAGGAGCGCGACGTGCGCGACTGGGACCTGGGCCGGAACTTCGCCGTCCGCCTGGGCGAGATGGCCCTGGTGGGCCTGGACACGGCCGAGGACAAGCTGGACACGAATCCCCGGTTCGCCGGCCTGTTCAAGAGCGCGGAATACCGCGAGGCGCAGACGGCCTGGCTCCGGGACGCCCTGAAGCGGCCCGAAATCGCCTCCGCGCCCTATCTCGTGGCCTTCTGCCACATCCCGCTCTTCGACGACGACCCTTCGCACAATCCCGGCGACGTGGCCCCGGACGATACCGATCCGCGCTACACCACCGACTATGCCTATTGGCAGCGCACCTGCGGCAATATGTGGGGACCGCTCCTTCACGAAGCGGGCTGCCAGGTCCTCATCGTCGGCCATCTGCACCGCTACCGCTACTATGCGCCGGGCGCGGACCGCTGCTGGGCGCAGCTCGTGGGCGGCGGCCGCGACATGAAGGAAGGGCCGGGCTTCCCGACGGTCATCGAAGGGAAAGTCATGGGGGACCGCCTCCGCCTGACCGTCCACAACATCTTCGCCGGTACGGTGCAGGACGTGTTCGAGTTCCTGCCCCGATAAGTAGAACCCAAGAATGAAACGAATTGATATGCGTACGAGATTCATCCTGTTGGCGGCCGTTGCCGCCGTGCTGGCGGCCTGCGGGCCGAAGGTCGGTCCCGAACCTGTCGGGAAACGCGTCGATGCGCTGGATGCATCGGCCTGGGACGTCTCCCAGTGGATTTCCGTCGTGAACGCCCCGGAGCGGGTGATTTCCGCCGAGAACGGGGACCGCGCCGCCGACGGCGCCAGCTGGTTCCTGTCCACCGTGAAAAACGGCAAGAAAGTGACCAGGGCGGTCTGGATGACGGCCGGCCTGGGTGTCTACGACCTGTATGTGAACGGCAAGCTGGTCGGCGAGGAAGTCCTGAAGCCGGGCTTCACCCACTTCGCGAAGACGAAGCGTTCCTTCACCTATGACATCACCGACGCGTTCGTCACGAAGGCGGGGAAGGAGAATGTCCTCTCCGCGCAGGTGACCCCGGGCTGGTGGGCGGACAAGATCGTATCGTCCAAGCGGGAGTTCACCGGCAAGAAATGCGCTTTCCGGAGTGCCCTGGAGCTCACGTATGCCGATGGCACCACCGAGCGGTTCGGCACGGACACGGAACACTGGACGGCCGGCATCGCGGGTCCGGTGAAGCACGCCGCCATCTTCGACGGCGAGGAGTATGACGCCCGGGAACTGCCCGGCTTCGCCACGCCTGAGAAGCTTTCCACGCCGGAGGTGAACACGGAGTTCGCCGGCGAGATCCTTCCTTCCGCCGGCGCCGAGATCTATCAGCGCCACGACCTGGCCCTGAAGCCGGTCAAGACCTATGTCTGGGAAGGCGTGACCGGGGAGGTCGCTTCCGAGAACAAGGAGGAAGTGGAATACGGCAAGGTCGTCATCAAGCAGGAATATGCCGCCGGCGAGCCCGTCACCCTGAAGCCGGGCGAGACCCTGGTCGTGGACTTCGGCCAGAACGCGGCCGCTGTCCCTTCCTTCGTCTTCCAGGCGAAGGAGGGAACCGAGCTCGTCTGCCGGCCTTCCGAAATCCTGAATGACGGCAACGGCGCCGAGCGCCGCGGCATGGACGGCCCCGAGGGCTCGACGCACCGGCGGAACCTGCGCGTGAAGCCGAACGAGATCTGGCTCACCTATACCTTCGGTCCGGCCGAAGGCCCCGTTTCCTTCATCCCGCGCTGCACGTTCTACGGCTACCGCTTCATCTCGGTGACCGTCACCGACGAGGTCAAGATCCTGTCCATGGAGTCCGTCCCGGTCACCTCCATCGCTCAGAACTTGGAAACCGGAACGATCGTCACGGGCAACGAGGACATCAACAAGCTGATTTCCAATACGCGCTGGGGCCAGCTGTCCAACTACCTCTCCGTCCCGACGGACTGCCCGCAGCGCAACGAGCGCCTGGGCTGGATGGCCGACACGCAGGTCTTCACCGAGACCGGCACCTTCTTCGCGAACACCGACGCCTTCTTCCACAAATGGACCCGGGACGTCCGGGATTCCCAGAGCGAGACGGGCGGATTCCCGGGTGTTTCCCCCACGGCGCAGTACGGTGGCGAAATGATGCGCCTCGGCTGGGCCGATGCCGGCGTGATCGTCCCCTGGACCGTCTGGAAGCAGTTCGGCGACAAGGAGATCGTGGCCGAGAACTGGGCGGCGATGGAGAAGTTCATGGCGCACGTGTATGAGACCAAGTACGACCATGCCGCCCTCCGCAGCGAGAACGGCAACTACAACTGGGCCGACTGGGTGGGCTACGAACCCCTGGAGAGTTGCAGCGGGCGGGCCTTCGAGACCCCGGAAACCCGCCGCCAGGCCGAGGAGTACTGGAGCTACCTGGGCGCCTGCTACTGGGCCATCGACGCCGGGATGATGCGCGACATGGCGCTCGCCACCGGCCGGGACGCCGCCAAGTACCAGGCGATGGAGGACGAGGCCAAGGACTACATCCGCACGCGTTTCCTGCGTCCCGACGGCACCTTCAAGCTGGCCATCCTGAACACCATGCAGACCCCGGCCCTGTTCGCCCTGAAGAACGGCCTCGTGGACGGCAAGGCGAAGGAGGCGATGCTCGCGCGGCTCCGCAAGAACTTCGCGGACCACGGCAACTGCCTCCAGACCGGCTTCCTGGGTACCTCCATCCTGATGCAGACGCTCACGGACTACGGTCTCTCGGACATCGCCTACGAGCTCCTCTTCCAGCGGAAGAATCCGAGCTGGCTGTATTCCGTGGACAACGGGGCCACAACCATCTGGGAGCGCTGGAACAGCTATATGGCGAGCGAGGGCATGGGCCCCAGCGGCATGAACAGCTTCAACCACTACGCCTACGGCTGCGTGTGCGAGTGGATCTGGGAAACCGCCGCCGGCATCGCCGCGGACCCGATGGCGCCCGGCTTCCGGCACATCGTGATGAAACCGGTCCCGGACAAGCGCCTGGGAAGCCTGGACGCCTCCTTCCAGTCCGCCGCCGGCCTTATCAAGAGCAGCTGGAAGTACGAAGGTGACACCTGGACGTGGACCTTCACGGTCCCGGAGGGCGCCACCGCCACCGTCACCTTGCCGGGCGAGAAGGAATCCAAGGATTACGAAGCCGGGACGTATACGGTTGTAAAATAGGACGGGAAATCGTATATTTGCCTGATTAGATTGACGCGACCATGGCAGACCCTTGCAGACTCGACCCCCACGCGGAAGCGATCCTGAGAGAATACCGGGAACAGCATCCTGTCTTCGAAAAGATGCAGGCGACGATCCCGGCGCGGGTCCGCGCCCTCCTGGACGAGGCGGGCATCGTCGTCGCGTCCATCGAGAGCCGGATCAAGGAGGAAGGCTCCCTGGCCGGCAAGCTGGAGCTGAAGGGCGGGAAGTACGCTTCCCTGGCGGACATCACCGACATCTTCGGCATGCGGATCATCACCTTCTACACGGATGACGTGGACAAGGTCGCATCGGCCGTGGACCGTCTCTTCGAGGTGGACTGGGAGAACTCCGTGGACAAGCGCAAGCTCCTCGAGGTGGACAGCTTCGGTTACCTGTCCCTGCACTATATCTGCCGGGATCCGGAATTCCCGTACCGCTTCGAGGTGCAGATGCGCACCATCCTGCAGCATGCCTGGGCCAACATGAACCATGACACCGGCTACAAGTCGGGGGTCGAGGTGCCGATGGAGTACAGCCGCAACATGAACCGCCTGGCGGGCATGCTGGAGCTGGTGGACGAGCAGTTCAGCCGGATCCGCACGGAAATCAACGATTACCGGCGCCAGGTGCAGTCCCTGGTGGCTTCCGGCCGGCTGGAGGAAGTCCCCCTGGACGGCGACAGCTACCGCAGTTTCCTCCAGCTGCGTCCGTTCGACCCGCTGAACCGGCGGATCGCCTCCGTGAACCAGGCGGAGATCCAGGAAGTCACCCTGATGCCGTTCCTGGCCGTCTTCAAGACCCTCGGCCTGAAAACCCTGGGCGACGTGGCGGGTCTCATCAAGGACTACGGGGACGCCGCGTACCAGATCGCCTGCTACCAGATCGGCCTGACGGACCTGGACATCCTGGCTTCTTCCGTGGGACCGCAGAACCTCTGCCTCGCCTATCTGCTGAAGAAAGGCGGCGGCCGCGCCGGCATCCGCCTGATGCTGGACACGCTCAACGGCCCTTCCGAGAGCAACGACATGATGGCCGAGTACATCCTGGCCCAGGCCGACGACTTTTCTTTCATGCATACGAAGGATTGACGATGGAAAAACAGATGGATACCTCTCTGCTGGACCGGGCGATCCGTTTCGCCGTCGCGGCCCATGCCGGCGTGGAACGGCGGGGGAAAGGCTTCCCGTATATCGTCCATCCCATGGAGGCGATGGCGATTGCCGCCACGATGACCGCCGACCAGGAGATCCTGGCCGCGGCCGCCCTGCACGATGTCGTGGAGGATACGGAAGTGACCCTGGACGACCTCCGGGCCCAGTTCGGCGACCGCGTCGCGCGGCTCGTGGACACGGAAAGCGACCATTTCAAGGAAGGGCTGGACTGGCGCAGCCGGAAAGAGGATTCGCTCCGGCGGCTCAAGGAGGCCACCCGTGACGAGAAGATTGTCGCCCTCGGCGACAAGCTGTCCAACATGCGGGCCATCGCCCGGGACTATACTTCGGAGGGAGAGGTCTTCTGGGACCGCTTCCGGGTCAAGGAGAAATCCGTCCACGGTTGGCGGTACCACGCCTTGCTGGACGCCTTCTCGGACCTTTCCGATACCTATGCGTACCAGGAATTCGACTTCCTGGTGAACCGGATTTTCCCCGCAGACTGAGCCGATGGATACCTTGGAAGCGATACGGATCGACCTGGCGGATTACGAGTACGCGGGCGAAGGGGCCAACGGGGTGAGCTACAACCACCGTTCCGACCCCGACGTGATGCTGAAACTGTACCGGCCGGGCATGGTCACGCAGCCGCTGGACGAGATGCGGATCGCCCGGAAGGTGTTCGAGGCCGGCATTCCGACGCCGGAACCCGGCGACTACGTGACGGACGGGGAGCGCTTCGGCGTCCGTTTCCGCCGCATCCGCGACAAGGTGTCGTACGCCCGCGCCGTGGGCGACCATCCCGAGGAGGTGGGCCGCTATGCGGAGGAATTCGCCCAAATGTGCCGCGGACTGCACGCCACGCATGTGGACACGG
The DNA here is from genome assembly GCA_900316525.1 of uncultured Bacteroidales bacterium. GTDB lineage: Bacteria > Bacteroidota > Bacteroidia > Bacteroidales > UBA932 > Cryptobacteroides. The sequence continues at coordinate 55,474 of ONDF01000023.1, forward strand.
CCCTTTTCGAGTGCGCGAAAGACCGCTATGCCCGTCAGCTCGCTGACAATCCTTTCTTCTCTCCGGCCGAGAAAGACCGGCTCCTCCGGTTCATCCAGGATGCGCCGGACACCGATACCGCCATCCATGGCGATCTCCAGTTCGGCAATGCCATCTTCGCCGGCGATGCGCGCTATTTCATCGACCTGGGCGACTTCTGCTACGGCTATCCGCTGTTCGACGTGGGCATGGTCTATTGCACCGCGTTCCTCAGCGAGCCGGACTTTGTCAAGGAGGCTTTCCATATGGAACCGGGGACGGCCCTCCGCTTCTGGCAGGCCTTCGCGCCGGTCTATTTCGGGACGGACCGGCCGCTCCGGGACATCGAGTCCGAGGTGCGGCCCTTCGCCGGCCTCAAGACCATCATCGTGGAACGGGACATGGGCCGTCCGATGCCCACGCTCCGCGCAGCCTTGACCTCCATCCTCCAACCTTGACGGAAGTATGGCGAAACTCAGTGGGAATAAGATGGGATATGGCTTCCAGGCCATCGTGACGGTGATCGTCGCGCTGGCGACTCTGGAAGCGACCACCCTGCTCCAGTACTTTTCCTCGCGGAAAGCGATGCAGGAGGAGGCGACACGCCGGGCGGAAGACCAGCTGGAAGCCACCAACCTCCTGATCTGCGACGTGCTGGACCAGGTGGAAACCGCCGTGCACAACAATGTCTGGCCGGTGCGCAAGACGCTGGCGGCTCCCGACAGCCTCTGGTCCCTGGTACGCCGCATCGTAGAGTGCAATCCGTCCGTTTCCGGCTCCGCCATCGCCCTTACGGAAAACTATTTCCCGCAGAAAGGGCGGCTGTTTTCCCCCTATGCCTTGCGGGACGGGAACCGGATCGACACCCTCAATCTGGGCCGGGAGTCCTATGGCTATCCCGAGAAGGAATGGTATGTCAAGCCGCTCGAAACCGGCGAGGGATACTGGTCCGAGCCTTACTATGACACGGGCGGCGGCGAGATGCTGATGACCACCTATTCGATCCCTGTGACGGATTCGAAAGGCCGGGTCGCGGCCGTGCTGACCGCCGACGTCTCCCTGGACTGGCTCACCGACATGGTGGGCAACATCGACGTGTATCCCGAGGCGTTCAGCGCCCTGATCAGCCGCACGGGCAAGCTCATGGTCTGTCCCGCGCCGGCCCTGGTGATGAAGAAGACGGTCCAGGAAGTGGCGGCGGACCTCGCGGATTCCACGACGGTCCGGGACATCGGCCTGGCCATGCTGGCGGGCGAGGAGGGGAGCCGGCAGGTGATGTACAACGGAGAGAAGGAGTACGTGTTCTACGCGCCGATCGACCGGGCGAACTGGTCCATGGCCATCGTCATCCCGCAGAAGGAGATCTACGGGGACATCCAGCGCGTTGGGCTCCTGGTCATCCTGCTGCAGGTCCTCGGCCTCCTGGTGATGAGCGTGATCCTGTATACCTCCGTGAAGAACCAGCTCCAGTTTCGGGAAGTGTCCGAGAAGAAGAGCCGCATCGACAGTGAGCTCCGGATCGCCCAGGACATCCAGATGTCCATGATCCCGAAGGCCTTGCAGGCGGATACCGAGCAGGTCGACATCGACATGTCCGGGATCGTCGTCCCGGCCAAGGAGGTGGGCGGCGACCTGTATGACTACTATGTCCGGGACGGGTACCTTTTCTTCTGCATCGGCGACGTGAGCGGGAAAGGCGTGCCGGCCGCGCTCGTGATGTCCGTCACACGCAGCCTTTTCCGGTCGGTTTCCGCCCATGAGAAGAGCCCGCATCGGATCGTCAGCACGATGAACGAGTCCCTGGCGGACATGAACGAGAACGACATGTTCGTCACCTTCTTCCTGGGGGTGCTCGATCTTTCGGACGGGCATCTGCGCTATTGCAACGCCGGCCACAACGCGCCGGTCCGCCTGGGATCCGGAGGCGGCGGATTCCTGGACGTCGTTCCCAATCTTCCGCTCGGGGTCATGCCGGGCATGCAGTATGAAGAGCAGGAAACCACCTTCTCCTGCGGGGAGGGCCTCTTCCTGTACACCGACGGACTTACGGAAGCGGAGAATGTCCGCCATCAGCTGTTCGGCACCGAGAAGATGCTGGAGAAGGTCCGGGACGCCGGCGGGAAGCCCGCTGAGGAACTGGTGGAGACGGTGAAGGACGCCGTGAAATCCCATATTCAGGATTGCGAACCCAGCGATGACCTGACGATGCTGGTCGTCCGTTATACGAACCCGTCCTTGTCCGACGCTTGGGAGCGGCGTGTGACGCTGCGGGAAGTGTCCGAGATCCCCAGGCTGCAGCGCTTCATGCAGGCCGTCTCCGAACATGCCGACCTGGACCATGCGCTGTCGCTGAACCTGAACCTGGCCCTGGAAGAAGCCGTCTCCAACGTGCTTCTCTATGCGTATCCGGACGCGGCCGACAAGAAGGTGGACATCAAGGCGGTGGTCCTGGAAGACCGGGTCGATTTCACGGTCTCCGACAGCGGCGTCCCCTTCGACCCGACGGCCAAGGCCGACCCCGACCTCTCGGCCGACTTGAAAGACCGTCCCATCGGGGGACTGGGCATCTTCCTGGTCAAGCGGATCATGGACGCCGTGTCCTACCGCCGGGAAGACGGCAAGAATATCCTGTCAATGACAAAAAAACGATAATCATGGAAGTTTTCATCACTGAATCCGAAGGAACGATCACGGCCCGTCTGGTGGGCCGGCTGGACACGCCCGCCGCGGCGGAGGTCACCCAGGAAATCCAGCCCTTGCTGGACCATGCCGGGGAAACGATCGTCCTCGACTGCTCGGAAATGGCGTACATCAGCAGCTCCGGTCTCCGCATCTTCCTCACGATCCGGAAGGCGGCGTCCGCGGCGGGCGGACACGTCGTCATCCAGGGCCTTTCGAACGAGATCCGGCAGGTCTTCATGATGACCGGGTTCCTCCAGCTCTTCGAAATCGAATAGCCGATGAAGGACATTTACGTGAGGCATGTCGCCGCCCTGCTTCAAGTGAAGGACTGGCAGGTGGAGAATTGCGCGGAACTCTTCGCGGAGGGTTGCACGATTCCCTTCATCAGCCGGTACCGGAAGGAGCGCACCGGCGGTCTTACCGACGTGGAAGTGGCCGAGATCAAGCACTGGACCGAGGTGTTCACGGAGATGGAGAAGCGCAAGGCCTCCATCCTGGGCACCGTCGAGGAGCAGGGAAAGCTGACGCCCGAACTCCGGGAACAGATTGAGAACTGCGTGAGTTCCAGTATCTTGGAGGATCTCTATCTGCCGTTCCGTCCCAAGCGGAAGACGCGCGCCACGGTGGCCGTGGCCAAGGGCCTGGAGCCCCTGGCGGACCTCCTGTGGAGCGGGAAGTCCCGCAATCCCGAGGCCGATGCGGCCAAGTTCGTGAAAGGGGAGGTGGCCTCCGTGGACGAGGCCCTCGCCGGCGCCCGCGACATCATCGCGGAGCGCCTGTCCGAGACGGCCGTCGTGCGGGAGAACCTCCGCGGCATCTTCCGGACGCGCCGGGTGCAGTCCAAGGCGACGAAAGCCGCCCAGACGGATCCCGCCGCGGCCAAGTACCGCACGTATTTCAACTTTTCCAACCCGATCGCCAAGATTCCTTCCTACAGCCTGCTGGCCCTTCTGCGGGCGGAGAACGAGGGCTTCCTGAAGCTCTCCATCGACGCCGACGCCGAAAAGTGCGGCAACAAGATGTACTACGACTACTGCCGGGAGAAGGGCTATCCTTCCCGGGAGTGCGGGCTGGAGATCCGGGCGGCCGTGGATGACGCCTACAAGCGTCTCCTGGAACCGTCCATCACGAACGAGGTCCTGAAGGAGGCGAAACTCAAGGCCGACGTGGACTCCATCCGCGTTTTCGGCGAGAATCTGCGGCAGCTGCTGCTCGCGGCGCCGGTGGGGCAGAAGCGGACCCTGGCCATCGACCCGGGCTTCCGGACGGGCTGCAAGGTCGTCTGCCTGGACGAGCACGGCGGCCTGCTGCACCATACCGTCATCTTCCCGCATCCGCCGGCCGCCAAGAAGGTCCAGGCCATCATGACGGTCGCGGACCTGGTGGAAAAGTACGGGATCGAAGTGATCGCCATCGGCAACGGCACGGCCGGCCGCGAGACGGAGGAGTTCATCCGCAAGGTGGGCCTTCCCGAGAGCGTCCGGATCTTCTCCGTGAGCGAGGATGGCGCTTCCGTGTATTCCGCGTCGGACGTGGCCCGGGAGGAGTTCCCCGACGAGGACGTGACCGTCCGCGGCGCGGTCTCCATCGGCCGCCGCCTGATGGACCCGCTGGCCGAACTGGTGAAGATCGACCCGAAATCCCTGGGAATCGGCCAGTACCAGCACGATGTGGACCAGACGCTCCTGCACGAGCAGCTGGACAATACGGTGGAAAGCTGCGTGAACAGCGTGGGCGTGAACCTGAATACGGCCAGCCCGTACCTGCTGCAGTACGTGTCCGGCATCGGCCCCACATTGGCCGACAACATCGTCGCTTACCGTGCCAAGGCAGGCGGCTACAAGTCCCGCCGGCAGCTCATGGAGGTGCCCCGCCTGGGCGAGAAAGCCTTCCAGCAGTGCGCCGGTTTCCTCCGGATCCAGGGGGCGGAGAATCCGCTTGACGGCAGCGCCGTACACCCTGAATCCTACCACATCGTGGACCGGATGGCCCGCGACCTGGGCGTGTCCACCCGCGAGCTGGTGGGCAACGCGGACCTGTGCCGGAAAATCAAGGCGCAGGATTACGTGGAGGGCGATTTCGGCCTGCCCACGGTGAACGACATCCTGAAGGAGCTCGCCAAGCCCGGCCGCGATCCGCGCGCGGAGGTCCGGGAATTCTCCTTTGCGGACGACATCCACGAGATCGACGACCTCAAGGTCGGCATGGAGCTTCCGGGCATCGTGACGAACCTCACGGCCTTCGGCGCCTTCGTGGACATCGGCCTGCATGACAATGGCCTCATCCACGCCACCAAGATGGGGGTGCGGGGGATGGCCGACCCTTCCAAGATCCTGAAGCTGCACCAGCACGTGCAGGTGGAGGTCGTCTCCGTGGACCTGGAACGGAACCGTATCGGACTGAGATTATTAAGTAAAAACTGAGACAGATGAAAAAGATTGTATTGTTGATGGCGGCCCTTGCGGCGGCCTTTGTAGCGCAAGCGAAAGATTTTGAGGTGAAGTCTCCGGACGGCAAGATCGTCGTCACGGTGGCCAGTGGGGAACACGTCTCTTACTCCATCGAAAGGGAGGGTGTCAAGCTGCTGGCCCCTTCCCGGATCTCGATGATGCTGATCGGCGGTTACATGTACGGCGGCCGGAGCAATTTCAAGGCCTCCGTCAAGCGCGTGGATCAGACGATTCCGGCCAGGAACTTCAAGCGGGCCCAGGTCCGCGACCGTTATAACGAGCTGACCCTCTCCACGGACACGTACAGCATCGTGTTCCGCGCGTATGACGACGGCGTCGCCTATCGCTTCGTTGCCGGCGGCAAGGCCGGCGAGTTCGCAGTCGCCTACGAGCAGGCGGAATTCGCCTTCCCGTACGACTATCCGGCTTATGTCCCTTACGTGGCGCGTGACAACTCCACCTTCGACGCGCAGTATTTCAACTCGTTCGAGAACACCTACGCGCACCATATCATCTCCAAGTGGGAGAAGGGCCGCTCCATGCCTGACGTGGCGCTCTTTGAACCTTTGTGCCGCGAGCTCGAGATCAGCGTCGCCGAGCTCCTGGCCGGCCGGAAAATCGAAGAGGAAGCCAAACAAACTGTCACCGAACAGATGCTGATCGAAGAGATCGGCAAGAACAAACTTGTCGGGCTTCAAATCTTTCTTATGTTCAACGTTTTGATCAGTATGCTGCTGATCAACGGTCCGCTGCTCATTCCCATGCTAAGACCGTATTCGATCCTCTTTGTCGCCCTCGGCGTGATCGAAGCAGCGTTAACCATCTATTTCGATATCGCGCTTCCCGCCAGAAGAACCCGCCAAAACGCCTATCTGCCAAGCATCCTCTACGCGATTGCTTTGTTTGCCACGCTGGGCATCATCAGCTACGTGAAAGCCGAAGGCCAAGGCATCGAACTAAGCCAAATCCTCTTATCCCCCGGACTTCCCTGCCTTGCAGTCATCGCCGGAACATGCATCGGCACCTACACCAGACGGAGGAGAGAGGAGTGAAACACATAAACCCTATCCGAAGACAGAAACCCCCATGCACACCCTCTCTCCTTGCTCCTCATGCTTCGTCGAGAGGGTGTGCGTGGGGTTT
>ONDF01000017.1 GCA_900316525.1 uncultured Bacteroidales bacterium
CTGTGTCAGAAGAAGTGTGATTTGAGTCTTCACATCTTCATCAGAACAATGCTTGGGCAAGTCGCCACAGCATACGAAGTATTCCTTGAACGCCTTGATTCTTGCTGCCAAAGCCGCGTTATCGATATCAGTGATCAGGGCGTCGCGGACGGAGAGAATGTCGATGGTCCGCTGCTCTTCCATCAGTGCGTGGGCGGCATCGAAAATGTAGCGGAAGCACTCCTCGGCGAAGAAGAAGGGCTGCACGTGCTGCAGGACGTACTGCTGGTGCGTGACTTCTCCAATCAGGAGGTATCCTAAGACGACAAAACAAAGACTTTCCATAAAAGCGTTATTTTACTTATCTTTGTCCTTGTAACTGAATTCCCGGCATGGAATTGACGTCGACAAGGACATTATTTCTTGTTGACGTTTTTTTACTTGGAGTCCCTGGAAGCAAGACGTTCCAGGTCAGAGAGACGGTAGCGGCGCTGGCCGGCCACAAAGACAGGTTCGAGCACGTGCTTGCGACCAAGCCGGTACAGGGTGCTGTCGGAGATATCGAACTTAAGCTTAACGGTTTCCGCAGTCACATAAGATTCCGCTTTCTCCGCTTCTTTCAGTGCCCGCTGGCGGTCGAATTCGATCTGCGCATCAGCAAGCAGTTTCTTGCTGAAAAGAGAAAGGTCGCCAATCCGAATCTGGATGGTCGCATCCGGACAGCGTTTCACGAGTTCGTAGATGTCGATTTTTTCGTTCATCATTTACGTTTTATTATTGGCCTCTATTGGTGTAGATACCGGCCTACACCTCATTTGACCTTTGGTTGCGATCCCTTGGGTCGAAGCCGGTATTCATCGGCCCTCGGGATGCAACACAGCAGCGAAGTTAGCTGAATGGGAAAACACTCTTTGAGGTGATTCGTATCCGATTCGTATCCGATTCGTATCCGATTCGTCTGACCTTTTTTGCGTTTGGGGACCTTAAAAACCGATCCTGTTTCTTCGCCCCTCTTTCTCCGGTGTTTGTTCGTGACAGTATGCGACAATCTCATCAAGTGATGGATTATGGTCATTGAGGATTCTGTCAATAAGACAGAGGGATGCGATGTTGTCGATCTGTCCGCCAGATAATTCAAACCGCTCTGCCAGGTCCTCGATGGCACTGGGTGGTAACCATGGGAGTTTTCGGGCCCATATGGACTTTCGTACTTCTGCGTCTGGAAGGTCGAACTTGATCTTGAATAAAAACCGTCGATACAAGGCCTGGTCAATATTCTCCAGAAGGTTTGTTGTCGCAATCAGGATTCCGGAAAAGGAATTGAGCTCTTGCAATACGATATTTGCGATTTCATTCGCTTCTTTGTCGGCAGAACGATGTACTTCTACCCGCCTGGAAAGAATCCCGTCTGCCTCATCCATGAATAGAATGGGTGCATCCTTGGAAATCGCAGCAATATAGCGAAAGGTCCGGAATAGACCTCTGTAATTCCGCGGACCTTCCCCGAAATAGGTCATCCCCAATTTTGATGAATCAACCAGCAAGATATTACGACGATTCTCCCGTGCGATTTGTCTTGCAAACTCGGTTTTTCCAGTGCCTGGGGGGCCATATAGCAAGGCACCAATTCCGTTACGGAAGCCGGCGGACTTCAGGGAGTTTACAACTCTCGGATATGTGTCCCACCGTGTCGCTTTGAGTAGTTTCTGGGCCCTATCCTTTGTGCTTTGTGAGAAATACAGGTCTTTCTTCGTGATTTCATTCCAGGCGAAAATCTGTCCGTACTTTGATACGACCTTCGCTTTGATAAGTTCTTCTTTCCCTTTGAAAACCGCGGCACAAGCCTCTGAAGAAAGAAGATAGTTGTCAGTAGTGACCTCACTATTCTCTCCATGATGAACAGGAATGGTTTCGACGAGGCGTTTTTCCAAGAGAGAATTGATTCCTCTTTCAAACGAACGTTGAGCATCTTCCGAGGTGAAATGTTCGTGAGGCACAACCGCTGTGAGTGGTTCCTTCAAAAACAGGAAACACATTGAATAAAAAGTTGCCAAGGCATCGTCGTTCAACTTGTCGAGGTTCATGTTAGCAACTTTTTTTGAAAACGGCCAGGTCGGAAATGCTTGAAGAAGTGTTTGGATTTGTTTGCAAAGGCTGGAGGCATCAGTATCACCAGCATCTCCAAATATCGAACACCCTCGTAGGAAGGAACGGCATAACCGCGAGAATGTCGCGAAAAGCTCTTCATCCGTTTGAGGTCGTGAATATGCCTTAGAACCATATTTGGCATAGTAGAGGGTCTCCTTGTTCATTTGATTAAGGTTTTAGAGTTTGGGATGACACCGTAAGCTGGTGTATCTGATATTCCGGGCGGGGTTCATCAATCCTTCTTTTTGTCAGGAACATACTAGAAGATAGTCGGATGTGTCTTTCTCTGTCTAATTCCTGGCATTTGGGCATGACGATGATTTTCCCAGAAGTGGCGTCGATAACCCCTTTATAAGGCCTCTTTTCGAATGGGGAAAGAATCTTCTTTTGGGCGGCTTCAACTAGATGGTGGGGGACAGCAAGGAAGAAATAGTTTGTAGCACCAAGATATTGATCAATCTTTTCATCACTCTTGAGGTTTTCGAGATTGGTTTTGATTTCTATGGAAACGGTGATAATACGATAGTCTTCCCTTCTCTGGTCCGGAAAAAACATCAAGATTCCATCGTGCCAAAAACAAGCTCGTGGGTTAGACTTGGTAGGGATAACATATTCTCGGACTTGATCCATGGCCTCTAGATAAATGCGATTGCTTTTAGATTCCCGAGAGTAGACCCGGTTTACAAACTGCTGAGGGAACTGCCCTAAGACAATCTGTTTGAATACTTTTGCATGCCCTTCAATCATAATTATATAAGTGTTAAGTCTCCCCCTTCCTTGAAACTCTCAAGGCGGGTTGTGAACAATAGTAAGGACGCGGACGTGCTGACAACTGCAGCGGAGGACGATGCAATCGTCCTCCGCTGGCATTGCTTTCGGTTGTCAGCAACTAGCGAGTTGAGTTCCGCGGCCTAAATTCGTGAACAATCCGGCATTGAGAGTGAAGGGCATTCACATACTGTGTCTGTGGATTCCCTTTCTCAATGCTTATGCAAACAAGGTCGAGTTCTTGTATAAGATAGGCGAGTTCTTGGCTATTCTGTGGTGAGAGAAATGACTGCCATTCTGAAGTGATGTCTTTTTTCATTCTGAGAGGATTTAGTGGAAAAGAATTGAAATAGAAAAGAAACAGACAACGTGGAGTTGTCTGTTAGTTTGGGCAGCTTTGCTGCTAGTGCGTGAGATTATTTGTTCGGGGCAAGAGGTAAAGACCTCTTGCCCCTATTAGACGAGTAGCATATCTTAATGGAAACAAAAACACCCTCCTGCGACAGTACGCTGGCCTTATTGGCCGGGCAGCGCGGGAGGGTGTTTGAGAGCGGAAGCGATTTCCGTCAAGATATGCTTATAAGGTTATTGAGTCTTTGGGGGAGTTTGTTTGGTCGATTTCGGGATAATGAAACGAATGGGTCCTTTACCATCCGGATACTTCTCAAGGTATTTTTCATACAGAAATACAAAGGTTTTATCGAAGAGAACTTCTTTTGATTTGTAGAGTTTATTGATCTTACTCTCTCCGATGATGGACAGATTGTTTTGTCCGATCGCGTTGTAAAACGTTGTAATCCATGTCTTGTAGGTTTTGTCACCAAGCTTCTCAAAACTAATCACGTCAGTATAATACAAGATAAGACCCACTCTTTCAAGGTCGACCTGAAGCCACTCTCTTGAGCATAGCTTATTAGTCAGCATGTCATACATGGTTTTCTTGTTTGGCTCTTTTTTATCAATTTCAGTGAAAGAACCCAGAAAACAATCTTTGAACGAAGAATAAATGCTAACTGAAAGCTTCTTATTAGGCTCCAGTGGCTGACGTGATGCAAATGTGGGAGGGCTGACAGAAAAAACCTTGTCCTGCTCAGAGTAGGGGGGCGTTTCAACAGATTCCGAGGAAAAGGAGGTTTCTTTGTTTGTATCGTCTATCGTAAGCGGATTCGTATTGGATTCGGTGGTAGGGGTGTCTCCTTTTAATGCGCGGAATCCAACAACAATCCCTATCGTTAGATCTACGAAGATCTTGCCGAAAATAGCACATGACGCAAAGCCAAATACTAGCAGGAAGACAAACCCCCAAGTGTTGTTTTCGATAAGCGTTCCCTTCCATGCATTTGAAAGACTGTCTTTCCCCAAAGTGCCGATTGCCAAATCTTCTCTGTAAACGAGTGCCAAGAATGCAATAAGACTAAGGGCGTAAATAGCAAGAACAATATACCATCCTATATTATGGAATTTTAAGAAACCTTGGTTCACAGAGTCACCAAATGCGTTCATGAACTTTCGAAACTTTGACCTATTCATGCTTATTCCAGTTTTAAGATTGTCTCTTTCGCCATTTCTTCGTCGATATCCCTGTACCGAGCGAAGGCCCGTGAATTCTCTACGTGACCGGATATTTTCGCAATCAAATTGGGATCCTTTATTTCTTTATAAAGGTTGCCAATCAGCACTCTGCGAGCCATATGTGATGATGCCACCTCCCAAATGGGGTGTTTTTCCTCTTCGCGGGTTATGGTATTCAAAGTTGTGACCATCCGATTGATGCCGGCAAGCCGAAGCATCTTCTTGATGTCGCGATTATAGTCCTGTTCACAGATGAAGGGGAGGAGTTTCTTCCCGGGGCTATCCGCATACCGGTCCAGGATTTCTTGGGCGGTAGGCGTAATGGGCACCCGGACAATCCACGGTCGTCCTTCCTTTGTTTTTCTAGGAATATATTCTATAGCACCGTCAATAATGTTCTCCCGGGTCATCTTCATCAGGTCGCCGACGCGGCATCCAATGAAGCATTGAAATACGAAGATGTCTCGCTGGACATTCAGTCCGGGATTGTCCGGGAAGGTCGCAGCATAAAGCTGGTTTCGTTCTTCCTTTGTAAGGTAGAACGGTGTCCCGTATACCGATGTCCCCATTTCATAGTTGTCGAACGGATCTTTTGTGAGGAAGTCGTTCTTGATAGCCCAATGAATGAAGGTGTGCAGGCGGGACATGAAACCGTAGAGGGTGTTGCCGCCTCGCGGTTTCGGCAGACGGCATTCTGGAACAGCGTCGTATGCTTGCTGAAGGAGGGGGTCTGCGATGTAAGGCTTTCCCTCCTCATCAGTCTTAACAAACTGATGCTCGGATGCATAGTAATCGTAGAAATCCCTCAAGAAGTCTGCAGATAGGGTCTCAAAGGCGATCTTCTCCCCGGAATAGATTTCGTATCTTTTCAGAGCCCGGAGGATGACATTGTATTGTCTTTTCCGGTCATGGGAGACGTTCTGGGTTTCCACAAAGCGCTCGAACGCTTTGAAGAGATCATCCTTATCCGAGTCATTTTCTGGTGTGACCTGGCTTGACAACCGCTGTTGAAGTTTATCATTGACCCACTTGGGAGGCAGTGGCAACTTGCCTGCGCCGGCATCCAGAAATGCTTGGTGGAGATACTGCTCGATTTCCTTTAATTCGGCGTTGATTCGCTGCAGGTCCTTCACGATTGCTTTGTTTTCTTCGGACATCACGCGAATCTTGGGGATTGTCAGCGTCTGCTTATCTTGGTCCCAGTGCTGCGCTTGCACCCAAAGGTTCGTTTTACCGCGCTGGTTGAACCGCCCATGAAAAAAACGTACAAGGATTTCTTGTTTCCCCGTAGTTTTGTCTATCTTTGTTGACAGAGTATATACGATGGTCGCCATTGTCTAGTCTATGCGTTCCGTCGCCAAATATAATTATTTTTGGCGACTTTTTGGCGACTTACTTGACTTGTATTGAATTGCCGTGACCGCTCGTGAAAAATGATGGGGTTCTAAAAACAATTCAAAATCAGTCAGATATATATCAAGGTGCTTGGTTTTCAGCAAGTTGCCGAAACTCACATTATCCATGAATTAGAGTCCCAACGGAATCACGAAAGGAACGGACGCCACGGTCGCAGACCGTGGCGTTTGTCGTGCAAGGGGTGCGTCAAGCTTGCTTGATCGCACCCCTTGTGCAGGGATGCCGGCGCGAAGCGACGGAATCCCGAATACTTATTCGGCCCGCAGGGCCAACTCCCAACTGTCGCCCTCATCCTCAAATACCCCCATTTTTGAGGACGACCAGGCCATTTTGACCGTTCCGTCCTCATACAAGCCCATTCTTGAGGACGAGAAGGTGGTGGCCGGCCCCTGGCCGGACAAATCCCAATAATCTACCCTCCCCATGAAAAGCGAAAGCGGACCAATCGCTCTTCCAGGGCCTCAAAGGCCATCCTGCCCGCCTTAAACCTCTTTTCAAAGGGCCCTAAAGCACCCCGCCCCCCATCGTAGGCCCTTCTATGCCCCTTTTCCCCGCTCTCGCTATTTAATCCATTCTTGTGCATAGGGCGGGGGTGAGAGCGGTCCTGGCCTTGCGGCTCTGGACCTTCTGATTGATGTACTCGTAGATATCCTTTCCGAAATCTACGATCATGAGAATGGAGACGACGGGGCCAAAGCCCTTCCCCATGATGTCGAAAACTCTTTTTGCTTTCATGATGCTGTTGTGTTAAAGTGGAAATTCCGAAGGAAAATGACCCAGGTTGTCTCTTACGAAAGTGATCCACCTTGTCCGAAGGAAAGTGACCCACCTTGTCCTTTCCGGATTTAGGTTGACTCCGGATGGAGTCTATCCCTGATAGAAGTTGACTCTGGTTTACGTTATTACTGGTATAGGTTGACTTTCGTCCTTATCCCTGTTTTTGGTTGTCTTACCAGGTCTTATCCCGTTCAGGGGTTGACTGACGGCCGTAGGCCGGAGGGAGACCCCTGAACGACAGGCAAAGGTAAACTATTTTCAGGGATTTCCAATGCCTGTTTCTCCCGGATCGCCCTCTCGCGATAACTGATCCAGTGCTTCTTGATTTCACCTTCACAGAAGGCGGCCTCGGATGGTGTCATCATATCGATGCTCATATGCGGCCTCTCGTTGTTGTAGAAGTCCACGGCATGAGCCACAGCAATATTTACTTCCTCTATGCGGGAGAAGCGTCTATCCTTGAGTAGTTCATTCTTCATCGTGTTGTTGATGCGCTCCGCCTGGGCATTGTCCTTGGGGTCTCCGGATTCCGTCATGCTGATGCTGATATGATTGTCATTCAGCAGTTTTATATAGTCCAAACTCGCATACTGACAGCCGCGATCAGAGTGATGGATGAGCTTGATGTCCGCTTTCCCCTCAATCCTTTTCAATGCCATTTTAAGTGCCTCGATAGGATAGGCGGTTTCCAGCGTAGGACCGACGCTCCATCCTGCGATTTCCTCGGTATAGGCATCCAGAATGAGCGACAAATAACAGAATATATAATGCCAGGTGTCCAGCCAGATTGTGATGTATGTGATATCGCTTACCCAAAGCTGGTTCGGTGCCGTAGGGATATAGTCTTTTACTAGGTTAGGGTATGTTGGAAGGCCATGCGACGAGTCTGTTGTCCTAGGTCTCCGCACCTTCAAACGGACTTTCAGGTTGTGCTCATTGATGATATCCACGAACCGGTCGCGCCCGATGGGGTCATTGTCCTTGAAGTCGCGCCTGTACATGCGCCAAAGCTTGACTCCACCTATTCCTGGATCTTTCTTCCGGATACCCTTGATGTACTCCAGAGCAAAGGACTCCCTGGCCACGCGAGCCATTACCTTTGATTCGTCGTGCTTGTAATAGGCCTGCTTCGTTACGCCAAACAGTTCGCAAAGATATTGAACCTCATATCGTTTGGGGTTCTTTGCGCGCAGGTTGTCTACTGCTTGGCGCCAGCTTTTTTTCGAATCTGGATGTTGAACTTGGCTTCGGCAACGTTGATGAGTTCGTCATACGCTTCCGCCTTGATCTCCGCCTTGGTCAGCTGCGCCCGCAGTCTCTTGAGTTCAGCCTGGAGTTCCTGAACATCTTGGGGAAGTCCCTCTGCAGGAACCTCCGGAGAAGGAGTAGGAGACGGCCTTGTTGCTTTACCTCGTTTCATGGATGCTACTTGCGGGTTTTCCGCTACAAAGTTAGCAATCCATCGGCGAATTGTACTAGGATCGACTTCGGGAATCAATCGAGAAAGTCTCTTTTTCCCAAAACCGGTCTGTAAATACAACTCAATGACACGGTCATAGTAGAGATCTCGTTTTCTGGTTTGATAAAGAAACATAGTTAGCTCGTGTTTTACGAGTCAACTTTTTTCAGGGAAAGACACCTCTCTTGAGAATGAAACCCTAAATAGAATGCAGGCTGTTGCGGTTTTTCATCCTCACAGCCAGCATTTCGTTTGTTGATGAAAAGAAGAATTCAGGTGGGTCAATTACGTGCGGAAAAGGGGGGTCAATTTGGTGCGGATTCTCCAACACCGGGTATGAGCGCGATTCCGGTTTCTTCGAGGTGAATCTGTCCGGCGGAGTCTATGAAGTGCACGGTGAAGACTTTCCCTTCGAGCCGTTTCGCCTGCCAGTCCATTCCGCCGGCCCCGTTTTTGAGGGTGTCGGTTTCGTGCGATTCTCCAGGAATTACAGAATCTCCATCAATCCTTTGTTTTATGAAATAGAATCGTTATGTTTGTACCACCGAAAAAGGTGGTACAAATAAAAAAGGTGGTACAATATGGGCAAACTAGATACCCTCTTGCAAATCTGGAATAGCAAGCAGCCTTTCCCAGAACAGCTGCAAAGTAGGTTGGACCGGAAGTTTACATTAGAGTTCAACTACAACTCCAATCATATTGAAGGCAATCAACTCACCTTTGGCCAGACCGAGATTCTTCTCTTATTCGGCAAGGTTGTCAGTGAAGCCAATATCCGTGATTTGGAAGAGATGAAGTCTCACGACGTCGCCTTGAAACTGATGATTTCTGAAGCCAAAGAATCTGATAAACCTTTAACCGAGGTATTCATCCGACAACTTCATCAGATCATGTTCCGGGAGGATTATGAGGAGTATCGGACTCTTCCTGATGGCTCTACATATTCCTATACTGTCCATGTTGGCCGATACAAGACCCGTCACAACTCTGTGAGGACAAAGACTGGAGAGCTTTTCGAGTATGCTTCGCCTGAAGAAACCCCCGGTCTGATGTATGACCTTGTGAAATGGTATAATGAAGAGGCTGAGAAACGAGTCCTTTCTCCAATAGAGCTTGCGGCTTTGTTTCATTACCGCTATATCCGTATACACCCTTTTGAAGATGGAAATGGGCGCGAGTCTCGGTTGCTGATGAATTTCATTCTTCTCCGTCACAATTACCCGATGATTGTGGTTAGGCACAAAGATAAAGACCGATATCTCGGCGCCTTAGGTAAGGCTGATGCCAATGTTGATCCTCGTCCGTCATTTGGAGCTCAAGCTTCAATTAGTCAGATTGCACCGTTCCTCGATTACATCAATAAGACGATGGAGCAGGAAATTGAAGATAACCTTTCCTTCATCGATGAAGCGGCCGAGAATGTGTGGTGGTTTAATGGAGAATTCATCAAGTTTCGAAGTGAGAATACCCGAAAGATTCTGAATCTCCTGACAGAGCATCCAGGTATAACTGTCCGGGAACTTGTAGATGAAGTTGGGATCAACAAGTCCGCCATTCAGAAACAACTTCAGAATCTCCAGAAACATGAGTATATCATTCGGACAAAAGGCCGGAGGGGAAGTTGGCATGTGGCCATCGTTTGTACCACCAACAAAGGTGGTACAAAGTAAAAAGGTGGTACAATTGTCTATGTGCTGGCTTATGAATAAAAGACCATTGTAGAGCCAATTATTTAATCGCTCTTTTGACCTTTTGTTGAAATTCCTACGCAAAGTGACCCGTGGGTCAATTACGAGTGGAATACCCGGATCAGTTTCGAGAGGATTCTCCAGTCCTTGCACAATCTTCGCAAGAAATGCTTATCTTCGCACAAACCAACGATATTTTCCTATGTGCCAATTCCTTTCACGACTGATCCCGATCGCCGTGGCGATTCTGACGGCGTCCTGTTCTTCCGACCCCGGCAGCCTGGAGCTGTCTTTCCAGTATAACAAGCAGCCCGGCCCCGGTTCCAACCAGTATGCCGTCTGGATCGAGAATGCCGACGGGCAGGTCGTCAAGACCCTCTATGTCACGGAGTTCACTTCCAAGGGCCGCAGCCGCGACGGCTCCAAGCCCGCCCGCGGCTACACCTACCGTCCCTCCTGCACGCCGACCTGGGTGCAGCATGTGGGAGCCGAATCCCTTACGGACCAGCAGATCGACGCCTTCACGGGCGCCACGCCTGCCCAGAGCGGCGTCCAGACCTTCACTTGGGACTTCACCGACCAGGACAACCAGCCCGTGGCCAAAGGCACCTATCGCTTCTACATCGAAGCTACCTACAACGGCCCCAGCGTCGTGACGCATACCGGCACGGTCATATACGGCGCCCCCGCCGGTGACATCCCGGTCGAAACCACCTACATCGAGGCTTCGGAGGATCGCAAGGACATGATCACCGACGTCAAAGTCCGCCTGGTCCATTGACCCCGTGCCACAGCCTATGAAGAGCCTGAAGAAACTCCTTTGGACGCTGGCAGGCATCGCTGCCGTGCTTCTGCTTGTCTGTGTCGGAATCAAACTGTTCGACGGCCGGTCCCCGCAGGCCTTTTTTGTGCACAAGGTTATCGGCTTCAGGGCGCTGGACATGAAGAAATACGAAGCGGACAAGGCGGATCTGTCGGACAAGGGAACCGTGGAGATTCCTGCCGGAATCAAGTTCCCCCGGCCGATGCGTGAATACCGCGTGAACGGCATGCAGGTCTTCGAGGCGGATCCCGCAGACCATACGAAGCCGGTTCTCCTGTATCTCCACGGCGGTGGGTACTGCCACAATTTCGCGAAGCAGCACTGGAAAACGCTCGCTGAATGGGCTGACGTGGCCGGATGTGGCATCGTGGCACCCAATTATCCGCTGCTGCCTCTCCATACGGCTAAGGATGCCCATCCTCCGGTTTTGGTGCTCTATCAGGAACTGTTGCAGCGGTATCCGGCCGGTCGTATCGTCATTGCAGGCGACTCCGCCGGCGGCGGCTTCACCCTTGCTCTGGCGCAGGAGATCCGGGATTTGTCCATGGGCCTTCCCCGACACCTCATCCTCATCGCCCCCTGGGTCGACATCCTGGGCGGGGATGCGTCGATCCAGAAACACGACAATTGGCTCACCGTGGAAGCGCTTCCCAAGTTCGGGCTCGACTGGGCCGACGGCATCGACCCTAAGGACCCGATTGTATCGCCGCTATACGGCAGTATGCACGGGCTTCCACCTACCGACATTTACGCCGGCACCTGGGATGTCCTTTACACGGATGTCGTCAAGACCTATGACAAGATGAAGGCTGCTAGTGTAGAGGCCCGTCTGCACGTAGGAGAGAAGATGGACCACGTTTACCCAGTCCTGCCCACCCCCGAAGGGAAGGCGGCCCGCAAGGAGATCGCGAAGATTCTTTCGGTATGGTAATCCGTCTCTTTCAGCAAAAAGAAATATGCATCAACTCCCTGCCAAGTTGCTGCAAGGCGGATTCCATCTTCTGCAGTTGCGCCTTCCTGGGTTTCGATACGCCATGCATATAAGCCCAGATCTGCTTCGGGTTGATTCCTGACAGCCGTCCCAATGCGGCAGGCGTGATGATGCCTGCATAATAGGTCATCAGATCCTTTACGTTCCACTTTGTCTGGAATTCAAACGGTTCGTCCAGCCAGTCGGGATAAATGAAAGCAAGTTTCCTCAAACCTACTCAAATACCACGAAATCGAGGGCAAGAAACATAAAAATGTGGCGAAATGTTTCGGGTTGTTTCACGAAAACACCTGCCCATTTAGGCCGATAATCGCTATCTTTACATCCTAAACCCCTTTTGAAGCCTATGAAACGCTTTCTCATAGCCGTCCTGGCCACGCTTGTGGCCGTCAGCGCAACAGCCCAGAACCGCAACGGGCTGGTCATGCCCAGCGTGGACCCCAAGGCGGACTCCGCCGCCATCGCCCACGTCCGGGCGCGGATGGACTCCATCCGCCAGCACCGGCCCACCGTCGCCGTCATCCTGGGCGGAGGCGGCGCCCGCGGCATGGCCCATATCGGCATGCTCAAGTATATGGAACAGCTGGGCATCCCCGTGGATCTGGTGGGCGGCACCAGCATGGGCGGCCTCGTGGCCGGCCTGTATTCCCTGGGATACGACGCGCAGTATCTGGATTCCCTCGTGCGGAGCATCGACTGGACCGTCATGATGTCCGACAAGGTTCCGGATTCGTACCAGAGCTACCGGCGCCGGAAGAACAACGAGCGGTTTGCCCTGACCATCCCTTTCCATTATGAGGAAGAAGATGCGATCTCCCGGCTCAGCCGCGAGATGGACCTGGAGAAGGCGGTGGACGATATCGAGACCAGTTCCGCCGACATCGCCACCGAAGTGATGACGCAGGTGGGCATGGGCCTGCCCGACGGGTACCTGTTCGGCTACAACGTCCGCAACACCTTGAGCTCCGTGTCCGTCGGCTATCAGGATTCCCTCTCTTTCGAGCACCTGCCCATCCCCTTCTTCTGCGTGGCGACGGACATGTACTCCATGAGCGAGAAGAACTGGACCTCCGGCCTGCTGGTGGATGCCATGCGCTCCACGATGGCCATCCCGTTCTATTTCCGGCCGGTCCGCACCCAGGGCATGGTCCTGTCCGACGGCGGCACCCGGAACAACTTCCCCGTCGATGTGGCCAAGGCGATGGGGGCCGACATCGTCATCGGCTCCGAGATGCCCGTGGACCGCAAGATCACCGAACTGGGTTCGGCCGCCAGCCTGCTGATGCAGAACATCACGATGATGTCCTCCGACGCTGCCCGCATCAACCGGCTCCGGACCGACATCCTGCTCCAGCACGAGCTGCCGGGCTACACCATGCTTTCCTTCGACAAGGAGAGCGTCGCCAACATCATCCGGCTGGGCTATGAGCTGGCGGAGGAATACAAGGACGATTTCGAGGAGGTGGCCCGGAAAGTCGGCGCCCAGCCCCGGAAACTGAACAACGCGCGTGCCATCGACCTCGGGAAGGAAAAGATCATGATCGGCGCCATCGGCGTGGAGGGTATCACGCCGGAGGAGCGGAAACTCCTCCTCGGCTCCCGCTTCATGCCCAAGGGCGGCCTGTATGGCCGCCAGGAGATCGAAGCACTCCTGTCCTACCTGTACGGCACCCGGGCCTTCGAATCGGTCACCTACCGGATCTGCGGTACCCAGGAGCCCTACACCCTCATCTTCGATTGCCAGAAGGGACAGACGAACGAATTCGGCGTGGGTGTCCATATCGACAACGACGAGGTCGTGTACGTGAGCGGCGTCCTGGGCATCGGAACACGCAAACTCAGCGGGCCCCGGCTCCTCGCCGAGATCAAGATCGGCAACAACCCCATCCTGAACGTCGAGGGGTCCTACAAGCCGCTGAACGGCCTTCCGACCGTGGGCATCGGCCTGCTGACCCGCTATTGGCAGGAAAACGGCACCAACATATCTTTCAACGAGCTGCATTCCCGGCTGAACCTGTTCGTCGAGGACGGGCGGTTCGTGTGGGGCAGGGTCCGTCTGGGATTATCCACCGACTTCTCGCCGCTCATGACCGCAGCGGGCGATGAAGGACGTTATTTCAACTGGATGTTCAAGAACCGCTGGCATTCCGCCTTTGCGGACATCTGCCTGGATACGTTCAACGACGGCTATTTCCCCACCAAGGGTTTCCGGGTGGACCTGGACAGCCGGTACATGTTCCGCGGATTCCGGGAAGGATGGGAGGAAGAAGGGCACGTCACGACGGAACGGCTCCCCAACTATTTCATCGGTCTGGGCTCCGTTTCGGCCGCGCTCACGTCCGGTCGATGGACGCTGCTTCCCAGCCTGTATCTGGGCTATACCAGCGCGACGATGAGCATTGTCCATCCGACCCATGCGTTGGCCATCGGCGGTCTGGTCGGCGGCCGCTATGTGGATTACCAGATTCCTTTCTTCGGGATGAACCGCGGCATGCGGGCGCTCTATGGTTACGTGGCTTCGCCGCAACTGAACCTCCAGTACCGGATCAATCACAAGAACTACCTGACGGCGCGCTCCGGCCTGTTCGCGAATCATTTCGATTCTTTCAAGGGAATGTTCACGGAGCCGCTTCTCGACTATGCCTTCGGCCTGGACTTCGGCCGCAAAACGATTGCAGGCCCGTTCCGCTTCGGCCTGGCCTGGAGCAAACGGACCCACTTCGGGGGCTATTTCTCGTTCGGATACGACTTCTAGTTACCGATATTCTTTCACCGCCTTCACCGCGCATTTCTGGCACAGCCGGGCATCTTTCGCAGGGATGGAATACTCGGTGTCCAGGAGCCGGTACCCGTTGCCCAGCACGGACTTGCCCAGGACGGGCTTAATCAGCGTCTCGAACCAGGTGCAGGCCGCGATGTAGCGGCCGTGCTGGCGCGTGAGGTGGTAGCCGTCGCGCGTGAGCTCATACACTTTCGAGGTGGCGGGCACCTGGTCATGGTTGTTCAGCCGAGTCCCGCGGGCGAGCTGCACGGCTTCGCCGGAAGGGATGACCACGGGAATGTTGAACTGCTTCGAGGCGCGATCCACGCAGTCCTTGATGGCTCCGTACATCTGCATCTGGTTGCGGCCGTAGCGGGGGAAAGCCCGATGGTCGGAATTCGTGGCATAGGCCCAGGTCATGTGCCAGACGATGGCGGCCTTGGGATTGGGCGCTTCCTTCCGGATGATGGAAACGAGCTTCGGGATGCCCTGTTCGTAGGTTTCATAGAGGCCGGAATCGTCCGACGCCTGCTGGATCGTGATGATGTCCCAGGGCTCGTCTTTCAGGCCGTCCAGGATCGTCGCGTTCCGGCTGACGGTCACCCACTCGTTCTTCGTGGACTTGTAGTAGATGTAGTTCGCCGTCCCCTCGGCATACTCCTTACAATGCCTTTCCAGGGTGCAGCCGCCGATGTACAGGCGGGCGACGATGACATTGTGGATGCCCGCGGCCTCGAGCAGGCCGGGGAGATACTCGGTCCCGTCGTCGGAAAAACTGTTGCCCACGGCGAGGATCCGGAGCGTGTCCGGCTGCTGCGGCAGGGGGTAATTGTCGATGCGGACCTGGGCAAAAAGGCCTGCGGCCGTAGCGAGCGCGACCAGGGTGAGGAGGAATCGTTTCATCTCATGGGGGGCTGATTACAATCCAAAGATAAGGAAAAAATGTTATCTTTGTGCCCAATATATTGGGAACTAATTTGAAATGAAAATGAAAAAGCTTGTTATCCTGGTTGTTACGGCCTTGCTGGCCGTTCCGGGTTTCGCCCAGATCGAGCCCGTGTACACTTCTTCCGACGGAAAAGCCATGTTCGACATCGTCCACCATATCGGCTACGGCTACAACATCACGAAGTCGAACGATTTCAAGCCCGGTTGGTGCGGCGATTTCTTCGTGAACATCCTGAGTTTCGGCCTGTACCCGACCGAGCACCTCGGCTTCGAGCTCGGTGTGGACCTGCAGGTCAACGACTTCAACACCAAGGACAAGGCGTTCGTCCAGCGCGACGGCCTCATCAAGGTCGCTGATTTCTCCACGCTGGAGACGATCGGCGGTGTGGACCGCAAGCAGAGTGATTTCACCATCTTGAGCCTGGGCGCTCCGCTGCTGGTGAAGGTCAAGTTCGACAAAGTGAGCCTGGGCGCCGGCGCGGTGGCCTCCTGGAACATCAGCGGCGTCAACTCCTACTGGGTGGAAAAAGGGAACCGCAGCATGACGATCAATGAACGCAAGGCGAAGGTCAATCCCTTCTCCTACGGCATCGTTGCTACGGCTTCCTACGGCGCTTTCGGCCTGTATTTCAAGTACTATCCGAAGTCTTCCCGGCTCCTGCCCGACGGCAGCGTGGACCTGAGCTACACGACGGTCGGCATCGTTCTCGGACTGTAATCCTTACCGGGCCATCCGGTAGATGGCTTCGATATCCTCCGAACCCAGGACTTTGAACGAGCCCTGGGTTATTTTATGCCCGCGGGTGCACTTGCGTGCCATTTCCTTGATCTCGTCCTCCGAGACTTCCTTGCCGATGAGCTCATGGATGTTGATGGGCATGCCGATGGCGTGGTAGAAGCGTTCCATGGCCTCGATGCCCTTGAGGGCCGTCCCTTCGGGGTCGGTGAAGTCCTGGGGAACGCCCAGCACGTTCACGGCGAAGCGGACGAAGCGGCTCACGTTCTCCTTGTACACGTAGCGCGCCCAGCTCGGCCAGATGGCCGCGAGGCCGGCGCCGTGCGTGACGTCGAACATGCCGCTGAGCTCGTGCTCCAGCTGGTGGGTGGCCCAGTCGCCGCTCATGCCGCAGCCGGTGAGGTCATTGTGCGCGAGGCTGCCGCCCCACATGATCTGGGCGCGGGCGCGATAGTCCTCCGGGTCGGCGAGGACCTTGAACACGTTCTCCATCATGGACTTCATCAGGGCCTCCGCGATCGCGTCGGTCAGGTCCATGTCGTCTTCCGGCGAGAAGTAGCGCTCCATCGTGTGCATGATCATGTCCGTCACGCCGGCCGCCGTCTGGTACGGGGGCAGGGTGAAGGTGCGGACCGGATTCATGATGGCGAACTTGGGCCGGCTCAGCTGGTTGGAATAGCCCAGCTTCACGTCGCCGTCCTCGTTCGTGATGACGCTGGAGTCGCTCATCTCGCTGCCCGCGGCCGGGATGGTGAGCACGCACGCGACCGGGAGGTAGCACGCCGGCGTGGCTTTGCCCGTGTAGAAATCCCAGACTTCGCCGTCATACGGGACGCCGCAGGCGATCGCCTTGGACGAGTCGATGACGGAGCCGCCGCCGATGGCGAGGATGAAATCCACGCCCTCCTTGCGGCACAGGTCGATGCCTTCGTGGACGAGGGACAGGCGCGGGTTCGGAACGACCCCGCCCAGGCAGACGAAGTCCACGCCACCGTCGCGGAGCAGCCCGCAGATCTTGTCCAGCAGGCCGGACTTCTTGGCGCTCTTGCCGCCGTAATGGACCAGCACCTTGTGGCCGCCGTATTTCTTCACGAGGGAGGCCACTTTTTCCTCGGACTGCTTCCCGAACACGACCTCGGTCGGGGCGTGGTAGACGAAATCTCTCATAGCCATTGCGTTTTCGCAAAGTTATGAAAAATTCCGCAGATTAATCGCCGTTGTACAGGCCGGTGAAGAGGATGGCGCCGGAGGTCCTTTCGGAGATGGTGTACAGGAACGGATGGTCGGCCGTGAATTTGACCGTGCGGGGCTCCGGATCCGGGCCGGCGCTGGTGAGCTTCATTTCGATGACCGTGACGGCCGCGGCTTCGGTGCCGGTCTCATTGACCGTGATATTGGCCTTATGGATGACTTGGGAGATGACGGCCGTGTCGTTCTCGACCAGTTCCGTGTACGGGCCTACGGGAAGGCCCATCGCGACCAGCAGGTCTTTCATTTCCACGGTGTTTTCCGTCTCGAAGCGGGGGAGGCTCAGGATGACGTGGCACTTTTCGCCCGCCAGCGGCAGCTGCTTGGCATCCGGCAGGGTGGTCAGGGCGTCGTTCTTCGCGGGCAGATAGACCGTCAGGGCGAACTTCCCGTTCCCGTACGGCAGGGTAACGGCCTGGCCGAAGTCGTTCTCGCCATAGGCGGCATCCAGCGTCTGGTGCATCATGCCCACCTTCGCGGTGGCGCCGGCGAGGTTCCGGAATTTCTCGTCCCGGGTGGCCGCCTTGTCGAAGGCGGTGGTCCAGTCCGCATGGAAGAAGATGGCGTTCATGATGTACATGATTGCGGCCGGATTGACCTGCTTGAGGACCTCCTTGATCCGCCCGTAGGTGTGCTTCTCGCACCAGCCGTTGACATACTTCATCACGGCCTGCGGGTCCGAGAAGGACATGGACTCCACCAGGGCGCTGTAATAGGTCTCGACGGCCGATTTGAACGGGGCTTTCGGGGTGAACTTGTCATTGACCAGCACGCCGTCCGCGAGGGCCAGGGTGACGCTCTTGTCCACCTGCGGCAGGGTCTCGATGAGCTTGGCGCAGAACTCGTTGATGGCGTCCGTCCCTTCGTAGCCCAGGACGGCGGCCAGCTGCGCGGAGACCTCTGCGTCGGCGCCGTTCCCCAGCATTCCCAGCGCGTACTGGACGCTGAGCGGGGAGAGGATGAGGCTCTTCTTCTCGCCTTCGTCCCAGACCTTCTTCGTGAGTTTCCAGGCGAACTGGTTGCCGGCCAGGACGAAGGCCTCTTCGGCCCGGGTCAGGGGGACGCGGTCGATTTCGTGTTCGGCCTTCGGGAAGGGCGGGAGCCCGGCTTCGGGATCCTGTATGTCGGGGGTCTTGCTGCAGGAGAGGGTGAGGGCCAGGAAGGCGGCGGCCCAGCCGAGGATATTCATTCTACGCATGATTGAATTCATTTGCCTTTCAAATCCGGAGGTCCGGGAAATCTTGCATCTAAATCTTGATTTTGACGCCCGCCTTCCCGAGGGCCCAGGCCGTGCCGATGACCAGGAACGCGAAGGCGGCGCATTTCACGAGGCCGAGGGGGCCGGCGAGCCAGGCGGGGGAGTACAGGCCGAGGGCCTCCGACACGGCGTAATAGACGTCGGGGAGGAGGTAGACCGTCAAGGTGGCCATGCCGGCGGGGCGGAAGGGCGCGAACCAGCCCGTCCAGCCCTTTTCCTCCAGCACGCGCAGGAGGGTGTACAGCGTGATGCCGATGGCCCCCACGTAGAAGCACCAGGGGAGGGTGCCGATGTTCTTGGAGATGATCCAGTCCTCGTGGGCGGCGGTGCCGAAGCCGATGAGGATGCCCACGGACAGGGCGGCGTACAGGAGCTTCCGCCCGGCGGGTTCCCGTCCGAAATTCTTCTCCTGCACGGCGACCAGCATGCCGGTGACGGCCATCAGGGCCGACGAGCCGTTGCCGAGGTTCAGTGCCCGGGCGAAATCCTGCAGGAGGTTGCCGCCGCCGAGGAGCATCTCCCCGTCCCGCGTGGCCGTCGTCAGGAGGTTCAGGCCGATGAGCCCGAGCCAGACGAGCGACAGGGCGCCGGTCCGTTTCCGGCACAGGAGCCAGGCCACGGCCCCGAACAGATAGGCCCATCCGATCAGTCCCAGGATGCCCCACCAGCGGGCCTTCATCAGGCCGCCGCTGTCGGTGCGGTAGGTGACGGCGAGGGCGATGAGCAGGATGATCCCGGCCCCGCGGAGCCACTTTCCGGCCTTGAACTGCTCCGGATAGGCGTTCCACACGAGGAAGAAGCCCAGGATCGCGAGGAGCTTGAAAAGCCAGTCGCCGCAGCCCAGGAAGGGGGCCATCCGGCCATCGGCATTCACGAAGAAGACGCCCATCACCAGGAGGGCGAAGGTCCGGGAGAGGATGTGGCCGAGGGTTTTCTCGGCCGGAATCAGCTTCTGGAAGCGGCACTCGATCGCGTAAGGAATGGACAGGCCCACGACGAACAGGAACAGCGGGAAAACGATGTCCGACAGGCCCATGGCATCCTCGTGCGTGGCGGCGTGCTCCAGCCAGTGGGGAACGTCCCCGATCGTCCAGAAGTCGTTCACGAAGATCATCAGGAACATCGTCAGTCCCCGGAGCATGTCGATGGCGCCGTTGCGCCGGCCGAAGCCGTAATTTTCCATGGTCGAGCCGCTTTCTATGCAAAGATATAAACATTTGGACATATGCGAAAAAGGTTTTCCTTCCGGATTGCTACCTTTGCAACAGACAAAACACTTTCTTTCCATGAAACTCTACAGATTCCTTCTCCCTGCGCTGCTCGTGGCGTCCTGCTGCGGTGGCGGTAAAAAGGACGCGGCCCAGGATGGGCAGCGCCTCTTCGTCGGTGACGACTACGCCGTTACCCAGACCCAGTACGGCAAGGTCCAGGGTTACATCCTGGACGGCGTGTACACCTACCTCGGCATCCCGTACGGCGCCCCTACCGGCGGCGAGAACCGCTTCATGCCCCCGCAGAAGCCCGCATCCTGGGAGGGAATCCGGCCCGCGATGTTCTACGGCAACGACGCGCCCCAGAACATGGCCGACAAGTGGAAGAACAACTCCAGCACCTTCACGGACCACTGGAACTACTACGACGTGAGTGAAGACTGCCTGAACCTGAACGTGTGGACCCCGGCTCCGGACGGCAAGAAGCGCCCGGTCCTGGTGTGGATGCACGGCGGCGGCTTCTCCGCCGGCAACAGCATCGAGCAGGACGGCTACCACGGCGCGAACCTCGCCCGCGCGGGGGATGTCGTGTTCGTGAGCGTGAACCATCGGCTCAACGCCTTCGGCTTCTCCGACCTCTCCGCCGCCGGCCCTGCCTTCAAGAACTCCGGCAACGTGGGCGTGATGGACCTCGTCGCGTCCCTGCAGTGGGTCCATGACAACATCGCGAACTTCGGCGGCGACCCCGGCAACGTGACCATCATGGGTCAGTCCGGCGGCGGCGCGAAGGTGTGCGACGTGATTTCGATGCCTTCCGCGAAAGGCCTTGTCCATAAGGCGGTTGCGCTGAGCGGCAACGCCACTTCCGCGACAGATCCCGCTTCCTCCAAGGCCATCGGCGCGGCCATTCTCAAGACTGTGAAGGGCGACGTGAAGAAGCTCCAGCAGATGCCTTGGGAAGAGTACTATGAGCTGGCCCACAAGGTCGCGGCCGAACTCGGCGGCGGCGGAATGGGCGGCTTCTCCCCGGTCGCTGACGGCGATGTCCTTCCCGCCGACGGCTTCTTCAAGGACGACGTGGCCAAGAACGTGCCCCTGATGCTCTGCACCACCTCCTCCGAGTTCGCCCTGAGCAAGGAGAACGTCGAGCTCGAGAACATCGACTTCGCCGGCGCCGTCGCGATGGTCCGCGACCAGTTCGGCCAGGCGAACGCCGAGGACATCCTCAAGGCCTACCAGGCCGCGTTCCCGAACAAGAAGCCCATCGAGCTGGTGAACCTCACCGTGGCCCAGCGCAAGAACGTTCTGGCCACTGCCGACGCCAAATACGCGCAGGGAACGCCCGTCTACCTCGCCTGGTTCGACTACAATGCGCCGCTGTTCGGCGGCCGCATCCGCGCCTTCCACTGCTCTGACATCAGCTACTGGTTCAAGAACACCGACCTCATGGTCACCCACACCGGCGGCGGCGCCGAGCCCCGCGGCGTCTCCGACCAGATGTCGGCCGCCCTCCTCGCCTTTATGCGCACCGGCAACCCGAACTGCCCGGAAATCCCGCAGTGGCCCGCCTACACCCCGGAAGACGCTCCGACCATGATCTTCGACGTCAAGAGCGAAGTCAAGAACGCCCCGGACCGCGCCGCCCTCGCCCTGATGGCCGACTTCAATCCCTGGCGCATGGCCCGTCCCGCCCCGGCAGCCTCGAAATAGAACCGTCGGCCCTCCGCGGCCGCCGAGTATAAATGGTTGTTTAAAATAGGTTGGAAGAAGCCGCCTGGTCCATCCGGACCAGGCGGTTTCCTGTCAAAGCTCTATGGGCAGAATGCCTTACGGCCTCACATACCTATCTCCTGTCTGCGCTTTCACGGCCTCGATGAAGGCGGGGGCGTAGGCGGGGGAGGTGCGGCGGCCGGGGACGATGGCGCCGTTCTGGGAGGGCTGCATGGTCTGGTCGTTGTGCTTGACGATCAGGAACTTGGCGAGCTTGTCCCAGCGGTCCATCATCTTCGCCGTGTAGGCTTCTGTCTTGGCGGTTAGGAAGTCGACGCGCTCCTGGTGGGTGAGGTTCGTCACCTGCTTCTCCACGTCCGGCTGGTCGGCGGCGTAGAAGTCCTCCAACTCGTTCTGGGCGTCGCGGAGGTCGCCGATCATGGCGCTCCAGCGCGGATAGACCATGTTCGCCACCCAGTTGTTCATCCAGAAGGCGCTGTCGAAGCTGAACTCGCGGATGTTGTTGTTCTCGCGGCGGAAGGGTTCGGGGACGCGGTTGATGCTGCAATAGACCGGGACATAGGCCACCATCGTGGCGTCGTCCATGTTGAAGTAGGTCACGCCACCCACCTCGTCAGGCAGGAAGGAGCGCATCTGGCATACCATCGTCATGCCGCTCTGCTGGCAGCCGATGGGGCGCTCGCGGAACATCTTGGTGCCGTCGGGCGCCTCGTAGTTCACGGGCTGGTTGCGGTAGGGGGAGGCCCACGGGCCGGCGCTCACATCGGCGGTCATGTCCAGGGCGGTGCCCTCGTAGTGGTCGCGCATGTCGGCCATCACGTCCCGGACGCTGAGGGGCTTGTCGGGCTTGATCCACAGGGGGAGTTCGTCGCAGATCTCGGTGTGGCCGTTGATGAAGGGGAGGTAGGCGTCCATCTTCTCCTTGTCGTAGTGATGGCGGAAGAAGCTCCAGACGCGGGCCTCGCAGTAGCGGATGGCGCTGAAATCGAGCGGGCCGTAGGCCTCGCGGAAGCTGAAGTCCGCGTCGGGACCCTCGTACCAGCCCATTTCCCGGGCGAAGGAGATGACATCGGCGCTGTACATGCAATCGCCCTCGACGATGCCGAAGCCCTTCTTCTTGTCGATTTTCTTCGCCTGCGGGAACTTCCGGATGCGGCTGGCATTGGCATAGGCCGAGATGCAGTCGTCAGGGACGCGGCGCGCCACCCACACGGCGCCCTTGCGGCCGGGGCCCTTGCCGATGATCTCCATGATCCAGGCCTCGTTCTTGTCGCAGACGGCGAAGGACTCGCCGGAGGAGCTGTAGCCGTATTCCTGCACGAGGTTGTGTATCACTTCGATGGCCTCCCGGGCCGTCGCGCTGCGCTGCAGGGTCAGATGCATCAGGGTGAAATAGTCCAGGGCGCCCTCGGAGCGGGCCAGTTCGTCCCGGCCGCCCCAGGTGGTTTCCACGATGGTGACCTGCCGCTCGTTCATCAGGCCCACGACGCCGTAGGTGTAGTCCGCCTGGGCGACGTAATGGACGGGAGACTGGGGGCCCCAGCCGCGGATGGCGAGCATCTCGCCCGGGGCATGCTTCCCGGCCGCGAACCAGTCCAGCGGCTGGAGAAAGCCGAAGCTGTCGCAGTTGTAGGTGCAGATCACGCTTCCGTCGGCGGAAGCCAGCTTGCCCACGATGAGGTTCGTGCAGGGGAATCCGGCCACCGTCACGAGGGACAGGAGGGCCGTCAGGAGCAATTTCTTCATGTCTATCTGTTTTAGTTACTGACAAATATAGACAAAAAGTCCCCGGAAACGAAATGTTCCGGGGACTTTCAGCATGTGGAAGAACAGGCCTAGGCCTTCTTTTCCTTCAGGTCCTGGATCTTGGCCTTCGCGGCGTCGACGGCCTCGGCGGCCTTGGCCTTGCCCTTGTCGGCGAGCTCGGCAGCCTTGGCCTTGCCCTTCTCGGCGAGTTCGGCGGCGTTCTCCTTGGCCTCGGCATACATGTCCTTGGCCTTGTCGGCGGCCTTGTCATAGACCTCCTTGCCCTTTTCCTTGGCCTTGGCGGCCAGGACCTTGGCGTCCTCGAGGGCGTCCTTGGCGTCTTCCTTGACGCCTTCGTACACCTTCTTCACGCCTTCCTCGACCTTCTCGCCGGCCTTGCCGGCATAGTACTGGACCTTTTCACCGAAGGTGACCTTGCCGTCACCGTTGAGGTCCATGGGGTTCTTTTTCTCTTCTTCCATGGTGGGATCAGTGTTTAGTGTTTTGTGCAAATGTAACTATTTTTTCATTCTCTCGCGCCACAGCGTGGTCATATCTTCGAGGGTCTTTCCCTTGGTCTCCGGGACGAGCTTCCAGACGAAGAACGCCGCGAGCAGGCAGAAGAAGCAGTACATGCCGTAGGTGAACGCAGGACTCCAGGTGTACAGCGGCACGAAGGTGGAGCTCACGATGAAGTTCGAGATCCACTGGAAGGCGACCGCGATGGCCACGGCGGCGCCGCGAATCGTGTTCGGGAAGATCTCGGAGATGAGCACCCAGCAGATCGGACCCCAGGAGAACATGAACGAAGCGCTGTAGACCATCACGCTCACGACGCCGATGATGCCGGGCACGCCCGGAACGGCGTCCGCCAGGGCCACGCCCAGGGCACCGAGGGCCATGCCCAGGGAACCGGTGATCAGCAGCGGCTTGCGGCCGAGCTTCTCCACCGTGAAGATCGCCACGAGGGTGAAGGTGATGTTGATCACGCCCATCAGCACGGTCTGGGTCATCGGATTGCCCATGCCCATGGATTCGAAGATGCGCGGGGCGAAGTACAGCACGGCGTTGATGCCGACGAACTGCTGGAACACGCTGAGCATGATGCCGACGAAGATGACGAGGGCGCCATAGGCCAGGAGCTTCTCCTTCTTCTCGATGACGGTGTTCTTGATGTCGTTCAGGATCTCGCGGGCCTTGGATTCGCCGTTGATGTTGGACAGGACCGTGAGGGCCTTCTCTTCCTGGCCGCTCATCGCGAGGTAACGCGGCGTTTCAGGGACGAGCAGGATCAGCAGGGTGAAGAGGCCGGCGGGCACCATCTCGGAGCCGAACATCAGGCGCCAGCCCGTGGTGACGGACCAGTTGGCGTCGGCGGCGAGGTCGCCGGCGTTGATGATCTGGTTCATGCCTTCGGCGAGGGACTCCATCTTCGGGGCGATGTGGTCGCCGAGGATCATGAAGTTCACGAAGTACACGACGAGCTGACCGAAGATAATCGCGAACTGGTTCCAGGAGACGAGCGCGCCGCGCTTTTCGGCAGGAGCCACTTCGGCGATGTACATCGGGCAGATGGCGGAGGCCATGCCCACGCCGATGCCGCCGAGCACCCGGTACAGGTTGAAAGCCACGAGGAGGCCCTTGGAGGCGACGCCCTTGTCGAAGAACGCGAACTCCGGATAGTAGGAGCCCGCCGCGGACAGGAAGAAGCACACGCCTGCGATGAAGAGGCTCTTCTTGCGGCCGAACTTGCCGGCGAAGAGGCCGGAAAGGGCGGAGCCGATGATACAGCCGATCAGGGCGCTGGAGGACGTGAAGCCGTGCAGGGCGTTCGTGTAGGTGAAATCCTTCGCACCCATGAAGAACGCCTGCAAGCCACGCTCCGCACCGGAGATGACCGCCGTGTCGTAACCGAACAGCAGGCCTCCGAGGACGGCTACAAGGACAATAGTAAACAGGTAGCCGGGGCTACCTGTTTGTCTGTAACTGGCCATACCTTGTCATTCTGAGGAACAAAGTGACGTGGGAGTCTCTACTTCGCGTAGAGGTTCAGAAGGGTCTCGTAGAGCTCCTGCTTGCCGGATTCGGCCTTGACCTCACCGTTCGCCTTGGCATACTCGTAGAGTTCCTCGAGGGTGGCCTTGCCTTCCTCGAACTTCTTGCCGAGACCGCTGTCGAAGGAAGCGTAGCGCTTGGCGACCATCTCGCAGAGCGGGCTCTCCTCGATGACGGCGGCGGCGTTCAGCAGGGCGTGGGCCATGGCGTCCATCGCGCTGATGTGGGCGATGAAGATGTCCTCCGGGTCGGTGGAAGAGCGGCGGAGCTTGGCGTCGAAGTTGGTGCCGCCGTCCTTGAAGCCGCCGTTGCGGATGATCTGGATCATCGCCTGGGTGAGATCGTACGGATCCACCGGGAACTGGTCGGTATCCCAGCCGTTCTGGGCGTCGCCGCGGTTGGCGTCGATGCTGCCGAGGAAGCCGTTGTCGACCGCCACGGTGAGCTCGTGCTCGAAGGTGTGGCCGGCGAGGGTGGCGTGGTTCACCTCGATGTTCACCTTGAAGTCCTTGTCCAGGCCGTTGGCGCGGAGGAAGCCGATCACGGTCTCCGTGTCCACGTCATACTGGTGCTTGGTGGGCTCCATCGGCTTCGGCTCGATGAGGAAGGTGCCCTTGAAACCGTTGGCGCGGGCGTAGTCGCGGGCGGCGGTGAGCATCTTGGCGAGGTGGTCCTTCTCGCGCTGCATCTGGGTGTTCAGGAGGGTGTAGTAGCCTTCACGGCCGCCCCAGAACACGTAACCGGTGCCGCCGAGCTTGATGGTGGCGTCGATCGCGTTCTTGATCTGCAGGGCCGCGCGGGCGACGATGTCGAACTGCGGGTTCGTGGCGGCGCCGTTCATGTAGCGCTTGTTGCCGAACACGTTGGCCGTGCCCCAGAGGTTCTTGATGCCGGTCTCCTTCTGCTTCTCGACGAGGTAGTCGGTGATGTCCTTCATGCGGGCCTCGTACTCGGCGATGTCCTCGGTGTCCTCGACCAGGTCGATGTCGTGGAAGCAGTAGTAGCCGATGCCGAGCTTCTGCATGATCTCGAAGCCGGCGTCAGCCTTCTGGCGGGCGCGGCAGTAGGGGCACTCGCCCTTGTCCCACTCGTAGGAACGGGTCTGGCCGCCGAACGGGTCGGCAGAAGCCTGGCCCAGGGTGTGCCACCAGGCCATCGCGAACTTGAACCAGTCCTTCATGGGCTTGCCCATGACGACGCGTTCGGCGTCATAGTAGTGGAACGCCATCGGGTTCTTGGATTCGACGCCCTCGAAGGGGATCTTCCCAATCTGCGGGAAATACTCTTTTGCCATAATGTTTTGTGTTTTTAGGTGTTTATTGATTTAAAGATTCGATTTCCATCTTTCGTAGGCTTCCTTGTACTCGGCCTCATGCGACGGGGTGATGACGGCGAGCTTCTCCAGGGTGGCGAAAGCCTCGTTGTTGTCGCGGTAGATGCCCGCGCCGATGCCCGCGCCCTTGGCGGAACCCACGGAGCCGTCCGTGTCGTACAGCTCGATCGTGGCGCCGGACACGCCCGCGAGGGTGTCGCGGAAGATCGGGGAGAGGAACATGTTGGCCTTGCCGGCGTGGATCATCTTCACCGGGATGCCCATCTTCTCCATGATCTCGATGCCGTACTGGAAGGAGAAGACGATGCCTTCCTGCGCGGCGCGCATCAGGTGCGCCTTGCCGTGGCGGTTGAAATTGACCCCGTGGATGCTGCAGCCGGTGTCCTTGTTCCCGAGCATGCGCTCCGCGCCGTTGCCGAAGGGGAGGATGGACACGCCGTCCGAGCCGATGGGGACGGAGGCGGCGACATTGTTCATGTCGGCATAGGAGATGCCTTCCGGGGCGACGTTGCGGCGGATCCAGGAGTTCAGGATGCCGGTGCCGTTGATGCAGAGGAGGACGCCCAGGCGGGTCTGTTCCGCCGTATGGTTCACGTGCGCGAAGGTGTTCACGCGGCTCTTCGGGTCATAGTTGATCGTGCCGTTCACGCCGTACACGACGCCGGAGGTGCCGGCGGTGGAGGCGATTTCGCCCGGGTTGAACACGTTCAGGGAGAGGGCGTTGTTGGGCTGGTCGCCGGCGCGGTAGGTGACCGGGGTGCCGGGGGCGAGGCCCAGGACCTCCGCCGCTTCCTTCGTCAGGTTGCCCTGCTGGCCGAAGGTGGGACGGATCTGCGGGATGAGGTTCGGGTCGAAGCCGAACTGGTCCAGCAGGCGGTCGGACACCTTGTTCTCGCGGAAATCCCAGAAGATGCCCTCGGACAGGCCGCTGACGGTGGTGCACACCGTGTCGGTCAGGCGCATGGCGATGTAGTCGCCCGGGAGCATGATCTTGTTGATGCGCTCATACAGCTGGGGCTCGTTCTTCTTCACCCAGGCGAGTTTCGCGGCGGTGAAGTTGCCGGGGTTGTTCAGCAGGTGGTCCAGGCACCAGTCGGCGCCCAGGGCCCCGAAGGCGTTGTTGCCGTAGGGGACGGCGCGGGAGTCGCACCAGATGATGGA
Source organism: uncultured Bacteroidales bacterium (assembly GCA_900316525.1). GTDB lineage: Bacteria > Bacteroidota > Bacteroidia > Bacteroidales > UBA932 > Cryptobacteroides. The sequence continues at coordinate 27,810 of ONDF01000017.1, forward strand.
CGGGCGCAGGACATTGCGGTCCTTGTCCACGCACACGAGGCCGTGCATCTGGTAGGAGATGCCGATGGCCTTGATGTCGGCGGGGGAGAAGGCCTTGCTCTGCAGGGTGGCCTTGCTGCGGACCTGCTCCAGGATGTCGGCGGTGGCGAGTTTCAGGTTGGCCCACCACATGGCCGGGTCCTGCTCGGCGAAGCCGGGCTGCTTGGACATGATGGGCGCCTCGCTCTTCGGATAGAAGGCGGTGGCCACGCACTTGCCGGTCTCGACGCTCACGAGGCTGGCCTTGACGGAAGAACTTCCGACGTCGTAACCAAGAAGATACATGTTTAGAGTCTGGATTTATTGTAGATATTCTTGTCGAAACGGTAGAACCGCGCGGCGCGGTGGGAGACGCCCTTCTCGCGCTCGTCCAGGGCGACGAGATACGGCATCTGGGTCATCTTCTTGTAGAAGTTGGCCGGGTCCAGGCGCTTGCCGAAGACCACCTCGTAGAGGTTCCGCAGCTGGGTGACGGTGAACTTGCGGGGCAGGAGGTCGTACAGGATGGACGGGTCCATCGAGGCGAGGGCCCGCAGGTGCTCCAGGGCGTGCGCGATGATGTCGTTGTGGTCGAAGGCCAGGGGCGGGATCGCGTCGACGGGAACCCAGAGGGCCTCGGTGCTTTCCAGGTCGCGGCTGTTGCCCCGGCCGATCTTCACGAGGGCCATGTAGGCCACCGTGACGATGCGGTGCACGTGGGCTTTCTGCGCGTGCTCCAGCCAGTGGACGTCCTTGGGGTCCTTGGTCCGGTTGATGGAACCGAAGGACTGGAACTGTACGAGCGGGATGTTCTTCAGGCCGGTGAGTTCGGTAAGGACGCGCCGGGCGGCGTCGTCCAGTTCTTCATTGTCCAAGATCAGGCTGCCGGGGAGCTTCATGTCGTGGAAGGCCTGGCCGTCCTCGATGCCCGTGCGCCGGATTAGGAGCACCTCCAGCCGCGTCCCGTTGAAGCCGAGCACTGCGCAGTCGACTGAAAGGTGAATTTTAGCTAGTCCGTTGTCCATAGAGATCAATTGGTCTTAGTACAGACACAAATGTAGCAAATTAATTACAAGAAACAAAAACTTTTTTCAATATTTTTTGTAACTCATTGATAATCAACGTGTGTTAAATTGTGCTTCCTACAATTTGAAGGATATGTTTCGCCCTGTCCCTTTTTTTGCGTAACTTTGCCCCCGACTTTCCCGGGGTGTGGCGCAGTTGGCTAGCGCATCTGGTTTGGGACCAGAGGGTCGTGTGTTCGAGTCACATCACCCCGACAGGAAAAAGCCGGGCATGACCCGGCTTTTTCCGTTTGCCTCTTTTTCGTAACTTTGTAGTATGGACATTCAGCAAATCATCGAGATCGTCCGGGAAGCGGGGACGCTGATGGACCGGACGGGAGGGTTCGAGGTGCACGATAAGGGCGCCCGGGAGAATATCGTCACGTCGTCGGACGTGGCGGTGCAGCATTTCCTGACGCGGAAGCTGTCGGCGCTGCTGCCCGGGAGCGGGTTCCTGTGCGAGGAGGAGGATTTCGCCGATACGGCCCACGAGGCCGTGTGGATCATCGACCCCATCGACGGGACGGCCAACTACGCTCGCGGGAACGAGAACTGCTGCATCAGCGTGGCGCTGGCGCGGGGCGGCGAGCTGGCCATGGGCGTGGTTTACAGCCCATGGCGGGGCGAGCTTTATTCGGCCGAGAAGGGGCGTGGAGCCTTCTGTAACGGGAAGCCCATCCACGTATCGGACCGGACCTACGAGCGGGGTCTCCTCTTCACGGCGATGTCCACCTACCGGAAGGACCTGGCCCGCAGCTGCAGCGACATCATCTACGACATCTATATGGAATGCAACGACGTGCGCCGGACCGGCTCCGCCGCCGTCGAGCTGTGCCTGATGGCCGCCGGCTTTGCCGAGCTCTATTTCGAGATGCGGCTGATGCCCTGGGACTACGCGGCGGCGAGCCTCATCCTGCTGGAGGCGGGCGGCGCCGCCTGCGATTTCACGGGCGCCTTCCCTTCGCTGTACAAGCCGTCGATGTTCATCGCCGCGAACACGCGCGAGCATTGCGAGCGCCTCTTGGCAACCGTTCACAAGCATCTGGATCAAGTGCCTTATTGACCTTGTCCCGCGTCATTTTCCATATCGACGTGAACTCCGCCTTCCTCAGCTGGACGGCGGTGAAGATCGTCATGGAAGGGGGGCAGGACATCCGGGAGGTGCCGTCGGTCGTGTCGGGAGACCCGAGCGACCGGCGGAGTATCATCGCGGCCGCGTCGATGCCCGCCAAGAAGATGGGCATCCGGGCGGCGATGCCGGTGACGATGGCGCTGCGGAAGTGCCCGCAGCTGGTCATCGTCCGCGGCGACTGGGAGTGGTACAAGCGCTGCTCCGAGGGCTTCATCGCCATCTGCCGGAGCTATTCGCCGGTGCTGCAGCAGTTTTCCATCGACGAGTGCTTCCTGGACATGAGCCTCCGGTGCGGGGGCCGCGACCCCGTGGACATCGCCACCCGTCTCAAGGACGAGATCAAGTCCCGCCTGGGGTTCACGGTCAATGTCGGGGTGGGCCCGAACAAACTGCTGGCGAAGATGGCCTCGGACTTCGAGAAGCCGGACAAGGTCCATACTCTCTGGGAGCACGAGGTCCGCGAGAAGATGTGGCCCCTGGGCGTGCGGGACCTGCTCTGGGTCGGGAAGAAGACCGAGGAGCGGCTCATCGCCTACGGCATCCGCACGATCGGGGACCTGGCCCGCCTGAGCGTGGGCCAGCTCACCCGTATCGTGGGCCAGAAGTTCGCCGCGCAGCTGCACGAGAACGCGAACGGCCGGGACGACTCCCCGGTGGAGACGGAAATCCAGGAAGCCAAGAGCTACAGCGCGGAGCGGACTTTCGCCAAAGACCTCTCCGACCCGAAGGACATCGACCGGGCCCTCTTCAACGTGGCCTGCATCGTCGCTCACCGCATCCGCCGCGACGGCTTCCGCGCCTCGACCGTGTCGATGTTCGTCAAGTACACGGACTTTTCCGTCGCCCAGAAGCAGTGCCAGACCGGCCAGCCCACGGACATCACCGCCGTCATCCTGAACGAGGCCCGGCGGATGCTCGCCGAAGTCTGGGACGGCGTGACGCCCCTCCGCCAGGTGGGCCTCGGCGTCTCCAAGCTCACCCACGAAACCGTGGAGCAAATGTCCCTCTTCGAGGACCCGAAAATGGAATTCTACCGCGAATGGGACCGCCAGTACGACGCCGCCCGCGCCCAATCCGAAGACGCCCGCCTCCTCGCCTACGAGCGGAAGAACCCTTCCGACCCCGAGGTTGCAAATGTGGAGGGGAAAGCGTATCTTTGTGATGCTGACCACTTGAAAAAGAATAATTTACAAGATACAGATGGAACGTCCGCTATCCTATGGACGAAATAGATTGGAAATGAAAAGAAAAGCACTGTTCATCGGCGGCACCGGCACGATCAGTACCGCCATCACCGCGCAGCTGGCCGCGGAAGGGGAGTGGGAGCTCACGCTCCTGAACCGGGGGACCCGGAGCGCCCAGGTCCCTGCCAACGTGAAGGTCCTGAAGGCCGACATCAACGACGAGGCGGCCGTGGAGAAGCTCCTCGAGGGCACGCAGTGGGACTGCGTGTGCGATTTCATCGGCTTTGTCCCGGCCCAGGTGGAGCGCGACTGGCGGCTCTTCCGCGGGCGGACGAAGCAGTACATGTACATCAGCAGCGCATCGGCCTACCAGAAGCCGCTCGCGAGCCCCGTCATCACGGAAGGCACGCCGCTGGTGAACCCGTACTGGGAGTACTCCCGCAACAAGATCGCCTGTGAGGACTTCCTGATGGGCAAGTGCCGCGAGGAAGGCTATCCGGTGACGATCATCCGCCCGTCGCACACCTACGGCGACTGGTCCGTGCCGCTCGGGGTCCACGGGGACAACGGCTCCTGGCAGGTGCTCAAGCGGATGCTCGAGGGCAAGCCCGTGATCATCCACGGCGACGGCACGACCCTGTGGACCCTCACGCACAACACGGACTTCGCGAAGGGGTTCGTGGGCCTGATGGGCAATCCCCACGCGATCGGGGACGTGTTCCACATCACTTCCGACGACACCCTGACCTGGAACCAGATCTACCAGACCATTGCGGACGCGCTGAACGTGCCCCTGAAGGCGGTCCACGTGTCCTCGGAGTTCCTGGATGCGGTCGGCCCGTACGATTACCGCGGCGGGCTCCTCGGCGACAAGGCCAACACGGTCCTGTTCGACAACCGCAAGCTCAAGCGCGCGGTGCCGGGCTTCAAGGCCACGGTCCGCTTCGACCAGGGGGTGCGCCGGACCATCGGCTACATCTTGGCCCATCCGGAATGCCAGCAGGAGGATCCGGCCTTCGACGCCTGGTGCGACCGCGTGATCGCGGCGGTGGAGGCCGCGAAGGCTTCGCTCCGCTGGCGGTTCGTCCGCCGAAACGGTTGTTTCATCGGGAAATCCGCGCCTCCGGCGTCGGGTCTCCCGTTTTTTTCGTACCTTTAACCCGATTAATAACACGCACGTATGAAAAAGCTCCTGTTTATCTGTGTCGCGCTGCTGGCGCTCGCCGGTTGCAAGAAGACGAAGACGACGTCCGTCCATCCGGACTGGACCTACAGCTCCGTGATGTACGAAGTGAATATCCGCCAGTTCTCCCCGGAGGGAACCTTCGCGGGTGTCGAAGCCCAGCTTCCCCGCCTGAAGGATCTCGGCGTGGACATCCTCTGGCTCATGCCGATGTACGAGATCGGCACCGAGGGCCGCAAGGGCACCCTCGGCTCCTACTATGCCATCTCCGACTACAAGAAAGTGAATCCCGAGTTCGGGACGATGGAAGATTTCGAGCGCCTGCTCGCCGCGGCCCACAAGCTGGGGTTCAAGGTCATCCTGGACTGGGTGGCCAACCAGACCGCCCCGGACAACGTGTGGATGACCGAAAAGCCCGCGGACTTCTACGAGCGCGACGCGGACGGCAACGCCATCTGGGAATATGACTGGACCGACACCCGCAGCCTCAACTACGACAACGAGGACGTGTGGTGGGCCCAGGACGACGCGATGCGCTTCTGGCTCGAGAAGGGCGTGGACGGCTTCCGCTGCGACGCCGCCGGCGAGGTGCCCGCCGCCTTCTGGAAGGGCATCCTCCCCAAGATGAACAAGGACTATCCCGACATCTACCTCCTCGCCGAGGCGGAGCGCGACAACCTGGCCGACGCCACCGAGACCTTCGACGCGAACTACGCCTGGGAGCTGCACCACCTGCTGAACAGCCTGGCGCAGGGCCGCAAGACGGTCGCCGACCTCAAGGAATACGTCACCCGCGACGCCGCCCGCTTCCCGAAGGAGGCCTTCCGCCTGACTTTCACCTCCAACCACGACGAGAACTCCTGGTCCGGCACCGAGTTCGAGCGCGAGGGCGCCGCGGCGAACGCCTGCGCCGTCCTGTGCTTCACCCTGCCGGGCAGCCAGCCGCTCATCTACACCGGCCAGGAAATCGGCCTCTCCCGCCGGCTGGAATTCTTCGAGAAAGACCCGATCACGGATTGGAGCGCCAATGAGTACACCACCTTCTGGAAGAAGCTCGTGGACCTCAAGCACAATAATCCCGCCCTCGCCGCCGGCGAGAAGGGCGGCGACATCGTCTGGTGGGAACTCCCCGAAGGCCTGGACGGCATCGTCGCCTTCCACCGCGAGGTGAAGGGCAACAAGGTGATCGTGCTCGCGAACTTCGGCGTCGCCCCGGCGGAAGAGCCGGCGGAGGCCGAGACGCAGCAGGCTGCGGCTACCGACAACCGTCCGGCCGCCGAGACCGGCGGCACGCCTTTCAAGAACCTCGAGGCCGCTCCGGTCAAGCTCCCGGTCAACCTGGACGGCACCTATACGGAAGTCTTCACCGGCAAGACCTGTCAAAAGGGCATGAACGACTTCACCCTCGCCCCGGGCGAGTATGTGGTCCTGACCAAGTAATATGAAGAGAATCCTTATGGCAACGGCCGTGGCGGCCGGGCTCACGGGCTGCCAGGCGGCCTTCGACCCGGCGACTGTTCCGGATGCGACTCCGGAGGAAGTGACGCGCGTGGAGCCCCTCAGCTGGTGGACGGGGATGAAAACCCCGCTGCAGCTGATGGTGCAGGGAAAGGACGTGGGCGCCAAGGAAATCCGTATCGAGGGCGGCAAGGGCGTCTCCGCGAAGGCGGCGCACCAGGCCGCCAGCCCGGACTACCTGTTCGTGGACGTGGAAATCCAGGCCAATGCCGCTCCGGGTACCTACTACCTGGTCGTGAACGACGGGGAGAAGGAGGTCAAGTATCCCTACCTGATCCGCGAACGGGAGAAAGGCAGCGCGGACCGCGCCAGCTTCACGACGGCGGACATGATCTACCTCCTCATGCCCGACCGTTTCTCCTCGGCCTTCCTCGATAACGACACGGCCTGGCAGGGCGGCGAGTACGACGACGGCTCGGCCGTCGCCTGGCCCGTCCCCGCCACGCCCGACGAGGTGGACCGCGAGGATCCGGTGGCCCGCCACGGCGGCGACATCCAGGGCATCATCAACCACCTGGACTACATCGCCGACCTGGGCGCGACGGCCATCTGGAGCACGCCCCTGCTGCTGGACAACCAGCCGCACGAGTCCTATCACGGCTACGCCTGCGCCGACTACTACCACATCGACCCGCGCTTCGGCGACAACGCCCTTTACCGGAAATTCGTGGACGAGGCCCATGGGAAAGGCCTGAAGGTCATCATGGACATCGTCACCAACCACTGCGGCACGGCCCACTGGTGGATGGACAACCCGCCCTTCCCGGACTGGTATCACGTCTCCGAGCCGTACATGCAGATGAACGCGGTGTTCTCGGTCTACATGGACCCGCACGCCTCGGTGAAGGACCGCGACCGCCAGCAGAGCGGCTGGTTCGTCCCGTCGATGCCGGACATGAACCTGGACAACCCCTACGTGCTGCGCTACTTCCAGCAGTGGGCGGTGTGGTGGATCGAGTACGCGGGCCTGGACGGTCTCCGCGTGGACACCTACCCGTACAACGAGCCCGAGCCGATGGCCGAATGGTGCCAGGCGGTCCGGAAGGAGTATCCCCGGATGAACATCGTGGGCGAGTGCTGGGACATGAACATCCCGCAGGTCGCCTACTGGCAGTCCGGCCACCCGAACCGGAACGGCTTCGACAGCCATCTGCCGTGCATCATGGACTTCCCGCTCCAGCAGGCCATCCTGCGCGCCCTCACGGAGGACGAAGTCTGGTGGGATGAGGGCATGACGCGCGTGTACACGGTCCTGGCTCAGGATTTCGCCTACCACGACCTGGACAACCTGATGATCTTCTTCGCGAACCACGACCACGACCGCACGGGCGACGTGCTGCGGCACGATCCCGCCCGGATGCGGCTCGCGCTCGCCCTGCTCGCCACGCTCCGCGGCATCCCGCAGCTGTACTACGGCGACGAGATGATGTTCTGCGAGAAGCCGGGGATGCACCACGACGGTTCCAAGCGCATCGACTTCCCGGGCGGCTGGGAGGGTGACGCCGTGGACCTCTTCACGCCGGAAGGCCGCGCGGCGGCGGGTTACACCCGCGACGCGGACTACACGGCGGCCGAGGGCCTGCACGACTACGCCCGCGCCCTCTTCCGCTGGCGGAAGGGCTGCCCCGTCATCCATCACGGCCAGACCCTGCACTTCCTCTCCCGGAAGAACGTCAAGGACCGCAACATCACGGACAACACCTATTCGTATTTCCGCTACGATGACAGCGACGCCGTGTTCGTGTACATCAACAACACGGACGAAGTGCGCGAGCTCGACTGGTCGCACTACGACGAGTTCGTCGACGGCCCCGTCACGGGCCGCGACGTGATCTCCGGCGAGCCCGTCACCTTGGCCGACGGCCTCCCCGTCGAGCCCCGTACGGCGCTGATCGTGGAATTCAAGCGCTGATTACAGCGTCTGTCCGCCGATGAACTCGCGCAGGATGGACGTCGGCGGGACGGCGGCGATTTCCTCGGGGGTGAGGGCTACGATGTAGTCCAGGAACTTGAGGAGCCGGATGGCTTCCGTATAGGCCGGTGAGGAAGGGTGGATCCGCCGCAGGAGCGGCTCCGCGTAGTATTTCAACAGCGGTAGCTCGTACATGAGCGCGGAGTTGAACTGCGCGTCGGCGTTCTCCTGGAAGGGGAAGATGTACTTGTTCTCGCCTCGGCGGACGGAGGGCCAGCGGAGGATGGTCGCTTCGGGACTGGTGCCGCGATAGCGGTAGTCCCGGACCATCCGGCGCAGGAGCCGGTTGTCGGTGGTGGAGATGTTGTTGTTCTCGTCCACGTTCAGGGAGGTCAGGGCCGATGCGTACACGCGGAAGATGCGGGTCTGGTCCACGGACGGGACCATCGCCGGATCCAGCGCGTGGATGCCTTCCATGATGAGGATGTCATTGTCGTCCAACTCCATGAAGTTGCCCTCGAAGAAGGGCTTTCCCTGCTTGAAGTCATAGCGGGGGAGTTCCACTTGGCCGCCCGCGAGGAGCGTGTTGAGGTGGTTCCCCAGCAGTTCCAGGTCCATCGCCTCGAGCGCCTCGAAGTCGAACTCGCCGTCGTCGTCCAGCGGCGTGCGGTCGCGGGACACGAAATAGTTGTCCAGTTCGATGACCTTGGGTACCATCCCCAGGATGCGGAGCTGCTGCGCCAGGCGGAGCGAGGACGAAGTCTTGCCGCTGGAGGACGGTCCGGCGATGAAGACGATCTTCACGCGCTCGCGTTCGGCGTAGATGAGGTCCGCCACCTTGGCGTACTCCCGTTCCTGCCGCGCCTCGCACAGGTTGATGAGTTTCACGGCCTTCCCTTCCATCAGCTTCTTGTTCAGCGTGCCGATGCCGCCGATGCCGGTGGTGTGGCACCACGCGGAATACTCCTTGAAGGTCGCGGAAAGCTTGCTCTGCGGCCGCCGGGGCGTGACCCGGGACGGGTCCGTGTTAGACGGCGGCTGGAGGCAGAAGCCCTTGTGGAACGGCATGAGACCGAACACCTGGAGGTAGCCCGTCGAGGGGACCAGCGGCCCGTGGAAGGAGTCCACCTGGCCGTCCAGGTAATACACCCGGCAGAAATACCGGCCCAGCGACCGGCGGAGCTCCGCCTTGTAGGGCTGCGCCTGCGCCTCGAACAGCGCCTCGGCCTCCTCGGTCGGAATCTTTTCCGTGGTGAACGGCAGGTCCGCGTCGACCAGCTCCCGCATCCGGGCGCGCAGGCGCTCGAAGCCCTCGGCGTCCGGCTTGAACGCCGGCCCGCCGGGCCGGCCCTCGCGCAGCTCGCAGTACAGGCCGCTGGGCAGGGAGTGCTCGACCACGAGCACCTTGCCCGGGAAGACGTCGCGCACGGCGTGCTGCAGCAGGAAGCTCAGCGAGCGGATGTACGTCCGCCGTCCGTCCGGGTCGTTATACCCGATGAACGTGACTTCGTGGGGGAAGAAGATGTTGAAACTCAGTTCCTTGAGCTTGTGGTCTACCAGGGCGGCGAGCACGGGGTGACGCTTGCCGGTCTTCGGGTCGACGGCTTCGGGGCACTCCTTCCGGGCGAGGTCCAGGAGGTTGGACCCGACTTTCACGCGGAGTTTCCGGCCGTCGTTCTTGCAGAGAATGTCGATCATATCGCAAATCTACGAAAAATTACACGGGTTTTCTTTCTTTTTCGGCGATAAACTCGTATTTTTGGTAGTGTCCCGATCATGTCCACTTAACAAACGCCCGATTATGAAGAAACTGTTTCCCCTTCTTTTGCTTCTCCTTACGGCGCTTCCTGCCCTCTATTCCTGCGGGGAAGAAACGATCCCCGTTTCTGCTGTCGAACTGAACAAATCATCCCTGGTGATGATGGTAGGCGACGAGTTCACGCTCACCGCGACCGTCAAACCGGCCGATGCCACCGAGAAAACCGTCTCCTGGCGCAGCACGGACGAGACAATCGTCAGTGTGAACAACGGACGGCTCAAGGCGCTCAAGCCTGGAAATGCCACCATCACCGCGATGGCGGGCGGCAAGGCGGAGAGCTGCATGGTCAAAGTCGAGCAGCGCACCGTCGCCGTGAGCTCCGTCGAACTGGACCGGACGACGCTGGAGATGACGGAGGGCGACGAAGTCACCCTCACCGCCACCGTCAAACCGGATGACGCCACCGACAAGACCGTCACCTGGAGTACGTCCGACGCGGCCGTCGCCACGGTGACGGGCGGCAAAGTGAAGGCTCTCAAGCCCGGAAATGTCACCATCACGGCCGCGGCGGGCGGAAAATCGGCCCAGTGCGCCGTCACCGTCCAGGCCAAGGTCATCCCCGTGACCTCCGTCGAACTGAACAAGACGGCGCTGGAGATGACCGAGGGCGACGAAACCACCCTCACCGCCACCGTCAAACCGGATGACGCCACCGACAAGACCGTCACCTGGACGACTTCCGATGCGGCCGTCGCCACGGTGACGGACGGCAAAGTGAAGGCCCTCAAGGCCGGGAGCGTCACCATCACGGCCACGGCGGGCGAGAAGTCGGCTGCGTGCGCCATCACCGTCAAGGCGAAAGTCGTTCCCGTGACCTCCGTCACGCTGGACAAGACCACATTGACCCTGACCGAGGGTGACGAAACCACCCTCACCGCGACCGTCAAACCGGACAACGCCACCGACAAGACCGTCACCTGGACGACTTCCGATGCGGCTGTCGCCACGGTGGCGGACGGCAAAGTGAAGGCCCTCAAGGCCGGCACGGCCACGATCACCGCGAAGGCGGGCGACAAGACGGCCACGTGCGCCGTCACCGTCAAGGCGAAAGTCATTCCGGTGACTTCGATGTGGTTGGACAAGTCGGAACTGGAACTGACCGAAGGCGACGAGGCCGTCCTCACCGCGACCGTCATGCCGGAGAACGCCACGGACAAGACGGTCACCTGGACCTCGTCGAACACCTCCGTCGCCACCGTCACGAACGGCAAGGTGAAGGCGGTCAAAGCCGGCACGGCCACGATCACCGCGAAGGCGGGCGACAAGTCGGCCAAGTGCACCGTCACCGTCCTTCCGTCCTTCATCGCCGTGACTTCCGTCACGCTGGACAGGACCACGCTCGGACTGGTCGAAGGCGACCAGGCCGTCCTCACCGCCACCGTCAGCCCGGACAACGCCACCGACCCGACCGTCACCTGGACTTCGTCGAACACCTCCGTCGCCACGGTCGAGGACGGCATGGTGACGGCTGTCAAGGCCGGCACGGCCACGATCACCGCGAAGGCGGGTGACAAGACGGCCAAGTGCACCGTCACCGTCACGGCGGCCTTTGTCCCCGTGACTTCCGTCACTTTGAACAAGATGACGCTGGAGATGACCGAGGGTGACGAAACCACCCTCACCGCCACCGTAAAACCGGACAACGCCACGGACAAGACCGTCACCTGGACGACTTCCGATGCGTCCGTCGCCACGGTGACGGACGGTAAGGTGAAGGCCCTGAAGGCCGGAAGCGTCACCATCACGGCCGCGGCGGGCGAGAAGTCGGCCACGTGCGCCGTCACCGTCAAGGCGAAAGTCATCCCCGTGACTTCCATCTCCCTGGACAAGACCACGCTCAGTCTGGTCGAGGGCGACGACGCCACGCTTGTCGCGACCGTCAAACCGGACAACGCCACCGACAAGACCGTCACCTGGACCTCCTCGGATGCGAACGTCGCCACGGTGACGGACGGCAAGGTGCATGCCGTCAAGGTGGGCACCGCCGTCATCACCGCGAAGGCGGGCGACAAGACGGCCACATGCACCGTCACCGTCGCGACGAAGGTCATCCCCGTGACCTCCATTTGGCTGGACAAGTCGGAAATGGAACTGACGGAAGGCGACGAGGCCGTCCTCACCGCCACCGTCAAACCGGACGACGCCACGGACAAGACCGTCACCTGGACCTCGTCGGATCCGTCCGTCGCCACGGTGACGGACGGCCAGGTGAAGGCCCTCAAGCCGGGCACGGCCACGATCACCGCGAAGGCCGGCGACAAGTCGGCCAAGTGCACCGTCACCGTCAAGGAGAGGGTCATCCCCGTGACCTCCGTGACGCTGGACCAGCATACGCTGGAAATGACGGTTGGCGAAGAGTATACGCTGCACGCGACGATCCTGCCGGAAAATGCCACCAACAAGAACATTGACTGGATTTCGTCGAGTGAGTACTTTGCCACGGTCGAAGACGGCAAGGTGAAAGCCCTGAACCCCGGAGAGGTCACCATCACCGCCCAGGTTGCGGACAAGGAGGACCGGTGCGTCATCACCATCAAGGAAGCGACCATCCCCGTCACCTCCGTCGCCCTGGATGCTGTCGAAATGACCCTGATCGTGGGCAAGAACGCCACCCTGACCGCGACTGTCAAGCCGGACAATGCCACGGACAAGACCGTGACCTGGACGACGTCGAATGCAAAGGTCGCCACCGTCACGGACGGCGTAGTGACGGCCGTCGCGACCGGTACGGCCACCATCACCGCGAAGGCGGGGGACAAGACGGCCACGTGCGCCATAACCGTCGTCAATAAACCGGTGATCAATCTCCCGGTGACATCGATGGAAACCGGCGGACGTGTCGACATGCCCGGTTCGCTCTCGTATTCGATCACGAACCCGTTGCCCGGCGAGACCCTGCACGCATACAGCAACGTCAACTGGATCCGGATCACCGAAATCACCGAGACCGAAGTCAAGTTCAAGACGGAGCGGGCCTCCACGACCGACCGGACGGGAACCATCTTCCTCGACTATCAGGACGCCGACCAGAAGTCCTTTACGGTCGACCAGCATAATTTCAACTATGACTGGACGACGATCACGGTGACTCCGACCTCGGTCAGCGTACCGGCTTCCGGGCGGACCTACACGGTATCCTATACCATCCAGAACCCCGTCGAAGGCTATCCGGTCTTCGCCCGTACCTATCCCTCCAACTGCGAATGGATCACGTCCATCTCGGTCAATCCGACCAGTTCGAGCGCCGGTACCGCCACCTTCACGGTCAAGGCGAACACCACGACCGAGGCGCGGGAAGCCAAATTCCGGCTCCAGAGCGAAGCCTTCGCGACGAATGCGATCGTATCGGTCTCCCAGACAGGCCAGGCCGCCGGACCGCCGGACATCGACATGGGCGGCCGCGACCTGAACGCGACCCATGGCCTCTATCCGGGCGGCGAGGAGGAATGCTTCTATGCCGCCGTGGTCAACCCGGTCGAAGGCACCCAGCTGAAGATATCGGCGGACGCGTCCTGGATGACGAAGTTCCGGGATGAAGGCGACCTCCATTATTTCACGGCGACCGCGAACCGGACGGGCGCGACGCGGTACGGCAATGTCACCGTGACATACGGCTCGATCTCCAAGACCATCAAATACGTCCAGGAAGCCGCCCCGCTGGACATCGTCCTGACGCCGAACAACGCGACGTTCGACTATCATCCGAGGTCCGTTTCGTTCGAGGTCTCCCTGCCGGATGGCGCCGATTATAACCAGCTGAACGTCACGACGGACTATACGCGGATCATCCGGAATCTCACGCGCAACGGCAACAAGGTCACGTTCGACCTGCGGGAGAACAATGACGGCTATGACCGGACGGCGGAGGTCGAGGTCTCCCTGGGCTCCGTGAAGGAGACATTCCACCTGACGCAGACCTATGTGGCGCCGGTCTTCCACGTGTATCCTTCCACCTCCTTCACGGTCGGATATGCCGAAGCCGACCATCCCATCGACGTCCAGGTGGAGAACCCGAGAGAGCAGATCAGTCTTTCGCTGCTGGATCTGGATGCTCCGGGCTGGATCACGTGCCGGACGGTGAACGGCGTTCCTACCTTCCACGTCTACGAGAACAAGACGGGCAAGTCCAGAAGCGCCAGAGTCCAAGTCAGTTACGGCGGCAACACCAGTCTGGGATACGTGAACGTGACGGTCACGCAGACCACGGCCTCCACCGCGATCAACGTCACGCCGGCCAAGATCGAATGCGATGCCGCCGGCACGACGCAGACGCTCACGTTCTCCATCACCGATCCGCTGTCGGGCGTCGAAATGACGGCCACGCCGGGCAGTCCTTGGATCCTGGTCAACTCCGTGTCCAACACCTCCGCCAAGGTGACGGTCATGAAGAACCTGGCGAACAAGAGCAGGAGCTCCAGCATCACGTTCTACTACGGCAGCTACAGCGTGGTCGTTCCCGTCACGCAGCAGGCCAACAACACGCCGGCCGGCTTCGTCGACCTGGGCCTGCCCAGCGGAACGCTCTGGGCCGAGGCCAACGTCGGCGCGGCGTCGGACTACGAGGCAGGATCCTTCTTCGCCTGGGCCGAGAAGTCGCCGAAGACGACGTTCAGCTGGAACAACTACCTGTGGGGCACCGCCAGCAACCTCACCAAGTACAATGCCTCGGACAAGAAGACGCTGGTCGAGCTGGCGGACGATGCCGCCTACCAGGCCAACGGTTCCTGGACCCTCCCGACGAAGGCCCAGTTCGAGGAACTGATAGACTACTGCGACCTTGAATGGGTGGACAGCGCGCCGTACTACGGCATGAGGTTCAAGTCCAAGGTCGGAGACACGTCCATCTTCCTCCCGGCGGCCGGTTTCATCCAGACCTGGGCGGACGGTGAGTGGGCCGGCTACTACTGGAGCAAGAGCCTGTACACGGGCGACCGGAAGAAGGCCTACTACCTCATCTTCATGGAATCCGCCGACCTGGTGCAGACGGAGGAACGTTTCGTCGGCATGACGATCCGCGCCGTCAAGAAGTAGCGGCTTGCCGAATCCCTTGCGAACGAGGGCGGTCCGACCGGGCCGCCCTCATCGTTTTGTCGTTTTTTTTCGTACCTTTGCAATCCTATGCAGGAGAAGGAATACATACAGGTACGGGGCGCGAAGGCGAACAACCTGCAGAATATCGACGTGGACATCCCGAGAGGGGAGTTCGTCGTCGTGACGGGGCTTTCCGGCAGCGGAAAGTCCTCGCTGGCGTTCGATACCATCTACGCGGAGGGCCAGCGCCGGTACATGGACACCCTGTCCACGTACGCGAAGCACTTCATGGGCATCCTCGAGAAGCCCGAGGTGGAGGAGATCCGCGGCCTGAGCCCGATCATCGCCATCGAGCAGAAGACCACCGGGAACAACCCCCGCTCCACCGTGGGTACCATCACGGAAATCTACGACTTCCTCCGCTTGCTGTACGCAAAGGGTTCGCGCGCCATCTCGCCGGAGTCCGGCGAGGAGATGGTGCGCTACACCGACGGCCAGATCGTGGACCTCATCCTCACCTCCTACCGCGACCGCAAGTGCTACCTGCTGGCGCCGCTCGTGCGGGGCCGCAAGGGCCACTACCGCGAGCTGTTCGACCAGCTCCGAAAGCGCGGCTACACGGAGGTCCGCATCGACGGGGAAATCCTGGAACTGCAGGGCGTACAGGCCCTGGACCGCTACAAGCCCCATTTCATCGAGCTCGTCGTGGACCGCCTCAAACCCGGGGCGGGGGACGACAAGCGGGTGCGCGACTCCGTCGCCCAGGCGCTTTCCGCCGGCAAGGGGTCGGTGGCGGTGATGGACCTGGAAACGGGTGCACTGCAGCATTTCTCCAAGCATTTGGTGGACCCGGTGACGGGCACTTCCCTCCAGGAGCCGCAGCCGCACACCTTCTCCTTCAACTCGCCACAAGGCTACTGCCCGCACTGCAAGGGCCTCGGCACCATCGTGGACGTGAATGTCGACACCATCATCCCGGACCGGACCGTGTCCATCGCCGACGGGGCCATCGTCCCGCTGGGGAAGGTCCGCGAGAGCCGGAAGTTCGACATCGTCCGCTCCATCGCCCGGAAATACGGCTTCAGCCTGTACGAGCCCATCGGCACCCTGCCGGACGAGGCGGTGATGCTGCTCGTGTACGGTTCGGACGAATTGTTCCGCGTGGGCGACGGCGGGCTTTCTGAGATGGAGGCCTGGGGCGGCGTGATCGACCATATCGAGGACACCATCGTGTGTCCCGACTGTCACGGCACGCGCCTGTCGAAGGAGGCGCTCTGCTTCCGGATCGACGGAAAAACGATCGCCGACGTGGCCGCGCTGGAGATGTCCGAGCTGCGCAAGTGGCTGGACGACATCCCCGCCGGCTTCAACCAGCGGGAGCTGAACGTCTCCCGCGATATCCTGAAAGAGCTGCGCGAGCGGGTCCAGTTCATGCTGGACGTGGGCCTGGACTACCTGTCGCTGGACCGCGCCACGGCGTCCCTCTCCGGCGGCGAGAGCCAGCGCATCCGCCTGGCGACGCAGATCGGCTCCAAGCTTGTGAACGTGCTCTATATCCTGGACGAGCCGTCCATCGGCCTGCACCAGAAGGACAACCGCAAACTCATCGCCTCGCTGAAGGCCCTCCGCGACGAGGGCAACTCCGTGATGGTGGTGGAGCACGACGCGGAGACGATGTACAGCGCCGACTGGCTCGTGGACGTGGGGCCCGGGGCAGGGGAGCAGGGTGGAAAGATCTGCCTCAGCGCCCCGCTCGGGACGCTGCTGAAGGGCGAGCCGATGGACGCGGAAACCGCCTCCCACGCCGTCGTGGGCCCGTCCGTGACGCTGGATTACCTGCAGGGGCGCAAGACGATCCCGGTGCCGGCCCGCCGCCGGCGCGGGAACGGCGAGACCCTCACGCTCCGCGGCGCCCGGGGCAACAACCTCAAGAACATCGACGTATCGTTCCCGCTGGGCTGCTTCATCGGCGTGGCCGGCCTTTCCGGCAGCGGCAAGTCATCCCTCGTGAACGAGACGCTCATGCCCATCCTCAAGCAGAAGTTCTACCACGGCAAGGAGAAACCCCTGCCGTACGACGCGCTGGAAGGCATCGAACACATCGACAAGCTCATCGAGATCGACCAGTCGCCCATCGGCCGCACCCCGCGGTCGAATCCGGCCACCTTCACCGGCGTGTTCAACGACATCCGCACCCTCTTCGAGGAAACGCAGGACGCCAAGGTGCGGGGCTTCAAGGCCGGCCGCTTCTCCTTCAACGTGCCCGGCGGCCGCTGCGAGGAGTGCAAGGGCGCGGGCATCAAGGTCATCGAGATGAACTTCCTCCCGTCGGTCCATGTCCCCTGCGACCAGTGCCGCGGCCGCCGCTACAAGGAGGACACCCTCGCGGTCCGCTACAAGGGCAAGAACATCAACGACGTGCTGGAAATGCCCGTCGCGGAAGCCTACGAGTTCTTCAAGCCCATCCCGAAGATCGCCACGAAACTGAAGGCGATGGTGGACGTGGGCCTTGGATATGTCCATCTGGGACAGTCCGCCGTGACCCTGTCCGGCGGCGAGAGCCAGCGCATGAAGCTGGCCTCGGAACTCTCCCGTCCTTCCACCGGCCGCACCCTGTACATCCTGGACGAACCCACGACGGGCCTTCATTTCGAGGATATCCAGGTGCTTCTCGGCGTGCTGGACCGCCTCGTGGAGGCCGGCAACACCGTGATCATCATCGAGCACAACCTGGACGTCCTGAAGAGCGTGGACTGGCTCATCGACATGGGACCGGAAGGCGGCCGCCGCGGCGGACGCATCGTCGCCCAGGGCACCCCCGAGGACCTCGTCCTCGACCCCGCCTCCGTCACCGGCCCGTTCCTGAAGGACGTGCTTTGACGTGATTTCGCGAAAAAATCACTACCTTTGAAAATCTGAACGGAAATCTAAAACCTATCGATATGACTGATACCGTCAAGAAGACGCTGCGCGATTCGGCAGCGATGCGGTGGACGGCGCTGCTGCTCCTGGCACTGGCGATGTTCTGCGCGTACATTTTCATGGATATCCTGTCCCCGATCAAGGACCTGATGCAGGAGACCCGCGGCTGGGACTCCACGGCGTTCGGCACCATGCAGGGCTCCGAGGTGTTCCTCAACGTATTCGTGTTCTTCCTCATCTTCGCCGGCATCATCCTGGACAAGATGGGCGTGCGGTTCACCGCCGTCCTGTCCGCCGGCGTGATGCTCGTGGGCGCGTGCATCAAGTGGTTCGCCGTGAGCGAATCCTTCATGGGCAGCGGCCTGGAGACCTGGTTCACCGACAACCTGAACTACATCCCGCTCTTCGACGAGCTGGGCGTGTCGCCGTTCTACCGGGGCATGCCGGCGTCGGCGAAGTTCGCGGCCTGCGGCTTCATGATCTTCGGCTGCGGCTGCGAGATGGCCGGCATCACGGTGAGCCGCGGTATCGTCAAGTGGTTCAAGGGACGTGAGATGGCCCTCGCGATGGGCTCCGAAATGGCCCTTGCGCGCCTCGGCGTCGCCACCTGCATGATCTTCTCGCCGTTCTTCGCGAAACTCGGCGGCCAGGTCGATGTCTCCCGCTCCGTCGCCTTCGGCGTCGTGCTCATGTGCATCGCCCTCATCATGTGCATCGTGTACTTCTTCATGGACAAGAAACTGGATGCGCAGACCGGCGAGGCCGAGGAGAAGGACGACCCGTTCAAGGTCAGCGACATCGGCAAGATCCTGTCCGACGGCGGATTCTGGATCGTCGCCCTGCTGTGCGTGCTGTACTACTCCGCCATCTTCCCGTTCCAGAAGTATGCGGTGAACATGCTCCAGTGCAACCTGACGCTCACCGCCCCGGCCGCCGACTCCTTCTGGGCCGGCTCCAGCGTGACCATCATCCAGTACGTCATCATGCTGGTCGTGGCCGCCGCGGGCTTCGCGAGCAACTTCATGAAAGACAAGACCAAGCAGTACCTCTTCCTGGGCATCTCCATCGCCGCCCTCATCGCGTACTGCTACATGGGCTACATGCGCCAGAGCGCCGAGTCCATCTTCGCGGTGTTCCCGCTCCTGGCGGTGCTCATCACCCCGATCCTGGGCAACTACCTGGACCGCAAGGGCAAGGGCGCGTCGATGCTCGTGCTCGGCGCCATCCTGCTGATCGCCTGCCACCTGACCTTCGCCTTCGTCCTGCCCGCCTTCAAGGGCAACGCCGTCGGCGGCGTCATCGTCGCCTACACGACGATCCTCGTGCTCGGCGCCAGCTTCTCGCTGGTTCCCGCCGCCCTGTGGCCGTCCGTGCCGAAGCTCGTGGACGCCAAGGTCATCGGCTCCGCCTACGCGCTGATCTTCTGGATCCAGAACATCGGCCTGTGGCTGTTCCCGCTCCTGATCGGCAAGGTCCTCGACAAGACGAACCCGGGCGTGACGGATCCCACCCAGTTCAACTACACGGCCCCGCTCGTGATGCTGGCCTGCCTGGGCGTCGCCGCCCTCGTGCTGGGCCTCGTCCTGAAGGTCGTCGACAAGAAGAAGCACCTCGGTCTCGAAGAACCCAACATCCAGTAAATGGCGCGGAAGCTCTCGTCGCGGCTGGCCTGCTGGGTCGCCCTCCTGTGTCTGGTGGTACCGATGTTCGCATCGTACTACTTCGACGACATGTTCTCCAGCATCTCGTACCTGTTCGACGACGCCGGCCTGACGCAGCTCGGCTGGGACCAGAACGACTACGGGCGGTACACCAGCGGCTACAGCGTCCTGTGCATCTTCGGCGGCCTCGCGCTGTTCGGCATCCTGCTGGACAAGTGGGGCGTCCGGGTGGCCGGCACGCTGTACGTGGGCATGATGGTGGCCGGCGCGGGCCTCGTGACCTGGGCCATCCTGTCCGGGCAGAAGAGCTCCGCGACGCTCGCCTATGCGGGCTGCATGGTGTTCGGCCTCGGCAGCGAGATGGCCGGGACGGTGGTGAACCGTTCCATCGGCCGCTGGTTCAAGGACGGGGGCATGGCGCTCGCGATGGGCCTGCACCTGGCGATCGCCCGCCTGGGCACCGCCTTCGCGCTGGTCATATCCCCGAAGCTAGTCGCCCAGCAGGCGGACCACGTGTATTCCCTCCCCGAAACCGCCCGTCCCGCCCTCCTGGGCATGGGGCTGATGGCCCTCGGACTCATCCTCTGGGCGTCGTTCGTGGCGATGGACGCGCGGCGTTTCCCGAAGCAGGGAGGCACGGCCAACAAGGCCGACGACTTCCGCTTTGCCGATGCGTTCAAGGTGCTGGGCAACAAAAACTTCTGGCTCCTGGGCCTGCTGTGCGTGCTGTTCTACAGCAGCATCATCGCGTTCAAGAAATTCGCGGGCGCCATCCTGATCCCCCGCTTCGACATTCCCGCCGAGGCCGCGGGCTGGATGGTGTCCATGCTTCCGTTCTCCACCGTCATCTTTGCGCCGCTGTTCGGCCTGATGGTGGACAAGCTGGGCAAGGGCACGCGCTGGATGATCTTCGGGTCCATCCTCGCCCTCGCCGCGCACCTGCTGCTGGCCTTCGCCCCGGCCGGCGTGCCGTTCTGGGGCTACCTCGCCATGGCGATGCTCGGCTTCGGCTACTCCCTGGTCCCGGCCGCCCTGTGGCCCAGCGTGCCGAAGATCGTCCCGGACAAGATCCTGGGCACGACCTTCGCGCTCATCTACTGGGTCCAGAACCTGGGCCTGCTGGTGTTCAAGCGCCTCGCCGGCGGCATCCTCGGCAGCGAATCCGGCACGCCGGTCACCGTGGAACTGATGTTCACGGGCCTCTGCGTGCTCGCGCTCGTGACCGCGCTCCTGTTCGCGGCCAATTCCCGGAAGCATCCGGAGCTGAAGCTGGATGCGCCCAATCGATGAGATTCCTTAGCTTCGCTCGGAATGACAGAGAAAGCAAGCTCGAAATGACAATCGGTACATGTTGTTAGAGAAGGTAAATAGTCCGGCGGATATCCGGAAGTTCAGTAACGAACAGCTCAAGCAGCTGTGCGCGGAGATCCGTGACTATATGGTGAAGTGCTGCGCGAAGAATCCGGGGCACCTGGGATCGAGCCTGGGCGCCGTGGAGCTCATCGTGGGCCTGCATGCCGTGTACAACACGCCCAAGGACAAGCTTGTCTTCGACGTGGGGCACCAGGCCTATGCCCACAAGATCCTCACCGGGCGGCGGGACGCGTTCAAGCGGAACCGCACCCGCGACGGCATCAGCGGCTTCCCCAAGCGGGACGAGAGCCCGTACGACCCGTTCGGCGCCGGGCACTCCTCCACGTCCATCTCGGCGGCCCTCGGCTTTGCCGAGGCGGCCCGCCTCACCGGCTCCAAGGAGCGCGCGGTGGCCCTCGTCGGCGACGGCGCCCTCACGGGCGGCCTCGCCTGGGAGGGCCTGAACAACGCCGGCTCCTCGAAGGCGGACCTCCTCGTGGTCCTGAACGATAACAACATGTCCATCGACCAGGCCACGGGCGGCCTGCACGACTACCTCCTCCGCGTCACCTCCTCGAACCTGTATAACAAGGTGAAAGGCCAGATCTGGAACCGCCTGGGCGAGGGCAAGCTCCGCGACTGGGTCCAGCGCCGGGTGATGGACACGAAGTCCAACCTGGTGCGCGAGTCCGGCGGCGCCATCTTCGAATCCCTCGGATTCCGGTATTTCGGGCCCATCGACGGGAACGACATCGCGCAGGTGACGGAAACCCTCCGCCGCCTCCGCGACCTCAAGGGCCCGCGCATCCTGCACGTGATCACGCGCAAGGGCAAGGGTTACGCGCCCGCGGAGGCCGATCCCACCACCTGGCACGCCCCCGGCCGCTTCGATCCCGTCACCGGCGAGCAGCAGAAGACCGTCTACCCGGCGGCTCGCTACCAGGACGTCTTCGGCGCAACGCTCGTAGAACTCGCGCGGCTGGACCCGAAGGTCGTCGGCATCACGCCGGCGATGGCGACGGGCTGCGGGTTGCATCTCCTGGAGCACGCCTTCCCCGAGCGTTTCTTCGACGTGGGCATCGAGGAAGAGCACGCCGTCACCTTCTCCGCCGGCCTCGCCGCCGCCGGAATGAAACCTTACTGCAACATCTACTCCTCGTTCGCCCAGCGGGCCTACGACGAGATCGTTCATGACGTGGCCCTCCAGAACCTGCCCGTCGTCCTGTGCTTCGACCGGGCCGGCCTGGTGGGGGAGGACGGCGCCACGCACCACGGCTGCTTCGACCTCGCAGCCTACCGCAGCATCCCGAACACCGTCATCGCCGCGCCGCGCAACGAGCGCGAGCTCAAGAACCTGATGTACACCGGTCTTTCCATGAAAGGCGGCCCCTATATTATACGCTACCCGCGCGGGTGCGGGGAAGGGGTCGACTGGAAGGATGCCGCGTTCGAGAATCTTCCCGTCGGCAAGGGCGAGAGACTCCTGGACGGGAAGGATGTCGCCGTCCTCGCCCTCGGCCCCGTCGCGAACCGGGCCCTCGAGGCCGCGCTCCGGCACAAGACCGACTACTGGGTGGCCCCTTCCGTCTACGACATGCGCTGGCTCAAG
Organism: uncultured Bacteroidales bacterium; assembly: GCA_900316525.1. Classification (GTDB taxonomy): domain Bacteria; phylum Bacteroidota; class Bacteroidia; order Bacteroidales; family UBA932; genus Cryptobacteroides. Next base: position 50,216 of record ONDF01000017.1, read on the forward strand.
CCGCTGGATACCTCCATCCTGGAGGAAGTCTCCGGCTGCCGGGTGATCCTCACCCTGGAGGACGGCGCCTTGAAGGGAGGCCTGTACAGCGCTGTGTGTGAGTACTTTGCTGGTCACACCGACGCCCCCATCGTGAAGGGTCTCGGCATCCCCGACAAGTTCATCGCCCAGGACACGCAGGCGGCCCAGTGGGCCGAGTGCTGCCTGGACGCAGAGTCCATCTACGGGATTCTCGTGGACTTATTGAAAAAATAATGCAAAAAGTTTTGCAGATTCAGAAAAAAACTCTACCTTTGCAATCCCTTTTGCGATTGAAGGATCCGAATGAGCTGCCGATATAGCTCAGTTGGCCAGAGCACGTGATTTGTAATCTCGGGGTCGTGGGTTCGAATCCCTCTATCGGCTCGAAAGGAAAAACGCTGGGAGGTTCGCATAGTGGCAATTGCGGCGGACTGTAAATCCGCTCCCTCAGGGTTCGGTGGTTCGAGTCCACCACCTCCCACCAAAAAATCTGCGAGTGAACTGTTGCGAGCAGATTTTTTTTCAAGCGGAAGTAGCTCAGTTGGTAGAGCATCAGCCTTCCAAGCTGAGGGTCGCGAGTTCGAACCTCGTTTTCCGCTCGGAAAAGGAAATAAAAAAGCCGGTGTAGCTCAGGGGTAGAGCGCATCCTTGGTAAGGATGAGGTCATGAGTTCAATTCCCATCACCGGCTCTTTTTTGTGCTTTTGATAACAATTGTTTAAACAATAATAAAACTATGGCAAAAGAAACATTCCAGAGAACCAAACCGCATGTCAACATCGGTACCATCGGCCACGTTGACCACGGTAAGACCACCCTCACCGCCGCCATTACCAAGGTGCTCGCCGAGCGCGTCGCCGGTAACGCCGACAAGGTGAAGTCCTTCGACCAGATCGACAACGCTCCGGAAGAGAAGGAGCGCGGTATCACCATCAACACCGCCCACGTCGAGTATGAGACGGCCAAACGTCACTACGCTCACGTTGACTGCCCTGGCCACGCCGACTATGTGAAGAACATGGTTACCGGTGCTGCCCAGATGGATGGCGCTATCCTCGTTGTCGCTTCCACCGACGGTCCTATGCCGCAGACCCGTGAGCACATCCTGCTCGCCCGTCAGGTCAACGTCCCGAAGATCCTCGTCTTCATGAACAAGGTCGACCTTGTGGACGATGAGGAGATGCTCGACCTCGTCGAGATGGAAATCCGCGACCTCCTCGGCTTCTACAAGTTCGATGAGGACTGCCCGATCATCCGTGGCTCCGCCCTCGGCGCCCTCAACGGTGAGAAGGTCTGGGAAGACAAGGTCATGGAGCTCATGGATGCTGTCGATGAGTACATTCCGCTGCCGGAGCGTCTCGTTGACAAGGACTTCCTGATGCCTATCGAGGACATCTTCTCCATCACCGGTCGTGGCACCGTCGTGACGGGCCGTATCGAGTCCGGTACCATCCACGTGGGTGATCCCGTCGAACTCGTCGGTTTCGGTGACGAGCCTCGTACTTCCGTCGTGACGGGTGTCGAGATGTTCCGCAAGCTCCTCGACCAGGGCGAGGCTGGCGACAACGTCGGTCTGCTGCTCCGTGGCGTGGACAAGAAGGAGGTCAAGCGTGGTGAGGTCGTCGCGAAGCCGAAGTCCATCACTCCGCACACGGTCTTCAAGGCTCAGATCTACGTCCTGAAGAAGGACGAAGGCGGCCGGCACACCCCGTTCCACAATCACTATCGTCCGCAGTTCTTCATCCGTACCCTCGATGTGACTGGTGAGATCCAGCTCCCGGAAGGTGTCGAGATGGTCATGCCTGGCGATAACGTGGAAATCACCGTGACGCTCATCACTCCGGTGGCCATGAACAACGGTCTGCAGTTCGCTATCCGCGAAGGTGGCCGTACCGTCGGCGCCGGCCAGGTGATCGCGATCGTCGAGTAATCATCGGCCCATTGCCAAACTGGCGGGAGCGCCCCCGGGCGCACCCGCCTTTCACAGGGGAATAGAACAAGGGTAGTTCAGCGGTCTCCAAAACCGTCGATGTGGGTTCGAATCCTGCTTCCCCTGCCAATATCAAAGGTTACGATTTGGTAAATGTTTAACAGATGCCGGATTCCCGCTTCCAATTTTCCGGCGTCCATTTAAAGCAAGATGAGAAAGTTCATTAACTATCTTAAGGAATCCTGGGTGGAGCTCACCAAGAAGGTGACGTGGCCGACCTGGACGAAGCTGCAGAACTCTGCGGTGCTGGTCCTCGTCTCTACGTTCATCCTCGCCGTGGTCGTCTTCGCGATGGATTTCGCTTTCCAGAAGCTGATGGAGTTTATTTACGCATTGTAATTTGATTTTTGTCTATGGCTGACAAGAAATGGTACGTTCTGCGTACCGCGGGAACAAAAGAGAAGAAGGCCGCCGAATATCTCGTCAAGGAAATCGAAAGACACGCTGATCTGCAATCCGTTGTGGACCAGGTGCTCGTTCCTGTCAAGAAGGAGATCGTCACGAAGAATGGCAAGCGCAAAGAAGTCGAGAGACTCCTTTTCCCGGGCTACGTGCTGATCCACGCGGAACTCAACCCTGATCTCGAATATGTCATCCGCAACGGCATCCCCGGCATGTCCGGGTTCCTGACCGAGAAGACCGGCAACGGCCAGTACGAGCGCATCCCCGTTCCCATCCGGGACGAGGAGGCGGCCCGCATTCTCGGCGGTCAGGACGAGAACGCCGTGAGCGCAGCCGAGACGGAAGTCAACTTCACGGTCGGTGAATCCGTCAAGATTACGGACGGTCCCTTCAGCGGCTTCAGCGGAACTGTCGAAGAAATCATCGAAGACAGGAGCAAACTCAAGGTAGTGGTAGTGATCTTCGGGAGGAAGACCCTCCTCGAACTCAGCTTTACTCAAGTAACGAAAGAATAGCATTTAATCATGGCAAAAGAAGTAACTGGATTCATCAAGCTCCAGATCAAGGGCGGAGCTGCGAATCCTGCGCCGCCGGTAGGACCTGCTCTGGGTTCCAAGGGCCTGAACATCATGGACTTCTGCAAGCAGTTCAATGCTCGCACCCAGGATCAGGCCGGCAAGGTCCTCCCTGTCGTCATCACTGTCTACAGTGACAAGTCCTTCTCCTTCGAGGTCAAGCAGCCCCCGGTGGCTGTCTCGCTGAAGGAGGCCGCCAAGATCTCTTCGGGATCCGGCGAACCGAACCGCAAGAAGGTCGCGAGCGTGACCTGGGACCAGGTCAAGGAGATCGCCCAGTCCAAGATGCCCGACCTCAACTGCTTCACCCTCCGCTCCGCGATGTCCATGGTGGCCGGTACGGCCCGCAGCATGGGTATCAAGGTGGAAGGCGAATTCCCCGAGAACCTTTAATCCCACGCACGAACCATGAGCAAGTTGACCAAGAATCAGAAGACCGTTCTTGCCAAGTATGACAAGAGCAAGGTTTACAGCCTCCAGGAAGCGTGCGCGCTGCTGAAGGAAATCACCTATACCAAGTTCGATGCGTCCGTGGAAATCACCACCAACCTCGGTGTTGACCCCCGCAAGGCGAACCAGATGATCCGTGGCGTTGTCACCCTTCCGAACGGAACCGGTAAGATCACCCGCGTGCTGGTCCTCTGCACCCCGGACAAGGAGAACGAGGCCAAGGAAGCCGGCGCCGACTATGTCGGTCTCGACGAATACATCACCAAGATCAAGGAAGGCTGGACCGATGTGGATGTCATCATCTGCACCCCGTCCGTGATGGCCAAGGTCGGTCAGATCGGCCGTATCCTCGGTCCCCGCGGTCTCATGCCGAACCCCAAGACCGGCACCGTGACCATGGAGGTCGGCAATGCCGTCAAGGAAGTCAAGGCTGGTAAGATCGACTTCAAGGTGGACAAGACCGGTATCATCCACGCCGCTATCGGCAAGGTCTCCTTCACCGCCGAGCAGATCGCCGAGAACGCCAAGACGTTCGTGGGCGCCGTGCTGAAGCTCAAGCCCCAGTCGCTCAAGGGCACCTATTTCAAGGGTGCGACCCTGTGCACGACCATGAGCCCGGCCGTCAAGTTGGATCCGAAGGCGTTCACCGCCGAATAATAGAAGGGAGGAAACGAATATGACCAAAGATCAGAAAGAGCAGGTGATTGCCGCTATCAAGGAAAACCTTGCCGCGTATCCCAACTTCTACATCACCGATATCGCCGGCCTCAACGCCGAAGATACTTCCAAACTCCGCCGCGACTGCTTCAACGAGGGCATCAAGCTGACCGTCGTCAAGAACACCCTGTTCCACAAGGTGATCAAGGACGCCCAGAACAGCGAGATGGACCAGCTGGTCCCTGCGCTCGAAGGCAACACCGCCATCATGTACTGCGAGGCTCCGGCCGTTCCCGCCAAGCTCATCAAGAAGTACAACAAGGCCGGTTCCGAGAAGCCCGCGCTCAAGGCCGCCTATGTCCAGGAGTGCGCCTTCGTCGGCGCCGACAAGCTGGAGGCCCTTATCAACATCAAGTCCCGTGAGGAACTCATCGGCAACATCGTCGCGATGCTCCAGTCCCCGATCCAGAACGTGGTTTCCGCGCTCCAGAATGGTGGCGGCCAGCTCATCGCCGGCCTGGTGAAGACCCTCGAAGAAAAAGAAAACTAATCAATAACAAACAATCAAATAATTACAACTATGGCAGATGTTAAAGTTCTCGCAGAAGAGTTGGTTAACCTTACTGTGAAAGATGTCCAGGAACTCGCTAAGATCCTGAAGGAAGAGTACGGTATCGAGCCCGCCGCCGCCGCTGTGGCAGTCGCCGCTCCCGCCGCCGCCGCCGAGGCTGCCGCCCCGGCCGAGCAGACTGAGTTCGACGTGATGCTCACCAGCGCTGGCCAGGCCAAGCTGCAGGTGATCAAGGCCGTCAAGGAGAACGCCGGTCTTGGCCTCAAGGAGGCTAAGGAACTGGTCGACAAGGCTCCTGTCGCCGTCAAGGAGAAAGTTTCCAAGGCCGAGGCCGAGGCTCTCAAGGCCGCGCTCGAGGAAGCTGGCGCCGAGGTTGAGATTAAGTAACTCCCGCCCGCTTCCCGTAAGGGAAAGAATCAGGTTTAGAGCCCTCAGTAGGCTCTAAACCTTTTTTCCGTCTTAATTTTTTCTCCCAAAGCGAAGGAAGCACAAATGTCAAACAAGACCCAAAACAAGCGAGTCAATTTCGCAACATCCAAAATTCTGGAGTATCCTGACCTTCTCGAGGTCCAGCTCAAGTCCTTCCGGGACTTCTTCCAGCTCGAGACCACGCCCGAAAGCCGCCGCAACGAGGGTCTGTTCCAGGTATTCCAGGAAATTTTCCCGATCGAGGACACGCGGAACAACTACGAGCTCCGCTTTATCGATTACTTCATCGATCCTCCCCAGTATTCGATCGAGGAATGCCTTGAGAGGGGCCTCACCTACAATGTCCCCCTGAAGGCGAAACTCCGTCTTTCCTGCACCGATCCCGAGCACGAAGACTTCGACACGAGGGTCCAGGACGTGTATCTGGGCAACATCCCGTACATGACGCCTGCCGGCACCTTCATCATCAACGGATCGGAGCGCATCATCGTTTCCCAGCTCCACCGGTCCCCGGGCGTGTTCTTCGACCAGAGCATGCACGCCAACGGGTCCAAGCTGTATTCCGCCCGCATCATCCCCTTCAAGGGCTCCTGGATCGAGTTCGCGACGGACATCAACAGCGTGATGTATGCCTACATCGACCGGAAGAAGAAGCTGCCCGTGACCACCCTCCTGCGCGCCATCGGCTACAACAGCGACAAGGATATCATCGACATCTTCGGACTCGCTGATGAGGTCGCCGCCGACGAGGCCACCCTCCGGGAGAACAGTGGCCGTCTCCTCGCCGCCAAGGTCCTCAAGACGTGGACCGAGGACTTCGAGGACGAGGACACCGGTGAGGTGATCCCCATCGAACGTACGTTCGCCATCGTCGACCGCGGGGAAGCGCTCGACGACGATACCATCGAAAAGATCCTTGACACCGATGTCAAGACCATCCTGCTGCAGAAGAACGAGGCCAATTCGGCGGAATATGCCATCATCTACAACACCCTGCAGAAGGACCCGACCAATACGGAGATCGAAGCTGTCAACTTCATCTACAAGCAGCTCCGCAACTCCGAACCGCCGGACGAGTCCACCGCCCGCGACGTCATCGACAAGCTTTTCTTCTCCGAGAAGCGCTATGACCTCGGAAGCGTGGGCCGTTACCGCCTGAACAAGAAGCTCAGCCTGACGATCGATCCGAGTGTCCGCGTCCTGACGAACACCGACATCATCGAGATCATCAAGTATCTCATCCAGCTGATTAACTCCCGGGCTACGGTCGACGATATCGACCACCTCTCCAACCGTCGCGTCCGCACGGTGGGCGAGCAGCTCGCCAACCAGTTCAGCGTCGGCCTGAGCCGCATGGCCCGCACCATCCGCGAGCGGATGAACGTCCGGGACAGCGAGCAGTTCAACCCGATCGACCTGATCAACGCGAAGACCCTGTCCTCCGTGATCAACTCGTTCTTCGGCACGAGCCAGCTCTCCCAGTTCATGGACCAGACCAACCCGCTGGCCGAAATCACCCACAAGCGCCGTCTCAGCGCCCTCGGCCCCGGCGGTCTTTCCCGTGACCGCGCCGGCTTCGAGGTCCGTGACGTGCACTACACGCACTACGGCCGCCTCTGCCCGATCGAGTCTCCGGAAGGCCCGAACATCGGTCTGATCTCGTCCCTGTGCGTGTACGCCCGCATCGACGAACTCGGCTTCATCGAGACCCCGTATCGCGAAGTCCACGACGGAAAGGTGGACCTCAGCGACAGCGGCTGGCACTACATGAGCGCCGAAGAGGAGGAGAACAAGCACGTCTCCCTCGCCAACGTGGAGATGACCGACGACGGCCAGCTCCTCGGCGACCGCATCCAGTGCCGCCTGGAGGCCGACTTCCCGCTGGTCTCCAAGGAGGAGGTCGACTACATGGACGTCGCCCCGAACCAGATGGCTTCCGTGGCTGCGTCCCTGATCCCGTTCCTGGAGCACGACGACGCCCACCGCGCCCTCATGGGTGCGAACATGATGCGTCAGGCCGTTCCGCTCCTGAGCCCGGAATCCCCGATCGTGGGCACCGGCCTGGAGGAGCGCGTCTGCATCGACTCTCGCACGCAGATCATCGCCGACCGCACCGGTCTGGTGACCTATGTCGACGCCAACGAGATCCGCATCAAGTACGACCGCACCGAAGACGAGAAGTTCGTGAGCTTCCAGCCCGAGGAGACGGTGTACAAGCTCCCGATCTACCGCCGCACCAACCAGTCCACGACGATCAACCTCAAGCCGCTCGTGCGGAAGGGTGACGAGGTCGTGGCCGGCCAGGTCCTCACCGAAGGCTACGCCACCCAGAACGGCGAGCTCGCGCTCGGCCGCAACCTGAAGGTCGCCTTCATGCCTTGGAAGGGTTACAACTACGAGGACGCCATCGTCCTCAGCGAGGAGATGGTGAAGTGGGACATCCTCACTTCCATCCACGTGGACGAGTACCTGACCGAGGTCCGCGAGACCAAGCGCGGCATGGAGGAACTCACCTCCGACATCCCGAACGTCAGCGAGGACGCCACCAAGGACCTCGACAAGGACGGTATCGTGCGCGTCGGCGCCCACATCGAGCCGGGCGACATCATGATCGGCAAGATCACCCCGAAGGGCGAGAGCGATCCTTCCCCGGAAGAGAAGCTCCTCAAGGCCATCTTCGGCGACAAGGCCGGCGACGTGAAGGACGCCTCCCTGAAGGCCAATCCTTCCCTGAGCGGCACCGTGATCAAGACCGCCCTCTACCAGAAGGTTTCCAAGGACAGCGGCCGCCGCGGCGCGAAGAGCGAGCAGAAGGCCCGCCTGGAGATCAAGCAGCAGGAATTCGAGAAGGCCGCGGAGAAGCTCCGCGCCACCTTCATCGAGAAGCTGTGGTCCCTGGTGAACGGCAAGAAGAGCGCCGGCGTGAGCGACCTCTACGGCGTGGAGATCTTCCCGAAGGGCAAGGAGTTCACGCTCCAGAGCCTGAAGGAAGCCGACTACATGAACATCAACTCCTCCAAGTGGACGAACGACGCCAAGACCGCCGGTCTGGTGCGCGAGCTCATCCAGAACTACTGCATCGCCCACAAGGAGGCCGAGACCCGCTCCAAGCGCGAACTTGACAAGATCAAGGTCGGCGACGAGCTCGGCAACGGCGTCATGCAGCTGGCGAAGGTCTACATCGCCAAGAAGCGCAAGATCACCGTGGGTGACAAGATGGCCGGCCGTCACGGCAACAAGGGTATCGTGGCGAAGATCGTCCGCCAGGAGGACATGCCGTTCCTCGAGGACGGTACTCCCGTGGACATCGTCCTGAACCCGCTGGGCGTGCCTTCCCGTATGAACCTCGGCCAGATCTACGAGACGGTCCTCGGCTGGGCCGGTTCCGAGCTGGGCCTGAAGTTCTCCACCCCGATCTTCGACGGCGCGTCCATCGACGAGATCTGCGACTACACCGACAAGGCCGGCGTGCCGCGCTTCGGCAAGACCCGCCTGCGCGACGGCGGCACCGGCGACTGGTTCGACCAGCCCGCCACCGTGGGTGTGATCTACATGATCAAGCTCGGCCACATGGTCGACGACAAGATGCACGCGCGTTCCATCGGACCGTACTCCCTGATCACCCAGCAGCCGCTCGGCGGTAAAGCCCAGTTCGGCGGCCAGCGTTTCGGCGAAATGGAAGTCTGGGCCCTCGAGGCCTACGGCGCCGCCAATACGCTCCAGGAAATCCTTACCGTGAAGTCCGACGACGTCAACGGACGTTCCAAGACGTACGAGGCCATCGTCAAGGGCGACCCGATGCCCACCCCGGGCATCCCCGAGTCCCTGAACGTCCTCCTGCACGAACTCCGCGGCCTCGGACTCAAGGTCACTTTGGACTAATTTAAAGACTGTTACGAATATGCCTGCATATAACAACAAGGAAAGCAAAGTGAAGTCGAACTTCTCGAAGATTTCCATCGCGCTCGCTTCCCCGGAGGACATCACCGAAAGGTCCTGCGGTGAGGTCCTGAAGCCGGAAACGGTCAACTACAGGACCTACAAGCCCGAACGTGACGGTCTCTTCTGCGAGAAGATCTTCGGTCCGACCAAGGATTACGAGTGCTACTGCGGCAAGTACAAGCGCATCCGCTACCGCGGCATCGTCTGCGACCGCTGCGGTGTCGAGGTGACGGAGAAGAAGGTCCGCCGCGAGCGCATGGGCCATATCACCCTGACCGTTCCGGTGGCCCACATCTGGTACTTCAAGAGCGCCCCGAACAAGATCAGCGCCCTCCTCGGCGTCCCGTCGAAGAAGCTCGAGTCCGTGATCTATTACGAGAAGTATATCGTCATCAACCCGGGTATGAGCGAGTACGCGAAGTACGACCTCCTGTCCGAGGACGAGTACCTGACCGTGATGGACCGTTTCCCGGAGAACTACACCCTCGCCGACGACGATCCCCAGAAGTTCGTCACCAAGATGGGTGCCGAAGGCATCTATGACCTCCTGAAGGAGATCGACGTCGAGGCCCTGGGCAAGTCCCTGCGCCAGCAGATGCGCACCGAGACTTCCCAGCAGCGCAAGACCGACATCCTCAAGCGCCTGTCCGTCGTGAAGTGGTTCCAGGAGTCCAAGGACGTCAACCGTCCCGAGTGGATGATCATGAAGGTCCTGCCCGTGACTCCGCCGGAGCTCCGCCCGCTCGTCCCGCTGGACGGCGGCCGCTTCGCCACCTCCGACCTGAACGACCTGTACCGCCGCGTCATCATCCGCAACAACCGTCTGAAGAAGCTCATCGAGATCAAGGCTCCGGAAGTGATTCTCCGCAACGAGAAGCGCATGCTCCAGGAAGCCGTCGATTCCCTCTTCGACAACTCCAAGAAGTCCTCTGCCGTCAAGAGCGAGTCCAACCGGGCGCTGAAGTCCCTGTCCGACTCCCTGAAGGGCAAGCAGGGCCGCTTCCGCCAGAACCTCCTCGGTAAGCGTGTCGACTAAACCTCCTCGGTAAGCGTGTCGACTATTCCGCCCGTTCGGTCATCGTCGTCGGTCCGGAACTCAACATGCACGAGTGCGGTCTGCCGAAGTTCATGGCGGCCGAGCTGTACAAGCCGTTCGTGATCCGCAAGCTCATCGAGCGCGGCATCGTGAAGACCGTCAAGAGCGCGAAGAAGATCGTCGACCGCCGCGACCCGGTGATCTGGGACATCCTCGAGAACGTGATGAAGGGCCACCCGGTCCTCCTGAACCGCGCTCCGACCCTGCACCGCCTGGGTATCCAGGCCTTCCAGCCGCGGATGATCGAAGGAAAGGCCATCCAGCTGCACCCGCTCGCCTGTACGGCGTTCAACGCCGACTTCGACGGTGACCAGATGGCTGTCCACCTCCCGCTGGGCAACGCCGCCATCATGGAGGCCCACCTCCTGATGCTCGGTTCCCACAACATCCTGAACCCGGCCAACGGCTCCCCGATCACGGTTCCGTCCCAGGACATGGTCCTCGGTCTGTACTACATCACCAAGGAGCGTCCCGGCGCCAAGGGTTCCGGCCTGAAGTTCTACGGCCCGGAGGATGTCATCATCGCCTATGACGGCCAGAAGATCGACATGCACGCCCCCATCGAGGTGCGCCTCCCGGTCGACAAGCAGGACGCTTCCAAGGGTACGCACATGGTGAAGACCACTGCCGGCCGCATCATCGTGAACCAGTACGTCCCGGACGAGGTCCCGTACGTGAACGAGCTCCTGGGCAAGAAGGCCCTCCGCAGCGTCATCACGACGGTCATCAAGTCCACGGGCGTCACCCGTACCGCCCAGTTCCTGGACGACATCAAGAACCTCGGTTACTACCAGGCCTTCCGCGCCGGCATCTCCTTCAACCTGGGCGACGTCCTCGTCCCGGAGGAGAAGTATGGCCTCATCGAGAAGGGCTACAAGGATGTCGAGGGCATCAAGATGAACTACGCCATGGGCTTCATCACCAACAACGAGCGTTACAACAAGGTGATCGACCTCTGGACGGTGATCGACAACAAGCTCACGGCCATCGTCCGCGAGCAGATCTCCGCCGACCAGCAGGGCTTCAACCCCGTGTACATGATGCTCGACTCCGGCGCCCGTGGTTCCGTCCAGCAGATCAAGCAGCTCTGCGGCATGCGCGGCCTGATGGCCAAGCCGCAGAAGTCCGGCGCCTCCGGCGCGGAGATCATCGAGAACCCGATCGTGTCCAACCTGAAGGAAGGCATGACGGTGCTCGAATACTTCATCTCCACGCACGGCGCCCGTAAGGGTCTGGCCGATACCGCCCTGAAGACGGCGGATGCCGGTTACCTGACCCGCCGCCTGGTGGACGTCTCCCACGACGTCATCATCACCGAGGAAGACTGCGGCACGCTCCGCGGCCTGATCGCCACCGCGATCAAGAACAAGGACGAGGTCGTCGAGTCCCTCGGCGAAAGAATCCTCGGCCGCACGTCCGTCCATGACATCCACAACCCGCTCACCGGCGAACTCATCATCGCCGCCGGCGAGGAGATCCGCGAGGACACCGCCGCCCTCATCGACACCCTCCCGATCGAGCAGGTCGAGATCCGTTCCGTCCTCACCTGCGAGTCCCGCAAGGGCGTCTGCGCGAAGTGCTACGGACGTAACCTGGCCACTTCCCGCATGGTCGAGAAGGGCGAGGTCGTCGGTGTCATCGCCGCGCAGTCCATCGGTGAGCCGGGTACCCAGCTGACCCTCCGTACCTTCCACGTCGGTGGTACGGCTTCCGGTTCCGTGGTGGACAACACCATCGAATCCAAGTACGAGGGCAAGCTCGTGTTCACGGAGCTCCGCACCGTCGAGGGCGTGGACGAGCAGGGTACGGCGAAGACCATCGTCGTGAGCCGGATGACCGAACTCCGCATCGTGGACGAGAACACCGGCATGACCTACTCGCATTACGACATCCCGTACGGCTCCACGCTGTACTTCAAGGATGGCGACACCGTCAAGAAGGGCGACCTCATCTGCGAATGGGATGCCTACAACGCCACCACGATCGTGGAAAGCGCCGGTACCATCCGCTTCGAGAACATGGCCGAAGGCGTCACCTACCGCGAGGAGAACGCCGACGAATACTCCAACAACACCGACAAGGTCATCATTGAAGGCCGTGACAAGACCAAGAGCCCGGCCCTCCTGATCGTCGACGAGAATGGTGTGACCCTCCGCCAGTACAACCTGCCGGTCGGCGCCCACATCATGAAGAACGACGGCGACGCCGTGAAGGTGGGCGACGTGATCATCAAGATCCCGCGCGCCATCGGCAAGGCGAGCGACATCACGGGCGGTCTCCCGCGCGTGACCGAGCTCTTCGAGGCCCGCAACCCGTCGAACCCCGCCATCATCTCCGAGATCAACGGCGAAGTCCTGATGGGCAAGGTCAAGCGCGGCAAGCGCGACATCATCGTCCGGAACCGTTCCGGCGTGGAGAAGCACTACGAAGTCCCGATGACCAAGCAGATCCTCGTCCAGGAGAACGACTATGTCCGTGCGGGCACCCGCCTCTCCGACGGCGGCATCTCCCCGACCGACATCCTCAACATCCTCGGTCCGGTGAAGGCCCAGGAGTACATCGTCAACGAGATCCAGGCCGTGTATCGTCTGCAGGGCGTGAAGATCAACGACAAGCACTTCGAGATCATCGTTCGCCAGATGATGCGCAAGGTCCAGATCGGCGACCCGGGCGACACCGAGTACCTCCCGGAGGAACTCGTGGACAAGTGGGAGTTCATGGACGCCAACGACGCCATCTTCGGCAAGTACTACGTCCTGGATCCGGGCGACAGCGTCCGGTTCGAGGAAGGTGACATCATCGGCGCCCGCGAGATGCGCGGCGAGAACGCCTCGCTCGAGCGTCAGGGCATGAAGCTGATGGTGGTGCGCGAAGCCAAGCCGGCGACGGCGTCCCAGATTCTCCAGGGTATCACCCGCGCGGCCCTCAAGACCGGCAGCTTCATCTCCGCCGCCTCCTTCCAGGAGACCACGAAGGTGCTCAGCGAAGCCGCGATCCGGGCCCGTGTGGACCACCTCGAGGGTCTGAAGGAGAACGTCATCTGCGGTCACCTCATCCCGGCCGGTACCGGTCTTGCGGACTACCAGGACATCGTCGTGGGCTCCAAGACCGACTACGTCGCCGCGATGAACGAGCTGTAGCCGTTCTCAAAAAACACAATCCGAAGCCGGCCATTTCAGTATGGCCGGCTTTTTGTATATCTTTGTAGAAAACTCCAGAAATGATGAAGAACGTGATCAAAACCTTCGCCCTGGCGGCGATAGCCGCCCTGGCGCTCACCGGCTGCATCAAGCACGAGCCCTACGGTCATCGTCCGTATCCGGACGACGGCGGCGGCAACGGCGGACATGGCGGCGGTGGTGGAAACAACCAGGAGCAGCTCATCGTGCGGGAGCACGCTGAGTGGGCCATCCAGTATGTCGGCCGTGAAGATTACGTGAACGAATACGCGGAAGTCGAGCGGGTCGAGCGTTTCAGCCACAAGTATAGCGGAACCGGCTATTTCATCATCCGGATCGTCCGTCCGGAGGATTTCAAGAACGCGTACAACAGCGATGCGGCCGGGTTCTTCACCTATGAGGCGGAGAGCCTGCTGACCGACGCCAAGAACGACGGCGTGAACTTCTGGCAGTACACCGACGAGGTGTTCGACGCCAAGACGCCCGACATCCTGTTCAACCGGCTTCGCAGCGGCACCTGGACGGCCTACCTGATCGAACTGGACAACACCGGGAAGGTGACCGGCAACTATGCCGAGACCACCTTCACCCTCCAGCAGGAAACCGCTTCCGCGGATTACAACAAGTGGCTGGGATCCTGGCGGGTGTCCAACGGCCTGATGGGCTTCGAACTGGACATTTCCGCCCTCGACAACAACTTCCTGTACCGGATCGACGGATGGGAGCGCGGCCAGGCCGTGGCCTTCCAGATGGACCAGGAGTACCTCGAAGGCGAGTTCTGGGCCCCGAACGGTTTCCTGTACATCCGTTCCCAGTTCCTGGGCACGTATGACGACGACAACCTGGGCACGGTGGACGAGCTCTTCATGGGCAACATCTTCGATTCCAACGGCTTGACGATCATCACCGACGAGGGCATCGACCTGGCCGTGATGGTGCCGGCGGATGGGGGGATGGCGGAACTGCAGCCGATGGACGTGACGCTGAAGACGGACAGCGGTGACTATACCACCAAGTTCCACTCGATGCAGTACTACATGTGGGCGCACAAGACCGGCGAGTGGCATCCTTACAATGCCAATGTCCCGCAGCTCCCGCTCACGATGACGCCGCTGACGCGGACCCGGGCCGACGAAGGCCTGGCGCCGGCGAGGGAGCGGGTCGCGACGAAGGCCTCCATCCATCACAGCCAGCCGAAGGCCGCGCAGGGAGCTCGAAAGAGCGTGGCGAAGAAGGCCGTCAGGATGAAATAAAATTCGTATATTAGCAGTCTGGATTTTCAGACTGCTTTTTTTATGCGAAATCTCTTTCTGACCAATACCCTGACGCGCCGCAAGGAGCTCTTCGTGCCCATCCATCCGGGCCACGTGGGCATGTATGTCTGTGGCCCGACCGTCTATGGGGACGCGCACCTCGGCCATGCCCGCCCGGGCGTGACGTACGACGTCCTTTTCCGGCTTCTGAAGCACCTCGGCTACAAGGTCCGCTATGTGCGGAACATCACCGATGTGGGCCATTTGGAGCACGATGCGGACGAAGGCGAGGACAAGATCGCGAAGAAGGCGAAGCTCGAGGACCTGGAGCCCATGGAGGTGGTCCAGACCTACACGGAGCGCTACCACGAGGCCATGCGCCTGCTGAACGTGGAGTCCCCGTCCATCGAGCCGCGCGCCTCCGGCCATATCATCGAGCAAATCGAGACCGTGAAGAAGATCCTCGCGGCGGGCTACGCCTACGAGTCCAACGGGTCGGTCTATTTCGACGTGGAGAAGTACAACAAGGACTTCGGCTACGGCGTGCTGTCGGGCCGGACCCTGGAAGCGACCCTGGAAGGGACGCGCACCCTGGACGGCCAGTCCGACAAGCGCGCCCCGTACGACTTCGCCATCTGGAAGAAGGCCGAGCCGGAGCACATCATGCGCTGGCCGTCCCCGTGGGGCGAAGGCTTCCCGGGCTGGCACCTCGAGTGCTCGGTGATGGGGGAGAAGTACCTGGGCAAGGAGTTCGACATCCACGGCGGCGGCATGGACCTGATGTTCCCGCACCACGAGTGCGAGATTGCGCAGAACCAGGCCTCCCGCGGCACCCAGGGCGTGCATTACTGGGTCCATAACAACATGATTACCATCAATGGGCAGAAGATGGGCAAGTCCCTCGGGAACTTCATCACCCTGCCCGAGCTGTTCAGCGGCAACCATCCCAAGCTGGACCGCGCCTACAGCCCGATGACCATCCGCTTCTTCATCCTCCAGGCCCATTACCGCAGCACCCTGGACTTCTCCAACGAAGCCCTCGCCGCCGCCGAGAAGGGCTACAAGCGCCTGATGCAGGCCGGCCGCGAGCTGGGCGCCGGGAGCGCTCCGAGCGACGCTTCCGTCACTCCCGGCTCGACCGGGAATCCTTCCGCCCCCGTCGCCGC
>ONDF01000078.1 GCA_900316525.1 uncultured Bacteroidales bacterium
CGCAGCTCCTGCCGGCGCTCCCGGCGCCCGTCCGGCTGCCGCCCCCGGCGGCGCTCCGCAGGGGGGCCGTCCCGCCCGCCCGGCCGGCGGCTTCGGCATGATGATGAACAACGGCTTCGAGGCCGTCCTCTGCGACGAGCTCGTCCCGTACATCGACGCCAACTTCCGCACGATCGCCAAGAAGGAAAGCCGCGCGATGGCCGGCCTGTCCATGGGCGGTATGGAAACCCACACCATCACCCTGGCCCGTCCCGAGATGTTCGGCTGGTACGGCCTCCTGAGCGGAGGTACCTACAACCCGGACGAGGTGAAGGACACCGGCGTGAAGGGCATCTTCGTCGGCTGCGGCAGCAAGGAAGGCCCGGACCAGATCCGCAAGGCCGCCGCTGACCTGCAGGCCGCCGGCTTCAACGCCAAGGGTTACGTCTCCGAGGGCACGGCCCACGAATTCCTCACCTGGCGCCGCTGCCTGTATGAAATGGCTCCGATGCTCTTCAAGAAGTAAGCTCCGGTTCCATTGACACTGAGAGGCCGTCCTTCGGGGCGGCCTCGTTTTTTCCGGAAAATGCGTATCTTTGTCTTCCCATGGCAAGTTACCTGCAGATCGAGAACATTTCCAAGTCGTACGGCCCCAAGGTGCTGTTCGAGCACATCGACTTCAACATCAACGAGGGCGACAAGGTCGCGCTCATCGCGCCGAACGGCACCGGGAAGACCTCCCTACTGCGGATCCTCGCCGGCAAGGACAAGTCCGACAGCGGCGGGAAGATCCTGTTCCTCAAGGACATCCGCATCGCCTTCCTGGAGCAGGAGTATGCTTATGACCCGGAGAAGAGCATCTTCCGGCAGATCATGGACGGGTCCACCGAATGGACGGAGCACCTGGACCAGGACCATCTGTGGGAGTACGAGCGCCGGGTGCAGCGTCTCCTGACGCAGTTCTCCCTCACGGACTGGGAAAAGCCGATGAAGGACCTCTCCGGCGGCGAAGTCAAGCGGGTGGCGCTCACGCAGATGCTGGCCTCCGAGGCCGATTTCTACATCATGGACGAGCCCACGAACCACCTGGACATCGACGCCATCGAGTTCCTGGAGCAGCACCTCAAGCACGCTCGCAGCACCCTTTTCATGGTCACGCACGACCGCTATTTCCTGGACCGCGTGTGCAATACGGTCATGGAGATGGATCGCGGGAAGGTCTATATCTACCGAGGCGACTACATGAACTTCCTGGAGAAGCGGCAGGAGCGCATCGACAATTACAACGCGGAGACGGACAAGGTCCGGAACGTCCTCCGGCGGGAGCTGGAATGGATGCACGCCTCCCCGTGCGCCCGCACCGGCAAGGCCAAATACCGCAAGAATGCATTCTACGAATTGAAAGACAGGGCCGAGCAAGTCTATCGGAGCAATCAGATGGACCTGAGCGAAATGGGAGGGGCTTCGAGACTCGGCACGAAGATCATCAACTGCAAGGACGTGAGCTTCTTCTACGGTGGCAAATGTTACTTGAGTCACTTCTCTTACAATTTTCAGCGGTACGAGAAAGTTGGGATAGTGGGTGGCAACGGCGTAGGCAAATCCACTTTCGTGAACATATTGCTGAACAATCTGGATCCTGCCGACCCAGGCATGCTCACCGGCACGATAGAAAGGGGAGAATCCTTGAACATAGGCTATTACAAACAGACCGGAATGTCCTTCGATGAGGACCAGACGGTACTGGAGACGGTGAACGATACTCACCTGCTGGGCCAATTCCTCTTTTCTCACGACATGCTGAATAACCGCATAGGCTCGCTCTCGGGAGGAGAGCGAAGAAGGCTATACCTGCTCACAATCCTCATGAAGCAGCCGAATTTGCTGGTGATGGACGAGCCGACCAACGACTTGGACATAGTGACTATCAATATATTGGAGGAATATCTCAAAGACTTCAAGGGTTCGCTGATCATAGTATCCCACGACAGGCATTTCCTGGACAGGCTGGTCGACCATCTCTTCGTGTTCTGCGGGGATGGAGTAGTGAAAGATTTCATCGGGAGCTACAGCCAGTACAACCAGTACCTGAAAGATTACAAGGCTGCACAGAGGGCACAGGCCCGCGAGGCGGCTCGCTCTTCAAAAATCGGTGGAGCGTCTAAGTCCGGTGATGCGAACGA
>ONDF01000016.1 GCA_900316525.1 uncultured Bacteroidales bacterium
AGCGGTATCTTTGGGCGTCATGAGGCGTCTGTTTCCCTGTATGCTGGCCGTTCAAGTCGTATCCCAAATACGTCTCAAACGGCCGCGAATGTTTCACCTATGTTTCACCTGATGCCTTTTCGACTTCTCATAAATCATTGATTGTCGACATATTACAAGAAATAGTTCGAGTCTCGTTTTCCGCTCCAAACGCCTCGCAGTCCTGCGGGGCGTTTTTGTTTGTGTGGCAGTGCCGGGGCGGGGTTTGCACGCTGAGCTTCGAGAACAATCATTTGTTTTTGACACAATCTTGCACAAATGTCAAATTTTCTCTATTTTTGACACTTGAATGAAAAACTGTCAAAACCGAAAGCGAAAAAGAATCCTATGAAGTAAATTCGTATCGGTCTCTTCTACCGCCAACAAAATAACCCCATCCACCCCCAATCCATTCACGGGCGGAAGATATAACGTCTAATTCTTCCGGCTCATAGAATCAGCGCGCACAACCCATTCCCGAAACGAGTGGAGATTGACTACCCGACTATCCGCGCTGTTTTCTTGAGCCGATGAATGTTCTCGAGGATGATGGTGTTTGATTGGAGTAGGGACGGCGGCTAAGATTCGGCGGTTGGATATTCGGCGGTTTTGTTCTATATTTGCCCATGGTCGCTGATATTTGAACTTATTTGCGACCAGTAGTTCTTTGGCACATATTAGGTCTCACGATTAGTCCGGCGGTCAGGTCTTTTCTAGGTGGTTCAGCTGGTGTTTTGCGTCGTTAAAGAGCGGAGGTGAGCTTGTGTGTACGTGACCCACTCCCGCTACACAGATTTCTTGTCATTTCGAGCGAAGTCGAGAAATCTAAGACATAAGCAACGGGACGAGTACGAAGTCCCTTGCACCTGAAACAACCTCACTATATACCCGGCGCTTTTCAGCGGCGGATTTTTTATTGTCTATCAGTGAGTTAAAGAGGGTGTGGTTATCGGTTATCAATGAGGTTAAGAATGCTGTTCTGCGCCTGACATTTGCAAATGATGCAATTAATGATTAACATTGTGCATTTAGCCGAGCCTTTTACATCCACTTCTATGAAACTACATTTTTGCGCGTATGCGGCCCCAGAATCGGAGGTTCTTGAAATCGGACCTTATCGGGAAATCTGCCAAAGTCCCGGATCCTCAAATTTGAAGTATGGAAACCCGGGAGCTGCCGGGGGGAGTATTGATGATGATGATATTGTCGATGGGGGGACAATCTGATATGAACAAGTCGATTTATAGTCTGCTCGCCGTCCTGGTGACTGCCGCGGCGTGCAACCGGGGGGACCTGGGCAATCCGGAAGAAGAGGAAGTT
This sequence comes from uncultured Bacteroidales bacterium, assembly GCA_900316525.1. Classification (GTDB taxonomy): domain Bacteria; phylum Bacteroidota; class Bacteroidia; order Bacteroidales; family UBA932; genus Cryptobacteroides. The sequence continues at coordinate 1,339 of ONDF01000016.1, forward strand.
CCGGCATCCAATGCTACGACCGTGACGGTTTATGCCGGTGGAGCCGGAACCCGTACGTCCATCCGGCAAGAGGATGGGAAGTATGTTGTGGGATGGAAAAAGGGAGATAACCTTGCCGTGCTTGAAGGGGTTCCAGCCATTGCTTCCATGATTGAGAACGATCCCGATTATCAAGGCGACTACGCCGGCTTGCTATACACCAGCGCAGAATTGGCGGCAGACACGGACAACGCCGAGTTCACGCTTGAACTTGAGGACCGCGAGAATGTGTCCGGTGAACTCCAGTATGTGGCCATCTATCCTGCCAGCGCAGCCATCGATGTGAACGAGGCGTGGGATTACGAAAAGAACAGGCTCATCGCCACGATTGATTTCCCCAGATTTCAACAGCCTACGGCAGACAGTTTCGACCCGGAAGCGGATGTCCTGGTGTCAAAAGTCGAGACCTGCCAGAATACCCGGCCCCAGAAGCTTTCCTTTGAATTCGCACGGGTGGGAACGATTGTCAAAATGGTCCTGAATGGCCTGCCGGAAGGATCGGTCATCCAGTCCGGCGGTGTTGAACTCGGCATTGAAGCCGGCTACTATATGAAATATGACCCGGTCGATGAGAAAATGATCCTCTCGGATGGTACCGACGGGATTTCCTTCTCTTTTGGCGAAGATGGCATTACGGTCGGTGCGGACCGGACAGCGACGGTCTGGCTTCGTTGTATGTCCGGTGTTTCCGATCAGGTCGATCTGGAAGTCTATGGGAAAACTCCCGGTGGCGCCAATCTATACCTCAACCGACACGTCTACCTGAGGGCAAAAGGAAAAACCCTGGTATTCAAGGAAGGCGGCCTCACGACCTTCGCTGTCGATCTGCGGTCCCCGGATGTTCCCAATCCAGATGAGGACCAGATTGATTTCAAGACATTCAATGACAGCCATGACGGTGTCGAAGTCTGGTGGCCGCTTCCCGAAAACGACTATTTGCAGGGATACGACTGTTTCCTCAGGGATGAGGACGGAAACCGGTATGACTTGATGGGCACAGTCACGGATGGAACCGTGTTCAGGGCATCCGTCAGCAGCGGCCTGGCACCCGGCGCATACACCCTGTACGTCCGCGCACTGGCTGTGGATGGAAAGATTTCCCAGCAGGACTATGTCGAAAAGGAATTGGAAATCGGAAATCCCATCACACTCAGCATCAGTTATGTAACAGCGAAGAACTCATCGATGGGCGACGATTTCGACCTGGCGCTGGATTACGCGTATGATCAGACTTATCTGGATAAGTTCAGAGGCTTCTATTTCTATCTCAGGTATCTAGGCTGGCATGGCGGATCCCCCAACCATTTTGACGGATATATGTCCAACAATGGCGGTTGGGCTATGTGGAACTACACTTCCAGCACCTGGTCCAAAGTAACCGTGAAGACGGTATCGAGTTATACCCTCCGGGATTATCAAGTTTACGCATCCGACAGCGGATTCATCGACGGGGACCCGGGCACGGCAACTCCCATAACAGGCACCAGCACAGGGAGTTACGAGAAATCATACGATTTGGGCAACAAGAAGTACTTCCTCATCCTGGGTACCTCAGAAGCGGGTACTAGGATTCACCTGGAAGAAATCTCGCTGGAGTACTACAAATAGAGACTCCTAGGTTCTATTTCGCCCGCAGGTGTTTTACCTGTGGGCGAAATTTTTGTCCGGCGCCTTGCAAGCGGCGGTTTTTTTGTTTATGGGGGCGACCGTTTGGTTCTTGGGGAAAAGTTTCTTATCTTGCGGAACGAACTAATAACCAATACCATGAACATTCTCATCACCCTGTTCTTCGGAGCCATCGCCGGCTGGCTGGCCGGGTTCTTCGTGATCAAGGAGAAAGGCGGACTCATCTGGAACATCATCATCGGCCTGCTCGGCGGCGTCGTCGGTGGGTGGCTGCTGGGCAAGCTCGGCGCGACCGGTTCCTTCTGGGCCGAGTGGTATGGCCAGATCGTCAGCGCCGTCATCGGCGCCGTGGTCCTGATTCTGGTCTGGCGCCTGATCAAGAAGATCCTCAAATAGCTTTTTAAGACTTTTTTAATCCAGCGATAGCGGGAATTAAGCATCCGGGAAACGGAGGCGGCGTATCTTTGTGGGAAACAAGTTCACCATGAAAGCGTTCCGCCTCCTTTTTGCGTTGCTGCTGGTCAGCGGCACCGTTTCCGCCCAGTCCTGGGAGCAGCCGTATGCCGATCGGGGATTTACCGTCCAGGATACCGTGATTTGCGGCCGCCGGGCCGTGTTCGTCGTGCCGCCGCAGGCGAACGGGCGCTGGATCGCCCGGCCCGCGTTCATCGGCGCGTTCGCGCAGGTGGACGACGCCTTGCTGGAGCTGGGGTGGTCCTTCGGCCTGCTGGACCTGATGGATGAGTATGCCACGCCCGACGCGCAGGATGCGTTCACGGCGTTCTGCGACTATGGGCACAAGCGGTACGGGTTGTCCAGGAAGGTGGTTCTGGAGGGGCTCAGCCGCGGCGGCTGGTTCTCGCTTGTCTATGCCGAGAATCACCCGGACCGGGTGGACAAGCTCTATCTCGATGCGCCCCTGTGCGATTTGACGAAATTTCGCAATGAGCATATCCAGAAGGCCGGGGAGCAGTGGGCCGCGGCGGGCATTCCGGAGGCGAAGTTCCGGACCTATGCCAAGGACCATTTCGTCCGGGCCAAGGGAATGCCCATCATTGTCGTATACGGCGCGGCCGATCCGACCGTCCCCTTCGAACAGCAGTTCGGGACGTTCGACTTGTCCGGCTGCCGGGACCTTTCCCTCATCGGAAAGACCGGCGTCGGCCATCATCCGCATTCGCTCAGCCCGTGCGACACGATCGTGCGCTTCCTGGCCAAGCCTGAGCGGTTATAGCTGGGCGATGATATCTTTGACGAGGGCGTTCCAGTCGACCACCCGGTCGGGTTTCGGGGAATAGCCCAGGACGACTACGACCAGGTCCTTGGAGGGGATGATGAAGATTTCCTGGCCGTCGTGGCCCTGGCAGTTGAACATGTCCTCGGGAATGTCCGGCCAGAACTTGTCCTTGTTCAGCCAGAAGAAGGCGCCGTAGCCGTCCTTGCTGTCGGAGGCGGGGGTGACGGAGTAGTCCACCCAGCCCTCGGGGAGGATCCGACGGCCCTGGAAGACGCCGTCACCGAGGTACAGCTGCCCGAAGCTGGCGAATTCCCGGGCGGTGATGTACAGGTAGGACGAGCCTACGGGGGTGCCGCTCATGTCCGGCTCGAAAATGGCGTTGTGGATGCCCAGTGGAGCGAAAAGCCGCTCGCGCAGATAGGTCAGGAACTCCTTGTCGGAGGCGAACTTGCCGCGCAGGTAGCGCATCACGATGTTCGTGCTGCCGCTGGAGTAGTACCAGAAGGTGCCGGGCTTGTGCTCGAGGGGTTTGTCGATGGCGTACAGGCCCATGTCCTTTTCCCGGTGCAGCATCAGGTTCACGTCGGACCGGTTGCCGTAGTCCTCGTTCCACTCAAGGCCGCTCTGCATCTGCATCAGGTCGTTGAGCGTGATGGTGGCGCGCTCGTCGCCCTGCCACTCGGGAATGCCCGTCGGGGCGTAGATGTCCACCATCCCGTCGCTTGTCATCAGGCCCGCGAGGGCGTTCGTGAAGCTCTTGGCCATGCTCCAGCTGAGGAGCCGCGTACGGGCGGAAAGGCCTTCGCGATACCGCTCGGCCACCACCTTGCCCTCGTGCAGGACCACGAAGGCGAAGGGCGTCCCGTTGTAGGCGTGGTCGTCGACCAGGGCCTTGGCGATGGGCGCAAGCCGCGCCGTGAGGGCGGAGTCGCCGGGTTCCAGGCAGTCCGGGCCTTCGGCCTCGGGGGCGAGGGGATACTTCTCCGCCTGCAGCTCGGCGGCCTTCTTGCCCCGGAGCAGCGTGACGCCGTATCCGTCGCGGTAAGCGGCGACGGACTTGCCCCAGAGGAAGCGGCTCGTCACCGTCTTGTTCTCGAAATCCACCTTGTTGCGGGTGAACTTGATGAAGGAGAAGTGGAGGTCGAGGGCCTCCACGTCCGCGGGTTCCCGCCCGGAGACGAAAACGTCCGACGCAAGGTTCTTGGCCGCATAGCCCGTGATGATGGGCAGCAGGGAGTTCAGGTAGAGGCAGCCGCCGAGGATCGCGGCCGCGAGCACCGCCAGGACGATGCGCAGGATCGTTTTCTTCTTCATAATCTCCGAACAGGTGTTAAAGGTGAATTACCGGTTCTCCGCGGCCTCGACGGCCTTGAAGTAGCGGTAGCTGTTCACTTTCACCTCGCCGATGGACGCCTCGTCGCAGACGATGGTGCCGGCGGGGTGGTTCTGCAGGCCGCTGAGGGTGCAGTAGTGGGACATCGGCCCTTCGATGGCGTCCTTCAGGGCGCGGGCTTTCTTGGAGCCGAAGGCGAGGATCACGACCTCCTTGGAGGAGAGGACGGTGGCGACGCCCACGGTGAGCGCCTGGGCCGGAACCGCCTCGGGATCGCCGCCGAAGAAGCGGGCGTTGACCTCGCGGGTGTCCTGGGTGAGCGTCACGACGCGGGTGCGGGAGCTGAGCGAGGAGAACGGCTCGTTGAAGGCGATATGTCCGTCTTCGCCCACGCCGCCGAGGAACAGGTCGAAACCGCCGGCCTTGACGATCGCCTCCTCATAGGCGGCGCACTCGGCCTCGGTGTCGGGGGCGTTGCCGTCCAGGATGTGGATGTTCTCCGCCGGCTCGTCGATCTGGTCGAACAGGTAGCGGTGCATGAAGGAGTGGTAGCTCTCGGGATGGTCCACGGGAAGGCCCACGTACTCGTCCATGTTGAAGGAGACCACGTTCTTGAAGGAGACCTCGCCGGCCTTGACCATGCGGATGAGCTCGGCATAGGTGTCGATCGGCGTGGAGCCGGTGCAGAGGCCCAGGACGAAAGGCTTGTCGGAGACTTTGGCCTTCTCGTTGATCTTGGCGGCGATGTAGTGCGCCGCCCAGAGGGAGCCCTGCTTCGCGTTGTCGCGGATAATGACTTTCATGATGTCAAGTAAGTTAAATATACACTAAACTAACAGAGTTTCAGGAAGACTTCGATGGCCTGGTATTCCGCCATGCCCAGCTGGTCGTAGAGCCGGGCGGTGTTCTGGGTGCGCTCTTCGGCGCGCTGCCAGAACTCGCGCGGGTCCTCGCCCGGGAACGGGACGATGTCCTTCTGCGAGAGGTGGCGGAAGATGGCGTGGCGCTTCTTGACGACCTCGTCCGGGCTCAGCGGGACGGCCATGTCCACGCGGCCGAGCTCCCACTCCATCCAGGCGCCGCGATAGAGCCAGATGTGGGTGTCGTTGAGCCAGTCGTTGCCTTCGGCCTTGAGCTGGTCCACGGCGTCGAGGGCGGCCTCGGTGCACACGCGGTGCGTGCCGTGCGGGTCCGCCAGGTCGCCCGCCATGAAGATCATGTGGGGCTTCAGCCGGGCGATGAGTTCCTTGATGATGTCCACGTCCGCCTGCGTGCGCGGGTTCTTCTTGATGCCGCCGGACTCGTAGAACGGGAGGTTCAGGAAGTGCGCGTTGGTGTTGTCGTTGAGGCCGAAGGAGCGGACCGCGCCGCGCGCTTCGCTGCGGCGGATGGCGCCCTTCATCTCCAGCAGGGCCCGCGGCTCGGGCTCGCCGGGACGCTTGCTCTCGACGAGGGCCTTGGCCTCGTCGAACTTGTCGGCGAAGCCCAGCTGGAAGGCGGCGTCCATGTGCTGGAGCACGACGTCGTCGTGCACCGCCACGTTGCCGGAGGTCTCGTAGGCGACGTGCACGTCGTGGCCCTGGGAGGCCAGGCGGATGAACGTGCCGCCCATCGAGATCACGTCGTCGTCCGGGTGCGGGGAGAAGATCAGGACGGTCTTCGGGAACGGCTTGGCCGACACGGGACGCGTGGCGTCCTCGGCCTCGGCGCCCGGCTTGCCGCCCGGCCAGCCCGTGATGGTGTGCTGGAGGTCGTTGAATACGTCGATGTTGATCTTGTCATAGGGGCCGAACTGCTCGAGCAGCTCGCCGAGGTTGTTCTCCAGGTAGTCCTTTTCCGTGAGCTTCAGGATCGGCTTGCCGACGGTCTGGCACAGCCACACGACCGCCTTGCGGACGAACTTGGGCGTCCAGTCGCAGGGACCCACGAGCCAGGGGGCGACCACGCGGGTCAGGAGGCTCGCGGCGGTCTCGTCCACGAAGAAGTGGATGTGGTCGTGGCGCTGCAGCAGGGAAGCCGGGCAGGCGGAGGTCATCTCGCCTTCGGCGACGGCCTTGACCGCCCGGGCCTTGTCCTCGCCCCAGGCCATCAGGATGATGCGTCCGGCGGTGAGCATCGTGCCGATGCCCATCGTGATGGCGCTCTGCGGGGTGGACGCGATGTCGTGGTTGAAGTTCTTGGCCTGACGCTTGCGGGACTTGTAGGAGAGGCGCACGGTGCGGGTGCGCGTCTTCTCGTTGCTGCCGGCCTCGTTGAAGCCCACCTGGCCGTCCTCGCCGATGCCGATCACCAGCAGGTCCAGGTTCCGGGCCTTCTTGTCGAACTCGGCGCAGTACTGGGAGACGAACTCCTGGGGGACCGTGCCGTCGGGGATGTGGATGTTCTCCTTGCGGATGTCCACCTTGTCCAGCAGCATTTCGTGGAGGCGGTGGTTGCGGCTCTGGAGCGCGTCCTTGGAGGACGGATAGTATTCGTCGATGGAGACGACCTCCACGTTCCGGAAGGAAACCAGCCCGGCCTGGTAGCGGCGGGCGAGTTCGTTGTACAGGGAGGTCGGGGTGGTCCCGGTCGTGAGGCCGAGGCGGAACAGCCGCCCTTCCGGGGTGGCCTTGATGGCGTCGACCACGAGGTCGGCCACCGCGTAGGAAGCAGGCCGGGATTCGGCGTAGATCTCGGTCCAGATTTTTTCATAGTTGTGCAGGATGCCCTTCGGAAGGTTCTTCTCGATCAGGCCCCCCTCATAAGGTAAGGTGAAGTGTTTGCTCATAATTGGCTGTCACTGAGTTCAAAGGTATTGCCCTGGCGGATGTCGCCCGTCTGCAGGCCCTTCTTGAGCCATTTCATGCGCTGGGCGGCGGTGCCGTGGGTGAAGGATTCCTCGACGGCGTAGCCCTGGGCCTTCTTCTGGAGGTAGTCGTCGCCGATCTTGGAGGCGCAGTTGACGGCTTCCATCAGGTCGCCGTCCTCCAGCGAGCCGAACATCTGGCTCTCGTAATGGCCCCAGACGCCGGCGTAGAAGTCCGCCTGGAGTTCGATGCGCACGCTCACGCGGTTCGCGTCGGCCTTGTTCATCCGCGCCATCTGCTGATGGGCCTGGCCCAGGGTGCCGAGCAGGTTCTGCACGTGGTGGCCCACCTCGTGGGCGATGACATAGGCATAGGCGAAGTCACCGTCGGCGCCGAGCTGCTGCCGCATGGTGGAGAAGAAACTCAGGTCGATGTACAGCTTCTCGTCGCCGGAGCAGTAGAACGGGCCCATGGCGGCCTGTCCCGTGCCGCAGGCGGTGGCGGTGGCGCCGGAATAGAGGACCAGGGTCGGCGCGCGGTAGGTGCCGATGCCGGCCTCCCGGAAATAGGCGCTCCAGACGTCCTCGGTGGAGGCGAGGATCTGGCGGGAGAACTTGGCGAGGGCCTCGTTCTCGGGCGTGGGTTCATAGTTGGTCTGCTGGGTGGTCTGCTGGATCCCGCCGGAGTTGATGACGCTCTTGACCACGTCACCGAGGGATCCGCCCTGCAGGAGCACGATCAGGGCGATCAGGGCGACGCCGCCCAGGCCCAGTCCCGCGGCGGTGCCGCCGCTCATTCCTCTGCGGTCTTCCACATTGGAACTTTCCCGTCTTCCATCAAGTCTCATAGGATGATTATTTTAAGATTTGTTCGATGCGTCCGAGTTCCCCGTCCACCGGGGCCGGTTTGATGCCCAGCAGCTTGCAGAGCATCGGATACAGGTCGATGTTCTTGAAAGCGGCGATGCGTCCCTCCTCGTAGGGGGCGGCCGCATACCCCTTCTTGAAATCCGGTCCGACGGCGCGGAAGGCCACGAGCATGTCGGTCTCCTGCGGCGCGAAGCCGTGGGTGCCCCGGTTGCGGGACGGGGCGAAGTTGAACTGCCAGCCTAGGTCCGGGCTGACGATGATGTCGCCGGTGCGGTCGGACGTCCCGTAGTTCAGGGAGTCCGGCAGCTCGCCGTGGCGGTACACGTTCAGGTGCGGAATCTGCGAAAGGGCCTTGTACACCGTGTCGATGCAGCCTTCCTTGCAGTAAATGCTGGTGGGGATGGCCCCGGCGATGTCCTCGACCCAGCTGTCGTCCAGGGCTTCCGCCCAGGAGACGAAGCGGTCCGGACTGATTTCCGTCATCCCGTGGTCCCCGGCGAGGATGAAGTTGATCTTCTTCGCATAGGGAAGCTTTTGCAGCCGGAGGTAGAAATCATGCATCAGGCTGTCCATCCGGTGGGTCATCTCCGCCGTTTCGGCGGAAACCGGGCCGGTGACATGGCCGGTATGGTCCGGCTCGTCGAAATAGACCATCAGCAGGCGCGGACGCTCCTTCTTCGGGAGGCTCATCAGCCGCACGGCCTCGTCCACGCGCTCCTCGAACGTCCAGTGAGGCTGTTCGTTCCAGTTGCGCCAGTAGGTCGGGAACCGGCCCTGGATGGCGACGTCGCCGCCCAGCCAGTAGATGTTGCCGGTCTTGAGGCCCTGCTTCTGGGCCGTGATCCAGATGGGTTCCTTCAGGTAGTACTTGGGGTTGAACCGCTTGGAAGAGTCGTTCATCGCGTAGTGCGAGCCGTCGTCCGGGTCCCGGAAGCTGTTGTGCACGATGCCGTTGTGGTCCGGGACGCAGCCCGTCGCCATCGTGTAATGGTTCGGGAAGGTGGAGGCGGGGAAGGACGGCTCCATCGCCGCCGACACGCCGACGGTGGCGAGACTGTCGAAGAACGGCATCTCATACAGCTCCGGGTAGTCCCAGCGGTCGCCGTCCAGCGAGACGATCACCGTGTAATGGACACGCTGGCAGGCCGACGCGACAAGGAGGAGAGCGGCGAGCGAAAGAAGGAGTCTTCGCATAGTCCGGAAAAGGAGTTACTTGGCGCTCTTGAGCTGCTTCTTGATCCAGTGGATGTTGCCGTCGTTCTGGACTTCCGGGGAGGTCATGGCGATGAGTTCGGCCAGGGCTTCCGGCTTCGTGAAACGGCGGGCCGACATCAGGGCGACGACCGCGGAAGCGTCTTTGGGGTGGTTGGTGATGTAGGTGCGGAGGATCGGAAGGGCCGCCGCATAGATGGCTTCCGCATCGCCCGGATGTTCTTTCGCGACCGCCTGGAGCGAACGGAGGAGTTCGCCGTAGGCGTCGTTCAGCGGCGTTCCGCAGGGGAAACCGTCCTGGAAGGAGATCTCACCTTTTTCGAGGACGACGTACTTGGTGACCATCGTCCGGCCGACGCCTTTCAGCGTCGCGGCCGCGGGCTTTTCCACTTTCCCCGCATACGAGAACTGTCCGTCGTTGACCTGGATGGACTGAATGGTGGGGAGGCCGTCGCTCTGCAGGAGCAGGGAGTCGGTGGCCACGTTGAATCGGGCCGCTTCCAGGGAGCCGGCCAGGGTGAATTTCTGTCCTTTGTTGCAACCGGTGGCCACGAGGGCCAGCGCGGTGAGGAGAATCGCAATACGTTTCATATTCGTTTTTCTGTCTTATTCAAACTACAAATATAATAAAAACCCGGAACAAAGATGTTGTTCCGGGCTTAAAACTGCTACCGCATCATCCAGAAGGGCCGTTGTTCGATTTTGGCTTCCGGGTCGATGACTTTCGCCACCGTCTCGGCCATCTTCCGGACCCCGGCGGCGTTGGGATGGATGCCGTCGTCCTGCATCATCTCCGGACGCCCTTCGAGGGCGGCGTGCAGGTCGATGATCCCTTCCAGGTTCTCCTTCTTCACGGCCTTTTCCAGCAGCGGGACGATCTCCCCGGTGATGACGGATTCGGAGATGGTCCAGCTGTCCTTGATGGCGGGAATGGGCTTGCACAGGTAGATCTTGGGCTTGGACGGGAGCGCCTGCAGGGCGTCCAGCATTTTCTTGAGGTCGCCGGCGAAATCCTTCTTGTGGACCCAGTTGTACCCCTTGGAGTCGTTGGTGCCCAGCATCAGGACGACGATGTCCGGCTGGAAGGCGAGGGCGTCCTGCCAGATGCCTTCGTTCATATACGGGAGGTCGCCGGAATTCATCAGGGTGCGGGCGCTGAGGCCGAAGTTCCGGACGTAGTAGCCCGCGCCGAGCATCTTCTGCATCTGGGCGGGATAGCCGTTCACGTCGCGCAGGTCGATCCCGTGGCCGTCGGTGATGCTGTCGCCGATGCAGGCCACCTTGATGGCGTCCGGGGCCGGCGCGGGCAGCTTGTCCAGCCAGGCGGACAGGTCGGAGAGCATCTGCTCCCGGTAGGCGAAGAAGGGCATGTAGCCGTAGCCGTGGCCGCCGGAAGGATACACGTGCAGCGAGCAGCTGATGCCCTCGTTGTGCATCGCGGAATAGTAGGCGATGGCGTTGGGAACCGGCGGAACGAGGCCGTCGTCATCGGAGAGAATAATGATGGCGGGCGGGGTCTGGTGCGTCTTCACCTGGAACTGGTTGCTGTACAGGCGGACCAGGTCGGGATCCTGCTGCTGGTCGCCCAGGAGGCCGTCCAGCGAGCCCTGGTGCGTGCCGGGGCCCATCGTGATGACGGGATAGATGAGGATCTGGAAGTCCGGCCGGAGTTCGTACGGGGTGTGGGTGGCGATGGTCGACGCCAGGTGTCCGCCGGCGGAGGAGCCCATGATGCCGATGTCGCGGGGGTTCAGGTGCCAGACGGCGGCGCTGTCGCGCATCGTCCGCATCGCCCGCTCGGCGTCGCCGATGGGCAGGGTGCGGTCCCCGTGGGGAATGCGGTAGTTCACCAGCGCGAAGGCGATGCCCTTGGCGTTGAAGAATTCGGACCAGGCGGCCCCTTCGTGCGTGTTGGACAGGACGGCGTAGCCGCCGCCCGGGCAGCAGACGACAGCCCGGCCGGTGGGCTGTTCCGGCAGATAGACAACGAGTTGCGCAACGCCGTCTTCGCTCAGGGGGAGGGTGAACTGACGGGCGGTCTGGGCGGGTGCGGCCAGGCAGGCGGCCGCGAGGAGGGCGGAAAGGACAAACTTCTTCATAATTAAATCCGGATGGTACGAAAACGACAGGATTGTTCACACAAATTTATGAAGAAATCCCCAAGATTTCATTATTTTTGTGCAATACATAACACTGAAACCCATGGAACCTCTATCCCGACGCAACTTCCTGAAGACGGCCGGCCTCGGCACGGCCGGCGCCATCCTGGGCGTGCAGCACCTTTCCGCCCAGGGCCTCGACGGCTCCTCCCCGGCGCCCGCCAAGGGGGCCAAGGTGCGCCTCGCCGCCATCGGCATCGCGAACCGCGGCGCCCAGATCATCGACGATTTCACCCGGACCGGCCTCTGCGACATCGTCGCCCTGTGCGACGTGGACCCGGAGAGCGCCGAAAGCCGCAAGACCATCGCCAAGTTCCCCAAGGCGAAGCTCTTCAAGGACTTCCGCAAGCTCTTCGACGAGTACGCGGACCACTTCGACGCCGTGTGCGTCGCCATCCCGGACTTCGCGCATTTCCCCGTCGCGATGCTCGCCCTTCACTGCGGCAAGCACGTGTATGTGGAAAAGCCCATGGCGCGCACCTTCCACGAGTGCGAGCTGCTGATGGCCGCCGCGCGGAAGCACCCCGAGCTCGCCACGCAGGTGGGCAACCAGGGCCACTCCGAGGCGAACTACTTCCAGTTCAAGGCCTGGAAGGACGCCGGCATCATCAAGGACGTCTACAAGATTGTCGCGCACCACAACGACTGGCGCCGCTGGCATCCCTACGACGTGAATATCAAGAAGTTCCCGGAAGCGGAGCCCCTCCCTCCGGGCATGGACTGGGACACCTGGCTCACCACGGCCCAGTGGCACGACTACAACGGCAAGTACCATCCCGGCAACTGGCGCGGCTGGTTCGACTTCGGCATGGGCGCCATCGGCGACTGGGCGGCGCACCTGATCGACACGTGCCACCAGTTCCTGGAGCTGGGCCTCCCGTATGAGATCGAACCCCTGAAGCTCACGGGCGCGAACGACTTCTTCTTCCCGCAGGAGACCACCCTCCGCTTCAAGTTCGGCCCCCGCGGCGACATGCCGCCGGTGGAGATGATGTGGTACGACGGCCAGAAGAACTTCCCGCCGCTCCCGGCCGGGTATGGGCCCACGACCAACAACGCCGCCGACGTCCCCGCGACCAACATGGACGGCACCTTCACCCCGTCGGCCCTGAGCCCGGGCAAGATCATCTATTCCAAGGAGCTGACCTTCAAGGGCGGCAGCCACGGCGCGACCCTGGAGATCATCCCGAAGGAGAAGGCCGCCGAGATGGCCTCCCGCCTTCCGGAAGTGCCCAAGAGCCCGTCCAACCACTTCGCGAACTTCCTCCTGGCCTGTCAGGGCCTGGAGAAGACACGTTCCCCGTTCGAGCTCTTCGGCCCGATGTGCCAGACCTTTGCCCTGGGCGTGGTCGCCATCCGCACCGGCCGCAAGCTCACCTTCGACGCGGCCAGCAAGACCATCGTGAACGATCCCTTCGCGAACGCCCTCCTCGTGGGCAATCCGCCGCGCAAGGGTTGGGAAGAATATTACAACATGTAGATTTCTCGACAAGCTCGAAATGACAATGATGAAAAAGTTAGCACTGATACTCGGGTTCGCCTGCCTGGCGACCCTGGCCTCCGCGCAGGAGTGGGAGCCGCTGTTCAACGGAAAGAACCTCAAGGGCTGGAAGCAGGTGACCGGCACCGCGAAGTATGCCGCCAAGGACGGCATGATCGTGGGCACGGCCACGGACAGCAAGATCAATTCCTTCCTCGCCACCACCAAGGAGTACGGCGACTTCATCCTGGAGTTCGACTTCATGACCGAAGGCATCAACTCCGGCGTCCAGCTCCGGAGCCACAAGGACAACGCCCGCGGTCTGGTGTACGGCTACCAGTTCGAGATCGACCCGGCCCCGCGCGCCTGGACCGGCGGCATCTATGACGAGGCCCGCCGCCTGTGGCTGTACCGGATGACGGAGAACGAGCCGGCGCGGAAGGCCTACAAGGACGGCTGGAACCACGCCCGCGTGGAATGCATCGGCACGCACATCCGCACCTGGGTCAACGGCATCCCCTGCACGAACCTCATCGACGACGTGGATCCCACGGGCTTCATCGCCCTGCAGGTGCATGTGGTGGGCCCGGACCAGATGGGCAACAAGATCTGCTGGAAGGACCTCCGCATCCTCACCAAGGACGTGGAGAAGTATGCGACGCCCACGACCGCCCCTTGCGTGAACTGCATCGCGAACACCCTCACCCCGGAGGAGGTCGCCGACGGCTGGAAGCTCCTGTTCGACGGCAAGACCGCGAACGGCTGGCAGAGCGCCCGTCCCCGGATGAACGGCGCCTTCCCGCACGAGGGCTGGAGCGTCGAGAACGGCACGCTGTATGTCCATGCCGGCGACGGCGGCGAGAGCGTGAACGGCGGCGACATCATCACCACCCGCAAGTACCGCAACTTCATCCTGAAGGTCGATTTCAAGATCACCGAGGGTGCGAACAGCGGCATCAAGTACTTCGTGGACCCGTTCATGAACCAGGGCGGCGGCTCGGCCATCGGCTGCGAGTACCAGGTCCTGGACGACCAGCGGCACCCGGACGCCAAGCTGGGCGTGAAGGGGAACCGCACGATGGGCTCGCTGTACGACCTGATTCCCGCCCCGAAGGGCGAATGGGAGACCTACACCATCGACGGCTGGCAGCGCGCCATGATCGTCGTGGACGGCAACCACGTGGAGCACTGGCTCAACGGGCACAAGCTCCTGGAGTACGAGCGCAACAACCAGATGTGGGACGCCCTGGTGGCGTACAGCAAGTATAAGAACTGGCCTAACTTCGGCAACGCTGAGGAAGGCTACATCCTCCTGCAGGACCACGGGTTCCTGGTCTCCTACCGGAACATCAAGATCAAGGAGTTATGAAAGACACCCTGATCACGGCGCACCGCAAGCTGGTCGAACTCAAGACGGCGGGCGTGTGCCTGCTGCTCGCCGTCCTGTTGAACATCGGCTGCATCATCTATTACCGGACGCCGTTCTACGAGGTTTTCACGCAGATCGGCTACACGGTGGTGATCGCGCTGGGATTCTATGTGATCTGGACGGCTATCCGCCTGATCGCCTGGCTCTTCCGAAAGAAGAAATAGGTGGAATTCATTTACAGTACCCAAAATCCGTCCGTTCCGACGGCCTATTCGCGGCTGGATGCGATGCATACCTCCTGCGAGATCCTGCTGCCGTTCCTGCCGGAGGACGAGGCGCGGGCGCTGGTGGATGCCGTATGGGAGCGCGTGCGGGCGGCGGACCGGCGGTATAACCGGTTCCTTCCCGGCAGCGCGCTGGCGGAAGTGAACCGGAAAGCGGCCGGGGAAGCCGTCCCGGTGGACGAAGAGCTGTTCATGATCCTGCAGCTTTGCGAGACGTTCCGGAAGGCGACTTCCGGGTATTTCGACGTGACGGCGGGGTCGCGGGTCCCGGACCGCGCCGTGCTGCTGGATGCATCGGCCCATACCGTCCGGTTCTCCCGGCCGGGGATGGGACTGGACCTGGGCGGGTTCGTGAAGGGGTTCGTGCTGGAGCAGGCCGTGCGGGAGGTTTCCGCCCATGCGGAGAGTGCGCTGCTCTCCTTCGGGGGCAGTTCCGTCGCGGCTGTCGGGCGGCATCCGCTGGATGCGCCCTGGCCGGTGGCGGTGGCCCACAGCTATTATCCGAACCGGACGGCCCATACCTTCCAGCTGGAAGGCGAGGCCCTGTCCGTGTCCGGCAAGGATCCCCACGGACGGGGACATATCATCGACCCGGCAACGGGCAACACGCTGGAGAAGGGAGGCCTGGTCGCCGTGACGGGCCCTTCCGCGATGGTGACGGAAGTCCTGTCGACGGCCCTCTGGGTCGCTCCGGCCAAGCGGCGCGGCGACATCCTGGCCGCCTTCGACGGCTACCGGGCCTCCGAGGTCCGGTGCCTCACCGACGGGCAGGCCCTGACTTTGACACTATGAGTGAGAAAATGACACGCAAGGACTTCCTGTCCAGCCTCGCCTTCGGTGGGGCCACGCTGGCCCTGTTCCCCTGGCTGTCCGCCTGCTCGGGCGAGCGGCAGCGGGAGGCGGCGGGGGAGAAGGCCCGCCTGGGCATCATCGGCACCGGTTCCCGGGGCCAGTTCCATCTGGTGAACCTGCTGCAGGATCCCGCGGCGCAGATCGTCGCCCTGTGCGACGACTTCCCGCCGCACCTGGACGCGGCCTCGGCCCTCTGTCCGTCGGCCAAGCGCTATTCGGATTACCGGAAACTCCTGGAAGACAAGGAGGTGGACGGCGTCATCATCTGCACGCCGCTGTCGATGCACGCGCAGATGACCATCGACGCCCTCGCCGCCGGGAAGCACACTTTCTGCGAGAAGGCGATGGCCCATACCCCCGAGCAGCTGAGCGCGATGTTCCGCGCCTGGAAGGAAGGGAACCGCGTCCTGATGGTCGGCCAGCAGCGGCTGTACGACCCGAAATATGTGCAGGCGATGGAACTGGTGCACAACGGGGCCATCGGCCAGGTCGTGGGCATCCGCAACTACTGGTACCGCAACAACGACTGGCGGCGGGAAGTGCCCTCGCCGGAGTTCGAACGCCGCATCAACTGGCGCCTCTACGACGAATACTCCCGCGGCCTGATGACCGAACTGGCCTGCCACCAGCTCCAAAACGGCTCCTGGGCGATGGGCGGGGTCCAGCCCTCCTTCGTCACGGGAACCGGCAGCATCCAGTACTGGAAAGACGGGCGCGAGGTCTTCGACAACGTCGCCGCCATCTATCAGTATCCGAACGGGGTGCACATGACCTTCGAGTCCATCATCTCCAACAAGCACTTCGGCATGGGCGAGCAGATCCTCGGCAGCGAGGGCACCATCGACCTCGTGCGCGGGGTCATGTACAGCGAAACGCCCCGCCCGCGCTCCGGCATCCGCCAGCTCCTGGACCAGATTGGGCAGGGCATCCTCTCCAACGCCGCTTTCGCCGGTACCTCCTGGGCCACGGAAGAGGCCTCGAAGGATGCAGGCGTACGCTTCGCGGAAAACGTGACGGTCAATGACGGCGCGAGCTCCGTGGGCGCGGCCGGCGACGGCTCCGTGGAACTGATCCACGCCTTCTGCCTCTCCGTCATCTCCGGCGCCCAGCCCGCCGGCATCGTGGAAGAAGCCTACTGGTCCACCCTCCTCGCCCTCCTCGGCGACCGCGCCACCCACCTCGCCTCCCGCGTGGACATCCCGCAGGAGATTGTCTGGTAATTACCCCAGGAAGCCGCGGAGGGATTCTTCGACGAAGGAGCGGGTGGAGGGGAGGACGATGCGGATGTCGGCGTAGTAGCGGCCGGTGGTGCTGAGGCCGATGTGGCCGGCGAAGGGGCAGAGGACGTGGTCCGGGTTGAAGGTGTTGTAGGCCGCCCGGTCCTTCATGGGCAGGTAGCCCATCATGCCGTCGCCGGTGTCGTGGACTTCCATCGCGCCGGTTACCGGATCCACCATGATATAGCCGATCACGCCGCCCAGGTTCTCCCGGGTGCAGTAGCCCTGCAGGCCGGCGATGAAGGAGCTCATCGTCTTTTCCGGCAGATTCGGGTCAAAGTCGAAATCATCCAAAAAGCTGAAATCCAGGGCCTTTTCCGTTCCATAGGCGAAGGCGGAGGGGTGGACGTCGTTCTTTGTCATGCGGGGCGGGGCCGATGCATACCTCGGCTGCGGTTCTTCGGGCTTGCAGCGTTCGTCCAGCTTCCGGGGCCGGTACTGCTTCTCTTCCGGGACGATGGTCCGGGGGCCCATCACCGGGGCTGCGGGATGCATCTGGGCCGGTCTCGGGGAGGAGGGCGCGTTCCTTTGGGGATTCACCGATTTCTGGTAGACCGATTTCCGGCCGTTCTCCCGGCCGGACTTGGGTTCGTTCCGGTTATAGGAACGGTCGTGGTCGTCGCGGAGAATCAGGAAAAGCGCGACGGCGGTGAGTATGAGGATCAAGGCGATGATCATGACAGCAAGGGGAATGATGGTCCGTCAAATATACGGATTATTTCCTGCCGGGGCAACAAAAAACCGCCCGGTCGGAGGGCGGTTCCTTGTGAAACGGGCGGGAGCTAGAGCCCCAGCTCTTCGAAGATGCCTTTCGCGCCTTCGGCGGCGGTGTCGATGGCGCTCGGGACTTTCTTGAGGAGGGCGTTGATCTGCTTCAGGCCGTCGGCGACGCCGCACTTGAGGGCAGTAGCCGTGTACTTGCCGATGGCGGCGTTGATTTCTTTCTTGTCCTCGTTGGAAAGCTTGTCGTACTTGTCCACATACTGGTTGACCAGTTTCTCGAACTGGGCGTTGGCTTTTTCCCACTGGGCGGGGGTGAAATCGGCGCCCTTGTCGGCCACCTTGTCAGCCAGCTGGGTGAACTTTCCCGGGAGGGAGAAGGCGCAGGCCGTCATCAGCACGGCGGCGAGGGCCAGGAAAAGGATTCTCTTGATCATAGTACAGTTTTTTAGCGACGGAAGGTCTGCAAAAAGCGTTCCCTTGGCACCCCAAACGGCACGGAAGGCGGTATAACTTGTTTTTAAGTCTTTTTTAAGGTCGGTTAATACCGCATTAAAGAAGGAATAAAGGCGGGCGCGGTAAATTTGTACAAAAAGCGCGCACCATGAAACGGACCCTCCTGCTTCTCCTCGTCGGATTCCACGCCGCCCTCCTCGGGGCCGGCGTCCGGTTCCCGGGCCGCTTCGCCCCCTCCGAGGGGCTGACGAACCGCCTGGAGAAGCCCTACCGCGACGAAATCTGCCTCAATGGCTCCTGGCAGTTCCAGGCCGGGGCGGAGGACACGGGAAACTGGGAGGCGGTCCGCATCAAGATCCCTTCACCGTGGA
The DNA here is from genome assembly GCA_900316525.1 of uncultured Bacteroidales bacterium. GTDB lineage: Bacteria > Bacteroidota > Bacteroidia > Bacteroidales > UBA932 > Cryptobacteroides. The sequence goes on from ONDF01000016.1 coordinate 19,409, forward strand.
ACGTGAACGGCTTCGCCTGGAACGGCCTGGAAGGGCCCGACCACCGCGATTTCCCGTCCTATCCGGCCGCCTGGACCAGTGTCCGCGAGGCCTGGATGCAGCGGACGGTCCGGGTCCCGGCCGACTGGGCCGGCGACCGGATCTTCCTGCACTTCGAGGCCGTCGCCGGCAAGGCGCAGGTCTTCGTGAACGGCGAGAAGGTGGCGGAGAACTTCGACCTGTTCCTCCCGTTCGAGGCCGATGTCACGGGTGTCGTCCGTCCCGGCGAGGAGGCCGATGTCCGCGTGTTCGTCCAGTCCCAGAAGCTGTTCGAGGACCATACCGGCGTCGGTCGCCGGATCGTCCCGGCCGGGTCGATGTGGGGGTATTACATCGACGGCATCTGGCAGGACGTGTACCTCCAGCGCCGCCCGGCGGTGCGCATCGACGACGTATATATCCACCCCCTGGTATCGGAGGGTCTCCTGGAAATCAAGGTCCGATTACGGAATGACGGAGCCCGGAATGCTTCCGTCCAGCTCGCGGGCCGGGTTGATGGTTGGTTGAACCGTTCTGGTAAAACGGTGCAGGAGGCCCCCGTACCAGCGTGGGAACTGGGAAAGAAGGCGCTGGACATTCCGGCGGTGAAACTCTCGGTCCCCGCCGGAGACACCCTGACGCAGACTCTCCGCGTTCCGGCGGACCTCAAGACCTGGACCCCGGAGCATCCCGACCTGTACGCCCTCCAGCTCTCGCTGACGCAGGGGAGGAAGACCATCGACAACAAATACGAACGCTTCGGCTGGCGGGAATGGACCCTGACGGACGGCATGCTGTGCCTGAACGGGGAGCCGTATCCGCTCCGGGGCGATTCCTGGCATTTCATGGGCATCCCGCAGCTCACCCGCCGCTATGCGTGGGCCTGGTACATGGCCATCAAGGGCATGAACGGCAACGCCGTCCGGCCCCATGCGCAGGTCTACCCTCGCTTCTACCTGGACCTGGCCGACGAGATGGGCATCTGCGTCCTCGCGGAGACGGCGAACTGGGCCAGCGACGGCGGTCCCGCCCTGGAGAACCCGCAGTTCTGGGAGCACTCCAAGGACCACCTCCGCCGGATGGTGCTCCGCGACCGGAACCACGCCTCCGTCTTCGGCTGGAGCGTGTCCAACGAGAACAAGCCCGTCATCCTGCACGTCCATCACCGGCCGGACCTGATGCCGCTCCAGGAGCAGGCCTGGCGCGACTGGACGGCCATCGTCCGGGAGGCCGACCCGTCCCGGCCCTGGATCTCCTCCGACGGGGAGGAGGACGGCTCCGGCATCCTGCCGGTGACCGTGGGCCACTACGGCGACGCCGGGTCGATGCGCGAATGGAAAGCCATCGGCAAGCCCTGGGGCGTGGGCGAGCACAGCATGGCCTACTACGGCACGCCGGAGGAAGTGTCCAAATACAACGGCGACCGGGCTTACGAGTCCGCCGAAGGGCGGATGGAAGGCCTCGCCTACGAGTGCTATCACCTGATCAAGTCCATGCGGGAGGCCGGCGCCTCCTACAGCACGGTCTTCAATATGGCGTGGTACGCCCTGAAGCCCCTTCCGCTGGGGAAGAAGGACCTCACCACGGCCCCTACGCTGGAGGACGGCATCTTCTTCGGCCCGTACGAGGAAGGGGTCCCGGGCGTCCAGCCGGAGCGGCTGGGCCCCTACGGGACCACCTTCAACCCCGGCTACGACCCGGCCCTCCCGATGTGGGACCCGTGGCCGCTGTACGACGCGATGCGGGCGGCGAACGCCCCCGAAGGCGCCGCCTGGTGCCGCTGGGAAGAACAAGACAAGGCAAATCATAAGGTTAAGTTGGTTGATAACGCTGTTCCGGAGCCCTATCAGAGTGTGGTACTGTACGGGGCTCCGGACGGGCGTGTGGTGCGGATTCTGCGCTCGCAGGGCGTCGTCCTGTCGGACAAGCCGAAGGGACGGACGCTGTACATCGTGGACGCCGCCTCCGGTGCGCTCCCGCCCGCCGACGGCTCCGATGTCTGGTACTGGGGCATGACCCCGGAAACCGCCGCCGCGTACGGCCTGGACATCGTCCTCACCCCGCTCCGCCGTTCCTCTTTCCTGCTCGCGCAGCGTTCCTGGACGCGGGGAATGACCAACGCCGATTTCTATTTCTGTGAAGTGCAGCGACAGGATGCCGCGAAATATACCCTCTCCGGCCCGTTCGTGGAGGAGGGAGAAATCCTCGTGGAGGCCTGCCGGACCGACTGGCGCCGCTGGAACAAGCGGGCGGAGGAGATGAAGACGGCTTCCCTCCTGCGCAGCGAATACGAATGCACCGCCCCGCTGCCGGTTTTCGTCAAGAACGGGAACCGCTATGTGAGCACCCTGGACGACTTCCTGTCGTCCGAGAAGGGATGGAACACCCTGCATAAACTGCTGCTGAACGCCGGTATACCCTGCACCGACGTCGCCCCGGCGGACTTCGGCCGGTTCGACGACGGCATCTACCAGCCCGGCATCCTGACCCGACCCGTCAAATAACTCGCGTATGAAACGACTGACACTGACCCTGCTCGCCCTCGCCGCCACCCTGGCCCTTTCCGCCCAGGTGCGGGTGACCTTCGTGGGCGCCAGCATCACCGAGGGGGCCGGCACTTCCGATCCGGCCACCCGGTCCTATCCGGCCCGGACGCAAGCCCTGCTCGGAGACGCCTGGCACATCGAGAATTACGGCGTCGGCGGCTGCACGATGCTCCGCCATTCGGATTGCCCTTACTGGACGCGTGGACGGCTGGGCGAGGCGTTGACGAGCCATCCGGACATCGTCCTCATCGACCTGGGCGGCAACGACAGCAAGCCTTGGAACGAACCGGCCATCGACAAGGGAGAACTGGTGGACGACGCCGAGACGCTGGTGTCCATGTTCCAGGCCCTTCCGTCGCATCCCCGGGTGATCCTGATGACCCCGACCCTGTTCACCAAAGATTCCTACGGTATCTCCGATGGAGTAAGCCAGAAGAAAGTGTGTCCCGCCCTTTACGAGGCGGCGAAACGCACCGGTTGCGAGGTGCTGGATATGTACCCGGTCCTGCAGGACGCTCCGGAAACGCTTGCGGGTGACGGCATCCACCCGGACGACCGGGGTGCGGAACTCCTGGCGGAAAAGGTGGCTTGGTACCTGAAGGCCTATCCGGAGAAGCCGGCGGAGTTCATGACCATCGACGGGATGGCGGACAATCCCTTCATCACCCACCTGTATACGGCGGACCCTTCCGCCCACGTCTGGGCCGACGGCCGCCTGTACGTGTACGCCTCCCACGACATAGACCCGCCGCGGGGCTGCGACCTGATGGACCAGTACCATGTGTTCTCCACGGACGACATGGTCCATTGGACGGACCACGGCGAGATCCTCAGGGCCTCCGACGTGCCCTGGGGCCGCAAGGAAGGCGGCTTCATGTGGGCGCCGGACGCCGCTTACCGCAACGGAAAGTACTATTTCTATTTCCCGCACCCGTCCGGGACGCACACCGGCTCCACCTGGAAGATCGGGGTCGCCACCTCCGACAAGCCCGCCTCCGACTTCAAGGTGGGCGGCTACATCAAGGGAATGACCTCCTATTACGATCCATGCGTCTTTGTCGATGACGATGGGAAGGCCTACATCTACAACGGAGGCGGCGGCCAGTGCTTCGGCGCGCGCCTGAAGAAGAACATGACCCAGCTGGCCGGCAAGATGGTGCCGATGGAGGGGCTGGAGGATTTCCACGAGGGCCCCTGGGTCCACAAATACAACGGCAAGTACTACCTGTCCTATCCGGACAACTACATCGACGCGAATGGAAAACAGTACAACCGGATGCATTATGCGATGTCCGACAGCCCGCTGGGGCCCTGGGAATACAAGGGCATCTTCCTGGACGCGACCGACTGCGACACCTCCCACGGCAGCATCGTGGAGTTCAAGGGCCAATGGTACCTGTTCTACCATGGCTGCCAGCTCTCCCAGATGGGCAATCTCCGCTCCATCTGCGTGGACCGGCTCTATTACAACGAGGACGGAACCATCCGCAAGGTCCACCAGCGTCATCACAGTTATCTCCCCCGCAAATAAACCGTGCCTATGAAAAAGATATCGGCCCTGCTGCTTTGCGCCGCCCTGTTCGCCGGCTGTTCCCAGAATGGCTCCAAGGACCCCGTGGACTATGTGAACCCGTACATCGGCAACATCAGCCACCTGCTGGTCCCGACCTTCCCGACCGTGCAGCTTCCGAACTCGATGCTGCGGGTGTATCCCGAGCGCGCGGACTACACGTCCGAGTATGTCAACGGCCTGCCGGTCATCGTGACGAACCACCGGGAGCGGTCGGCCTTCAAGCTGTCCGTGACGACGGGGGAGACGCTCCGTCCGGTGATTCCGGTCACCTACGACAATGAGCATCTCACCCCCTACGGGTTCGGCATCGACCTGGAAGACGGTGCGGTCCATGCCGATTACGCCGTCTCGCACCAGAGCGCCGTGTACCGGATCCGGTTCAAGGAAGGACACGGGACACTCCTGCTGACCTCCTTGAACGGGGCCGTGAGCCTGGCGGACGGGGTTCTCGCCGGCTATCAGGTCGTGGACGGGGAGACGAAGGTGTATGTCTATATGGAAGTGCAGGAAAAGCCCGTGCAGGAGGGATATCTCAGCCACGGCCAGCTGCTGGACGGCAAGTCCGACAGCGGCCGGAACGCCTGTGTTGCGAAGGTTTTCGACGTGCCGGAGATCCATGTCCGCTACGGCGTCTCCTTCATCAGCCAGGAGCAGGCGGCGGCGAACCTGCACCGGGAAATCGACACCTTTGACGTGGAGAAAGTGGCCGCCGAAGGCCGCAAGGTCTGGAACGAGACCCTCGGCCGCCTGGAAGTCCGCGGCGGGAACGAAAAGGAAAAGACCGTATTCTACACCTCCTACTACCGGACCTTCGAGCGTCCGGTGTGCCTGAGCGAGGACGGCCGCTACTGGAGCGCCTTCGACAACCAGGTCCACGAGGACGGCGGCACGCCGTTCTACACGGACGACTGGATCTGGGACACTTACCGCGCCGCGCACCCGTTGCGCGTGGTGATGAATCCTTCCCTGGAGGAGGACATCCTCGCTTCCTTCGTCCGGATGGCGGAGCAGACCGGAAACGACTGGGCTCCGACCTTCCCGGAAGTGACCGGCGACTCGCGCCGGATGAACTCCAACCATACGGTGGCGACCTTTGCCGACGCCATCGTCAAGGGCCTGGACGTGGACAAGCAACGGGCCTTCGAAATCTGCCGGAAGGCGCTGCTGGAGAAGACCCTGGCCCCTTGGTGCGGGAATCCGGCGGGCTGGATCGACCAGTTCTTCTGGCACAACGGCTACATCCCGGCGCTCCGGCCGGGCGAGCCGGAGACGGACCCCAACGTCCATTCCTTCGAGAAGCGCCAGCCGGTGGCCGTCACCCTGGGCACGTCCTATGACGCCTGGTGCATGAGCGTGATCGCCGATGCGGTGAAGCAGTACCCGGAAGGCGTCGCTTTCCGCAAGGCCTCGCAGTTCTACCGCAACCTGTACAACGGGACGACGGGCTTCTTCCACCCCAGGGACAAGGACGGGAACTTCATCGAGCCGCTGGACTACAGCTTCTCCGGCGGGATGGGCGCCCGCGAGTACTACGGCGAGAACAATGCCTGGGTGTACCGCTGGGACGTCCAGCAGGACATCCCCGGCCTGATCACCCTGATGGGCGGCCCCGACGCCTTCATCAAGAAGCTGGACGAGACCTTTTCCACGCCGCTGGGGCGGTCCAAGTATGAATTCTACGCGATGCTGCCGGACCATACCGGCAACGTGGGCCAGTTCTCGATGGCCAACGAGCCCTCGCTCCACATCCCTTACCTGTATGACTACGCGGGCGCGCCGTGGAAGACGCAGAAGCGGATCCGCCAGCTGCTCCGCACCTGGTTCCGGGACGACCTGATGGGCGTTCCCGGCGACGAGGACGGCGGCGGGATGACCTCCTTCGTGGTCTGGTCCTGCCTGGGCCTGTATCCGGTCACGCCCGGATCGGCCGAATATGCCATCGGCAGTCCGGTCTTCCCGGAGGCCAAGGTGCATCTTCCCGGCGGGAAGACCTTCGAGATCGTCGCCAGGGGCGCATCCGAGGACAATAAATACATCCAGTCCGCCACCTTGAACGGGGAACCGCTCACGCGGCCGTTCCTGAGCCACGACGACGTGGTCAAGGGCGGAAAACTGGTGTTCGTGATGGGCGACCAGCCCGACAAGAATTGGGGAATATGAAACACTGTCTGTATGTCGCTGCCGCGGCGGCCCTGCTGCTGAGCAGCTGCACCGGGCCGGTCCGCAAGACGGCTCACGGCTTCCGGACCGACGGGCCCGCCGCCCGTTTCGAAGTCGTCTGCTATGCCCCGGAGATCGTCCAGGTGGTGAAAGCCCCCCTGTACAGCGAGGTGGACACCGCGCCGACGGCCTCCGTCACGATGGCGCCCGGGAAGGTCCGTTTCGACCTGGAAACCCTGGACGGCGGGATCGTCCGCCTGACCACCGAGGCGCTCCGGGTGGAGCTGGATCCGGTGAAAGCGGTCTATTCCTTCTACCGTCCGGACGGGACGCTGCTGCTGCAGGAGCAGCCGGAGGCGGTTTCCCACGAGGAGATTTACCAGGGCTTCCTGCTGGAGCCGGGAGAGGCCGTCTACGGCCTGGGCCAGCACCGGGGCGGCGGCCTGGACCAGCGGCGGAAGAACTATCATCTGGAGAATGTCAACATGGAGATCGCCATCCCGCTCTTCCATTCCGTGAAGGGATACGCTGTCTATTGGGACAATTACTCCCCGACGGAGTTCAAGAGCGGCGAGGAGGGGGTTTCCTTCTCGTCGGAGGCCGGAAAGAACTGCTCGTATTTCTTCCTGGGCGGCGGCAGCGGCGATGCGGTGGTGCGGAACATCCGCGCCCTGACCGGCCGGGTGCCGATGAACCCGCTCTGGCAGTACGGCTTCCTGCAGTCCAAGGAACGCTATGGCTCGGCGGAGGAACTGGTCTCCGTCGTCAAGAAGTACCGGGAGCTCCAGGTGCCCCTGGACGGCATCGTCCAGGACTGGCAGTACTGGGGGGACAACGCCCACTGGAACGCCGTGGAGTTCCTGAATCCGGCCTATCCGGACCCGAAGGGGATGATGGACGAAATCCATGGGCTCCACGCCCACGCCCTCATCTCCGTGTGGCCGTCCTTCGGCCCTGAATCGAACATTTTCCAGGAGCTGCAGGCGGAGAACCTGCTCCTGGGCCAGAGCACGTTCCCGCAGGGGAACGGGGTCCGGGTCTACGACCCCTGGAACCCGCGCGCCCGGGAGATCTTCTGGAACTATATGGAAAAGAACCTCTGGTCGGCCGGCATTGACGGCTGGTGGCTGGACGCCACGGAGCCGGAGCACCAGCCGGTCCGTCCGGAGGACTACGATTACCGTTCCCCGGAAGGAACCTACCGCGAGATGCGGAATTCCTTCCCGCTGTATACCGTGGGCGGCGTGTATGACCACCAGCGGGCGCTCACGTCCGACCGCCGCGTCTCCATCCTCACCCGTTCCGCCACGGCGGGCCTGCAGCGCTACGGCGCGCACGTCTGGTCCGGCGACCTGGAGTCCACTTGGACCTCCCTGAAGGAACAGGTCCAGGAGGCGCTGAATTTGTCCCTGTGCGGCATTCCTTTCTGGAACGCGGACATCGGCGGTTTCTTCGCCGGGTCCTGGCCGGGCGGGTACGAAAACCCGGGATTCCGGCAGCTGTACGGCCGCTGGATGCAGTTCGCGGCCTTCACGGGGATGATGCGTTCGCACGGAACGAACACCCCGCGGGAGATCTTCCGGTTCGGCGGTCCCGGCGACCCGGACTTTGACCTGCAGGAGAAATACATCCGGCTGCGCTACCGCCTGCTGCCCTATACCTACAGCGCCGTCGCGGCCGTCACCCGGGAGGACGCCTCCCTGATGCGGGCCCTGTTCATGGACTATCCGGAGGACAAGCGGACCTGGGACGAGGACACGGAGTTCCTGTACGGGAAGTCCATCCTGGTCGCCCCCGTGTCCACGGAGGACGACACCCGGAGCATCTATCTCCCGGAAGGGAGGTGGATGGGTTTCTGGGACGGCAGACGCCTGAAAGGCGGCGTCAGCTTCACCCAGACGTTCGCCCGGGACGAACTGCCCTTGTATGTGAAGGCCGGAACGATCCTGCCCATGGGTCCGGAAGTGCAGTACGCGGCCGAAAAGCCCTGGGACGATCTCCAGATTCGCGTCTATACGGGCGCGGACGGTTCCTTCACCCTCTATGAGGACGAGGGCGACGGCTACGGGTACGAGAAAGGTGCCAGCTCTACCATCGATTTCGACTGGAACGATGCGGACGGCGTCCTGACCATCGGCCCGCGCCGGGGGTCGTACCCCGGGATGATTGACGGGCGCACGTTCCGGATCGTCCTGGTCCGGCCGGGGACAGGCACCGGCCTGGACAACGCCTCCTGCGACCGCGAAGTCCGGTACGCCGGGGAGAAAGTCACCGTCGACATGAACTGACGCCCTTAAAAAAACATTAAAACGACATGTTAAGGGCCGGATTAAGCACGGGTTCCGCGCGTTTTTAAGGGTACGCGCGCATATTTGTGACCGGACATTGAGCCAGCAAAACAACGACAAACCAATCACATAATCCTTTTTCAACATGAAAAAACACCTCATCAGCGCGCTCCTCATCGGAGCCATGGTCGTTCCCGCCTTCGTCGCCTGCGACAACAAGGGGCTTGACGACCTTACCCGTCGGGTAGAAGTCTTGGAAGGTGCCTGGCACCAGACCCAGAAGGACCTCCAGAACGCGGTCGTGACGGGCCTCACCGTCACCAGCGCCAACCAGGCCGACGGCGTGTGGACCATCGTCCTGAGCGACGGCAAGACCATCGTCATCGACACCAAGGGCGGTGGCGGCGCCGCCGTTTCCGTCGAGGAGACGGCCGATGCGTTCATCATCACGGTGAACAGCACCTCCTACACCATCCCGAAGGTTTCCTCCGCGGCCATCAACTCCATCGTCTATGTCCCGGAATACACCGACCAGATCGTCTTCCTCGGGGAAGAGGGCGCCGTGGTCAATTTCCTCGCCACGCCTTCCTTCAACGCCTCCGAGGCGACCTTCGACATCGCGGACGCGCGTGAGGCGAAGACTCGCGCCGGCGCCGGCCTCTTCAAGGTGGAGTCCGCCGAGAATGACGGCGACCTCATCAAGGTGAACCTGAAGGCCCTCGCCGCCGAGTCCGACAAGGATTACACCGTCGCCCTGAAGGTCGAGCTCAAGGGCACCGCGATCAGCTCCAACTACTTCATCGTCCACGTGGGCGAGAACACCTTCGAGCCGGAGGTGCTCGTCGAACCTTCCGTGGTGGACGGCGTCCAGCTGACCAAGCTCGACGGCGACCTGGACGGCTATCATCGCGTCCTGATTCCCAATTCCGCCGCCAAGTTCGTCCAGGGTTTCAACCTGAAGGACTATCTGAAGGATCTTCCTGCCGGAAAGATCGCCTTCCAGCTCGCTCCGAGGGAGGACCAGAACGAGAATGTGCAGCGTGCCTACGACACCATTGCCGAGGCGCTGTCCGCCGATGGCACCTGGGCGCCGAAGCACCGTCTGGGAACCGACGCCTGGAACAGTGAGGGCAAGAACGGCATCATCATCTACACCCTGGCCGATGACGTGATCAAGCACAAGATTTTCTGGCAGATCGACAACCCGGTCCCGGGCATGGGCCTGGACCAGTTCCTCACCAAGGACGGCTTCGGCGGCGGCCGGCACATCGAATACGGCTCCGAGGCCTCCGTCAACCTCAAGTGGATGATTCCTGCCGGTGCCGGCGTGTATGACCTGGCCCAGATCTTCCTGACCGCCACCTTCCCCGAGGGAGAACTCCTGCCCGAGCCGCTCTATCTTCGTCATGGTGACGCGAACAATGAACTGCAGATCCTCCAGAAAGCCAATTTCATCCGGGGAGACGAAGTGCTTCTCGACAACGATGGAAGCCATTTCATCCTGGGCGACAGCCTGAAGGAACTGGTCAAGTACTCCCGCGGCCTTGTCTGGCGGACCACGCAGCCTTCCTGGGCCTCTTCCATCCGTGAGAACTGGTCCGACGAAGAAAAGGCGGCGGCCAACGGCCCTTGCAACGGCGAAATCCTCGGCGGCTGGGACGGTGGCGGCGACATCCCCGGACTGATGGGCTGGGAGATGAACGAGAAGGGTCTCGTGACCACGGACGCTTACAAGGGATGGGCTTTCCGCTCCGGTATCGGCCTCTACCTGGAGTATGACCTCGGTGAGCAGACGATCGGTCCTTGGCACTGGTTCTACATGTGGTTCAACCGCCGTGTCAGCCCGACTGGCGCCAATGACCCCGATGCGAGATAATTCCGATGTCAATATCGAGAATCGTATGAAATTGAGACTGTCACATATCATCCTGACCGTGCTGACGGCGTTCCTGACGCTGTCCCTGTCCGCCCAGGACCGTACCGTGAGGGGTACGGTCCGGGACGGGGGCGGCGAACCGCTCGTCGGCGCCAGCGTCATCGTGCAGGGTACCACCCGCGGCACGATGACCGACGCGGCCGGACGCTTCGAGATCTCCGCTTCCACGCGGGACCATCTCGTGGTCTCCTTCATCGGCTACACCGATGAGGTGGTGTCCGCCGCGCAGACTCCCATCGACGTCGTCCTCCGCGACGATGCCAATTTCCTGGAAGAGACGGTCGTCGTCGGTTACGGTGTCCAGAAGAAGGCCACCCTCACCGGTGCGGTTTCGGCCGTCACCAACAAAGAGATGGTCATCACCAAGAACGAGAACGTCGTGAACATGCTGTCCGGCAAGGTCGCCGGCGTCCGCATCTCCCAGCGCTCCGCGCAGCCGGGCGAGTTCGACAACGCGATCGACATCCGCGGCATGGGCACCCCGCTGTTCGTGGTGGACGGCATTCCGCGCGACCAGGCCTACTTCTCCCGCATGGATGCCAATGAAATCGAGTCCGTGTCCGTGCTGAAGGACGCCTCCGCCGCCATATACGGCGTGCGGGCCGCGAACGGCGTCATCCTCGTGACCACCCGCAAGGGCTCCGGCGACGACGGCAAGTTCGACATCGACCTGTCGATGAACTACGGCTGGCAGACCTTCCTGTATGTCCCGAACACGGTGGACGCCGCTTCCCACATGATGCTCATCAACGAGAAGAACTACAACGGGTTCAACGGCAACTATCCGAACCGGGGCCTGGGCATCTATGCCTGGGACACCATCATGTCCTACAGCGACGGCACCCGCAAGAGCACCATCTGGAGTGACGAGCTGTTCAAGAACAACGTCCCGCAGAGCCAGTACAACCTGTCCGTCAACGGCGGTTCGGAGAAGATCAAGTACTTCTTCAACCTCGGTTACATGGACATGATGGGCTCCTACCGCAGCGGCTCCCTGAACTACCACCGCTGGAACTTCCGTTCCAACGTGGACGCGAAGATCACCGACCGCCTGCGCGCCAATGTCGCCCTGTCCGGCTACATGGACGAGAAGAACCAGCCGTTCACGACCATCTGGGCCGTGTACAAGAAGGCGTGGACCTACCGTCCCACCTCCGAGGCCTGGATCGACGGGGACCACGAGCTCCCGAGCTTCGATGACCAGATGCTCGAGTCCGAGAACCCGGTCGCCGCGACCGACAGCCGTTTCTCCGGCTTCCGCCAGGAGAAGCGCAACAACCTGAACGCCGCGATGACCCTCACCTATGACATCCCGTACGTCGAGGGCCTGAGCCTCCGCGCCTTCTACAGCTACGACTACTACACCACCAACAACACGGAGTACCAGCGGACCTACTACCTGTTCTCCAAGAACGCGGACGGTTCCCTGAACAAGTTCATCCGCAACGGCGGTGACGATTCCTACGTGCAGCGCTCCACCGACCCGAACAGCGGCCAGGTGATGCAGCTGTCCGTCAACTACGACCACACCTTCGCGAAGGCGCACCACGTCGCGCTGATGGGCATGTACGAGCAGTCCTACAACGAGTGGGACAACTTCTACGCCCGCCGCACGATGATGCTGGACAAGCCGTACCTGTTCTCCGGCGAAGAGGAGAACCAGGTGGGCAAGTCCAACGGCCTGGGCGACATGTCCCGCCGGGCGTGGATCGGCCATCTGAACTACGACTACAAGGGCAAGTACCTGCTGGACGCCGCCATCCGTCACGACGCTTCCTCCCGCTTCCCGGCCGCGAGCCGCTGGGGCTGGTTCCCGTCGGTTTCCGTGGGCTGGCGCATCAGCGAGGAAGGCTTCATCAAGAACAACCTCCCGTGGGTCACCAACCTCAAGTTCCGCGCATCCTGGGGCAAGCTGGGTGACGACGGCTCCGCCGGTACGTACCCGTCCATCTACACGGGCTACAACCTGCAGGGCGACAAGGCGTGGATCTATAACGGCACGGTCGTGACCGGTGTCGATGCCGCCGCGATTCCGAACCCGAACCTCACCTGGTACACCGCCACCACCAAGAACCTGGGTCTGGACTTCAACCTGTGGAACCAGAAGCTGGGCGGTACCTTCGAGGTGTTCCAGCGCAACCGCGACGGCCTGCTCGCGACGTCCTCCGTCGTGCTTCCGGGCACCGTGGGTGCCTCCATGCCGCAGGAGAACATCGAAAGCGACATCACCTTCGGCTACGAGTTCCAGCTGAGCCACCGCAACCGCGTGGGCGAAGTCGGCTACTACGTCACGGGCTTCATGTCCGCCGCCAAGAACCGCTGGAACTACCACCTGGATTCCCAGGCGGGCAACTCCATGGAGAACTGGCGCCGCGACAAGGTCTCCGGCCGTAACAAGGACATCTGGTTCTCCATCCCGGAGGCCGGACGCTTCACCACCTACGAGGAGATCCAGAACCACCCGACCACCGGCACCAACTACGGCACCGGCACCCTCCCGGGCGACTACTACTACGAGGACTGGAACGGCGACGGCGTGGTGGACGGCAACGACTCCCACCCGGTGGCCACCTACAACCTCCCGGTGTTCAACTACGGTATCACCCTCGGCGCGGACTGGAAGGGCTTCGACCTTTCGATGAACTGGGCCGGTTCCGCCGGCGTGTACAGCGAATACGGCGAAGTGTTCGGCGAAGTGGGCCCGTTCAACGGCGGCGCCGTCCTGGACATGTACCTGGACCGCTGGCACACCGTGAACCAGTGGGACGACCCGTGGAACCCCCACACCCAGTGGGTTGCGGGTTACTATCCCGCCACGAGCCACAGCTTCACCACCGGCACGACGGGCATCAAGGACATGTCCTACCTCCGTCTGAAGTCCCTGGAGCTGGGTTACACGCTCCCGTACAAGTGGACCCGCGTGGTGAACGTCAAGAGCCTCCGCGTCTATGTGAGCGGCTACAACCTCCTCACCTTCTGCAAGGACAAGTATATGGACCCGGAGCGTCCGGGCACCAACGGCGGCGCGGCCAACGGCAACGTGGTGCTGAACTACAACTACCCCGTGAACCGGACCGTCAACGTGGGCGCCTCCCTCAAATTCTAAAGACAGCGTAAGATGAAAGCAACCTTTAAAACCATTCTTTTTGCGGCGGCCCTCCTCCTGGGTGCGGTCTCCTGCAACCGGCTCGACCTCGAGCCCAAGGGCATGCTGGATGACGGAACGCTGTTCAGTTCCGAATTCGGTGTCCGCAAGTACCTCGCGGGTTTGTACAACGACCTGCCCATCGAGGATTTCTGCTACAAATATGCAGATGACAACAAGGGCTATTCCACGATGAACTCGAACGGTAACAAGAACGGTTACCACGTGGGTAATGTCTGGGAGGCCCTGAAGGGCTACGGCTCCACCATCTGCTACGAGACCACGGGCCGCGGCAACGGCGACACCGCCGGGCAGTGGGGCTACTGGCCCTACGACCGCGTGCGGGAAATCAACGTGATGATCGAAAAGCTTCCCGAGTATCAGGACGCCTGGACGGCCGACCGCTATGAGGAGCTGATGGCCGAGGCCCGGTTCATCCGCGCATACTTCTATTTCGCGATGGCCAAGCGTTACGGCGGCGTTCCGATCGTGGACAAGGTCCAGGATCCGACCGCGCCGATGGAAGAGCTGCAGGTCACCCGCGCCACCGAGTACGACACCTGGAAGTTCATCTACGAGGACCTCAAGTTCGCGATGGACAACGGCGCCTCCGACAAGTCCGAGGTGTACCGGGGCAACCGCTATTCCGCCGCGGCCCTGATGGCCAAGGCGATGCTTTGGGCGGGCTGCGTGGCGAAGTACAACCAGTACACCGGCATCACCGGCCCCGCGACCGACGCGGGCCTGATGGGCATGGACCCGGCCGATGCGAAGGAGTTCTTCCAGTACGCCTACGACGCTTGCAAGTTCCTGCACGACGCGGGCTTCAAGCTTCACACCGGCGCCGACAAGGAGAAGGCCTACACCGAGATCTTCATCGAGGACCTCGCCGGCGAAGAGGACATCTTCGTCAAGACCTTCGGCACCCCGAACACCGTGGTTCCGTGGAACTCCTCCCTGTACAGCTCCTATGACGACATGGTGCTCCCGAAAGGAACCGGTATGGCCCAGAGCGTGGGTGCCGCCATCCACGCCACCTGGGACCTCGTGAGCCTGTACGAGACGCCGGCCATCGTCGACGCCGACGGCTATCCCGTCCGCTTCGACTCCTACGACGACTTCTGGAACACCGACGAGATGGAGCCGCGCTGCCGCGCGAACTTCTTCTTCTCCGGCATGGTGGAGCCCGTCTCCGGCACCAAGCTGGACATCCAGCAGGGCGTGTTCACGACCCTCGCCGCCAAGGCGGCCGACCTGACCCCGGAGGACAACAACTTCGTGGCGCCGAACTGCATCAAGCTCCAGGACCCGGGCAAGACCCAGGACGTGGGCGGCTTCGGCAACGTGAAGATCACGGGTGTCAACGGCATCAAGCGCAACGGCGACGAAGGCTTCTCCACCACCGGCATCTTCGTCCGCAAGTACATGAACTACAAGGCCGATCCCGCCACGCGGCAGCTCCACCAGAGCACCCAGAGCTGGAAGGTCTTCCGCTATGGCGAGATCCTCATGGACTGGGCCGAGGCCGCGTATGAGCTGGGCCTCGAGACCGGGAACAACGCCCTCAAGGCCGAGGCCTTCGAGCACGTGAACGAGATCCGCGACCGCGCGGGCGCCCACCGTCACGAGATGGTGGCCAGTCCCGCCGACATCGGCGAGGAACTCTATGGCTTCCCGCTGGACGAGAACCTCCAGTACATCCGTGACGAGCGCCGCCGCGAACTCTGCATCGAGAACCAGGGAGAGTGGGACCAGCGCCGCTGGCGCACTGCCCACAGCATCCTCGCGTCCAACTACTGGCCGCGCACCCTGATGCCGTACAAGGTCCTCAACGAGGACAAGTACATCTTCCTCAACGAAGTGGAAGTCTATGGCCGCCGCCTGTCCTTCGACAAGCGCAACTACTATGAGGCCATCCCGGGCGGCGAGATCAACAAGAATCCCAAGCTCGTGCGCAACGACGGTTATTGATTTAACATCTGAAAGAGTATGAAGCATTTATTTCCTATACTGCTCGCCTGCGCGGTGCTGCTGGGACCGGTCTCCTGCATGAAGATCGACAACTTCGAGGCCCCGTCCGCGAAAATCCAGGGCAAGATCATCGACAGGACCACCGGTCAGCCGATGCTCCTGGACCAGGGTGTGAGCCATATCCGCATCTGGGAGATGAGCTATTCGGAGCATCCCAACCCGCAGGACCTGGCCATCAAGGAAGACGGTACCTACTACAACGACAAGCTGTTCTCCGGCACCTATGACATGCTGCCCCGCGACGGCGCCTGGTGGCCGTGCGACACCACGTACAACGTGGCGATCGGCAAGGCCGGCACCGTCCAGGACTTCGAGGTGATCCCGTACCTGCACGTGGTCGATTTCGACGCGACGCTCGACGGCACCGAACTCACCATGACCTGCCGCCTGCAGGCCCCGGTGACGGACGGCCTCCCGCAGATCCGCGAAATCCGCCCGTTCATCAACAACAACATCCACTGCGGCCCCGGCAACCACATCGACTACTACTACAACGATGCGAACCGGATCAACCTCCGCAAGATGTGGCCGGCGATCGGCGATGCCGACGGCAACCAGACCGTGGCGCCGTACAGCCTCAAGATCCAGCTGAAGGCCGGTTACACCTACTGGGTGCGGATGGGGGTGCAGGTGAATGACACCTACACCAGCTGGAACCTCTCCGAAGTCAAGAAAATCGTCGTTCCCGAATGATGAGAAAACTCCTTTACACCGCCCTTGCGCTCGTGGTCGCCTTCTCCTGCGGCAAGCCGGAGGAGGTGATCCCGGGGCGGGTGGAACCGGAAAAACCGGATCCGAAACCGGCGGAGTCGGAGTATGCCGATCCGGGCGTGGAGCCCCACAAGGACGGGCAGCCGTACGACACGTACCGCGGCCTCGTGATGGCGGGCTACCAGGGCTGGTTCGGCACACCGGGCGACGGTTCGCCGATGACGGCGGTCCCGAACCAGGGCTGGTACCACTACCGCGAAAGCGAGCAGTTCCGCCCGGGGGTCCTGCGCAACTCCATCGACTTCTGGCCGGATATGTCCGAGTACGAGAAGAAGTATGTGGTGGGCGACGGCGACGCGACCGGCTACAGTTCGCCTTTCATCCTTCCCGACGGTTCGCATGCGACCGTGTTCAGTTCCTACGACGAGTCCACGGTGCTTACGCACTTCAAGTGGATGAAGCAGTACGGACTGGACGGCGTGTTCATGCAGCGGTTCGTGGGCGAGATCCAGGACGCCAAGCACAAGGACCATTTCGACACCGTGCTCAAGCACGCGATGAAGGGGTCCAACGAGTACGGCCGCGCCATCGCCGTGATGTACGACATGGGCGGAACGACCAACGACAATATGGCGAAGAGCATGGTGGCCGACGCGCAGAAGCTGATGGACCAGTACAACCTCAAGGACCGCAGCACCCAGAAGTTCTACCTGTACGAGAACGGAAAGCCGCTCCTGGCCCTCTGGGGATTCGGTTTCAACGACAGCAACCTGCCCAAGCCCTCCTTCATCGAACCCTACATCGAGCAGCTCCAGGCTCAGGGCTGGGCCATCATGCTGGGCTGCCCGGGCTACTGGCGGGCCGGCGGCAACGACGCCCTGAGCGGGACCGAGCACAGGAAGATGATCGAGATCATCAAGAAGTGCGACGCTTTCATCCCGTGGTACGTGGGCCGCTACGGCAACGACAACTTCGAGAGCAGCGAGTGGCAGTCCCGGATCAAGGACGACATCGCCGAGGCGAAGAAGTACTCCACCGACGGCCACGTCGTGGTGTACGCCCCGCATGTGTTCCCGGGCGGCAGCGACCGCAACATGCATCCGAACAACGGCTATCCCGACGGCGACGCCACCAACACGGGCTTCCGCTTCGGCGGCAAGTTCTACTGGAAGCAGTTCTACCGCGACATCAAGGCGGGCGCCCAGGCCATCTACGTGGGCATGTTCGACGAGATCGACGAAGGCACCGCCATCTTCAAGCAGATGCACGTGTCCGAGGTCCCGTCCAACGTCCCGTACAAGAAGGCCAATGTCCCCGCCGGTTACGGGTACGCCTCCGACGACGACTACTGGGTGACCAGCTACACGAACGGAAACTACCGGATGAACTCTTCGGAGCAGACCGGGGACGGCATTCGCTGGAGCAAGAAAACCTCCGACCTGGACATCCGCTTCCAGGGCATCGACGACAACCTCCCCACCGACTGGTACCTGTTCCTGACCGGCGAGGCGGCGAAGATGCTCCGCGGCGAAGTGAAGATGACCCCGGACATGCCGACCAAATAAGCAAGAACCAAGATGAAAACCATACGACTCCTGACCATACCGGCCGCCATGGCCGCCTGTCTGCTCGCGCTTTCCTGCGGGTGCAACAAGACGCCCGCCGCCGAGGAGGTCGTCGAGCTCCAGATGCCCGGCAACCCTTTCATCACCGAGCTCTACCTGGCCGACCCTTCCGCCCACGTGTGGAGTGACGGCCGCCTGTATGTCTATCCGTCCCATGACGTGGCCCCGCCCCGCGGCTGCGACCTGATGGACGGCTACCACGTGTTCTCCACCACCGACATGGTCAACTGGACCGACCACGGCGAGTTCCTGCATTCCCGCGACGTGGAATGGGGACGGCCCGAGGGCGGTTTCATGTGGGCTCCGGACGCGGCGTACCGGAACGGGAAGTATTACTACTATTTCCCGCACCCGAGCGGCACAGACTGGAACAACACCTGGAAGGTGGGCGTCGGCGTCTCCGACAAGCCCACGATGGAAAACCTGAAGCTCCTCGGCTATCTCGAGGGCCTCGGCGACGCGTTCTCGATGATCGACCCGTGCGTGTTCACCGACGATGACGGGCAGGCCTACTTCTACTACGGAGGCGGCGGCCGGATGATCGGCGTGAAGCTCAAGGACAACATGACCGAGATTGACGGCGAGCCCGTGCCGATGAAGGGGATGAAGGACTACCACGAAGGTCCGTGGGTGTTCAAGAACAACGGCAAGTACTACCTGATGTATGCCGACAACCACCAGGAACCCGGCCTCGGGGGACGGAACCAGCTCCGCTACTGCTGGAGCGACTCCCCGCTCGGCCCCTGGGAGTACAAGGGCATCATCCTGAAGCCCACCGACTGCGACACCTCCCACGGCAGCATTGTGAAGTACAAGGGCCAGTGGTACCTGTTCTATCACAACTGCAACATCTCCCACATGGGGAACCTCCGTTCCATCTGCGTGGACAAGCTCTATTTCAACGAAGACGGCACCATCCGCGAGGTCGTCCAGACCTTTGCGAAATGAGACGGCTCGCCGCGCTTCTGACCCTGGCCGTTACGGTCTCTGCCTTCGCGCAGGGGCCGTATCGGTCTTCTATCACCTACGACTCCTACGAAGGGCTCGTGATGGCGGGGTACCAGGGATGGTTCAACACCCCCGGCGACGGGGCCGGCCGGAACTGGCACCACTACGAGAAGGGAAAGCGCTTCGAGCCGGGCTGGTGCACCATCGACCTGTGGCCGGAGGTGGACGAGTATCCGCAGCTGTACGAGACGGCCTTCCGCTTCGAGGACGGCACGCCCGCGTTCGTCCCGTCCCCGTATGACAAGAGTACGGTCGATGTCCATTTCCGCTGGATGCAGGAATATGGCCTGGACGGTGTGTTCCTCCAGCGATTCATCGCGGAAATCGCCAATTCCTCCGGGAAGAAGCATTTCAACAAGGTGGTGGCCTCGGCGATGGAATGCGCCAACAAGTACGACCGCGCCGTCGCCATCATGTACGACCTCAGCGGCATGCCCGCCAATGGCCCGGAGATTCTCTTGAAAGACATCGACGCGCTCGCGAAGGCCCATCATCTCTTTGACCACGAGGCCAATCCGTCCTACCTGTACCAGAACGGGAAGCCGCTCGTGACGGTGTGGGGCGTGGGCTTCAACGACAACCGGAAATACGGGTTCGACGAGTGCGAGAAGATCATCGACGGCCTCAAAGCCAAGGGCTACAGCGTGATGATCGGTGTGCCGACGAATTGGCGGATGCTGACCAAGGACACGCTGCCCGACCCGCGGCTCCACGCGCTCATCCGCAAGTGCGACATCGTGATGCCCTGGTTCGTGGGCCGGTACAACGAACGGACCTACGGGAGCTACAAGTCGTTGATCCGGAAGGACATGGCCTGGGCCGAGAAGGAGGGAATCGCCTATGCGCCCCTCTGCTTCCCGGGTTTCTCCTGGGCCAATATGCAGCGCCTCGGGCGCCCCGGCGTCCAGATTCCCCGCAACGGGGGCAGTTTCTTCAAGAAACAGCTGGACTACTGCCTGGACAGCGGCGCCAAGATGCTCTACATCGCGATGTTCGACGAGATCGACGAGGGCACGGCCATCTTCAAGATCGCCCGGAAAGTGCCCGTGGCGGCTCCCGGGAGCACCTTCGTGCCCCTGGAGGACGGCATTCCGTCGGACCGCTACCTGACGCTCGCCGGCGAGGCGGCCGTCCGGCTGAAGGGAAAGCCCGCGACGCAGAACCGGCACGGCCGCGACCTCGTCCACCCCGAGTACGAGGGCCTCGTGATGGCCGGCTACCAGGGCTGGTTCCACCTGCCCCGGAACGGGGTGATGTACCCCGACGAGAACCAGATCCACATCGACATGTGGCCCGATGTCAGCGAGTACGAGAACACCTATCCGACGGGCCTCCGCAACGCCGACGGCTCCACCGCCCGCTTCTTCTGCTCGGACGACGAGCAAACGGTGCGGACGCACTTCCGCTGGATGCAGGAGTACGGCCTGGACGGGGTTTTCCTCCAGCGCTTTTACGGCTCCTGCCGCCCGCAGCGCGGGACGCGCAAGCATTCCGTGACGGTACTCCGGCACGCGATGGCGGCGGCGCAGGAGTACGACCGCGCCTTTGCGGTGATGTACGACCTCTCCGGCCTGAGCCCGGATCGGGAAGAGACCTGCGACCTGCTGCAGGAGGACTGGAAGTTCTTGGTGGACAGCATGAAAGTGACTTCCTACGGGAAACGGAACGAGTACCTGGGACACCTTGGAAAGCCGCTCGTGGTCATCTGGGGCGTCGGTTTCCCGGACCGGACCTACGACATCCGGAAGATCAAGCTGGCGGAACTCATCGACTTCCTGCATAACGATCCGGACTACGGCGGCTGCACGGTGATGCTGGGCATCCCGACCTACTGGCGGGACCTCTGCGCCGACTGCACTACGGACCCTTACCTGCATACCCTCATCCGGATGGCGGACCTGGTCCTTCCCTGGATGGTTCAGCGTTTCACGCCCCTGCTGCACTTCGAGATGAACCGCTACCGCGACCACATCGTGAAGGATACGGAGTGGTGCGAGCGGAATGGCGTGGGCTATGTCCCGCTCGTGTATCCCGGTTTCAGCTGGTACAACCTGAGCCGCGGCGGCTCGGACGCCAATGACATCGGCGGAGAAAAGCCCCTGGCCAGCATTCCGCGCCAGGGCGGCAAGTTCTACTGGGACCAGATCTATACGGCCGTCGGCGCCGGCGCGAAGATGCTCTATGTCGCGATGTTCGACGAGGTGAACGAGGGAACGGCCATCTTCAAGTGCACGGACACGCCGCCCGTCAGCGACGTGGCGAAGTTCGTCGACATGGACGGCCAGCCGTCCGACCACTATCTCTTCCTCACCGGCGAAGGCGCCCGGATGCTCCGCGGCGAACGCCCGCTGGAGAAGGCGATGCCCCGGCGGTAGGCGGCGAACCGGAAATCTTGCTATCTTTGTGGCATATGACGAAACATCTCCTCCGCCTCGCAATGCTCTTCGGCCTGCTCCTGGTGGCCGCCTGCGGTTCCCGCACCCGGCAGGAGCGGCCGGAATTCGTTTCCGCCACGGCCGTCCGGCCCGCCAGCTACGCCGGGAAGACGCCCCGCTTCAAGGCCCTGCTCTATTACTCCGACTACGTGGAGGAAGCCCACCAGCAGTTCGCGCACCAGAGCGTCGAGTTCTTCCACAAGCTCACCACCGGCGAGGGCTGGATCCTGGACGTGTCCAAGACCCTCGAAGGGGACCTTTCCGGGTATGACGTCATCATCATGCCCAATGTTTCGCCCTCCTCGCCCGAGGAGCGGAAACTGTTCGAGGAGTATATGGAGAACGGGGGCGGCTGGCTCGGCTTCCATGCCGCCGCCTACAACGACCAGTCCACCCATTGGGACTGGTTCCGGAACTTCCTGGGCGGCGTCCGTTTCCTGTGCAATACCTGGCCGCCGCAGCCGGGCCTGGTGGACATCGAAACCCATGACCACGACGTGACACGGAACCTGCCGGACGCCTATGTGGCCCCGTCGACGGAGTTCTACCAGTGGCAGCCCGACCCGCGTTCCAACCCGTCGGTGAAGGTGCTCGCCAGCCTGTCTCCGAAGAACTTCCCGATGGGCCTGAAAGATGTCGTCTTCGGCGGGGATTTCCCCATTGTCTGGACCAATACGGACTACCGGATGGTGTACATCAACATGGGGCACGGGGACGAGTGCTTTTCCGACGCCACGCAGAACCTGCTGTTTGTCAATGCGCTCCGCTGGGTGGTCAGCTGCTCGCCCCGGGGGAATCCTTTCGAGCGGTAGGTGTTTTCTCCGTTTATTATTCGTATCTTTGTCTGTTGGTAGCACTTGACTGAAACCAGGATGAAACGTCTGCTCCACATAGGTTGCACGCTGCTTCTTGTCGGCGCATCGCTTTTTGCGGCGTCGGCGCAGGCCGTGTCGGACAGCGTGGACGTCTCTGCGGACGGACTGGACTATGGCCTCCATATCGTCTCCTATCCGGCGCATTCGGACGAGTTCACCGGCCTCGCCCTGGAGGACGGGAAGGCGATTCCCGTCAAGGGGAAGACGCTGGAGATGTCCTTCAACCTGTACAACCGGCCGGACAACGTCTTCGGCTGCATCTTCCGCATCATCACCGACAAGGGCGACAACGTGGACCTGATGTACACGGCGGACCTGCAGGACGCGCGGAAGCTCATCCTCGTGACCGGCGACCAGGTCCATTTCATCGCGACGGAGATTCCGATGGAGCAGTGGTTCCCGGTCCGGATCGGCCTGAACACGAAGGACGGAACCATCGACCTGGACTACAACGGCGCCCAGTTCTCGGTGCGCGACGCCGGAACCAAGGGCGCGAAGACCTTCCGGATCAGCTTCGGCCTGTGCCAGCTGGCGGGCTACACCCTCGGCGACGTGGCTTCGGTCAATGTCCGGAACATCGACCTGTCCCTGAACGGGAAGCCGTTCCGCGCCTGGGAGTGCGCCCGGCACGCCGGGGAACTGTGCTATGACGAGCTGGACGGCGTCCCCGCCCGGGCCCTGAACCCGCAGTGGATGATCGACAGCTATATCTCCTTCAAGCCGGTCTTCGCCCATTCCTTCGAGAGCATTCCGTCCATCACCTTCGACGACAAGGACAAGTTCTACCTGACCTGCCCCGACGAGCCCATCCACGTGTTCTCCACCACGGATGGCACCCTGGCGGAGATTCCGGTCCGCGGCGGGTACAATCCGGCGAACTTCCCCAACCAGCTGCTCTATGTGGCCGGCAGCCACCACTGGCTCACCGCCTACAACCTGGACGAAGGCCTCTTCTCGAAATTCGATTTCAAGAACAGCCGCTGGGAGAACGAAAAGGAGCCGGAGCAGGACCACTATTTCTGGAACAATACGAACACGTGGGAGCCGCGGGTGCACGCCCTGTACAGCTTCGGCGGCTATGGGCACTACCATTTCCGGAACGAGCTGATCGTCACGTACCTGGAGCAGCCGGAAAAGAATTTCCGGACGACCATTGAAGACATCACGCCGCGCTACGGGGCCACCTCCTACATCGTGGACAGCCTGCTGTACGTGTTCGGAGGCCGCGGCAACCCTTCCGGCAAGCAGGAGCTTTCCCCGAAGAACTATTACGACCTCTATACCATCAACACCCGGACGCTGGAAGTGAACAAGCTCTGGGATATGGGCTCCTCTCCGTACGGGGACTTCATCTCCAGCGAGAACTTTGTCTACAACTGGGCCAACGGGGACTTCTATCTCCTGTCCAACCTGGACGGCTTCACCCTCCTGAAGCTCCGTCCGGAAACGCCCGGCGTGGAACGGATGTCCCTGCCGATCCCCCCGAAGCGGAACGCCCAGTACACGTACGTGAACATCTGGCACAGCTACGAGCTGGAGAAGATCTACGCCGCCATCCTGCAGGCGCAGGTGGACGGCCATACGGACGTGGAGGTGTACGAGATTGACTATCCGCCCATTCCGGTGAGCATGATCCTGCAGGAAGGATCCGGCGAGCAGGCAGGAACGGGAAAGAGCGGCCTCTGGTGGAAAATCCTGCTCATCGCGGCCGGCGTGTTGCTGGCCGGTGACTATGTCTGGTACCGGTTCCTCCGCAACCGGAAGCCCCGCCGCAAGCCGGCCGTGAAGGAGCCTGCCGGCGAGCGGGAAGAGCGCTACGAGCCCGAGCACCTGTACTATGATTTCTCCCGTTCCTCGGTGAACTTCTTCGGCGGGTTCCGGGTGACGGACCAGGAAGGGAATGACGTGACGGCCCAGTTCACCCCCACGGTGAAGGCCCTCCTGATCCTCCTCATCGTGTCCACGGCGAAGTCCGGCGGCATCGCCTCCCAGAAGATCAACCACCTCCTGTGGTCCTACAAGCCCGACGACACGGCGAACAACAACCGCAATGTGTACATGTCCAAGCTCCGCGGCCTGCTGGAGGACGTGGGCGACATCCGGATCCAGAACCAGAACAAGCTCTGGAGCATCGCCTTCGAGGGCGATACCCAGTGCGACTATCTGGAGGCCTTGCGCCTGTTCCGGGAAGGTACGGGCGAGGAGGACGTGGACAGGCTGCTGGAACTGCTCCTCAAGGGCCAGATGCTGCCCAATACCGAGCTGGACTGGATCGACGAGTACAAGAGCGCTTTCTCCAACGCGACGATCGATTTCCTGTGCCGCCAGCTCCGGCGCGAGGACCTGACCGACAAGGCCATCCTGCAGGCGGCCAACACGATCTTCCAGCACGACTTCCTGAACGAGGACGCCCTGCAGGCGAAGGTCCGCATCCTGTGCAAGGAGAACAAGCCGGGCCTTGCCAAGACCATCTATGACAACTTCTGCAAGGAGTACCGCAAGTCCCTGGGCATCGACTACACCGTCCCGTTCAAGGACATGATCTAGTAATCCGCCGCGTTGATCCGGTCGTTCAGCCAGGCCAGGCGGGCCTCGTAGAATTCCTTCAAGAACGCATATTCTTCCTCGTAGGTGGGGAAGTAGTAGTAATTGGGCCAGACCTTCACGCCCAGGATCTGCCAGCGGTCGAAGTTCCGCGCTTCGGCGCCGGCCATCAGGGCGCGCTGCCGGTCCAGGAAGGCGGGGACCTGCGTCAGGAGGGTGGGGTAGAGCTCGTTCCAGCGGTCCACGACGGCCTTCTTGAACGCCGGGTCGAAGAACATCTGGTTGTACCACTTCACGTAGCGCATCTGCCAGCCTTCGGGCTTCTCGAAGTTCGTGTAATCGCAGTTTCCGAGGGTGATGTCGAAGTCCCACACGTGGTACATCTCCAAGGGCTTTCCCTTCTCCTTCGTGAGGTAGGTGCTCTTGCGGACGTTCCCGTCCGGATTCTTCGTGATTTCCTGGATGATGTAGTAGTTGATGAAGGAAGGGATGTCGATATAGGAGCGGTAGGAGTAATCGTGCTCGCCCTGGACCCTTTCGAGGGCGTGTTCGAAGCCGTCGAACCATTCCTTGACATACCTCTTCTGCGCATCCGTCGGGTACTCCGGCTCGTGGAACATCACGGGCGTGTCCCAGACGGTCTTGAAGCAGACGGGCTCGTCCATCGCCTCTTCGAGCTCGAGGTAGTAGCCGCCCTCGAGGTCGGTTTCCGTGGCCACTTCGATGTTGACCCGGTGCCCGGCGATCTCCTTGTGGTCGGAGAAGGCATAGACGCCCTGGTACTGCCCGTTGACGTACACCTCCACGCTGAGCATCATCGGGGTCCAACTCATGCCGCAGACGCGGGAGATTTCCATCGCCATGATGTTCCGCAGGAGGGTCTTGTCGCTGTAGTTGGCCAGCAGGATCCAGTCCTTGTTGCCCCAGCGGCTGAAGACATGGGCCTTCTCGTCCAGCTTGATGCGGTAGGGTTTCTTGGGCATCCCCCAGGTGGTGTTGCCCCGGCCCTTGATCCGGCCGGTCAGCTCCAGGGACTCCTCGTCCGTGTAGAAGCGGGACGGGTCCTCGAACCGGAAGGTTGCATTGACATAATTCTGCTTGCTGTCGATGGCTTTTCCGCCTTCGGTGGTGATATGGACCGTCGGAATCCGGAAGTTCGAGGGGATGGCCTTGTCGTGCAGCGGGTCGATGTACGGCGGCTTGGGCGGGTCCACGGGCTCTTCGGGCTTCTCGGGCTCCCAGCCGTTGTCGAACTCCATCGTCTCGCCGTTGGAGGCCCAGATTCTCAGGTACTTCAGGTCGCGGTAGGCATAGAGGGGGATGCTTTCCTCCAGCGGTCCGTTCGTCCGCCCGATGCCGGTGTCTTCCCCGTCTATGAACCAGTTCGTTCCCTGCCGGACGACCGTTTTCGGCACGTAGGTGAGGGTGTCCGTCCCGTCCTCGATGACCCACTCCGCCGTCGGGACGACAACACTGGTCCCATCCTGGAAGAAGACTTTCGAGAAGGTGGTCAAGGTGCGGGTTTCCACATAGGTTTTCCCGTCCCGGTAGGCGTGGACCATTTCCAGGAAGGAAGGGGGCGTGGACGGCTTGGTTTCCGGAACAATCTGGTCCTCCCGGCAGGAAACCGCGAGGAGCAGGATTCCCGTCAGGAGAAGGAGCCGATATCCCAGGTGACGCTTCATGGTGCAAAGATAGTTTTTCGGACTTAACGGCGCGCTCCCTTTTGGGGTTAAAGGGGCCCTTAACGGCCGATTTAAGGTTTTATTAATAAAGATTATTCACTATTTTTGTGAGGATTGAACCGCGAATCGATGAAACGACTGCTGATTACCCTTGCGGCGGCGTTCGCCGCCCTCTTCTCCGCCACGGCGGATCCCATCGACGAACTCCTGCCCGTCCGGGGCCTCGCCATCGAGGCGCCCTCCTCCCGCGGGCTGAACGATTTCCTGAAGTTCATCGAGGGGGACCTGGTCCCGGCCCATTTCAACCTGCTCATCCTGCGGGTGGACTGGAACTATGCGTACGAGACGCATCCTGAACTGCGGGACGAGCACCCGCTGACGAAAGAGGACGTGAAGCGGATCGTCGCCGTGTGCCGGACCCGGGGTATCCGGCTCGTGCCGCAGATCAACCTGCTGGGCCACCAGTCCTGGGCCAAGCAGACGCACGCCCTGCTCCGGGAGTATCCCGAATTCGACGAAACCCCGTCCGTCAAGACGGAGAACTATACCGAGTGGCCGAACCCGGACGGCCTGTACTGCAAGAGCTACTGCCCCCTGCATCCGGAGGTCCACAAGGTCGTTTTCGACGTGGTCGACGAGCTCTGCGACGTCTTCGAGACGGATGCGTTCCACGCCGGGATGGACGAGGTGTTCTACATCGGGATGCCCGAATGCCCCCGCTGCAACGGCCGCGACAAGGCGGAACTCTTCGCCGGGGAAGTGACCCTCCTCCGCAACCACCTGGCCGGGAAGGGCCGCCAGCTCATGATTTGGGGTGACCGCCTGCTGGACGGCCGCACCACCGGGCTGGGGGAGTGGGAGGCCAGCTACAACTACACATGGCGGGCCATCGATATGATTCCCAAGGATGTCTTCATCTGCGACTGGCACTATGAGCGGGCGGACCTGACGGGCGTCTATTTCGCCACGAAGGGCCTCTCGGTCGCCTCCTGCGGCTATCGGAACCCGTCCATCTGCGAGCAGCAGATTCGCGACATGGTCCGCTTCCGCAAACAGTCCTCCCACGAGACGGCAAGCCACCTGCAGGGATACATCCACACCGTCTGGTCCGGCGCGGGCCAGTTCCTGCGGCGTTTCAACGCCGTGAAGGCGGAGGCCGAGCCGGAGGATGCACGTTTCGACGACGCCCACGCCCTGCAGACCGTCATCGCCACGTTCACCAACTTAGCCCAGTAATGCTATGAAAAAAGCCGCCACCCTCCTTCTTTTCCTGCTGTCCATCTCTTTGTGGGCGCAGGAGCGCGTCCCCGTCTGGCCGAAAGGCAAGATGCCCGACCCGCAGGGACACCAGATCGCCGCGATGACCGACGAAGCCGGCCGCGAAGGTTTCAATCCAGACAAATACCGGATTCCGTATCTGGAATGGTTCGAGAAACCCGCCCATCCGAACGGGACCTGCATGATCCTCATCTCGGGCGGCAGCTACATGAACTGCTGCGACGTGGGGCTCATCAAGAGCTGGCGCGAGAAGCTCACGGCGCTGGGCGTCCAGTGCGTGAACTTCGTGTACCGCACCCCGCGTCCCGTGGGCCTGCCCATCTATCAGTCGGCCTGGGAGGACGGCCAGCGGGCGGTCCGCCTCGTCCGCCGCGAGGCCGCGAAGCGCGGCTTCGACCCGGAGAAGATCGGCGTGATCTCGATGTCCGCCGGTTCGCACCTGGCGCTCCTGCTCGCCACCAGCTCGCAGACGCCGGCCTACGCTCCCATCGACAAGGTGGACGACACCCCCTGCCACATCAACTGGGCCATCGTGAACGCGCCGGCCTATGTGACCACGGACGGCGAGACGGGCACGCCCGCCTTCCGGGAGGGCTACGGCACGGACGTCACGATCAGCGACGTGTTCAAGTTCGATGAGAAGACCTGCCCGATGAGCCTGCACCACGGCGAGGTCGATCCGTACACGCCCACGGGCTCCACGCTGGTGTACCGCCAGCTCCGGAAGATGGGCGTTCCGGCGGAACTGCACCTGTATCCGGACAAGGGGCACGGCGCCTTCGGCTTCGAGCGGGGTGTCGAGTTCATGACCCAGATGGGTTTCCTGGGCCCCGTTCAGCCGGAAGTGGCCCTGCTTGACCGTTTTACGTCGGATGAAGCCCGGGCGCAGTACATCAAGGAGGACATCTGGCCGGAGGGCAAGATGCCCGATGCGCAGGAAGCCCAGGGCAAGCCCTATATCGAATGGCATTTCCCGAAAGAGCGCAAGACCACGGCCATCCAGATCATCTACTCCGGCGGCGCCTATAACGGCAACGGGCCGGAGAGCTTCGAGGTGACGCCCGCGCGGCGGTATCTCAACGACCTCGGGATGACGGTCGTAACGATGCGCTACCGCACGCCGCGTCCGGAAGGCCTTGCCAAGCACACGACCGCGTGGCAGGACCTCCAGCGGGCCGTCCGGGTGGTCCGGAGCGAGGCCGCGCAGTACGGCCTGGACCCGGACCGGATCGGCATCATGGGCTCCTCCGCCGGTGGCCACCTCACGCTGATGGGCGTGACTTCCGCCCGGCACAAGTCCTATTGGCCGGTCGACGACATTGACAAACTCTCCTGCAAGGTCCAGTGGGGCGTGGGCATCTATCCGGCCTATGCGCTCACCGACGGCGCGGACGGGCATAACGCCCACGGCGGCAACGAGGATGCCGACATCCTGGTCCCCGAGTTCACCTTCGACCTGGACACCGCCCCGATGCTGCTGATCCACGGCGACGCCGACGGCTATGCGTCGATGGCGTCCGTCAAGGTGTGGGAGAAGCTGCGCGCGATGGGCCTTTCCGCGGAACTGCACACGCTCGCCCTCCGCGAGCACTGCTTCCAGCGGACGGCCTCCCCGGGCACCGGCAGCTACACCTGGCTGGACCGGATCCAGGAGTTCTTCAAGAGCCGCGGCCTCCTGTAAGCGATGCGGAAGCTCAAGGTCCCGAATACCTATGTCATCATCTCGGTCATCATCGCGCTCTGCGCGGTCCTGACCTGGTTTGTGCCGGGCGGGCAGTATGTGAAGGCCGAGGACGGGACGCTGTCCTACGAGGCGGTCGACGCCGTCCCGCAGACGTGGCAGGTACTGTCTGCCGTCTATCACGGGTTCGTGAAACAGGCCGGCATCATCGTCTTCATCCTGGTCGTGGGCGGGGCCTTCTGGCTGCTGAACGCGACCGGGGCGGTGGAGGTGGGCATCCAGCGGTTCATCGCCCGGATCGGCAAACGGGACATCCTCGTGCTGGTCGCGCTGACGGTGCTGTTTTCCCTGGCCGGGGCCGTATTCGGGATGAGCGAGGAGACGATTCCTTTCGTGGGCATCGTCGTTCCGCTGGTCGTGTCGATGGGCTATGACGCTTTCATGGGCATGCTGGTGGTCTATGTGGCCTCCAATGTGGGCTTCTCCAGCGCGTTCCTGAATCCTTTCACCGTGGGAATCGCGCAGGGAATGGCGGACCTTCCGCTCTTCTCCGGTATGGGCTACCGCTTCTTCTGCTGGGCCATCCTGACGCTCCTGATGGTCGTTTTCGTGTGGTTCTACGCCCGGAGGACAAAGAAGGATATTGTCATTTCGAGCGACGCCGCAGGCGGAGCCGAGAAATCTGCCGCGCCCCTGACGAAGCGCCAGGCCTGGATCCTCGTCGTCCTTCTCCTGACGGTCGTCGCCCTCATCGTCGGCGTCACCTGCTGGGAGTGGTATATGCCCGAAATCACGGGCCTGTTCCTCGGGATGGGCATCGTGTGCGGCATCATCGCCGGGTTCTCCGCGAACAAAATCGCCGACGAACTCATCGCCGGGGCGCGCGACATCCTGTCGGCGGCCCTCGTCGTGGGTTTCGCCTCCGGCATCATCGTCATCCTGCAGGACGGAAAGGTCGTGGACAGCATCCTGCACGGGATGCAGGAGGGGCTGGACGGGAGCTCGCCGGTGGCCTCGCTGTCGGCGATGTACGGCATCCAGGCCCTCATCAACTTCATCATCCCCTCCGCCACCGCCAAGGCCGCCATCACCATTCCGATCATGGCGCCCTTTGCCGACATGGTCGGCGTCTCCCGCCAGGCGATGGTGCTCGCCTTCCAGTTCGGCGACGGATTCACGAACATGGTCACGCCCACCTCCGGCGTTCTCGTCGCCGCCCTCGCCATGGCCCGCATCCCTTATGCGAAATGGGTGAAATGGGTCTGGAAAGGCGTTCTCGTGCTGCTGGTTCTCGGCCTTTTGCTGCTGCTCCCGACGGTTTTGCTGTCGATTGCGGAGTTCTAGTCTTGCGCTTTCCCGGAAAAACGTTATATTTGTGGGAAAATTCTAACTTTTCCTACAAATGCAAGAGAAAGACGGCAAATACATCTTCGGCGTCGTGAAGGTGGGGGACAAGGGACAAATCGTCATCCCCAAGGACGCGCGTAATGTCTATGGCATCAAGCCGGGCGATGCCCTGATCATGCTCGGGGACGAGCGCGGCATCGCCCTCCTCAAGACGGAAATCTTCCAGAACGCGATCGACCAGGCGATGGGGGGCCTGACCAAATGAGAAAGCATTGGATCGACAACCTGCGCTGGGCGACGGTGCTCCTGGTGCTGTTCTACCACGTTTTTTACTTCTACAACAACAAGGGGGTGTTCGGCGGCATCGGCGGTTTCGGCGAGTACCCGCAGTGCCCCCAGTACCAGGACGTGGTGATGTACATCCTGTATCCCTTCTTCATGCCGCTGCTGTTCCTCCTCGCGGGCATCAGCGCGCGGTACGCGTTGCAGAAGTATCCCGCCAAGGAATGGTTCAAGGCCCGCACCCGGAAACTGCTGGTTCCCGGCACCATCGGCCTGCTCGTGTTCCATTGGATGGTGGGGTATTTCAATACGGTCGTGGCCGAAAGGCAAGGCGTGTTCGAGGGAGTCCCCGGTGTGGTCAAGTATTTCATCATGGCGTTCTCCGGCACCGGCCCGCTCTGGTTCGTCCAGGTGCTCTGGCTGCTGTGCCTCGTGCTCCTCGCGGTGCGGGCGCTGGACCGCAAGGACAGGCTCTGGACTTGGTGCGGGAAGGCCAATCTCGTCTGGATCATCCTGCTCGGGGTCCTGTTCTGGCTCGGCGAGCAGACGCTCGTCAAGAACCCCCGCCCGGCCACGCTGGACGGCCTCCTGAACCTGTACAAGCCCATTTTCTACCTCATTCCTTTCCTGCTGGGATACTTCGTGTTCTCCCACGACGAGGTGCAGGAGAAGCTGGGTAAGGCCTGGATTCCCCTGATGGCCTGCGCGGTCGTCGCCGGCGGCATCCTCATCGGCACCACCTTCGGCCAGGACAACACGTCGCCGCAGTACCTGGGCAGCCCGCTGAACTGCATCTACGGATGGCTCATGTGCCTTGCGATGATGGCCTGGTTCCAGGCGAAGTTCGACTGCACCAGCCCGTTCTCGGCCTATATGACCAAGAGCAGCTACGGCATCTACATCGTCCATTACCTGGTCATCGCCAGCCTGGGCTATATGATGAAAACCTACACCCAGCTGCCGCCGTGGTCCATGTACGTGATCCTGGCGGTTGCGGTGTTCACGCTTTCTCCGCTGATCTACGAGCTCCTGCACCGGATTCCTTTCGTCCGCTGGGCCGTCTTCGGCGAGAGCCGGAAAAACCGGTCCTGAGCGGTTTCTTTGGATATAAAACGGCCTTTTCAGCATAAAAATGCAGTTAAATGGATAAGTCAGCATTTTTGCGAAAGGGCCGTTTGATTATAGTATTCTTCTGAAAGGCAAGATTGGCCGTCAGATGGATAGCGTTTTAGCGCGTTTGGCCGAAAATGCTAAGCCGAGGGGCCTGGAAGGGCAAAAAATGTAAGAATTTTGTAATTTAAAAATTTTAGTATTTTTGCCCAAGTCCATAGTTAGTTAGTAGTTGCCATGTCAAAGATTACCAAAACCCCCGCGGGCCTGAGGGTCCCCGATGCTGTCACCATTCCGTTCATCACGGGCGATGGAATTGGAAAGGAAATCTCGCCGGTCTGCCGGGCGGTCGTCGATGCGGCCGTCAAGCAGGCATTCAAAGGAAACCGCTCGATCGAGTGGCTGGAAGTGGAAGCCGGTCAGGAGGCGTTCAAGAAACGCGGTTCTTACCTGCCGGATGAGACGGTGGCGGCCTTCAAGGAGTACCGGGTCGGCCTCAAGGGGCCGCTCAATACGCCGGCGGGCCGGGGGGTTCGGTCTTTGAACGTGGCCCTGCGCCAGGCGCTGGACCTCTATGCCTGCGTGCGTCCTTTCCGCTATTTCTACGGCGTCTATTCCCCGGTGAAGTATCCCGAGCGGATCGACATCACCGTGTTCCGCGAGAATACGGAGGACGTCTATGCCGGCATCGAGTGGCCCTACGGCTCCGAGAACGCCGCAAAGTTCAGCAAGTTCCTCACCGAGGAGCTCCAGGAGACCAAGGTCCGCTTCCCGGAAACCGCCGCGTACGGTGTGAAACCCGTCTCGAAGGAGGGTACGGAGCGCCTGGTCCGCCAGGCGATCCAATACGCGCTGAGCCATCATCGCCGCAGCGTGACCCTGGTGCACAACGGCAATATCATGAAGTACACCGAGGGCGCCTTCTGCAACTGGGCCTATGAGCTGGCCGAACGGGAGTTCGGGCCGTATCTCTCCTCGGGCCGCCTGGTCGTGACGGGCATCACCTGCGACGCTTTCCTGCAGAACGCCATCTCCAATCCGGAGGAGTACGGCGTCATCGCCACGCTGAACCTGAACGGCGACTACATTTCCGACGTGCTGGCCGCCCAGGTCGGCGGTGTCGGGATGGCCCCGAGCGGCAACATCAATTACGAGACCGGCCACGGCATCTTCGAAGTGACGCACGGCGTCGCCTCCGACATCGAGGGAAAGAACGTGGCGAACCCCAGTTCGCTCATCCTCTCCGCCGCCATGATGCTGGAGCACATCGGCTGGAACGATGCGGCCAGGCTCATCGTCACGGCCATGGAGCGCGTGCTGCGCCAGGGCATTTCCACCTCGGATGTCGCCGAATCCGTCAAACATGGCAAGTGCGTCGGAACCAGGGAGTTCGGCGACGCGCTCATCGCGATGATGAATCCTTCTTCCCATTTCGGTACGCGTTAGATGAACAAGGATTATTTGATATACAAGCTGGCGGACCGGGTGAAGGGCGCCAGCCGGATCGATAGCTCCCTGTTCCCCAAGTATGGCGTCAAGCGCGGCTTGCGGAACGAGGACGGGTCAGGTGTCCTGGTGGGCCTGACGAATGTCGGCAATGTCGTCGGCTACCGGCGGGAGGAAGACGGGAGTCTGACCCCCGTGGAGGGCAAGCTGTTTTACCGCGGGTACGAGCTCAGCGAACTGGTCGCGCCGCTCCGGAAGGAGAACCGGCTGGGGTTCGAGGAAGTGGCCTACCTGCTGCTCTCGGGCGACCTGCCCGACCGGGAGGAACTGGACTCCTTCCGCGAGCTGCTGAACTCCAAGATGCCCCTGGACCACCGTTCCATGGTCCATATCATCGACCTGGAGGGCTCCAACATCATGAACATCCTGGCGCGTTGCGTCCTGGAGATGTACACCTTCGACGACAATCCGGAGGACCTGTCCCGGGACAACCTGATGCGCCAGTCCATCGACCTGATCGCGAAGTTCCCGACCATCATCGCCTATGCCTACAACTGCTACCGGCATTCCGTGCAGGGGCGGGGGCTCCATATCCGCCATCCCCAGGAGAACCTTTCCCTGGCCGAGAACTTCCTCTACCTGCTGAAAGGCGATTTCACGCCGCTCGAGGCCCAGATGCTGGACCTGCTGCTGATCACGCAGGCGGAACACGGCGGCGGTAACAACTCGACCTTCACGGTCCGCGTGACGAGTTCCTCGCGGACGGACACGTACTCGTCCATCGCCGCCGGCATCGGCTCCCTGAAGGGACGTCTCCACGGCGGCGCCAACATCATGGTGGCCGATATGTTCCAGCACCTGCGGGAAGTCATCCGGGACTGGTCCGATACGGAGGAGATCGACGCGTACCTGAACCGGATGCTGGACAAGGAGGCGTATGACCAGACGGGGCTTATCTACGGTCTCGGGCATGCCGTCTATACGATCAGCGACCCCCGCGCCGTGAACCTGAAGGAGCAGGCGCGGCGGCTGGCCGAGGAGAAGGGGCGGATGAAGGAGTACGAGTTCCTGTGCAAGATCGAGGAACGCGGCCTCGCGTGCATCCGGGCCCGCCGGAACTCGCCCCGTCCCATCTGCGCCAACCTGGACTTCTATTCCGGCTTCATCTATGAGATGATCGGCATTCCCCGGGAGCTCTATACGCCCATCTTCGCGATGTCCCGCATCGTGGGCTGGTGCGCCCACCGGATCGAGGAACTGAATTTCGAAGACAAGCGGATCATCCGTCCGGCCTACATGAACGTGGCCGGCCAGCGGAAGTACGAACCCCTCTCCAAGCGGTAACAAGCGTCAGTAATAATAATTTCGTTGAAATAGTACAACGAATGGTTAAAATGTGTAACTTTATAGGCACATTTTACTGCATTATTACTAACACTTGTCACTATGATCATTGGTATTCCCAAGGAAATCATGCACGACGAAGCTCGTGTAGCCGCCACACCCGAAACGGTGGGGAAGTTTGTCCAGGACGGTTTTGAGGTGCTCGTGGAGCGCCACGCCGGCGACGGCGCCCTCTATCATGACGAGGATTACATCCAGGCCGGCGCGAAGATCGTCGACAACCCGCAGGAGATCTACGACCGCGCGGAGATGATCCTCAAGGTCAAGGAACCCCTGATGAACGAGGCCCTGCACAAGCACGAAGTGGACATGATGCACAAGGGCCAGGTCCTCATCACCTTTATCCATCCCGCCTCCCCGGTGAACCACGAGATGGTGAAGGCGCTCTCCGCCAAAGGCGTGACGGCCATCACCCTGGACGGCATTCCGCGCATTTCCCGCGCCCAGAGCATGGACGCGCTTACCTCGATGAGCACCTGCGCCGGCTACAAGGGCATCCTGATGGCGGCCAATATGCTCACGACCTTCGTTCCGCAGATGTTCACGGCCGTCGGCCAGATCAAGCCCGCCAAGGTGATGGTCATCGGCGTGGGCGTCGCCGGCCTGCAGGCCCTCGCGACCGCCAAGCGCCTCGGCGCGATCACCTATGCCGCCGATATCCGCCCGATGGCTTCCGAGAATGCGATGTCCCTGGGCGCGAAGGTGGTCGATACCACCGTCCCGCCGGAGCTGGCCATCGCCGAAGGCGGCTATGCCAACCGGCTGCCGGCCGATGTCCTCATCCAGGAGCAGGAAGCCCTGAAGGCGACCATCCAGGAGATGGACATCGTCTTCTGCTCCGCCCTCATCCCCGGCAAGATCGCCCCGGTCATCATCACGGAAGAGATGGTGAAGGGCATGAAGAAGGGGTCCGTCATCGTGGACATCTCCATCGACCAGGGCGGCAACTGCGAGCTCACCCCGAAGGGCGGCATCGAGACCAAGTACGGCGTGACGCTGATGGGGGTGAAGAACATCCCCGGCCTCCTGCCGACGAGCTCCACCTGGATGTTCTCCAACAACCTCTACAACCTCGTGCGCTACCTGGTCAAGGACGGCAAGTTCGTGCTCGACCGCGACGACGAGATCGTCCAGAAGTCGCTGGTGTGCATCGACGGCCAGCTGGTCCATCAGGGCGCCCGCGAGGCCATGGGCTTATGATACATCCGCTGATCCTCGTCGCAGTCTTTGTCGTGAGCGCGGTCCTGGGGTATTTCATCATCAGGACCGTGCCCAGCTTGCTTCATACGCCGCTGATGTCCGGGATGAACGCCCTGTCCGGGGTGACGATCGTCGGCGCCATCGTGGCGACGGGCGTCGCTTTCCTCGCCGGGGACGGCTTCTGGGCCCAGCTCGCCGGCGGCCTGGCCATCGTGCTGGCGGCGGTCAATGTGTTCGGCGGCTTCGGCGTGACGCACCGGATGCTGAAGATGTTCGACAAGAAAAAGAAGTAGGGGATGCCGGCATTGCAGATCATACTCAGCGCGGTCCTGGCGGCGCTTGTGCTCGCCGGGATCTCGATGATGAGCAAGGTCCGGACGGCCGTCGCGGGGAACCTGCTGTCGGCCTTCGCGATGCTTTGCGGCATCGTCGGCACGCTCTTCTTCGCCGGCGTCGTGTCGGTCTGGACCATCTATGTGTCCATCCTCGTCGGCGCGCTCATCGGCAGCCTCCTGGCCGCCCGGGTGCAGATGATCCAGATGCCTCAGACGGTGGCCCTGTTCAACGGCCTCGGCGGCGGCGCATCGGCCCTGGTCGGCCTCCTGTCCGTCCATGGCGACACCGCCTTCGTGCGGTTCACCGCGCTCCTGGCGGTGGCCGTGGGCATGGTGACGCTGGTGGGAAGCCTCGTCGCGGCTGGCAAGCTACACCGGGTGCTCCCGCAGAAGCCGGTCGTCTGGAAGGCCCACGCCCTGTGCACTCTGCTGTTCCTGGCGCTGACGCTGGCCTTCGTGGTCGCGGGCGCCTTTGTCCAGGGCATCGGCCTGACCGTATGTCTGGCGGGCGCATTCGTGTTCGCCTCCCTCTTCGGCCTCTGGTTCTCCCTCCGCGTCGGCGGAGCGGACATGCCCATCACCATCTCCCTGCTCAACTCGCTGTCGGGCGTGGCCGGCTCCATCGCCGGCATGGCCATCGGCGACGTGTTCCTGGTGGCCGTCGGCGGCATCGTCGGCGCCTCCGGTCTCCTGCTCACCCAGATCATGTGCCGGGCGATGAACCGGAAGCTGATGAGCATCCTCACGGGCGGAACGATGACCCCGCCCGCCCCGCAACCCCCGGTCATTGAAGAAAACGAAAACGAAGAACTGATTCGACGCATCATGGATTTAGAGAAGAAAATCAAGGAACTGGAAGCGATGGTCGCCGACCTGGAAACCCGTGTGAAGGCCCTGGACGGCCAGCTGAACGCCGCGCCGGCTCCCGCGCCGGTCGAAGCCTCCGCCCCGGTGGAAGAAGCGCCCACCGCGGCGTCCGTCCTGTCCAAGGCCAAGGACGTCATCATCGTCCCCGGCTACGGCATGGCGCTGGCGCAGGCCCAGCACCAGGTCCGCCAGCTGGCGGACAAGCTGGAAAGCCGTGGCGCCCGCGTCCGCTTCGCCATCCACCCGGTCGCCGGCCGCATGCCGGGCCATATGAACGTCCTCCTGGCCGAGGCCGATGTCGACTACGAGAAGCTGTACGAGATGGACGCCATCAACGACGACTTCAAGAATGCGGACGCGGTGGTCGTCATCGGCGCCAACGACGTCCTCAACCCGGCCGCGCGGAACGCCGTCGGCACCCCCATCTACGGCATGCCCGTCCTCAACGTGGACCAGGCCCCCGAAGTGATCGTCTGCAACTTCGACCTCAAGCCCGGCTACGCCGGCGTGGAGAACCCCATCTACACCCGCGAAAAAGGCGTCTACCTCGAACTCGGCGACGCCAAAGAAACCCTGATGCGGCTGATGGCGGGGATTGCGTAAAGCATCCTTTAAGCACGAAACAAAAGGAGCCGGCTCAGGACGAGTCGGCTCCTTTTTCATGGGCGTTTATTTGAACTGGGTCATCCACTGAATCATAAGCTCCAGGGCCTCGGGAGCGAAGGTTTCTTCGATGTTGCGGTATTCCGCGACAGCCCCGGTGGTGCAGTGCTGGAAGAGGTGGTTGACACCGTCGATGGCTTCGATCTTGTTCTTGGGAGAGGCGGGAAGACCTTCGCGCAGCGCGCCGAGGTTGCTTTCGTAATCCACCTGGATGTCCTTCGTGCCATTCAAGGCCAGCACGGGGCAGGTAATGCCGCCCAGTTTCGGGCGCATGTCCAGTGAGAGCAGTTTCCGCATCCACGGCGTCTGAATCTGTATCATAACGCTTTGATAGACCTGCTTCAGCGCATCCGGGACGTCGAGTTCGTCCGGGAAAGGCATCCTGCCACCGTGGACACGCACATAGGCGGCCTCGCCGATGGCTTTGCAGACGGTTTCAATCTGGTCTTCCGGATATCCGGCCGCTTCGAGGGCGGTCCGGCTCTGCGCGACGAGCAGTTCGATGCCGGAGACGACCATGCCGGCCAGGCTGATGATGAAATCGGCCTGGCCTTCCGCCGCCAGCATCAGGGCGATGGTGCCGCCTTCGCTGTGGCCGATGACGCCCACCTTGTCGAAGCGTTCCCGCAGCAGTTTGATGCCGGCGAGGGCGTCCTCCTTGAAGTCGATGGTGGTGGCTTCCATCACGTCTCCGGTCGATCCTCCCACACCCCGGTCGTCGCAGCGGAGCGTGGCGATTCCGGCCCGCGCGAGGGCATCGGCAATGACTGCAAAGGGCTTGTGTTCAAAGATTTCCTCGTTGCGATCCTCCTGCCCGCTGCCGGTGACCATGATGAGGACGGGCGTCTTGCGCGTGTAACCTTCCGGCAGGACGAGGGTTCCGGCCAATTTGGCCTCGCCGTTGGTGAAGGTGACTTCCTCTTCGGTGTAAGGGAAGGGCCCGACAGGAGTCTGCGGCCGGTTCAGTTTCTTTTCCGGAGTCAAGGCCAAGGGGAAAGAAAGGCCCCCCTGCTTGAACGTGCCCAGAATCTGCTTGCCCGCCCAGAGGCCTTCATAGGAGGCCATCAGGGCGGGAATCTTGATGGTGATGCTTCCGATGGCCGTCCTTTCGATCTGGACGGGTATACCCTGCGCCGCCTGGTCCGGAGAATCCAGGGTAGGTTCGTCTCCATCCAGGTGGAACACGATGGTGAGGGGGGTGCCCTGGACATCCAGTTTCCCCGACCAGTTCCCCGTCTGCGCGTTCGCCAGGAACGCGGTGGAGAGCAGCAGAACAGCGGCAGCAAGGATCTTTTTCATGGAAGAACGATTTGGTGTTGCAACAAAGATAGATATTATTTATTGAAAAACAATAATTGTTGCTAAAATTTCAATAAATTTGGTCTGGCTAGTGGCCGCAAGCCACCATTCGAAGCCGCGGTCTCCCGCTGATCAGTCTTCCAAAAAATGGTTATCTTTGAAAGTTCGATAAATCGAGTGATAAACTATGCCTAACAAATCTTTGACAGGAACTGGTGGAAGGATTTTGTGGTCGCCATCCTTGCCACGACCGTTTCTATCGTCTTGACCTTCGGCACAGGCAAACTGGTCAGTGAATTCTCATTTGAAGTGCAATAGGCGGATTCAACGGAAAAAGGATGCCATAGAATGACATCCTTTCGTGTCCCGGGCGGGAGCACTTTTGTATGCTTATAATCAGCGTATTACAAAATTTCCAAGCCGAAACGCAAGCTATATTAGAGTGTCACAACATCCGGATGATTGCTCCGAATAAAGGGAGCAAAATAAATGGGAAGATAGGTGATGAACCTGTCTTTTTTTATGATCCGTTCATTGGACAACACGTAAGCGTCGTGAACGTGGTAGTCCGGATTCGCCAGGAAAGCATTGAGTGCCCGATGGATCGTATAGTCTTTCCCTGATTTCACTTCCACAGGCAGGATGGCGGCACTGTCGTAGTCATCCAGAAGGAACTCCACCTCGCCATGGGCCTTGTTGTCGTAGTAGTAGAGCGGTCCTGAGCAGTGAGCCCTCAGCTCGGAGGCGACAAC
>ONDF01000022.1 GCA_900316525.1 uncultured Bacteroidales bacterium
GACGAAGCGCTGGTTCCTTTTGAAGAAACGCTTTATCAGGTCATCTCCGTGAATGTCTTCCCCTCCGAGGATCCGTTCTCTGTAGCGTGCGAAGAAATGTGGTGTAAAGATGATAACGGCCTGTTTCATGTTTGCCGACACCACGGCATACTTTCCGCCTTCTCCCTCGAACACCCCTACGACATTACAATGAGGGGCTTTCCAGTCGCTGCGTTTGAAAGCGGAATAGCAGAAGAAGTAACGGTTCTTGTTCGTATACGAGATGTACTCGTACTGCGCCGTTACCGGATAACGGGCGGAACGCTTAACCAGCGTCTCGAACTTCGCCTGGAAGCTATGACGCTTGGCAATGAAGTTAGGAAAGTCGCCCAAATACTGACGGGCGATCTCTTCAAGTGTCATTGTTGGTACAATCATTATCAGCAGTGTTAGACGTGGACCAATTGCACAAATAGATAATCAAAAATGGGGGAAGATTTACTGGATCTCTATCAAGTTAACGGCTCGATTTGCCAGCCTGAAGAAAGTCATTAAGATCCTTATGGAACGCAAGAGATCCTATCGAGCTACAGTCGACAAGCTTGCCTGACAGAGACTCGTCCATTTTAGCAAATGCCTTTTGACCGGCATCATCATTGTCAAGGTAACAGAAAGCCCGTCTATAGACATCAATGAAAGGAACGGTCTTCCTGGCCAAAGCCGTCGAATTCAGCACAATGGAGTCGCAAGGAAATGGTTGCACCACGTCTCTGATCCCGGATTGTACGAGCGTTTGATACGACAGGAAATCCATGAATCCTTCGAACACGCAGACGCACTGCGTCCTACCGCTCTTGGAAAGCGGGATAACGCTGGGAGCCTTCTCGCCGTGACACCCTTTGAAGAACGGATTCCGCAGCTCATACCCTCCTACAATGTTTGGGAAACCGACGGAGTAATACTCCCGGCCACGGATTGAATAGTGGATCTCCCGGCAGTACTTGACGGCAATCTCCCTGGGGATTCCCCGTGAGCTTAGATAGTTCAACAGGGTAGGATGACGGAGAGGCAAAGTCTTTACTATACTCATCCCGCTATCGCTATTGTCGAAGGAGGAGTAATCGATGGGCGGCCTTTCCCTGATGCCCCTGTTTTGCTCCTCCAGCCAGCAAACGGCTTCGTGAAAGGAGCAGCCGCCGTTGATGGCGATCGCCAGGTCGATGACATTCCCACCTTCCGAACTCCCGAAATCCAGCCAAAGGTTTTTCGATATGGTAACAAAGAACGATGGGGTATTGTCATTCCGGAGTGGTGAATGATACACCCATTGTTTCTCGCCTCCAGTCCTGTAAGCAGGCTCATACCCCAGGAGGGCGAGCAATTCAACTATCGGAATTCTTCTCAATTCTTCAATACTCATAATATACAATGAATTAAATTGCGTTATCTTGACAAGTTGTTTAATGGTTTAATGCCTAATATGGGCAGCATAGGACAGGACTGGCAGACGGTATTTCCGGAATACTTGTTTGGTCTGTCCTGCACTTATGCCCACCTTGTTAAACAGGACAAGATCATTTCACGGGGAGAGGCGTGTAATGGAAATCCCTGTTGAAAACATATCCTTTCCCCTGTTTCACGACAATCCCGTTCTTGACCAGGAACTTCAGCAGGTTGACCATGACATTACGGGCTCTCTCGAATCCGATGCTCGCATAGCCAATCGAAAGGCGTTTAAGAAGGGGAGTATACAGTATCGGTGACGTGGCGTCTTTGAACGCCTCCTCCAAGGCCATTCGGTGAATGTCTTCCGCCATGATCTCATAATCAAACGCGGCCTTCCTGTTGTTCTTCCGCTTGAATTCGAATCCTTCAATGAGCTCTGGCAAGCCCTCATCGTTGATCTGAAAAGCGAAGGGAGGGAAGTCCCGGTCCCGGATAAGCGTGGCATGGACCTCACTGACCTTGCCGTCATCCTCATTCCTGCTGATCTGTAGGATGGTCTCGGCTTTGTGGTTCAGCTCCGTTCCGATATGGCCGCGGACATTATCGTCAGCCTTGTTCAAATGCAGGACGGTGTGGATATGGAGGTTGTATTGGCTGGTCCATCTCATAAGTAAGCCAATTACTTCCGCAGCCTCAATTGAAGAGTTGATATCAAAGAGAAGATCCCGCAATCCGTCGATAATAACGAGTCCGACATCCGGTCTTTCTGCAAGTGCCAGCTCGATGATCTGCCTCCGGTCGATGGGGTTGTATTCCCTGAGCATTACGAATTCGATAAGGCTCAGGTCT
Source organism: uncultured Bacteroidales bacterium (assembly GCA_900316525.1). Taxonomy (GTDB): domain Bacteria; phylum Bacteroidota; class Bacteroidia; order Bacteroidales; family UBA932; genus Cryptobacteroides. Next base: position 2,275 of record ONDF01000022.1, read on the forward strand.
TCCTCGGCCGGATACCCGGCCAGGCGGTTGATGCGCTCCAGAACCTTATGGCAATGGTATGAACTCTGCTCCGTATCGAAGTACAGGATCTTCCTCTTGCCTTCAGGAAAATGCGCCTCATAATTGAGGACTTTCCTGCCGGTAATCGCGGATGCCACAATGGCGCAGACATTGAACGTCTTCTTTGACTTGCCCTTGCCGGTGGAAGCGCTGAAATTGCCCAGCGTGCTGATCGTCGAGTTGCTGACATGGATGACTTCCGGCGGTGTAGTGTACTTGTCAGTCGCTTTGATGAGTATGGATGCCCATATCCTGTGGAAGTTCTCTAATGTTATTCTTGAGTCCATGATGTTCTTCTTTACTTGATACGGTCCATAATCCATTCAGTCAGCTTGTTGCGCTCAAAGAACAGTTTCCTGTTTGAACGGAAATGGGGGAGTCCTCCTGTCTTTGCAAGACTGTAGACCCTCTCCTTCGAGACTCCCAGGAAAGCAGCCGTTTCCGCTGTTGTCAGAATGCGCTTCGTCTCGCCAAGCATCTCCTCGATCCTGTTGATTCGGGACTGCATCTGGCCGATTGCTCCCGGATCGCATGCGCCGAGCTCTTCCAAACGGAGGGAAATAAGATCAACTTCATTCCGAAGCTGAGACAAATCCCGCCTGTCTACCTTGTTTTTCATATGCCCCTCCTTTTCTTGAATGCTTCGAACTGGGCCCGGATATCCACCTCTTCCGACTGCCTCACGGAGCGTGTACTTACTGATAGAAAGGTATTTGGCAGCTTCCTCCGTAGTGAAGTAGGTCTTGAAAAGATAGATGCTGTCTTCCAGTTCCCTCATGTGGGAGATCAGTTCGTCAAGGGAATGGAAGCGCTCAAGGTACATTTCGATGTCCTCGAACTTCACTATCAGATTCTCGACCTCTTCCTTTTGACGCAGAATGTCCGGAATGACACTGGCCCTTTCGATGAGTCTCAGAATCTCTTTTACATTGAATTCCATAAACATTTCATTATAAGTGTAACGATAAGAAAGCCCTCCGGAGGCTTATGCTTTCGGAGGGCAAAAGTATATCGTACTACTTGATTGTCAAATATTTACGGTTGACAGCGAGCGCTCTGTCAAGTCCGCTGTCAAGTTGTGGCTTCTTCAGGACGCAATGTCGAGGACTTGATAAGGAGCACCCACTTCTCAACCCTGGAACGGACCGGGTTTTCGGAAATCTCGAAGTGACGGAGGGCTGAGGAAATGTCGGTCTGGGTAAGCGGCCTGGAACCGGTTGACCTCACCACAAGCCCGTGATCCGCAAGGATGGTCTGGTATTTATTGGAGATGATGCCTTTGTAGTTCAGCCGGCTGAAGAAATAGGACAGAACCTCATTGCTGTTCGCGACCAATGGCCCTCCGGTAACCGGGCTGCATTTGTTGAAAAGACAATCCATATCCGATGGGGTAACGTCCCGTTTGAACAAAGGAATGTCGTTCGCCGCCTCCGTGAGGATCCGGAGACTCTCATCAGAGAGATAACACTCGAGATTGAGAAGCCGTGCCCTCATCCTCGGGCTCTCTATCATGAATTCCTTCATGCATGAGCGGAATTCATCCTGGCTCAGAGCGGAATTGAAGTATTTCTGGATGAGATCCTGGCGGGTTGAAAGAAGAGAGCCGATGCGCCCTAGATTGACCAGGTGGTCGTTCCGGCTGTCGGCATCGGCTGAATCGTGGAAGGTGTGGGAGTGGATGAAGTCTTCACGGAACCGTTCGTAGGAGAACCCGTTCTCAACGACGGCCGTTCTGTACATTGTCAGGGCATCCTTCCATAGAAGGAACAGTCCCTCATCGCCAACGCAGGCGTCTCTTTTGATATGAGAATTTGTACTACATAAAAAGAGAGATGAAAAATTGATTGTTTTCCATTTCTAATTTTATAATTTATTGGTTAATTGGCACTTCCTTTGGAAAACCTAAAGCAGTGCCGTAGTACGATATACCCTTTTTATTTTTTCCTGGCCTTAGCGATGATGTTGTCAATCACCGGAACGAAATCCCACTTGTCCTTGTTCCGGTAGACGTAGCTGCTCCTCGTCTTGAGGGAGCTGTGCGTTATCTGCTTGCCGTTGCATGTGAAACAGTCGCAGATCCTAAGGAGGTAGTCGGGATTCATTTCACTGAATGCCTCCTTTATGAAGTAGATCAGTGAATTGTATCCCCGGTCAATCCAGTTGAGCGGAGTGAAGGCCGCCTGTCCCATCCCGAGGATGGAAAGGAAGCTATCAAACGAAGTGTGGTGCCCGAAATACCCTTTCCGCATCAAGCCGGTGAAGAGAAACTTTGCCTGCGCCTCGCTGAAATCCGTCTTGAAAAACTTCCCTTCGTTTTCCGGAATGACCTTATCCCAAAGAGCGACTTCCGGGTAGAGCCGGACGATCTGGTTGATGGGTACGCCCTTCGTAAAGGGAATCATAGCCCGGTGCACGTCGTCGCCCCACTGCTCCGCAAAGTGGCACCACTTGTCACGGTAGCTGTAATCCAGGATGGTGTGGATCGCGATAGCAATCAGTTTCAGCTGGAATCTGGCAACACCCGGGGCCGGCTGGTAGTCCTTCTTCAGCAACCCGGCATTCACTGCACGATCAAAAAGTTCCTTTGCCTGGGGGTTGGCGAAGAACGGGACCAGATTGCCATATTCTCCCGAACCTTTGCGGAACATCTCATTGCCGAAAGCGACCAACTTATCCGTAGCATCCGCCACCTCACGTATCCTCGCAGCCAGCAAGCCGGTGCGATGAACGGACAGATAATCTCTTATGGGCTCGGTATTGGCCAGCATCATCAGCTGTTCGAAGAGTTGGGGATCAGGATCCTCCTCGACATAGGCGATAATGGAGTTCGCCAGCTGGGAATAGCTGATCTCCTCATCCAGGGCCTCCCTGATGACGCCTTCCTTTCCGAGTCTCACGGCGGAAGCGAGGAGTTTTGAGGTCCTGTTGATGACCGCGATACCAAATGCGGCATCCTGTCTTGTGAGTTCCATACGCGGCGGTTTTTATTGATTACAGGTCATTGAATATGTCGGAGATCTTATCGACCGCCTCCTGTTTCCTGGAATCTACCAGATGTGCATAGATCTGGGTTGTGGCTATCTCCCTGTGACCAAGCAGTTTGGAAACAGTGTAGATATCCGTCCCTGAGTTCAGGAGCATCACCGCGAAGGTGTGACGGCTGCAGTGGAAGGTGAAATCCTTCGTGATTCCCGCCGCCACCTTGGGAATGTCGAGGTATTCCTGACCGCCGGTCTTCTTCTGCTTGAAAACGAGTCGCGTGTAACCTCCGAACCGCTGGACTTCCCCCCAGGTAAGCTTCTCGATGTCGCTTTTCCGGAGCCCTGTGAAGCAGCCGAAGAGGAAAGCCCTCTTCAGATGAGGATACTTGCAGTAAGTATCAGCCATCTTTTTCACCTCATCTATTGTAAGGTACTGGCGCTCCGCCTCGTCGGCCTTGAATCCTTTGACCGGATCGGCAGGGTTCGAAGCGATGATGCCTTCCTTGTACGCCTGGTTCAGGCATGCGCGCAGTTTGTTGAAGTATGAACACTTCGAGTTCTGCGAAAGCCCGTTGAACCCCTCATGCGGTCTGCGGGTCATCTTCGTCGTATCCTTCTCGACCGTCTCCAGATAACTCTTGAATCCCTGGACCCAACGGGGCGTTATTTCGCCGAATGTCGTGCTCTCGGTACAATAGACCTGAAGGTACTTATAGCAACTCTTCCAGTTTCCGTAGTTGCCGTCACTCTGCTTCCTGTCCTCCATCATGGTCCTGTAGTAGGCGAGGAACGGCGTCTTGGCGCCATTGTTATCCCTGACTGGGGCGTCGGACAGGAGTTCATTCTCCTTTTCCAGCCTCAGGGCTTCGGCTTTGGCCATGGTCTTGCGGTTCTTCTCCTTTACTTCGGGGGACTTGCCCGGTATCAAAGAAAGACCTATACTCTCACGCACGCGTTCTCCGAACTGGACATAATCAAGGTACAGGGTCAACCGACCGTTGGAACTGGACCTCGAACGTAACTTCACGAGGTCTGTCTTAGATGCTACAGTGCTACTACTCATGGCCTTATACTTAAAAGTGTTCAACATTAATGTGCCGCCGGAAATCCGTACTTTCCAAATGCGCCACGTGACAAATCCACCGCAAATATAATAGCTTAAGGTGAAATTGCAAAAGAAAATCAAACAAAATTTGAATAAATATTTTTGAACACTAAACTAGTTTATATTCAACTAATTAAGCAAAGTAGTTGAGTTTAAGTTAAGTCGCTTTTATAGCAGTTTTAAAATAGATACTTATTCGTGTGAATTTTTCAAAAACATTTCATAAAACACGGGTTTTGGTAACTTTTTCAGAAATGTGTGACAAAACTCTGTCACAAAAGGTGATTTTGTGACAAACCTTGTGACAAAACGCTCTTAAATGACCGGAAAACAGATTAAACGCCCAAAAAGCGAAACTAGCCGAATTGACTCTTTGAAGAGTTCATTTTCAGCTAGTTTTGGCACAAAAATAACAGTTTTGCATAACTTGTAACTACTTGAATATCAAGCACTTACTTGCCGATGCAATGATTCCTGAAGATGTTCTGCAGGAGGGATTCGGGGTCGATGAGGTCGGTGCCGAGGATTTGGTTGAGGGAGGCGATGGCGCGGCGGAGGTCCTCGGCGACGAGGTCGGCCGGGATGCCGGAGGTCAATGCCTGGCGGGCGTCGACGAGGGAAGAGGCCGTGTTGCGGAGGGATTCGTAGTGACGGATATTGGTAACAAATGTTGAATCCGCATTGGGAATCAGGTGAGATTCGAGACGCGACAGGGTAGCGCGCAGCTCGGAAAGGCCCAAACCGGCCTTGGCGGCGAGTTTTACAACAATCACTTCTTTATCAAGCGATGCAACAAAATTGTTAATTGTATTAACATTTTTGTTAACCACCAATTCCGAAGCCTTATCGACCTTATTCAGGCAGACAACCAGCTTCTGCGTCCCTAAGTCGACCTTGGAAACCATCAGTTCCAGATTGGACTTAATGGTAGAATCCTGCTCCGTCACATCGAGCATTCCGATCACGATTTCCGCCTCGGAAATCTTCCGGAAGGTGCGTTCGATGCCCATCTTTTCGACGGTCTCCGCGGTCTCGCGGATGCCGGCGGTGTCGATGAAACGGAAGGGGATTCCGTCCAGATTGATGACTTCCTCGACGGTGTCGCGGGTGGTGCCTGCGATGTCCGAGACGAGCGCGCGGTCCTCGCCGACGAGCGCATTCAGCAAAGTGCTCTTGCCCACATTGGTCGCGCCGACGATGGCGACGGGAACACCGTTGCGGATCGCATTGCCGTACTTGAAGGTATCGGCCAAAGAAGTGACGTGCGCGCGTGTCTTGTCAATCAGCGCGACAAGCCTGGACCGGTCCGCGAACTCGACCTCCTCCTCGCTGAAGTCCAATTCGAGCTCCAGCAGGGAAGTCATCTCCACGAGTTCACTCCGGAGCAGCGCCAATTCGTTCGAGAACCCACCTCGAAGCTGGTTATAGGCGACCCGGTGCGAAGCGGCCGTCGTGGACGCGATCAGGTCCGCGACCGCCTCGGCCTGGGCCAGGTCCATCTTGCCGTTCATGAAGGCCCGGCGGGTGAACTCGCCCGGTCCGGCCAGGCGGCAGCCGGCCGCCAACAGCCGGCGGACCAGCTCGTCGGCAATATATCTTGAAGCGTGGAAAGAGATCTCCACGGAGTCCTCGCCCGTGTAGCTGTGGGGTGCGCGAAATACCGATACCAACACGTCATCCAGCCCGGGAACCTCTCCGTAATGGATTGAATAACCATCACATTCCGAAATGCTTCCGCGCCTCAATTGAATAACTGCATCAGCAAAGCGGAAACAGTCCGGACCGCTGACCCGGATAATAGAAATTGCTCCGGTCCCAGGGACGGTGGCCGGAGCAACGATGGTATCGGTGGCGGTATTACTCATACCGGCTGAACTTGGACATGTTGTCGATCAGGTCCTTGTTCGTCTTGAATTCGTCCATGTGCTGCTGCATCCAGGTCATGGCCTCGACCGGGTTCATGTCCGCCAGGAGCTTGCGGAGGATCCAGATGCGGTTGATCGTGTAGGGATCATACAGCAGGTCGTCGCGGCGGGTGGAGGAAAGCACGAGGTTCACGGACGGGAAGATGCGCTTGTTGGACAGGTTGCGGTCCAGCTGCAGTTCCATGTTGCCGGTGCCCTTGAATTCCTCGAAGATCACGTCGTCCATCTTGGAGCCGGTCTCGGTGAGGGCCGTGGCCAGGATGGTGAGGGAACCGCCGTTCTCGATGTTGCGGGCCGCACCGAAGAAGCGCTTGGGCTTCTGCAGGGCGTTCGCGTCGACACCGCCGGTCAGGACCTTGCCGGAAGCCGGCTGGACGGTGTTGTAGGCGCGGGCGAGGCGGGTGATGGAGTCCAGGAGGATCACGACGTCGTGGCCGCATTCGACCAGGCGGCGGGCCTTGTCCAGGACCATGTTCGCGACCTTGACGTGGCGCTCCGCGGGCTCGTCGAAGGTGGAGGCGACAACCTCGGCCTTGACGCTGCGCTGCATGTCGGTGACTTCTTCCGGACGCTCGTCGATCAGGAGGACGATCTCGTACACCTCGGGATGGTTCTCGGCGATGGCGTTCGCGATGGACTTGAGGAGCATCGTCTTACCGGTCTTCGGCTGGGCGACGATCAGGCCGCGCTGGCCCTTGCCGATGGGCGTGAACATGTCCACGATGCGGCAGGAGGGATCCTTCTCGAAACCGTGGCCGAGGAGGTTGAATTTCTCCGTCGGGAAGAGGGGAGTGAGGAAATCGAACGGGACGCGGTCGCGGACGAACTCTGGCGAGCGGCCGTTGATGTACTTGATCTTCACGAGCGGGAAGTACTTGTCGCCCTCGCGCGGGGGACGGATCTCGCCGGTGACGGTGTCGCCGTTCTTCAGGGCGTTCTGCTTGATCTGCTGCTGGGAGACGTAGATGTCGTCCGGGGAGTTCAGATAATTATAATCGGAGGAGCGGAGGAAGCCGTAGCCGTCCGGCATCACTTCCAGGACGCCCGTGGCCTCCACGGAGCCCTCGAATTCGATGCGCTGGGGCTTCTGCGGCTGCTGTTGCTGCTGCTTCTGCTGGTCCTTATGACCCTTGCGCTGCTGGCGCTCCTGGGCCTTTTCCTCCTGCTGGGCGGTATCCTCGTTCAGCTCGCTGAACAGGTTGTGGATGAACTGCTTTCCGTCCACGGAAGGGGCCTCGGCGGCAGCGGAGGCATCGGCCTCGGCGGCGGGAGCCTCTTCCACGTTCACGGGCTCGGCGGTCTTCTTCACGCGGGCGCGCTTCTGCTTGGGCTGCTTCTGTCCATCCTGCTTCGGGGCTTCCTCGGCCGGCTTTTCCTCGGCCTTGGGGGCCTCCTGCTTCTCGGCCTTTTCGGCCTTCTGGGCCGGTTCCTCCGCCGGCTTGGCGGCATCGGCCTTGTCGGCCTTCGCCTTGCGGCCGCGGGAGGATTTCTTGGGGGCGGGGGTATCGGTGGCGGCAGCCTCGGCAGGGGCGGCGGCCGCATCCTTCACGGGCTCGACCGGGGCTTCCTGCTTGGGCTTCTCTTCCTTCTTCTTGGCGGGACGGCCGCGCTTGGTGCGGGTCTTCTCCTCAACGGGTTTCTGGGACTCGATCCGGGCTTCCTCGTCCAGGATCGCGAACCCCAGTTCCTCCATGCTCAGTTTCTTCGCATTCTTGATGCTCAACTTCTCTCCGAGTGCTCTGAGCTGCTCTTCGCTCATCGCGTTCAATTCCAATAAACTATGGGGCATAGAAATATAAATGTAGATTCACATGCAAGCCTCTCCGACCGGAAAGGCAGTGCAAAGGTACGAAAAAAAACAAACAATCCAAATACCGCCCTTAGCGCCCCAGCAGATTGTCCATGTAGCTGGAACTCTTCTTGAAGCGGAGGAGGTCCGCCAGGGCCGACGCATTGGCCGCGATGCGGAAGCTGTAGGACTTCCACTGGCCGGTCGGGACCCAGGAGACGGCGATATTGAAGCAGTGCAGGTCGTAGGTGGCGCTGATCTGCGTGGTGGTGATCTTCATCGCCATGATGTCGAAGCCGGTGGACGCGTTGATGGCCATCCGCGGCGTCAGCTTGAGGTTGCCGGACGCGTTGATCGTCTGCGTGAAACGCTTGTTCTCGAGCAGCTGGTTGTTCGAATACTGGTACGTCTTCGCGTAGCTGAAGCTGTAGCTGAAGTTCACGGACCAGGGCGCATTCGGATTCATGTAATACACGTAGCCGCCCGGGATGTATTCGCCCGTGATGGGATGATAGTAGATCCGCTGGTAGGAATTCGCGCCACCGCCGCCCGAGGAGCCGCTCCCGCCGGATTCGGATCCCGAGCCGGAGCCCGAGCGACGTCCGTCGTTACCGTCGATGGAGCCCTTTCCGTTGAAGGAGATGGACGCCGACAGGCTGGCGTTCGTCAGCCGCAGGGGAACGCCCTTGACGGCCAGGTTGTACTTGTTGATCCGCTGGCCGCGCTCGTTCACGGCGTACGGGTCGAAGTTCAGGTTGCCACTGAGGTTCAGCTTGTTGAACAGGTTGGTGGACGCGCTCACGCCGATGTTGGACATCTTCAGGGAGTCCGCCAGGAAGTTGTAGCTGCCGCTCAGGGTGAGCTGGTCCAGGATCTTGACCTTCTTGGAGCCGGTGCCGGTCGTGTCCCGCAGGTCGCGGACCTTCGCCTCGAGGTTGTTGCCGATGGAAACGTTCATGCTGCCGGTCCTGCCGCGCCCGGGAGCGGACACGGAATTGTGGTGGCCGGTGACCGAATAGATGTTGTAGAACGCCTCCGGATGGTAGCTGCCCCGCTTGTCATAGTAGGCGTCCAGCGTGCGCCAGCCGTTGAAGGCCTTGCCCTTTTCCGGGCTGAACGACATCGACACGGAAGGCGTGATCACGTGCCTGATCGCCTGGATCTTCCGGTGCTTCCCGAAGTTGAACATGCCGTAGATACGGGTGCTCATGGACATCGCCCCGGAATAGGTCTGGGTGACGCCGAAGGTGTTGAAGGCCCGTCCGGGGTCGCTGACGACCCGCTGCGCATGGACCAGGTTCCCGTCCGTGTCCGTGACCATGATCGGATTGCCGTCCGCATCCAGTTCGTCCTCCAGGTACTGCCGGCCGGCGTTGAACATCCAGTTCATGCCGTAGGTCACGCTGGGGGTGAAATTGAGGTACTTCAACAGGGTGAAGTTCGGCAGGCCGATCTGGAAGTTGTGGCCCATGCCGTTCGTGAGGCGGTCCAGCGCCTTCACGCCCAGGGAGTCGCCGAACTGCTTGACCCGCACCCCGGTGACCGGGTCCACCTGGTAGGTGCCGTCGGCGTTGTACACGAAGTCCTGCATGTCCCGCATCTTGAAATTGAGGCGGTTCTGGAAGGAGGTCGAATAGCCGAAGGAGATCTTCTCGTAGAACTTTTCCTTGCCCACGCGGTTCTTCTGCTTGAAAGGATAGAAGCGCGTCACGGAAAGGGTGACGTTCGGCAGGGTGAAGGAGTAGCTGGAGTCGCGGGAGTTCTGGTTGTGAAGGGCGTTCACCGACAGGCTCACCTTGCCGTTCCAGTTGCGGGAATAGGAGACGGAGGAGGACACCTGGTTCTGCAGGGCCTCGTCCACGGACCGCGAATTGTACTTGCTGTTGGACGGGCTGGAGAAGTTCACGGAGGCGCTGAAGGTCGTTCCCGGATGGGCCTTGGCATCCTGCGTGTGGGACCATTTGAGGCCGAAGTTCTTGGTCTGGCGGAAGTCAGCGCTGCCCTTCTCGCCCGTCTGGTCGTTGGAGTAGGTGAGGGAGAAGTTGCCGTTGAACTTGTAATTCACCTTGTACCGGGAATTGATGTCCACGGCGTAGGAGCCCAGGGTGAAGTAGCTGCCGGTCAGGGACAGGTCGAAATAGTCGCCCAGGACGAAGTACATGCCGGCGTCCTTGACGAAGAAACCGCGGGCGACCTCCTCGCCGAAGGTGGGCATCAGCAGGCCCGTGGCCCGGGTGGGCTTGGACGGGACGAAGCCGAAGGGGAGGCCGATGGGGATCGGGACGTCGGCGATCACCGGGAAGGCCGGTCCGAAGACCGTCTTCTGGGAGGGCTGCGTGACGACCTTCGCCATGGACAGTTTCATATAATAGTGCGGGTGCTCCAGGTCGCAGACCGTGTACATACCCTGCTTCAGGTTCACCGACTGGTCCGGCATCATCTTGATCTTCTGGCCCTGCAGGAGACCTTCGGACTCCTGGGTGATCATGTTCGTGATGAACGATTTCCGGGAATCGAAGTTGTACCGGAGCTCCTCCATCTTGTAGGTGGACTTGCCCTGCGTCATCTCGGGCTGGCCGACCCATTCCCCGGTCGCCTCGTCATACCGGCCGCGGGCGAAGACGGTGTTCGTCTTCATGTCGTATTCGATGTAGTCCGCGGTGAGTTTCATGTCCTGGTAGGTGACGGTGGCGCCGCCGTAGTAGTACACTTTCCGCTCGCCGCCCGTGAACTCCGTGATGATGGAGTCCTTGGCAGTGGAGAAGGCGGGAAGGTCCAGGGAACTCTTCTCGAGCATGTCCAGGGAGTCGCGGCGGGCGATGGAATCGGCCCGCTGCCGGGCGATGACGGAATCCGGAAGGACGATGGCCGCCGCCGTATCCGTCACCGCTTCGACGCGGTCCCGGTTGCGGTTTCGGCGCTGGCGCTGGGCGGAAGAAACGCCCTGTCCCACCAGGACGGCCAGCAAGATCGCCACCAGATATTTCCAGATTCTGTCCAAATTTTATTATATTTGTAACCGACAAAATTACGACAATTTTCAGTCAATTCAAAACGACACGCCCATGAAGCGCACCATACGCCCCGTCCTGGCCGTTTTGGCCGTCCTGCTTGCAGCAAGCATTGTGCCTGAGCAGGCGTCCGCGCAGGACCGGCTGAAACTTTCCACCATCGTCATCGACCCCGGCCACGGCGGCCATGACCCGGGCTGCATCAGCGCGGACAAGAAAACCCGGGAGAAGAATGTGGCCCTGGACATCGCCCAGCGCCTTTCCCGGAAGATCGGGGAGTCCCTGCCGGGCGTGAAAACCGTCCTCACGCGGTCCGACGATACCTTCGTCACCCTGAGCGGCCGCGCGGACATCGCCAACGACCTGGGCGCGGACCTGTTCATCTCCATCCACGTGAATGCGCAGGCGAAGGGGACCTCGGCGAACGGCTACTCCATCCACTGCCTGGGCCAGTCCAGCCGGGAGGGGAACGACCTGTTCAGCAAGAACCTGGACCTGATCAAGCGCGAGAACTCGGTGATCCTCCTGGAGGACGACTACAAGACCCGCTACCAGGGCTTCGACCCGTCGGACCCGCAGTCCTACATCCTCTTCAGCCTGGTGCAGAACGCGCACCTGGAGCACAGCCTCGTCTTCGCCGAGGACGTCGCCAACGCGATGAAAGGCGGCCCCATTCCCCACAACCGCGGCGTCTCGCAGGATCCATTCTGGGTGCTGTGGCGCACCACGATGCCCGCCGTCCTGGTGGAAGTGGGCTTCATGACCAATGCGAACGACCTCAAGGCCCTGCGCTCCCCGGAGGACCGCGACAAGATCGCGGAGAATCTCTTGAAGGCCATCAAGACCTTCAAGAAGCGGTACGACAACTCCATGTCGACGTCCAGCGCGCCGGAAAGCGCCACGAAGCCCGAAGCCGCTCCGGAAACCAAGCCGGCGGCCCAGCCCGATCCGAAACCGGAGACCGGAAAGGTCTCGGAGCCGGCCGGCGTCGTCTATGGCGTCCAGGTACTGGCTACCTCCAAGAAGATGAAACCGACCGACGCTTTCTTCAAGGGATACACCCCGGTCGAGGTCCGCTCCGGCAAGCTATACAAGTACATCCTCGTCGCCGGGGAAGACCTGGCTGCCGTCCGCAAAAAAAAGAAGGAGCTGGACAAGAAATTTCCCGGCTGTTTCCTGGTCTCCAAGGACGTAGAAACGGTCACCCGAATTCCTTGATTTTTCTGCGTTTCAAGGGCGTCTGAAAGGGCTTTTTCCGCATCTGCGTAATTTGGAAAATTTCTAAACAAGAAACCCAACTGCGTGCATTCTATAAAAAGTTAAGGAATGTAACTGCTTGATATTCAGGGAATTTTTAAGACGGTCAAGTTGCGGCCCTGCAACATAGAATTAAAATAAAAAATTCTGAAAAAGCAATAGCAAATATAATTTGTTATCAAGTTTTTTTCCTCCATCTTTGCATTACAAAACCTATCGAATATCCCCGTGACCGGACAAGACAGACATATTGCCGTGTGGAATAACTGTCTGCAGATCATTGCCAACAACATTGATCCGCAGAAGTTTGACACGTGGTTCAAGCCCATCCGTCCGGTCTCCCTCGTGGAGAGTACCCTGACCGTGGAAGTGCCCACGGATTTCTTCCGCGATTATATCGAAGGCACCTACCTGGATCTCCTCAAGATGACGCTCAAGCGCGCCATCGGCGCCGGCGCCCAGCTCCATTACATGGTCCGCCCGGTGCAGCTGGAGAAGCCCATGGTGTTCCCGGCCTCCCACGGCCTGGCCCCGACCAACAAGACGGTCGCCATCAACACCGCGCAGCCGTCCGGCAGCCCCAGCCCGTTCGTCTTCCCCGGCGTCCAGCGCCTGAAGATCGACCCGCGGCTGAACCCGGTCTACTGCTTCGCGAACCTCGTGGAAGGGGAGTGCAACAAGCTCGGCATCAACGCCGGCGGCAACATTTCCAACGCGCCCGGCCGGACCCCGTTCAACCCGCTGTTCATCTTCGGCGGGCCGGGTCTCGGCAAGACGCACCTGATCCAGGCCACCGGCATCGCCATCAAGGAGAAGTATCCGGACCTCGTGGTCCTCTACGTGACCGGCAACGAGTTCAAGACCCAGTACATGGACGCCATCAAGGGCAACCGCCTCGTGGATTTCATGGCCTTCTACATGAAGATCGACGTCCTGCTGGTGGACGACATCCAGGACCTGCTCGGACAGGGTTCCCAGAATGCGTTCTTCAACGTGTTCAACCACCTGCACCAGAGCGGCAAGCAGCTGATCTTCACCTCGGACCGCGCCCCCGTGGACCTGCAGAACTTCGAGGAGCGCCTCCTGTCCCGCTTCAAGTGGGGCCTCTCCGTGGAACTCTTCAAGCCGGATTACGAGACCCGCCTGTCGATGCTCAAGGCCCGCGCCTTCCGCGAGGGCGTCGCCATCGACGAGGAAGTCCTTGCCTTCCTGGCCTCCCGGATCAAGTCCAACTTCCGCGAGCTCGAGGGCACGCTCATCTCCCTGATCGCGAACGCGACCCTGTGCCACAAGGAAATCACCGTTTCCCTGGCGGAGAGCATTACCGGCAAGATCGTGGGCGAGGAACAGTCGGACGTCTCCATCGACCTGATCGTAGACACCGTGTGCGAGTATTTCAACATCACCCGCGACATCCTGCTCTCCAAGTCCCGCAAGCGCCAGATCGTCCAGGCCCGCCAGATCGCGATGTACGAGTGCCGGAACCTCATTCCCAACTGCTCGCTGTCCACCATCGGCTCCGAGCTCGGCGGCAAGGACCACGCCACCGTCCTGCACGCCTGCACCACGGTCCAGGACCTGATGTCCACCGACAAGACCTTCCGTCAGTACGTCACGGACATCGAGAACATGGTCGCCGTTCCGGTGGAGCGGTAAGAAATCCTGACATATACGCAGGGAACGGGACTTGAAGTTCCGTTTTTTTGTGTATCTTTACGCAACAAAACACGCATGCATATGACCGCTGATACCGTATTGGACATTTTCAAGGACATCACCCGGATTCCGCGCGAGTCCGGACACGAAGGTCCGATGACCGCTTTCCTGCAGGAATTCGCCGCAAAGCGCAGCCTCGAGTGCCGGACCGACAAGACCGGCAACGTGGTGATCGTCAAGGAAGCTGCCCCCGGCAAGGAAAACGTGCCCACCCTCGTTCTCCAGGCCCACCAGGACATGGTGTGCGAGAAGAACGCGCATTTCGAGTTCGACTTCCTCACCCAGGCGATCCCCTATGAGGTGGAGGACGGCTGGATGGTGGCGAAGAACACCACCCTCGGCGCGGACGACGGCATCGGCGTCGCCGCCTGCCTCGCCCTCCTCGACAGCGACCTGCCTACCGGGAAGCTCGAGTGCCTGTTCACGATTTCCGAGGAAACCGGCATGGACGGCGCCTTCGCGCTGGAGCCCGGCTTCTTCGAGGGGAAAACCCTCATCAACCTGGATTCCGAGGACGAAGGCCAGCTCTTCGTAGGCTGCGCCGGCGGCATCGACACCACCGCCACCTTCGAATTCAAGCGCGAGGCCCTGCGCAAGGGCTACCGGACGGTGAAGATCCGCCTCACCGGCGGCCGCGGCGGCCACAGCGGCGACGACATCAACAAGGAGCGGGCGAACGCCCTGCGGCTCCTCATCCGCTTCCTGTACACCGAACTCCAGTACGATTTCCAGCTCCTGTCCATCGGGGGCGGGAACAAGCCCAACGCCATCTGCCGCGAGGCGGAAGCCGTCATCGCCGTCCCGGCCGCGGACATCGACGACTGGAAGGACGAAGCCGCGGAGTTCGAAAACCTCATCCGGGCCGAGTACAAATCCAGCGACCCGGACCTCAAGGTCGTCTTCACGGAGGAAGCCTCCCTCATCCGCCCGATCGAGGAAGGGGACGCCGCCTGCATCATCATGACGCTCCTGAGCATCCCGCACGGGGTGGAGAAGATGTCCATGGACATTCCCGGCCTGGTCGAGACTTCCTCGAACCTGGCTGCGGCGCATATCCACGGCGATGTCCTCAAGGTCGTCACGAGCCAGCGCAGTTCCGTCGTTTCCGAACTGCATGCGATCGCGGAAAGGGTGGAAGCCGCCTTCTTCCTGGGTTCCTTCGAAGCGGAGCACCATGGGGAGTATCCCGGCTGGAAACCCAACCTGGATTCCCGCATCCTGAAGGTCTCCGTAGACTCCTACAAGCGCCTGTTCAACAAGGAACCCGAGGTCAAGGCCATCCACGCCGGCCTCGAATGCGGCCTGTTCCTGGAGAAGTTCCCGGACCTGGACATGATCTCCTTCGGTCCCACCCTCCGGAACGTGCACGCCCCGGGCGAGAAGCTCGAGCTCGCCTCGCTGGACAAGTTCGTCGAACACCTGAAGGATGTCGTCGTCAATTTCTCGTAAGATGCTGATCGCGCCCTCCCTCCTCGCCGCCGACTTCCTCCACCTCGCGAAAGCGGTGGAAACGGTCAATGCCCATGCGGACATCTTCCACCTGGACATCATGGACGGCACCTTCGTCCCGAACATCTCGTTCGGCTTCCCGGTCGTGGAAGCCGTTGCGCGGGAAGCGCGCAAGCCGATGGACGTGCACCTGATGATCGTCCATCCGGAAAAGTACGTGGAACGCTTCGCGAAGGCGGGCGCCGCCATGATCAGCTTCCACTACGAAGCCGCTTTGGATCAGACGGATACGGTCATCGACCTCATCCACAGCTTCGGGGTAAAGGCGGGCATCGTCATCAACCCGGACGTCCCGGTGGAGAAGATCTTCCCGTACCTCGGGAAGGTGGATTACGTGCTGCTGATGAGCGTCTTCGCCGGCTTCGGCGGGCAGAAGTTCATCGAGGACACCTACGCCCGCGTCCGGGCCGTGAAGGCCGAGCTCAAGCGCATCGGCAGCAAGGCCCTCATCGAGGTGGACGGCGGCGTCTCGCCGAAGAACGCCGGGCGCCTGGCGAAGGCCGGCGTAGACATCCTCGTCGCCGGCAGCGCCGTGTTCCGGGCGGAGGATCCCGCCGCCGCGGTCGCCGCCCTGCGGGAAGGGTAATTACAGGATATAGCTGACTTCCTTGAAGCCGAAGGTCCGTTCGCGGCCTTCGGCTTCAACGCGTAGAAGGCCTTCGGGCGTGATGCCTCGGATCGTGCCCAGGAATTCCTCTCCGGTCCGGAGGTCCCGGTAGCGGGCGGGCAGGTTCTTCTGGAACAGATCCTGCTCGTAGGCGTCCCGGAGCGCCTTCCGGGTTTCCGGCGTCGCCAAGCCGGGCAGGCGGGCTTCCAGTCCGTGACAGAGGTTCTCCAAGAAGGAAACCGGATCGTAGGTCTTTCCGGTGAGCCGCTTCAGGGAGGTGGGATTCAGGACTCCGCCCGGAAAGACCGTCTGGTTCAGGTTGATGCCGATGCCGATGACGGACCAGGCGATGTCCGCCCCTTCGAGGCCGTTTTCCACGAGCATCCCGCAGATCTTCCGCTTGCCCACATAGATGTCGTTCGGCCACTTGATGACGGCCTCGGCGCCTTCCGCCCGGAGCGCATCCCGGACCGCGAGCGTCGCGAAGCAGGTCAGGGCCATCACTTCCCGGGCCGGAAGCGCCTCCGGGCGCAGCAGGAAGGAAAACGTGAGGTTGTCGCCCGGGGCCGAAAACCACCGGTTTCCGCGCTGGCCGCGCCCCGCCGTCTGGTTCACGGCGGCGACCACTGACAAATTGTCATAGTCCCCGATGTGCCGCAGAAGCTCGCTGCTGGTGGAATCCAGCTCCTCGAACCACTTTATCCGCATGACATTTTCCATTGGTTCGGATTTTGTGTATCTTTGTACTGCAAAAATACAAATAATCCCGATATGATTACACACGACCTTCGGCTGATTGCCGATGCAATCCTGGACAAGAAAGGCCAGGACGTGGTCTCACTGGATATGCGCAAGATGGACGGCGCCATCACGGACTTCTTCGTGGTGTGCGACGGCTCCAACACCACCCAGGTGGGCGCCATCGCCGACAACATCGCCGAAAAGATGCAGGAGGAGGGCCACAAGCTCTGGCGCTCCCAGGGCGAGGGCAACAATTTCTGGATCATCCAGGACTACGGCCACATCGTCGTCCACATTTTCCTCAAGGAATACCGCGAATTCTACCGCCTGGAGGACCTCTGGGCGGACCTTCCCCGCAAGGAATACAAGGAGCGCAAGAAGCCCGCGGCCAAAAAAACCGAAGCATAGATGGCTGACAAAAAGAAAGATCCGAAGGGCGGAAAGACCTTCCGCGTATCCTTCAATTTCTCCTGGCTGTACATCCTGCTGATCCTCGGCATCGGCTGGCTGCTGTTCTCGAACCAGCAGTCCTCCGAGCCCCAGAAGATCGAATGGCAGCAGGTCCAGACGATGGCCCAGTCGGGCGACATCGAGGAGATCGTCTTCGTGCGGAACGACCTCCAGGGCGAGGTCAAGGTCCGTCCCGAGCGCCTGGCCAAGTACGCCGACCAGTTCCCGGGCGGGGCCGTCCCGCGCCGGTCGCCGCACTTCTATTTCCTGGTCTCCGCCCGGTTCGACCCGGAGGAGAACTTCGCGAAACTGAATGAGAACCTTCCGGTCGGGGACCAGTTCAAGGTGGTCATGCAGAACGCCGACCATACCTGGGCGGAACTCGCCCAGTGGATTTTCCCCACGCTGCTCCTCATCCTCTTCTGGGTGTGGATGTTCCGGGGCATGAACCGGGGCGCCGGCGGCGCCGGCGGCGGCATGGGCAATCCCTTCAATGTGGGCAAGGCCACCGGCAAGCTCGCCGACAAGGACGAAGTCAAGGTCACTTTCAAGGACGTCGCCGGCCTGTACGGCGCGAAGGAGGAAGTGATGGAGATCGTCGACTTCCTCAAGAATCCGAAGAAATACACGGCCCTCGGCGGCAAGATTCCGAAGGGCGCGCTGCTGGTCGGCCCTCCGGGCACCGGCAAGACGCTTCTGGCGAAGGCCGTGGCAGGGGAGGCGAACGTCCCGTTCTTCTCCATCTCCGGTTCCGACTTCGTGGAAATGTTCGTCGGCGTGGGCGCGTCCCGCGTCCGCGACCTCTTCCGCCAGGCGAAGGAGAAAGCCCCGTGCATCGTCTTCATCGACGAGATCGACGCCGTGGGCCGCGCCCGCGCCAAGAACGGCGGCTTCACCTCCAATGACGAACGCGAGAACACCCTGAACCAGCTGCTCACGGAAATGGACGGCTTCGGCACCAATTCCGGCGTCATCGTCCTCGCTGCCACGAACCGGGCGGACATCCTGGACCAGGCCCTGATGCGCGCCGGCCGTTTCGACCGGCAGATCCATGTCGAACTTCCGGAGCTCAAGGAACGCGAGGAAATCTTCCAGGTGCACCTGCGCGGCATCAAGGTGGATCCGGACTTCAACGTGGAGTTCATGGCCAAGCATACCCCGGGATTCTCCGGCGCGGATATCGCCAACGTGTGCAACGAGGCTGCCCTGACAGCGGCCCGCCGCAACCATGCGACGGTGAACCAGCAGGACTTCCTGGATGCCGTGGACCGCATCATCGGCGGTCTCGAGCGCAAGAACAACACCATCATGTCGCCCGCGGAGAAGCGGACGACGGCCTACCACGAGGCGGGCCACGCCCTCGTGGGCTGGCTCCTCCCGTACGCGGATCCGGTATTCAAGGTGAGCATCATCCCGCGCGGCAACGCCCTGGGCCTGACCTGGTACCTCCCGGAGGAACGGAAGAACTGGTCCCGCAGCGTGATGATGGACCGCATGTGCTCTCTCATCGGCGGCCGCGTCGCGGAGGAAATCCTCAATGGAGAGCCTTCCACGGGCGCATTGAACGACCTGGAGCGCATGACGGGCATGGCCTACAGCATGGTCCAGTACTACGGCATGAGCGACAAGGTGGGCAACCTTTCCTTCTACGACTCCACCGGCGCCCGCGGCTACAACCTCACGAAGCCCTATTCCGAGAAGACGGCCGAACTGATGGACGATGAAGTCAAGGCCATCGTCCAGGAGGTCCACGACCGTACTTACCGGCTCATCGAGGACCACAAGGAAGGTTTTATGCAGATGGGCGCGCTTCTTCTCGAAAAAGAAGTTATCTTTGCGGAAGACATCGAGCGGATCCTCGGCCCGAAGGTGAAACCGGCGGAAGAGGAGCAGCCCGCGCCTGAAACCGAGGAGCATGAATAACACTGTCACAAGAACTCTGTCGGGCATCTGTTTCCTGGCCATCGTCATCGGTGGCCTTCTCGTGAACAAATACCTGTACGCCGCCCTCATCACCTTCATGATGGTGACGATGCTGTACGAGTTCTACCGCATGACGATGGGGGATCTGTTCCCCCGGACGCGCGCCCTGGCCATCGTGCTGGGGTGCTGCTCGTTCCTGACCCTGTTCTTCGTCCTGGCCTTCCGGCTGGACATCCGGCTGGTGGGCGTCAGCGCCATCCTGCTGCTCGTGCTGATGGTTTCCACCCTGATGGTCAAGGACAAAGCCGATTTCAAGCTCTTCTCCTTCCTGTACACGGGCCTGCTGTACATCGCGGCGCCGCTCACGCTCTCCAGCTTCGTGGTCCTGGACCAGGCCGGAAACTTCGACGGCCGCCCGATGCTCGCCTTCTTCATCATCATCTGGGCCTCCGACGTGGGCGCCTACTGCGTCGGGATGCTGCTCGGCAAGTACAGTAAGAAACTCTTCCCGAGCGTGTCGCCGAAAAAGACCTGGGCCGGCTTCTGGGGCGGCCTCGCCTTCGCCGTCCTGGCGGGCCTCATCCTCGTCTGGACGGGCCTCTGGACCTATCCCTGGTACCACGCCGTCATCCTGTCCGTCATCATGCACGTAGCCGGCGTTTTCGGCGACCTGTTCGAATCCCAGTGGAAGCGCGTGTGCGAGATCAAGGACTCCGGCAACATCATCCCCGGACACGGGGGCATGATGGACCGGTTCGACAGCGCGCTCTTCGCCATCCCGGCCGGCGTCATCTATCTGGTCATCATTGGCCTGCTGTAGCCATCCGATCCTATGAAAAGACTCATTCACAGCATCCGCATCGACAAGGACTCCTACGAGACCATCCTCATCGCCTGGTGCATCTGCGCCATCCTGATCTGGCTGAATGCGCGGCTCATCCACAACCCGTGGATCTCCATCCCGATCTCGGTCGTCCTCGTCATCTTCATGTTCTTCATCACCTGGTTCTTCCGGGTGCCCAACCGCACCGTCCCGGACTACGAGAACGACCGCCTCGTCACCTCGGTGGCGGACGGCAAGGTGGTCATCCTCGAAAAGGTGTTCGAGAAAGAGTATCTGCAGCGGGACTGCATCCAGATTTCCGTGTACATGGACTTTTTCGACGTGCACTGCAACTTCTGGCCGGTGAACGGGCGGGTGACCTACTACCAGTACCATCCGGGAAAGTACCTGCTCGCCTTCCATCCCAAGTCCTCCGAGCTGAACGAGCATTCCTCCAGCTGCTTGAAGAACAAGTACGGAGAGGTCTTTTTCAAGCAGATCGCGGGCACCTTCGCGCGCCGCATCGTCTGCTATTCCGAGCCCGGCAACATGGAGAACCGCGGCGACCAGTGCGGCGTCATCAAGTTCGGCTCCCGCATCGACATGTTCCTGCCCCTCGACGCCGAGATCAAGGTGAAGCTCGGCGACAAGGTCAAGGCCGTGGAGACGGTGATGGCCGTCCTGCCGGAGGAATAATCAATAGATATCGTCCAGGGTGACCGACTGCCAGACCGGCATCGTCGGGTCATCCACCATGCTGTCGATGACGAGGGGTTTCCCGCCCATCACGGACACTTCCAGGAAGCGTTTCTCTTCCGGCCAGTTGGCCAGCATGTTCGCGGCCATGTCGTGGCTGTGGTCCTTGTAGCGGTAGATCTGGTAGGTGTACCCCTTGGGCTCCAGGACCTCTTTCACAAGGTAGCTGCTGCCGAACATGCCCCAGCGGCCGAAGCCGATCTTCTCATAGGCGACGGCGCCGTCCTTGGTGCCGTGGATGAGCAGCTGCGGGCAGGGGGTGCGCTTGTACGCCGGCTTTCCGCTGTCGGACATGATCGCGCCCGCGAAGGACATCACGCCGGCGAAATGGAAACCTTCGGGCAGGATTTCCGCACGGACGGTCCGGTTGCAGGCCTCGAGCTCGCAGGAGAGGGAAATCATCGCCCCGGCGGAACTGCCGGAAATGACGATGTTGTCCATGTCCACGCCGATCTCCGGATGGTCCGCCAGGTAGCGGACGGAGGCGAACACGTCTTCCACGCCCATATCCACGGCTTTCTTCGTGTAATTCGCGCTCTGGATGAGGTGGAACAGGTCGAACCGCATCCGGACTCCCTTGAGGCCCAGGCGGTAATCGACGGAAACCACCCGGTAGCCGTTCTCGTTCAGCAGCTTGAACCAAGGCATCACCCACGGGTCGTCGCGACGGCCCATGATGAAGCCGCCGCCGAAGACGAACAGGATGGTGGGCCGGTCGAGCGTGTCGCCGGGGATGGAGACCGGCTCGTAGACGTCCATGAAGAGGTCGCAGGTGTCGCGCTGGGCGACCTTGTAGGTGGTTTTGCTGCCCTGTGCGAAGGAAAGGACGCACAGCAGGGCTGCCAGGAGGGTCAGGAGGGTTCGTTTCATTGTTCGGATTCGATCAGTTCAACCAGTTTGTCTACAGCCTCGCTGTCGGGGATGTGCCGCAGGACGGGCTCCTTGCCGCGGTAGATGGTCACCTTGCCGCCGCCTTCGCCCACGTAGCCCCAGTCGGCGTCCGCCATCTCGCCGGGGCCGTTCACGATGCAGCCCATCACGGCGATGACGACGTTCTTCAGGTGGCCGGTCCGGGCCTTGACGGCCTCGAAGGCCTCTTGCAGGTTGTACATCGTCCGGCCGCAGCCGGGGCAGGCGATGTATTCGGGCCGGTAGAACTTCCGGCGGCACGCCTGCAGCAGTTCATCGGCCAGATACGCGCCAAAAGCGGGCTCCAGCTCCGGGAACGACACCGTGTCGATGGTGCGGTCCAGCAGCGGCTTTCCGTAATCGCACGCGGCCTTGAGGATCGTGCGATCGCGGTCGGAAAGATTTCTCGACTCCGCTTCGCTCCGCTCGAAATGACAATCATCTGTCATTCTGAGGCGGTCGGAGACCGACGTGAGAATCTGCGGGGAGTACCGGTCGGCCAGGTATTGCGCAACGGGAATCTCGTTTTCCGGGTCTTCCGTCAGGGAGACACGGACCGTATTGCCGATGCCCTCGGCGAGGAGGGTGGAGATGGCGACACAGGACTTGATGCGGCCGGAGTCGCCGTTGCCGGCCTCGGTCACGCCCACGTGGAGCGGGAACACGACGCCGCGTTCCTGCATCATCCGTGCGAGTTCCCGGTAGGCCTCGATCATCACGACGGTGTTGCTGGCCTTGAGCGAGACGACGACCTGGTAGAAATCCGCGTCCAGGCACATCTCGACCCACTCCATCGCCGCCAGCGCCATCGCCTGGGGCGTATTCCCGTATTTCTCGACGATATAGGCGCCCAACGACCCGTGGTTCAGGCCGATGCGGATGGCCGTCCCGTACTTCTTGCACTCTTCGAGGAACAGGGCGAACTGGCGCCGGGCCTCGGCGTGGTCCTTGTGGAAGTTGCCCGGATTGATCCGGACCTTTTCCACGACGGAAGCCACCGCGATGGCCGTTTCCGAGGAGAAATGGATGTCGGCCACCAGCGGGACGCTGCAGCCCGCAGCGCGCACCCGGGCCTTGATCTCCCGCACGTGCGAGACATCCTGCAGGCCGGGGACGGTGATGCGCACGAGCTGCGCGCCGGCCTTCGCCAGCCGCAGCGTCTGCGCCACCGTCGCATCGACATCGTACGTATGGGTGTTGCACATCGTCTGGACGACGACCGGGTTGTTTCCTCCGATGAGGACGTCACCCACCTTGACTACGCGTGTTTCCATCGTCATTGTTCTTTCTGTTCCCTTTCCTGTTCCAGGTATTCGCGCGCCAGCCGGCGGAGCGCCGTCCGGGTATGGCCCCGGCGCTTGGTCAGCTGGTAATAGACGCCGAGCGTCACGGCGCCGTCCAGCGGATAAGCGAAGCGGTAGTAGTACGGGCTGACCACGTCCGGCTTGTAGAAGGAGGACCAGCCCCATTTGACCTGTACGCCCAGATGCACCTCGATCGGATCGAACATCAGGCCGAAGCCGAGTCCGCCCTGGACGCCATAGGACCAGCGGTTGTCCGTGTCCCGGAAGGAATGCGCGATCTCCGGGTCGTGATAGACCCTATTATATGCATTGTCGTGGATGCGGGTGATGTTCATCCGGTATCCGCCGTACATGCCCAGCTTGAGGTTGATTTTCGCATACTGGCCCATATCGATATGGCCGTGGGTGAGGATGAACACCTCCGGAACCTCCATATAAGCCTCATGGTAGCCGTCGATGTCCTGGCGGTAGGTGTCCTTCCCGTCTATCCCGTCCACCTCGTATTCCTTGAAATTATAGCCCTCGTAGTTGTGCTGGAAGCCCACTTCCATGCCCAGGTTCGGGAACGTGTTCATCATCGTCGCGAAGCGGGTGATGGAAACGCCCCAGACCGGCAGGTTGGGATAGAAGCGGGTCTGGCGGGGGGGATTGTAGTATCCGTACTGGAGGGAGACGCCGCCATGGACGCCCACGATCCAGTAATCGTTGATCCGCGCCTTCTTGGGCAGGGGCGTGGCGTCCAGCCATTCGTTGGTGACGGAATCGGGCAGCTGGAAGAATTCCTGCTCGAGGTCGATGGCTTTCTTCTTCTTGTTCTCCTGCGCGGAAAGCGGCAGGGCGGCCAGCGAAAGGGCCAGCAATACGGGAATTACAGCCTTTCTCATTTGAACAGCTCCTCCATGTCGATTTTCTGCGTATACTCCGTCCGCTCGGGGATTTCCAGCAGGAACTGGTCCTTGATCTTGAAGAAGATCACCTTCTCCGGCTGCCGGTGCTCCAGGATGCTGCCGGTGTCCACCAGGCCGTTCTTGTTGCGGTCCTCCGTGATGCGGAGGCAGTATTTCCCGGCCGAAACGTACGGGAAGTGGACGGTCTGGTCCCCGTCGACGGTGAAACTGCGGATGACCTTGTCGCGCTTCTCGCTGAGCAGGTCCACGATGTATCGGTTCTTGACGTGGGTCATCTCGAGGGAGATGGAACTCAGCTTCTCGTCCTTGGGAAGGGTGACCTTCATCTCCGTGCTGTCATTGTAATAGCCGTTCACGTCCCGGAATTTCCGGTGGGGGATCTTCAGGATGTAGTCGAAGCCGTCCATCAGCTTGTCCTTCGGCATGATCGTGTACCGGCGCAGGTTGTTCGGATCCTTCGTCACGGTGTACTTCTCGATCTTCTCCTGCTGGCGCGGGTTCACGGAGCGGAAGACCAGCGAATCCCAGGCCTCCCGGATGAGCGGATACTTGAACTCCACCGAGAAGCCGTACTGCTCCACGGTCGTCGGGTCCACCTCGCCCTTGTACACGGCGATGGTGTCCTCATGCTTGATGTCCCGCTGGGAACTCTTCTGCAGTTCCGCCCGCATTTTCTTGTCCAGGGCGAGCTTCACTTCCTCGTCCGTCGGGACGAGATTCCCGAGGGTATCCGTCTTGTCATAGTTGATCTCCAGGAACAGGGTGTCGGGCATCTTCCGCTGGTCGTTCACCCAAAGCTCCAG
Source organism: uncultured Bacteroidales bacterium (assembly GCA_900316525.1). Lineage (GTDB taxonomy): Bacteria > Bacteroidota > Bacteroidia > Bacteroidales > UBA932 > Cryptobacteroides. Next base: position 26,852 of record ONDF01000022.1, read on the forward strand.
GCTGTCCAGCTGCGGGTTGAACTGGGAGATGAGCTTCTCCTTGGGCAGTCCCTTGAATTTCAAGGAGTTCACCTTGGCGCCCGGCGCCATGAAGGTCAGGTACGCGGTCCGCAGGCCTACGCGTTCCTTCTTGACGATGAACTGCTTGGAAGGCTTCTCGCGGAAGATGTTCAGCTCCACGTCCTGCTTCCGCGCGAGGCACAGCGCCGTGTCCTTCATGTTGAATTTCTTGAACTCGTACAGGGAGTCGTTGATGACGGTCTTGGGGCGGAACGGCTCGTCCAGGAAGGCGACGCTCTCCTGGTCGGGTTCGTAGATGTTGTTGTTGTTCGCGTCCTTCAGGGCGTACACCCGGTACGTCGTATCCTGGATGTTGCGGATGCTGAAGAAGCCCCAGTCGTCGGTCTTGGCCGCCGCGTCCGGACGGTGCAGGAAGATGGCGGAATCGGCCTGGTCCTTGTACAGGAGCACCGTCGCGCCCTTGATGGGCATCAGGGTATTGCAGTCCTGGACGATGCCCGTCATGCACATCGAGTCGATCTGCGCGCCCGTGGAGAAGACGAGGGTGAACCCTTCGTACATGTTGCCCTCGTTGTTGTCGGCGACGGCGCCGGTGATGTCCAGCGTATAGGTCCGGTTGGAGTCCAGGTCGGACTCGAAATACACGACGAGCGTCTTTCCGGACATCCGGTACTTGGGCTTCTTCTCCAGCGGGGGAGACAGGAAGATGTTGTTCGCATCCTTGATCACCACGTACTCGTCGAAGGTGAACTTGAGCTGCGTCTTGTGCGTCGGCACATTCACCGCCCCGGGAAGGGGGGCCGTCTTCAGGAGCACCGGCGGGATGGTGTCCTTCGGGCCGCCCGTGGGCGGGGTGGTGGTGTTCGCGCACCCCGACGGGAACATCATCGCCCCGAGGACCAGGGCGGCCGGGATGAGCGGGAGATATTTGGACAATCGCTTCATATTCATTTCATTACAGGTCGATGCGGGACACCGTCTCGATGCCCTCGATGGTGGTGAGCTTCTTGAGGATCTTTTCCAGCACGTCCTTGCTGTTCACGTACAGGTCGATGTACCCCTCGAAGATGCCGTTGTCCGCGCTGAGGTTCAGCCGCCGCATGTTGGCCCCCATCACCAGGGACAGGAAGCGGGAGATCTCGTTCAGCAGGCCCATCCGGTCGATTCCCTTGAGCGAAATCCGTACCAGGAACGTCTTCGCCTCGGCGGCCTCCTGCCACTTGGGCACGACCACCCAGTCGCCGTGGGTGGCGGCGATCTCCTCGGCGACGGGACAGGATTTCTTGTGGACCGTGATCCGGCCGTCGGGCGACTTGATGCCCACGACGGCGTCACCGGGGATCGGGTTGCAGCAGGTCGCGATGACGAACTGGCGTCCGTCGTCGTCCTTGCCGCCGATGATGTATTCCACCTCCGGCTCCTTGGCTTTTTCCTTCGGCGGGGAGAAGATCCGGCGGAGGAGGGAGTAGCGCTGCCTGGATTTCAGGACATCGGCCAGGTTGTCCAGCTTGAGGGAGCCGATGCCGATCTTGTAGAAGAAGTCCTCCCGGTCCGTCGCCCCGTAGGCGGCCTCGATGCGCTGGATCATCGCCTCGTCCAGCTTGGAGCCGTGCAGTTTCACCTGCTCTTCCAGCAGCTGCCGGCCATAGTCGACCGTCTGCTTCCGTTCGTTCCGGAAATAGTCCACCACGAGGTTGCGGGCCTTCCGCGTCTTGAGGAACTGGAGCCATTCCCGCTTGGGATGCTCCTCGCTGGCCGTGATGATCTCCACCTGGTCGCCGGTCTTGACGACGTAGTTCAGGGCCACCAGGCGCTGGTTGACCTTGGCGGCGATGGCCTTGTTGCCCACCTCGGTATGGATCAGGTAGGCGAAGTCCAGCACCGTCGCGCCCTTCTCGATGGCGCGCTGCTCGCCCTTCGGAGTGAACACGTAGATCTCCGCGCTGGTGAGGTCGTTGTGGATGATGTCCAGCAGTTCCAGGGCGTTGACGTCCGGGTTCACCAGCACTTCCTTGATCCGCTCCAGCCAGAGGTCCATCTCGCTGTCGTTCTCGCTCACGTAGCCGTTCTGCTTGTAGGTCCAGTGGGCCGCGATGCCCTTCTCGGCGATGTCGTCCATCCGCCGGGTGCGGATCTGGACTTCCACCCAGATGCCGGAGGGGCTGAGCAGGGTGCAGTGCAGGGCCTCGTAACCGTTGCTCTTGGGATGCTTCACCCAGTCGCGCAGGCGCTCGGGCATATACCGGTAGATGCCGGTGATGATGGAGAAGACGTGGTAGCACTGGTCGCGCTCCGATTCGCCGTTCTCGCGGTCGGGATCGAAGATGATGCGGATCGCATACAGGTCGAACACCTGCTCGAAGGGGATCTGCTTCACCTGCATCTTGTGCCAGGCGGAATACGGAGTCTTCACCCGCTTCTTGATCTCATACCTGAATCCGGCCTTCTTCAGGGCCTCGTCGATGGGAACGATGAAGGCGTTGATCTCCTTCGCCCGCTGCTGGATGTTCCGGTTGATCTTGGTGCTGATGTCCCGGTAGGCGTCGGGCTCCTTGTAGCGCAGCCAGATGTTCTCGAGTTCGGACTTGACGCTGTACAGGCCGAGCCGGTGGGCGAGCGGGATGAACACGAACATCGTCTCCGACAGGATCTTGTCGCGCTTGTGCTCGGGCATGAACTCGATGGTGCGGCAGTTGTGCAGGCGGTCGGCCAGCTTGATCAGGACCACGCGCGGGTCGTCGTTCAGCGTGAGGAGGATCCGCTTGAAATTCTCCGCCTGGAGGCTCTGGGCGCTGAGGTCCTTGTTCTCGTTGTCCAGGACGTTCTTGATCTTGGTCAGGCCGTCCACGAGGCTGGCGATCTTGTCGCCGAAGCGGTCGCGGAGGTCGTCCACCGTAAAGTCCGTGTCCTCCACCACGTCGTGCAGGAGGGCGGCGGAAATGGACTTGTAGCCCAGGCCGATGTCGTCCACGACGATCTGGGCCACCGCGATGGGATGGAGCATGTACGGCTCCCCACTGCGGCGGCGGACGTTCTTATGGGCCTCGTTCGCAAACGCGTAGGCCTGACAGACGGTTTCCAATTCACGGGCGTCCGCGCACCGTTTCGAGGCCGATGCATACAGCACCTGCCAGTCTCGGTCGATGAGCTCGTAATCTTTCTCGGTAAACTCGGAATAACTCATAGCACCTCACTCGGGTTCAGATGGTTCGCATGCTGGAAGGCATAGGACAGTTCAGCACCATACAGGATGATGGTCCATCCCAGGTTCAGCCAGATCATGAAGAGCGGGATGGCGGCCAGCACGCCGTAAATGGCGCTCTGCTTGGCCACCATGACCTGCGTCTCCAGGTAGAGATATTGCACGGCCGTGAAACCGATGCCGGCAATGAGTGCCGCCTTGAAGGCCGGGCGCGTCTTGACCACGGCCGCCGGCAGGTACTTGTACATCGCCGTCAGGATCAGGACGGACGCGCCGGCGAACAGGGCCCAGGACAGGAAGTTTTTCAGATGATCCGAGAAGAACAGGCCGCTCGGAACGATATAGTCCAGCACCGTCGAATACACGACCGAGCCGGAGAAGAACAAGACAATCACGAAAGGGGACAGGATGAGGACGCCGAGGCCGATGCCGAGCACCCGGAAGAAACTGCGTTTCTCCTTCGCCTGCCACACATTGTTGAACACGCGCCGGACCGTGAGCATCAGCGAGATGAGGATCCACAGGAAGGAAGCCATGCTGATGAAGCCGAACAGGCCCGATTCCGCCGTCGTGATAATCTTCTCCGAAGCGGAAAGCAAGTCGTCGATCAGCCGCTGGTTGCTGATGTTTGCGTGCAGGAAGGCGCTGAACTGGTCGGCAATGCCGATTCCGTTCGTCAAGTACAGGCCGATGGCGATAAACGGGACCACCGACATCATGCTCTGGTAGGCGAGGGCCGTAATCTGGTAGCCGATCTTCTGGTCGGAGAAGACCTTGAGCATCACGAAGACGGTCTTGAGGTCCTCCACGCCCCGCTTCTTCCAACGGGACAGGTCCTCCACGTTCAGATACCACATGTCGTGCGTGACGAACCGGACAATCCGCTTGACGACGATGGTCGCCCAGCGGATCCGGACTTGCGTCCAATGCGCGATTCGTTCGAACACTTTCATGGGTCTAGAACAGGGTCAATTCGCTCTCGTTGTCATTCTGAGGGCCGGTCTCCTTGTCATTCTGAGGGAGCGAAGCGACCGAAGAATCTGGCAGAAGCTTCCGGAACGCTTCCTCGTCCAGGATCGGCACCCCCAGGGATTCGGCTTTCTTGATCTTTTCGGGGCCGGGCTTGCTGCCGGCCAGCAGGAAGGCAGTCTTGCCGGAGACGGAGCCGCTGTTCTTGCCGCCGTTGGCCTCGATCAGGGCCTTCATCTCGTCGCGGGAGACGGAGAAGTTGCCGCTGATGACGATGGTCTTCCCGGCGAGGGCGTCGGAGGCGTTCTCCGCCTTCCGGACCACGGCCATCTGCAGGCCGGCGGCCTTCAGCCGCTCGATTTCCTTCAGATGCCGTTCGTCGCGGAAATACTTGTACACGCTCTCGGCGATGACTTCGCCCACCTCGGGCACGGCGGCGAGTTCCTCCTTCGAGGCCTGCGCCAGCGTGTCGATGTCGCCGAAATGCCGGGCGATGTCCCGCGCCGTGGTCTCGCCCACGTAGCGGATGCCGATGGCGAAGAGGACGCGCTCGAAGGGCACGTTCCTGGACTCCCGCAGGCTGTCCAGGAACCGCTGCGCCGCGCGCTCCTTCCAGCCTTCCAGCATCACGAGCTGGCTTTCGCGGAGGTCGTAGAAATCGGCCGGGGTCTTCACCAGGTCCAGGTTGTAGAGCTGCTCCACCGTGGCGTCGCCCGCGAGCACGTTCATGGCCTTGCGGCCCAGGAAGTGCACGAGCTTGCCCTTGATCTGCGTCGGGCAGCCGTCGGTGTTGGGGCAGAACCACTTGGCTTCTCCCTCGGGCTTCACGAGCGGCGTGCCGCAGTCGGGGCACACCGTCGGGAAGGCCGGGCGCTTCGCGCCGGGCTGCCGTTTGGATTCCTCCACGCCGGTGATCTTGGGGATGATCTCCCCGCCTTTCTCCACGTACACCCAGTCGCCTTCGTGGATGTCCAGCATCGCCATCTGGTCCTCGTTCACGAGGGTGGCGCGCTTGACCATCGTCCCGGACAGGAACACGGGTTCCATGTTCGCGACGGGCGTCACCGCGCCGGTGCGGCCCACCTGGTAGTCGATGGACAGGATGGGCGTCAGCGCCTGCTCCGCCTTGAATTTATACGCGACCGCCCAGCGCGGGGACTTGGCCGTATAGCCGAGCGTGCGTTGGGCGTCCAGTTCGTTGATCTTGATCACGATGCCGTCGGTGGCATACGGAAGCTGCTTGCGGGCGGTATCCCAATGGGCGATGAAAGCCTCGATCTCGTCGATGCTGCGGCAGATCCGGCGCTCGTCGGAGACCGGAAGTCCCCAGGACTGGGCGGCCTTCAGGGCCTCGTCGTGGGTAGGGTAGTCCACCTGCCCCACCGGGATGTGGTACAGGGTGCACATCAGGCCGCGGTTCGCCACCTCCTCCGGATCCTGCAGCTTCAGCGAGCCGCTGGCCGCGTTGCGGGGATTCGCGAACGGCTGGTCCTCATTGGCTTCCCGCTCCCGGTTCAGTCGGTCGAAGGACTCGTAGGGCATCAGCACCTCGCCGCGGATCTCGAACTCCGCCGGCCAGCCCGTACCTTTCAGCTTTTCGGGAATGTTGGCGATCTTGCGGGCATTGGCGGTGACATCGTCGCCCACCACGCCGTCGCCGCGGGTGAGCGCCCGGAACAGCTTGCCGTTCCGGTAGGTCAGGCAGATGGCCGTGCCGTCGAACTTGAGCTCGCAGCACCAGGTGAACGGCGTCTCCAGCGTCTTGGTGGCCCTTTCCGCGAATTCCTCCACCTCAGCGATGCTGTAAGTGTTGCCCAGCGAAAGCATCGGATACTTGTGCGGATACTTCGCGAACTCCTTCCCGGCGCCCGCCTCGATGTTCTGGACATCCGGCGTTTCCAGGTCGCTGCCCACGCGCTGGGTAGGGGAGTCGGGCGTCCGGTACTGCGGATACTGCGCCTCCAGGTCCTCCAGCTCGTGCATCAGCTGGTCGTACTCGTAGTCCGACATCGTGGGCGCGTTCTCCACATAGTACTTCCGGCTGTTCTCCCAAAGAACCGCCTTCAGCCACTCGATCCGCTGTTTCGCCTGCGTGAAATCCATAATCCTTACACAAGAGTTGTAATTTACAAAGATAACAAATCTTTCTCAAATATTTTATATTTGAAACTCCAAATGCTGCCTCCTTCCCAAAAGATTACACCCCCTCTTCGCCCCCAGCGTGCCCGGTGTCCCAAATCCGACACCACCGGCCGCATTATTGCCCTCTTTCCGCGCCCGTTGTCCCTTCTTGTGCACCACCGGGCGCACCCCGTGCAGATTCCACCTAATAGCCGCACGGGAGTGCCCGTTCTGCGCGCTGTGTCGATGGTTGCGGTGCGCCAGAGCCCGTAATCGGCCCTTGGCGCACACGAAGGGGCGTTATGCATGCCCATAGGGGGTGCCGATGTGCGGCTGTTTGGCGAAAAGTGAATGTTGGTGGGGACCGTTGATCGTTTTTCTTTTGGAACGGTCTTTGCTGCGAGGCTGGTAACAAAAATCCTGGTTATCAGATGAAAAGAATAATCTGCTTCCTATTTGCAGTCGCGGTCATCGGCCTATCCAGAGAGGACCTGATGGCCCAGCCGCTTCCGGAAGGTTTCGAGTGGGTTTACGGATGTTGGGAGAATCCCCGGACAGGGGACTGCTACATCATCGGCAAGGACGGAATCCGGGAAAACATGACCCGCCGCTGGGTCGGTCACTGTTTTCTGAAGGAATATCCGACCTTGGATGTGTGGGGCGAACCGCTCAGGCCGTATGAGTTCGCGTCTTTTGATGGGAGGAGGATTCTCTCCTATTCGGGCCCATTCGAGTGTGACCGATTCTTTGTCATCGGCAATCAGGTCCTCCAGGAGCCCGGGGAAAATGGTGACAGGTTCGTGAAGAGGCAGGCGCCGCCGGCAAAAGGCAAGACAGGGGTGGCAAATCGCGCCCTCGGGAAATGGAAGCTGGCCGAGACGGATGACTTTACGCTGGAGATTTCCGTATCGACTATCAAACGGAAAACGCCTTACGGAATACACGAATCGACCTATTCCGTCAGCGAAGAAGGGTATCTCATCACCGATTTGGATGTCTTCGTTTTCGAGGATGGCGTGCTCCATCATCATAATGACTGCGGGTAACGTCCCTGTTTCGGGGACGTTACCTTCGTTTTTGCCCATTTTTGCGGGTGTCGTCCCTATTTTCGGGACGTTACCCGCACCACCGCCAAACCGTCGCACAGGAAGTGGCAGGGGGGCTGGGCTCCGTCACGAATGTTTGCACGGGTGGCAAAAAGGCCGTAACTTTGGGCTGCGTATGAAAGTGTGTGTCATCGGCGGGGCGAATGTGGACATTACGGCCACGTCGGCCCAGGCGTTCCGGGTGGGGGATTCGAATCCCGGCAAAGTGCACGTTTCCTGGGGAGGCGTGGGCAGGAACATTGCCCACAACCTGGTGCTGCTGGGGGACGAGGTAGAACTGCTGACCATTTTCGGGGGCGGGGTTTTCGGCCCCGTCATCGAAAAGGCCTGCCGGGAAATCGGTATCGGCACGGACCATTGCGACATTGCAGACGAGCATACGCACTCGTTCTTCGTATCCGTCAACAATGCCGATGGCGAGCTCGTCGGAGGTATCGCGGACATGGATGCCGTCGAGGGGATGGACACGGCCTGGATTGCCGCCAGGCTGGATGTCATCAACGCCGCCGATGCGGTTGTGGCCGATTCCAACTTGATTCCCGAAACGCTTGCCTTCCTGATCGACCATTGCGAGAAGCCGCTCTATCTCGATGCGGTTTCGGTCGCGAAGGCCGGAAGGATTCGGGAGGCGATGGCGCTTTCCCGTCGGAAGTCCGTCTTTGCCTTGAAATCGAATGCCCTTGAATATGAATCACTGGCCGGTATCGAAGGCATAACCCGCTTCTATGAAAGCGCGGGTGCCGAAGGGCTTCGTGTCCATGCCGATGGCCAATTATACGAGTACGCGGCGCTACCTTGCATCGTGCGGAGTGTCACGGGCGGCGGAGACGCGCTGCTGGCCGGCATCGTGCATGCCGGGCCGCAGGCAAGCGTCGCCGAGAGCGCCCGCGTCGGCCTCCTCTGCGCCCGCTGCGCCGTGGAAAGCCCGGCCGCCGTCAATCCTGAAATGAAAAATCTACAGCTATGAACAAATACCTGGACCTGTCACCGGAGGTGGCGGCCGCGAAGGCCGCCGGGAAGCCTGTGGTGGCGCTGGAATCGACCATCATTTCCCACGGAATGCCGTATCCGCAGAACGTGGAGACGGCGCTGCGAGTGGAACAGACCATCCGCGAGAACGGCGCCGTGCCGGCGACCATCGCCGTCATCGGCGGCCGCCTGAAGGCCGGCCTGACGCCGGAAGAGATCGAATACCTGGGCAAGAAGGGGAGGGGCGTGGCGAAAGCGTCGCGCCGCGACCTGCCCGTGCTGGTCGCACGGGGCGCGGACGGCGCGACCACCGTCACCACGACGATGATCATCGCCGCGCTTGCCGGCATCAAGGTCTTCGCCACCGGCGGCGTCGGCGGCGTGCACCGCGGCGCGGAAACCACCATGGACATCTCAGCGGACCTGGAGGAACTGGCCAAGACGCCGGTGATGGTCATCTGCGCCGGCGCCAAGTCCATCCTGGACCTCGGCCTCACGCTGGAATACCTGGAGACCAAGGGCGTCCCCGTCATCGGCTATGGCACGGAGGAGCTTCCTGCCTTTTACACCCGCAAGAGCGGGTTCAAGGTCGACTACCGCATCGACACCCCCGAGGAACTGGCGGCGGCTTTCCGCGCCAAACTCGAGATGGGCCTCGAGGGCGGCATGCTCGTCACGAACCCCATCCCGGAGGAATATTCCATGGACCCGGTCCGGATCAATGCCGCCATCGACGAAGCCGTCGCCGAGGCGAACCGCCTGGGTATCAAGGGAAAAGAGACCACGCCCTTCCTCCTTGCCAAGATCAAGGACATCACCGGCGGCGACTCCCTCGCTTCCAACATCCAGCTCGTCCTGAACAATGCCCGACTCGCCGCCAAAGTGGCGGCCCTGCTATGAAGAATACCATCAACGAAGAAAAGAAGTGGAAGATACTCAGCACCGAGTATCTGGTCCAAAGGCCGTGGCTGACGGCCCGGCGCGATGTCGCCGAACTGCCGGACGGCCGCGTCAACCACGAGTATTACGTCCTGGAATATCCGGACTGGGTCAATATCATCGCCATCACGAAGGACGGCAGGATCGTCATGGAACGGCAGTACCGGCATGCGCTCGGGAATACCTGCTACGAGCTGCCTTGCGGCGTCATCGAGAAGGGGGAAACGCCCCTGGAGGCCGCCAAACGCGAACTGCAGGAAGAAACCGGCTTCGCGGGCGGGGAGTGGCAGGAATGGATGACGCTCTCGCCGAACCCCGCCACGAGCACCAACCTCGCGCACAGTTTCCTCGCCGTCGGCGTGGAAAAAGTCTCCGGCCAGCACCTGGACGCCACGGAGGACATCGACGTATACATCCTGGAACAGGAATATGTCCGGGAACTTCTTCAAAACAACCAGATCCTGCAGGCCCTGATGGCCGCTCCGCTCTGGAAATACTTTTACGACAAAGACGTATGAACACCATCTGGATTGTACTCCCAATCCTGACCCTCCTGATGTTCGACCTGGGGCTGGCGCTCCGGTTCGAGGATTTCGGGAAAGTTTTCCGCCATCCCTGGCCCATCGTCGTGGCCCTCGTCGGCCAGCTGGTCTTCCTCCCGGCCATCGCGCTGGGGCTGGCCTACCTCCTGAAACTGCCGCCGGTCTTCTTCATCGGCCTGGTGCTTATCGCCTGCTGCCCGGGCGGCAGCTCGTCCAATGTCTTTTCTAAATTGGCCAATGGCGATGTCGCTCTGTCCGTGACACTTACGGCGCTCAGCAGCATCATCACTTTATTTACGATCCCGGTCATCATGGGCTGGGCCACCCGGCTGGTGGGGGAGAGCGTGGGCATCACGCTGCCCGTCGGAAACCTCATCAAGCAGAACCTCGTCCTGATGCTCCTGCCGGTCCTGCTGGGCATCGGCCTGCACTATGCCTGGCCCAAGACGGCGGAGAAGGTGGACAAGGTCCTCACGAAGCTGGCATTCCCGCTGCTCCTCGTGCTGATCACCGTCTTCTACATCCAGCACCGGCACACGATCATGGACAACATCGGCGTCCTGGGCCTCTGCGTGACGGCCCTCATCCTCCTCGCCATCGGCCTGTCCTCACTGCTGTCCCGCCTGGTCCGGAACGACGCCCGGCAGCGGCGCACCGTGGTCATCGAAGTGGGCATGCAGAACGCTGCGCAGGCGATTTCCATCGCCTCCAGCCCGTTCATCTTCGCGAACGAGGAAATGGCCATCCCGGCCATCCTCTACTCGCTGATGATGAACATCGTCCTGCTCACTTATGTGGGCCTCGTCAAGAAAAAGAAGGAATTGTAATTAAAATTCCTTAAATTTGCATGATTTGGGAAAACAACGAACAAACACTTAATAGCATCATGAAAGATTCCATCATCATCCTCTGCGGAGGCGGCCCGGCTCCGGGCATGAACACTGTCGTCATGTCTGTCGCGAAGACGTTCCTTTCCAACGGTTACCGTGTCATCGGCCTGCACGGCGGTTACAGCGGCCTTTTCAGCCAGAATCCGCGCACCGAGGACATCGACTTCTTCAAGGCGGACGCCTACTTCAACCGGGGCGGCAGCTACCTGCAGATGAGCCGTTTCAAGCCCACCGACAAGGATTTCGAGGAGAACTTCAACCTGGGCCTGTTCCAGGACAACAACATCAAGCTCCTGGTGACCGTGGGCGGTGACGACACCGCTTCCACTGCGAACCGCATCGCCAAGTTCCTCGCCGCGAAGCAGTATCCGATCGCGAACATCCACGTGCCCAAGACCATCGACAACGACCTTCCGCTGCCGAACAACGCCCCCACCTTCGGCTTCAACTCCGCCAAGAACGAGGGCGCGCACCTGGCCCGCACCGTCTACGAGGATGCCCGCACCAGCGGCAACTGGCTCATCATCAGCGCCATGGGCCGCAGCGCCGGCCATCTCGCCCTGGGTATCGGCGAGGCCACGCACTGCCCGATGACCATCATCCCCGAGATGTTCAACAAGACCGGCATCAGCCTGGACAAGATCGTCAAGCTCGCCCTCTCCGCCATCCTGAAGCGCAAGATCCTGGGCATCGGCTACGGCACCGTCGTCGTCGCCGAGGGCGTCTTCCACGACCTGGATCCGCAGGAAATCAAGAACGCCGGCGTGTCCATGACCTATGACGAGCACGGCCATCCGGAACTCGGCAAGATCTCCAAGGCGGTCCTCTTCAACGACATCCTCGAGAAGGAGTTCAAGAAGCTCGGCCTGAAGGTCAAGACCCGTCCGGTGGAGATCGGCTACGACGTCCGCTGCCAGGATCCGATCGCCTACGACCTCACGTACTGCTCCGAGCTGGCCATGGGCGCCTACGAGCTCTTCGCCAAGGGCGAGACCGGCTGCATGGTGTATGTCGACGCCGACGGCGAGTCCCATCCGCTGTACCTCAAGGACCTGCAGAACGCCGAGGGCAAGATCCCGCCGCGCCGCGTGAACATCGAGGGCGGTACCTCCCAGAACTATTTCAACCACATCTGCCACTTCATCACCCCGGCCGACTACGAGGCCGCGAAGAAGTACGTCGCCGACCCGGAGACCTACGACTTCAAGAAGATCCTGAACTGGTAGTTTGAAAAAGGTCCTTTACCAGATGCTGCCCCGCCTGTGGGGGAGCGGAAAGTTTGAAAGTGTCGACGCCGCGTCCTTGGAGTACATCCGGGGACTCGGCGTCGATTACATCTGGTACACGGGCCTCATCCGCCACGCCACGCGGAAGAAGGACGAAGGCTGCCGGCCGTCCCATCCCCAGATCGTGAAAGGGGAGGCCGGCTCGCCTTATGCCATCACGGATTACTACGACGTAAATCCTTATCTGGCAACGGATCCCGATGCCAGGATGGAAGAATTCCTTCAATTGGTGAAACGCACCCATCGGCACGGGATGAAGGTCCTCATGGACTTCGTACCGAACCATGTGGCGCGGGATTACCGGAGCCACATTCCGGGTGTCCATTCCCTAGGCGAGGACGACGACACCTCCGTGCACTGGGCGCCCGGGAACGACTTCTTCTATTACCCCGGCGAGCCCCTGCGCCTGCCGGTCCCCTGCGAAGGCCCCGGCTACTTCGAGTTCCCGGCCAAGGCCTCCGGCAACTGCTTCTCCCCGACGCCGGGCATCAACGACTGGTACGAGACCATCAAGATCAACTACTGCGACTTCCACACCCGGACCTGGGACAAGATGTACAACATCGTCCATTACTGGGCCCTCAAGGGCGTGGACGGTTTCCGCTGCGACATGGTGGAACTGGTGCCCCCGGAATTCATGCAGTGGCTCATCGCGAAGATCAAGCTGGAATTCCCGGACATCGTCTTCATCGCCGAGGTCTATGAGAAGGAAAAGTACCGGATGTATGTCGACGAGGTGGGCTTCGACCTCCTCTACGACAAGTCCGGCCTGTACGACACGGTCCGCGCCGTCACCTGCGACGGGCTTACCGCCCGCGCGCTGACCTGGAACTGGCAGTTCCTCGGCGACCTCCAGCCCCGGATGCTGGACTTCCTGGAGAACCACGACGAGCAGCGCGTGGCCTCCGACTTCTTCGCCGGCAGCGCCGAGGCCGGCTACGCCGCCCTGGGCGTGTCCCTGCTCCTGAACACCGCCCCCTTCATGCTCTACTTCGGGCAGGAAATCGGGGAGCGGGGGATGGACGACGAACCTTTCAGCGGCGTCAACGGCCGCACCTCCATCTTCGACTGGTGGACCGTGGAGAGCCTCCAGGCCCTCCGTCAGTACATCGACAACAAGCGCAAAGGCCTGAACAGCGAGCAGAAAGCGGTGCTGAAGCGTTACCGCGAAGCGCTGGAACTCGCCCGGCGGCCGGCCTTTGCGGAGGGACGGACCTTCGATCTCTGCTACTGTCAGGGCGAGGGTTTCAACCCCGACCGCCACTTCGCCTTCCTCCGCGCCGACGAAACCGAGACCTGGCTCGTCGTCGCCAACTTCGGCCCTTCCGCCGACATCACGGTCCGCATCCCGGCCGAAGCCGGTGCGGAGCCGCGCACCGTCACGCTTCACGTGCCGGAAAAGGATTTCGTGGCCAGACAGATTTAACGCCGACGGAACTCGGCGACGGTGATGGCCGTCGCGATGGCGGCGTTCAGGGACTCGGAGCCCGGGTCGTCCGCCGGGTAGGGCGGGATGAAGAGCCGGTCGCTCACGCAGGCGGCCACGGCCGGAGAAATGCCGTTGGATTCATTCCCGATCACGATCACCGAAGGCGCCTCCAGGCCGCAGTCCAAGGCCTTGGAATACATGTTTTCCCCATCCAGGAACGTCCCGTACACGTGTCCGCCGCCGGAAACGACCTTCCGGCAGAGTTCCGCGATGTCCATCCGGAAGAAGGGGACGCGGAAGATGGCGCCCATCGTGGCCTGGACCACCTTGGGATTGTACAGTTCCACGGTGTCGGGCGAAGCGACGACCCCGTCGATGCCGAACCAGTCCGCCACCCGGAGGATGGTGCCCAGGTTGCCGGGGTCGCGGATGCCGTCCAGGGCCAGGAACAGCCCCTTCGAAGGCCGGAAGGCGGCGGAGGCGGGCTGTCGGACGACCGCGAGGACCGGAGAAGGGGAGGACAGCATCGACAGCCGCGCCATCGCCTCCTCGCCGATCTCATCCCGGCGGTAGACGGACACGACCTCGAATCCCGACGCCAGCGCCTCGGAAACCATCTTTTCACCCTCGACCACGAAGAGTCCGGACTCGTCCCGGAACTTCTTCTGCGCAAGGGAGCGGACCTGCCGCAGTTCGTTCTTGGAAATGCTCATACCCTGCAAAGTTATATATTATTCTTGTCGATTAATAGCGGAAAAGTGTTAATTTTGTAGGAATGAACTGCAAAAACCTCATCCTTCCGGTCCTCGCCGGCCTCCTCGCCACGGGCTGCGCTACACAGCGCCTCGCGGAGGGGGAGTACCGCCTCGCCGGCAACAAGATCAAGGTGGAAGGCAAGCAGGTGAGCAATTCGGAACTTACGTCCTACCTCGCGCAGAAGCCCAGCGCCTCGTTCCTGGGTATCCGCCGGCCCGGCGCCCAGCTGGTTCTCTACGACGACAGCCAGGTAAACACCAGCTCCGACAACATCATCAACCACCTCGAATACATCGGCTACTACGGGTCCAAGGTCCGCAGCGAAGTGCAATACAAGCGGAAAAGGGCCTACGTGACCTACTACGTCACCCCCGGAAAGCGCTATACGATCCGGTCGATCGATTTCGAGCTCCCGCAGGACGAAGAGTTCCGGAAGGAGTTCGAGACGGACAAGCCGAACATCACCATCAAGGAAGGCCAGTACCTGGCCGAGTCCACCCTCGAAGCCGAAACCGTCCGCTCGGCCGAGTTCTTCCGCAACCGCGGCTACTACGGCTTCGACAAGAGCTTCTATTTCTGTGAGGCGGACACCCTCTCGCACGACGGGACGGCGGCGCTGACGATGGCCATCCGGGACTATCCCCGCAACGGCTCCCCGGACGATGCGAAGCCGCACCGGAAGTTCACCATCGGCAACGTGACCCTGTCCTACCCGAAGGAAATCCCCATCCGGACCTACGTCCTGGAGGAACTGAACGTCCTGCATCCCGGAATGCCCTACAGCGAACGGGCGGTCAACGCCACCTATTCCCGGCTGTCGAACCTCTCCGTCTTCAACAGCGTGAACGTCACGATGAACCCGGTGACGGACAACGTCGTGGACTGTGACATCAACCTCCTGAACGGCGGCGTCCAGGGCTTCAAGGCGAACCTGGAGGCCTCGGTGAACTCCACCGGCCTGTTCGGGATCTCCCCGCAGCTCAATTACTTCCACAAGAATTTCTTCCACGGCGGCGAACTGTTCAACCTGGGCCTGAAAGGCAACTTCCAGTTCAAGACCAAGGACAAGATCCGCTCCACGGAGTTCAGCGTCTCCAGCTCCCTCCGCATCCCCAAGCTCATCGGCCTGCCGAACTCCCTCTTCCGGGGTCCGAACCTTCCGCACACGGACCTCACCCTCGGTTTCAGCTACCAGGACCGTCCGGAGTACAAGCGGATGATGATCTCCACGAGCTTCGGCTACACAGGCAACTTCCGCCGGAACTTCACCTACCAGTTCTTCCCCTTCCAGGCCAATATCGTCCGCCTCGGCAACATTTCGGAGAGTTTCGCGGAACGGCTGGTGGCGGACCTCTTCCTCCTGAACGCCTACTCGGACCACTTCGACATGGGCATGGGCGGCATGCTCTATTACACGACGGATCCGACCCCGATTCCCAAGCGCACCTATACCTACGGCCGGCTGTCGTTCGACCTGGCGGGCAATGTCCTCAGCCTGTTCAACTCCGCCATGCCCACGAACCAGGTCAACCAGCATACCATCTGGCAGATCCCCTACGCCCAGTATGTGCGCGGCGAACTGCAGCTGGGCCACACGTTCCGCTTCGGCGGCGGCGACGCCCAGGCGGTGGCGCTCCGCTTCCTGGTGGGCGCCGGCTACGGCTATGGCAACTCCACCACCGTCCCGTTCGAGAAGCAGTTCTATGCCGGCGGCGCGAACAGCATGCGCGGCTGGCAGGCCCGCGCCCTGGGCCCGGGCCGCGTACAGCCCTGGACCGAATACTTCCTCATTCCGAGCCAGACGGGCGACTTCAAGATGGAAGCCAATGTCGAATACCGTTTCCCGGTCGTCTGGAAGCTGGAAGGCGCCCTCTTCGCGGACGCCGGCAACGTATGGAACCTCCGCATGGCCGAATACATGGAAGGTTCCAATTTCTCCTTCGACACCATCGCCGCCGACTGGGGCATGGGCGTCCGCGTGAACCTGGACTTCATCCTCGTCCGCATCGACCTGGGCCTCAAGGTGTACGAACCCTGCCGGCCCGCCGGCGAACGCCTCATCGGACCGGAGCAATGGCTCCAGTCCGGCAACTTCGCCCTCCACTTCGGTGTGGGTTATCCTTTCTGATAATACTTCGGCCAGCAGGCCTCGAGATAGGCGCGGAGGACGTTCTCGTGCTTGTTGGGCTGCGGCTCGTAGAAGACGGTGCCCTTGATTTCCTCGGGCAGGAATTCCATGTCGGCGAAATGCCCGGGATAGTCGTGGGCGTACTTGTAGCCGTCGCTGTAATTGAGGTCCTTCATCAGCTGGGTAGGCGCGTTCCGGATCGGGAGCGGTACCGAAAGGTTCCCCGTTTCCTTCACGAGGGCCAAAGCCTTCTCGAGGGCCATGTAGGAGCCGTTGCTCTTGGGGGAGGAGGCCAGGTAGACCGTCGTCTCGGCGAGCGGGATGCGGCCTTCGGGCATGCCGATCTTCGAGACCACCTCGAAGCAGGCATTCGCCAGCAGGAGCGCGTTCGGATTCGCCAAGCCCACGTCCTCGGAGGCCGACAGGCACAGCCGGCGGGCGATGAAGAGGGGATCCTCGCCGCCTTCGATCATCCGGGCCAGGTAGTAGATGGCCGCGTTCGGGTCCGACCCGCGGATGCTCTTGATGAAGGCCGAGATGATGTCGTAGTGCATCTCCCCGTCCTTGTCGTAGATGGCCATGTTCTCCTGGATGCTCTCCGTGACCGACTTGTTGTCGATGACGATAGGGGAGCGGTCCGCGAAGGAGTCCACCACGATCTCCAGGACGTTGAGCAGCTTGCGGGCGTCGCCGCCGCTGTAGCGCATCAGGGCCTCGGTCTCCACGACCTGGATGTCCTTGTCTTTCAGCAGCACGTCCTCCTTCAGGGCGCGGTCCAGAAGCACCTGCAAATCATCCTTTTCCAGCGATTTCAGGACGAAGACCTGGCAGCGGGACAGGAGGGGAGTGATGACCTCGAAAGAGGGGTTCTCGGTGGTGGCGCCGATCAGGACGATGGTACCCGTCTCCACGGCCCCGAGGAGCGCGTCCTGCTGGGCCTTGTTGAAGCGGTGGATTTCGTCGATGAACAGCACCGGCGCGCCGCGCTGGTTGAACAGGCTGTTCGAGCGGGCCTTGTCGAAGACCTCGCGGACGTCCTTGACGCCGGAGGTGACGGCGGACAGGGTGTAGAATTCCCGGTCCATCGTCTGCGCGATGATATGGGCCAGCGTCGTCTTGCCCACGCCCGGAGGCCCCCAGAGGATGAAGGACGAGAGGTTGCCGCTCTCGATCATCTTCCGCAGGACGCAGCCTTCGCCCACCAGGTGCCGCTGGCCCACATACTGGTCCAGGGACTGCGGACGCATCCGTTCCGGCAGGGGAGGGAGCATGGAACTCGACGCGGACATCGGCTCAGATTTCTTTGCTGTAGACGCGCCGGCGGCGCTTGAATTCCTTCTGGTACAGGTTCCAGAGGTTCTGGACGCTGTTGTTGGTTTCCATCTCGGCGTTGGATTCGCCGTACTTGAAACCGCCCTCGATGAGCATCGGGATCAAGTCGTTGAAGATGATGGAATGGACGCCCCGGTTCCGGTATTCAGGATCCACGGCGATCATCAGCAGTTCCAGGCCGTCCTCATGCTTCCAGTAGGTGGACTTGAGGAGGTGCCACCAGCCGAAGGGGAAGAGGTATCCCCGGCATTTCTGCGCGGCCCGGGCGATGGACGGCATCGTCAGGGAAACGCCCACGAGCTTGCCTTCCAGGTCTTCGATCAGGGTGATGTACTTGAGGTCGATCATCCCCAGGTAGGTGTTCACGTAACTGTCGATGACATCGTCCGGAAGCACCGTGAAATCAAAGAGTTGGCTATAGGCGCGGTTGATCAGGTCGAAGATCTTCCGGCCGTAGCCTTCCTTGCGGACCTCGCGCTTAGTGATCCGGCGGATATGGAGGTTGTAGCGCTCCTTCACGAGTGCGGCGGCGCGGGAAACCTTCTCGGGAACCTGTTCCGGCACGAAGATGCGATATTCCAGCCAGTCATTGACCTTGGCCAGTCCCAGCGCCTCGAAATGCTCCCGGTAATACGGGAAATTATATTTGAGATTGAAGGAGCTGATGTCGTTGAAACCTTCCACGACACAACCCTCGTTGTCGAAGTCCGTGAATCCGAGCGGGCCGGAAACCTGCGTCATACCGTGCTTTTTTCCGAAAGCGACGACCGCATCGACCAGGGCCTTGGAAACCTCCTTGTCGTCGATGAAATCAATCCAGCCGAAGCGGACTTCGCGGTGGTCCCAGTCGCGGTTCGCGATGTCGTTGATGATGGCGGCCACGCGGCCGACGATTTCGCCTTTCTCGTTGTAAGCCAGGAACTTCTCGCACTTGGCATATTTTCCCATCGGGTTTTTGTCCATATCCAGCGAGGACATCTCGTCCATGAACAGGCTGGGCACATAGTGCGGACAATCCTTGTACAATTTCAGCGGGAATTTCACGAAGGCGCGCAGGTCCTTGCGGCTCTCGACGGTCTTGACGGTTACAGGCATAGGTCTCAAATTCACGTATCTTAAATCGTACAAATATAGTCATTTATTTTAAACTGACCGCAGTACTGCCCCTCGCCTATCATTTGTTACACAATTTATATTATGTTAAGTAATGGAAAAGGAAAAACTCCCCTGTGGGCGCAGATTTGAGGATTGCGTGAAAAATGAGTATATTTGTAAGTTATAAGAAAAGACCCATGAGCAGGAAAAAAGTCGACCTGAAACTGGAGAACGTCACCATTGAGGCCGTCGCCGCCGAAGGCAAGGCGCTGACCCACGTGGACGGGATGGTCGTCTTCGTCGATTTCGCCGTCCCCGGCGACGTCGTGGACATCCAGGTGTTCAGGAAGAAGAAAAACTATATGGAGGGATTCATCTCCCGGATGATCCAGCCTTCTCCGCACCGGCTCGACGCGTTCTGCGAGCATTTCGGCGTGTGCGGCGGCTGCCGCTGGCAGCCCTTGCCGTACGAAATGCAGCTCGAAGCCAAGCGGCAGCAGGTGTACGACCAGCTGGTCCGGATCGGGCATCTGGAAGTGCCGGAAATACGCCCTACACTCCCCTCCCAGCGGACGCAGTTTTATCGTAACAAGCTGGAATTCAGCGCTTCCAGCAAGCGTTGGGTGCTTCACGGCGAGGATCCGGATGCCATTCCCGCGGACGACCGGATGGGCCTTGGATTCCACGTGGGCAAGTTCTTCGACAAGGTCCTGGATATCCGCAAATGCTGGCTCCAGCCGGAGCCCTCCAATGCTATCCGCTTGTTTATCAAGCAGTTCTGTATCAAGAACGGCTACGAATTCTACGATATCCGAAACAACGAGGGCTATTTCCGCAACATGTTCGTCCGGACGACGGAAGCCGGCGCGGTGATGCTCATCCTGTGCTTCGCCTACGAGGATTCCGCGAAGAGAACCGCCCTCCTGGATGCCCTGGTGGCCGAATTCCCGCAGATCACCTCCCTCTGGTACGTCATCAACGAGAAGTTGAACGATTCCATCGGCGACCAGTCCCCCATCCTGTACAAGGGCGACGACGCCATCTATGAGGAAATGGAGGGCCTGCGCTTCAAGATCGGCCCGAAATCCTTCTACCAGACGAATTCCCTGCAGGCCTACCGCCTGTACAGCGTGGCCCGCGATTTTGCGGCCCTCACTGGCAACGAGGTGGTCTACGACCTTTATACCGGCACCGGCACCATCGCCCAGTTCGTTTCCCGCCAGGCTTCCAAGGTCGTCGGCATCGAGTATGTCCCCGAGGCCATCGAGGATGCCAAGGCCAATGCGGAGGCGAACGGCATCACGAACTGCCGGTTCTTCGCCGGCGACATGAAGGACGTCCTGAACGCGAAGTTCATCGCCAGACACGGCCGGCCCGACGTCATCATCCTGGACCCGCCCCGCGCGGGCATCCATCCCGACGTGGCGAAGGTCATCCTGGACGCGGCCCCGGACCGGATGGTCTACGTGAGCTGCAATCCGGCCTCCCAGGCCCGTGACCTGGCCATCCTCTGCGAAGACTATGAAATAACGGCGGTCCAGCCCGTCGACATGTTCCCTCACACGATGCACGTGGAAAACGTGTGCGCGCTAAAAAGGAAAGTGAAATGATCTGGTTGCAAGTCCTTCTGCTCATCGGCGGTCTCGCCCTCATCGTGTTCGGGGCGGACTGGCTCGTGGACGGCGCCTCGGGCATCGCCCGGCGCTTCGGCCTGAGCGAATTCGTCATCGGACTCACCATCGTCGGCATGGGCACGTCCGCCCCGGAGATGGTCGTCAGCTTCATCGGCGCCTTCCAGGGCAACGCCGACATCGCCATCGGCAACGTGGTGGGCTCGAACATCATGAACACCCTCCTGATCCTGGGCGTCACCGCGCTCATCCTCCCGATGGCCATCACCCCGTCCAACTGGAAGCGGGACATCCCGATGAACATCCTGATTACGGTGCTGCTGATCGCCCTCGGCCTGGAGTATACGATTTTCCACATCGGCACCAACGGCCTGAGCCGCTGGGACGGCGGCATCCTCATCGCCCTGTTCATCGGCTATATGATCCTGAGTTTCAAGGGGAACAAGCCCGACGAGGAAGACTCCCCCGCCAAGCAGCGCAGCGTCTGGATGTGCCTCCTGCTCATCGTGGCCGGCATCGCGGGGCTCGCCTTCGGCGGCAAGCTGTTCGTGAACAACGCGACGGAGCTCGCCCAAGCCCTCGGAGTCAGCGACAAGTTCATCGCCATCACCATCCTGGCCGGCGGCACCTCGATGCCGGAACTGGCCACCTGCGTGGTCGCCGCCGCCAAGAAGAAGGGCCAGCTCGCCCTCGGCAACATCATCGGCTCCAACGTCTTCAACATCCTGCTGATCCTCGGCGGATCGGCCCTCATCTCTCCCCTGTCCTTCGACCACATCACCTACGTGGACCTCGGCGTCCTGCTCGTCAGCGCCCTCGTGCTCCTGACCGCGGGTTTCGTGGGCCGCAAGAAGGAGATTGACCGGCTGGACGGTGTGCTCTTTGTCTTGATTTGGGCGGCCTATATGGCCTATCTCATTTATAACCTGTAACTTATGCTATTCCATATCCTGCAGACTGTCACCCCGGAGGCCGAGAAGATCGCCCAGCGCTTCTCCACGGATTCCCTCCAGACCAAGGGCGCCCAGATCGCCGAAATCCTCCGGAACACCCCGCCCAAGGAACTGATCGAGGAGATGGTCACTTCCTTCATCAAGTTCGGCATCAAGCTCGTCTTCGCGCTGGTCCTGTACGTGGTCGGCGCCTGGCTTATCCGCAAGTCCAAGAAGTTCATCGCCCGGGTGTTCACCCGCCGCGGGGCCGACGCCACGCTCACCTCCTTCATGCAGAGCCTCGTGACGGCCATCCTCTGGATTCTCCTGATCATGTTCATGATCGGCACGCTGGGGATCAACACCACCTCGCTCGCCGCGCTGCTGGCCGCGGGCGGCATGGCCATCGGCATGGCGATGAGCGGAACCGTCCAGAATTTCGCGGGCGGCATCATGCTGCTGGCTTTCAAGCCCTTCAAGGCGGGAGATTACATCGAAGCGCAGGGATACGCCGGCACGGTAAAGGAAATCAACATCGTCAGCACGAAGATCACGACGATGGACAACAAGCTGGTCATCCTGCCAAACGGCGCCCTCTCGAACGGCACCATCAACAACTACAGCTTGCGACGCGGCGGCCGTCCGGGAAAAGCTGCAGCGGATCATCGGGGCGCAGGAGAAGATCCTGGACGGGTCGACACCCGGGGCCCAGGATCCCACGGTCGTGCTGAGCTCGCTGAAAGACAGTTCCGTCGAGTTCCTCATCCGGATCTGGGTGAAGTCGTCCGACTATTTCGAAGTGTCGTACTGGCTGAACGAAGCCGTCTATACGGAGCTGCCGGAGCAGGATATCTCCTTCCCGTTCCCGCAGCTGGACATTCACTTGAAACACAATTAGATTCTCACGTCGGTCTGCGACCTCCTCAGAATGACAACAAAGGTCGGCCCTTTCCGGGTCGACCTTTGTCATTTCGAGCGCAGCGAGAAATCTATCCTTCAGCTTCGAACTTTTCCTTCATCATCACGGGATTGCCGTAGATGCGGAGGAAGATGTCGCGGAGTTCCGCGCGGTTCAGCGTCGGTTCCACCTGGTCGAGCTGGTGCTCGGTGAATTCCGTAAAGGCTTCCGCTTCCTCGTGGGAGTAACGGTCCGCGTACTTGAACGTATGGTTCGCCAGGTCGTAGGCGATGTAGTTCGTATTCCAGAGCTTGTAGCCGTTGATGACGCGGACGTCCACGGCGTGGCGGATGAGCTGGTAGCGGTCGTTCTTGTCGCAGAGGGAGGCTTCGCGGATCTCGTCCTCGGTGAGCGGATCGCCGAAGTTCAGGTGCACGTTGCCCTTCCACTGCTTGATGCCCAGCATGATGCTCTGCAGGTCCTCGTTCTCGGTCTTGACGTACTTCTGCGTGCGGGAGATGAGGATTTCGCGGGCCTTGAGGATGTCGCAGGGCTCGTATTCGTAGGAGATCGAGAGCGGGATGATGTTCAGCTCCAGGAAGTTCTGGACGAAATCCTTGGTGCCGCTCATGTCGAACATCTTCAAGAGGCCCTGTTCGGTGATGTCGATGCCGTCCTTGGTCCTTCCCTGCCGCTGGGCGATCCAGACGGAACTCTTGCCGGTGGTGATGCTCTCGCGGATATACTTGGACAGGACCTGGGAAGACAGGTAGAGTTCGCGGGCCGAAATGCCGCGGATGACCTTGATCATCCGGTTGGAACGGATCAGGCGCTCGATCGTCTTGCTCTTGAGGAGGTTGTCGCCCACGCAGATCTCGGTGAGGGGAATCTGGTTCCGGAACAGGATCAGCTGCGTGAAGGCCGGGTCCAGGATGATGTCGCGGTGGTTGGACATCGCGAGGAACTTGCCCTCGATGGACTGCAGCTTGTTGATGCCGTCGTAGGAGAAGTTGCGGACCGATTTCTCGATGACCCATTCCGTGGCCTTCGACATCACCACCTTCTGGAAGTCGTCCACGGTGCCGATGCTGCGGAGGATGTCCCGCAGGTAGGTCTCGGGCTGGTTGGAGAAGATGTACTTGGAAATCCAGGGTACGTTGGGATGCTCGGCCAGTTTGGAAAGGGCGGCAGCCGCTTCTTCGTCGTTGTAGGGCGCTATGTCCTCGAAAGGATTCAATTCATCCATAGTCGTCGGTTTTGTACGACGCAAAGGTACGAAAATCAGGCCAATTAATCAAGCGCGGACCAGCAGGGAGCTGTCCCCATAGCTGAGGAACCTGAAGCCGTGCGAGAGCGCGTAATCATAGATGGTGCGCCAATCCCCGCCGACAAAGGCGGAAACCAGCAGGATCAGCGTGCTCTCCGGCTGATGGAAGTTCGTGACCATGAGGTCCACCAGGCGGAACCGGAAGCCGGGGACGATGATGATCCGCGTGCCGATCTTGAGTTCCGTCAGGTTGTTCGCTTCCAGATAGGAGATGATGGCTTCCAGGGCTTCCTTCGTGGTGTACGGGTATTCCCTTTCATACGGAGCCCACTGCGGCACATCCTCCGGCGCCCCCTTCTCGAGGCAGGTCACGCCGACGTAATACAAGGATTCCAGCGTCCGGACGGAAGTAGTTCCCACTGCAATCAACTTCCTGTCCATCCGGCAGATATCCTTCAAGAGCTGAAGTTTCACTACAAATGGCTCCCGGTGCATGGGATGCTCCGAGACCAGGGAGCTCTTCACCGGCAGGAAAGTGCCGGCGCCGACGTGGAGACACACGGTTTCCGTGTCGATTCCCTTCGCCCGGATCCGCCCCAGGACATCCTCCGTGAAGTGCAGGCCGGCCGTGGGCGCCGCCACGGAACCGCGGATATGGGCATACAGCGTCTGGTAACGTTCGATGTCGATCTTCTCGGATTCCCGGTTCAGGTACGGCGGGATCGGAACGGTGCCGCAGACTTCCAGGACCCGGGAGAACGGGGAGCCGTCCGTCCAGCGGAATTCCACCACCCCGGTCTGTCCTTCCCGGCTCAACAGCCTGGCTTCCAGGCCCATATCCGGGGTCTCAGGCGTCCGGAACAGGGTGAGGACGTCGTCCTTCCATTTCTTGGCATTGCCAATGACGCACTTCCAGGTACAAGTGTCCGTCGCGGCAAAGGCCGTGGCATATTCGACAGGTTTCACCGGCTCCAGGCAGAAGATCTCGATGTGGGCGCCGGTCGCGCGCTGGAAATGCATGCGAGCCGGGACGACCTTCGTATCGTTGAAGACCATCAGCGCGTTTTCGGGAAGGAGGTCCGGCAGCTGGCGGAAAACGAACTCGTCGACCTGGCCACCCACATAATGGAGCAACTTGGAGGAGTCGCGTTCAGGTAGCGGATATTTGGCAATCCGCTCGTCAGGGAGCGGATAATTGTAATCCTCGATATGGATTTCAGGTATCATGCGCACTATTCAAAATTCTGTGCGAAGTTACGCAATTCTGCACGAATTCCGAAATCTCGGGAAAGGTGTTTCCGGAACCTTCAATATGCCCCTTCGGTTGTTTACAAATGTTAACAACCTTCAATCCTTCCCCAAGTTATCAACGCAAGCCACAAATGCATTCATAAGTATTTATTATGCAAGTTTGGTGTTTATGCTATCTTATTAGTATTCAGTGATTTATATAATACTATCTAAAATATTGATAGAGCAAAAGTTTTGAACAGGTCCCAGATAGGAGGCAAATATCAAACAAATATGTTATAATACTATTATTATAGTGCTAATAATCAGTATTTTAGCAATATTTAACAAATGAATAACTTTAGGTGTTTTCAAGGTCTTTCACTCCCCTCTTGACACCTGATTGCCTTTGCTGTTGCACTTGTATTTTCACTTTAGATTCGTTACTTTTGTAACACCTAAGGATTACACCATGGACAAACGCCTTCAACAGTTCCTGGACGCGGAGAACATCTCGCAGGCGCAGCTCGCCGACACGCTGGGCGTCGCCCGCGCCGGCATTTCCCACATCCTGTCCGGCCGGAACAAACCCGGATTCGATTTCCTGGAAGCCATGGCCGTCCACTATCCGCAGATCAGCATGGACTGGCTCCTTACGGGCAAAGGACGGATGTACAAGGACACGGCCGGCGAGAATCCCGTATTTGCGGCCTCGCCGGCGCCGCGCCGCGTTTCCAAGATTCTCGTCTTCTATGACGACAACACCTTTGAGGAGTTCCAATAAGATTTATTATCTTTGTAAGACGAAGCGAACGAGAACATGTCCACGATCATCCAAAGTGCGCGCGGTATGCTCTGGAAGCGCCGCCTTCCGGGATACCTGTTCTGGAACCGCCTGAGATTCAGGCGGGAATATCCGGCATTGGCCCGGGACCTGTTCGGCGTTCATTTCCGGCATCCCTTCGGGCTCGCCCCCGTGCTGGAGCGGCAGGATGAACTGCTGGACGTCTGTGACAGCATCGGCTACAGCTTCACCGGCCTCATCCCCGGCGAAACGCCCCTGCAGACCGTTGCAGAGCGCCTGCAGACCCGCGAAACGCCCATCGTCGCCGCCGTGGAGCTTCGCGCGGACGGGCCGACGGAAGAGGATGCGAAACAGCGGATCATCCGCCAGTTCTCCCTCCTGTACGACTTCGCGGACTATTTCGTCATCGACATCAACCGCGAAAGCGGACTTTCCTCCCTGGACGACTTTTCCGACTGGACCGAGCTCCTGGACGAAGTGCTCAGCCTTCGGCTCTGCTACGAACGCTACAAGCCCATCCTCCTCCGGATCTCGCCCGGCCACGAAGAGGAACAGATGCGGCGGATCCTGGATTTCGGCCTCATGTCCGGTTTCGACGGCGTGATCGCGCCCGGGCTCGCCAAAGTCCGCTTCTGCGCCGAATACACCCGGAACCGCTTTCCTATCATCGGCTCCGGGGCGATTACCTCTCCGGAGGAGGCGCTTGCGCTGCTCCAGGCCGGGGCTTCCCTGGTGGAAGTCGCCCAAGGCATCCCGAACCGGCCGCGCCTGACCCCCAAAATCCTGCTCAAGGCTCTCGCCCAACCTGTCAAAACCCCATGATCCAAGCTTCCATCTGCACCATCGGCGATGAGATCCTCATCGGCCAGGTCGTGGACACCAATTCTTCCCGCCTCGCCGTCGCGCTCGAAGAGGCCGGAATCCGTGTCACCCGCATGCTCTCCATCGGAGACGACCGTGAAGAAATCCTGAACAACCTACGGAACGAATTGACCGTCAATGATATCGTCATCACGACGGGCGGGCTCGGGCCGACGAAGGACGACATCACGAAAGGCGTCCTGGCCGAGCTTTCGGGCAGCGCCGGCTACGTGGAGCACGCCGGCCAGCTGGCCATCATCCAGGAAATCCTGCACAGCCGCGGGCTGGACATGCTGGCGATCAACCGGGCGCAGGCCCTGGTGCCCGACCGCTGCGAAGTGATCGAAAACCGCCTGGGAACGGCGCCGATCATGGTTTTCCGCTTTCCGGAGGCTTCTTTCGGCGCTACGCTGTACGCCCTGCCCGGAGTTCCGTTCGAGGCTGTCGGCGCCATTCCTTCCGTCATGGACGATATCCGGGCGCACCAGCCCCTGGACGACATCCTGCACCGCAGCGTGATGGTGTTCGGGATGGCCGAATCGGCGCTGTCCGAGTTCATTGCGCCCTGGGAAGACGCCCTGCCGAAGGACATGCACCTCGCTTATCTGCCGAATCCCCTCACGGGCATCCGGCTGCGCCTGTCCATCTATGGAGGCCGGGCGGAAGAGAATCAGGCCCGCGTGGAAGAGCAGATCGCCCGCCTGAAGGAACTGCTGGGCGACAAGATATACTCCGATGAGGACGACACGCTGGAGGCCACCGTGGGACGCCTGCTCAAGGCTTCCGGAAAGACCCTCAGCGCCGCCGAGTCCTGCACGGGCGGCGAAATCTCGCATCTGATCACTTCCGTCCCGGGCTCATCGGCCTATTATCTGGGATCGGTCACTTCCTATGCGGTGTCCGTCAAGGAAAAGGTGCTCGGCGTGCCGGCGGAAACGGTCGAAAAGCACGGCGTCGTGAGCAGCGAGGTCGCGGCGGCGATGGCCGAAGGCGTCCGCCGCGTGACCGGCAGCGACTACGCCGTCTCCACGACCGGCCTGGCCGGACCGGACGGCGACGCGTTCAATCCGGTGGGCACCGTATGGATAGGCGTGACCGGTCCGCGGGGTACGAAGACCGTCAAAAAGAACTTCCGGAACGACCGGAAGCGCAATATCGAGCGCTTTGCGGCCGCCGCGCTCGATTGTCTGCGCCAAATGATTATTGAAGATTCAATCTGCTGAAAAAGAAGAAATAAAACAAAATAGTTAATCTGTATAACTTTTTTGTTTTATCCGTTTGAAGACCTCCAGGAGGTTCTTTCCCGCCACTTTTTCCACCTGTTCGTCGTCGTAACCGCGCCGGCGCATCTCATCGAACACGCACCCGATCCTGGACACGTCCTCCAGCCCGGCCGGCGGGACCAGGATCCCGTCGAAATCGCTGCCGATGCCGACATGGTCGATGCCGACGATGGACACGGCGTGGTCGATATGGTCCACGATCTCCCGGACGCCGGGACGCCAGAGCGTCTCGAGCCGGTCCTGCATCGCCTCCCAGGCTTTCACCCGCTGCGGGTCGCCCGGATCGGCGATGAAGGCGGCTTCCACCCGCTCGCCCTCGTCGAACAGCGCGGCGTCGGCCGGATCGGACAGGAAGCGCTCCGACAGGAAGGCCGGATAGAAGTTGATCCCCACATAGCCGTCTTTCTCCCCCAGGGCCCGGAGCATCTCGTCGGTCAGGTTGCGCCGGTGGTTGCAGAGCGCCCGGCAGCAGGAATGCGTGGCGATAACGGGAGCCTCGGACAGGCGGATGCAGTCCCAGAAGGTCTCGTCGGAGGCGTGGGACAGGTCGATCATCATCCCGAGGGCGTTCATCTCGGCGACGACCTGCTTTCCGAACGGGCTCAGGCCGTGCCAGCGTTTGCCCTCGGCGGCGCTGTCGGCGATGGCGTTGTCGCCGTTGTGGGTAAGCGTCACATAGCTGACGCCCAACCGGTAGAAGGTCCGCAGCAACGGCAGGGACTGCTGGATGGGCGATCCGTTCTCCATGCCGATGAAGACGGAAATCAGCCCCTCCTTCCCGTTCTCCTCCGCTTCCTCGGGCGAGAAAGCCAGGGCCGCGTAGTCCGGGTTGTCGTCAACGGCGTCATAGACGGCCGAGATCATCTCCAGGGCATAGCGCGTGGCGGCGTCCGGCGCCATTTCCGCCGGGGTGTACAGGGCAAAAAAGGAGCCGCCGACTCCCCCGCGCCTGAGTTTGGGGAAGTCGACGTGCCCATGCCGGTTGTCGATGCCGATGTTCCGGAGCCGGATCAGCTGCGACGGGGTATCGACGTGGCTGTCAAAGACTTGCATTACTTCGTTCCGTAAGGGGCCA
The DNA here is from genome assembly GCA_900316525.1 of uncultured Bacteroidales bacterium. GTDB lineage: Bacteria > Bacteroidota > Bacteroidia > Bacteroidales > UBA932 > Cryptobacteroides. Next base: position 55,619 of record ONDF01000022.1, read on the forward strand.
GGGTGGATTTCACGATCTTCTCGATCTTGAACTCCGGAGAGCCGCTGTAGTACAGGGCGCTGCCGCCGACCAGGTTCACGGACACCTTCTTGGAAACGGAGACGGTCACGCTGGACGAGTTGGACAGGTTGGCCTCGACTTCCTCCAGGGGCATCGCAAAAGCGTCCACGACGGAGCTGCGGGAACCCTTGACCTCCATCTCGTTCGCCTTGCCGGTAAGCGTCAGCTTGGAGCTGCCCTCGGCATTCACTTCCACCTTCTCTGTGTTGGAGGTGACGCTGACCTGGGAGGAACCGCCCGTGGTCAGGTTCAGGCTCCGGGTGGGGCCGTCGGCCACGACCACGGAGGAGCCGTCGGACGTCAGGGCCAGTTCACGGCCGGTGAACGTGAGCTTCAGGTTGGCGTTGTTGTCGGTATTGACCTCGACGCCCCGGTCGGTCTTGAGATTCAGGTTGGCCACCGCGTTCTTCTTCATGCTGATGCGCGCGGAAGCGGCCGCGACGGAAAGGTTCTTCACCTGGGACTTGCCGGCCGTCGTCAGTTCGAAATCGGAGGCGGCGAATTCCTCGGTAGCGGTCAGCGTGGCGTTGTCGGAGAGCGTGACGGCCTGGAGTTCAGGCGTGTAGGCCACGACCCGGAACACCGGCGTCAGCGAACCCTTTCCGCGGTACAGCTTCCGGAGTTCCTTCGGGACCGCCTTCTCGTCATAGGAGATATAGAGGACCTTCGAACGGACATACACTTCCACATAGGGTTCCAGCTCCTTGTCCACGGTCAGGCGTACACCGTAGGAACCGCGGGAGAGGGTCACCTCAAAGTCGTCAGACACGTTGACCGCATTGAACTCGGAGACGGTGATGTCCTTGTCCGTCAGCTGGGCGGACAGGGACTGGGCCGTGGCGCGCTGGGGTGCCACCAGGAGCACGGCAGCGAAAGCTATCATTCCGATGATTGCCTTCAAAGATTTGTCTTTCAACATTTTCATATGAGTAATAATTAATTGTCCAACTTTTCCATCTGCTCGCCCCACTCCTCGGTGAATGCGTCCAGGCTGCGCTTGTTTTCCAGGTATTCCCGGGTGAGCTCCATCACGTCGTCCTTCGGGCCGGGCGCGGCCAGGACCTGCTCGATGGCGGCCTGCCGCTTCTCCAGCTTGCCGATCTCCTTCTCCAGGTAATCGACCCGGTTCTGGATCTTCCGGATCTCCTTGGAGACGGTCTTCCGGGCCTGGAAGCTCTCCTGGGCCTGGACCTTCCGGTCGTCGGCCACCTTCTCCACGGGCGCGAGGCGCTCCAGCTCCCGGAGGCTTTCGAGCTTCCGCTTCCGGAGGAAGTCGGCGACACCGCCCAGGTGCTCCTTCACCTTCCCGTCCCGGAACTCGTACAGCTTGTCCACCAGCCCGTCCAGGAAATCACGGTCATGGGAAACTACAATGAGCGTGCCGTCAAAGGCCTGAAGGGCCTGCTTGAGCCGGTCCTTGGAGCGGATGTCCATGTGGTTCGTGGGCTCGTCCAGGGCCAGCACGTTGTACGGGGAAAGCATCAGTTTCGCCATGCCGAGGCGGGCGCGCTCGCCGCCGCTGAGGACGGACACCTTCTTGTCGATGTCCTCGCCCTTGAACAGGAAGGCCCCGAGCAGGTCGCGCAGCTTCGTGCGGATCTCGCCCACGGCGATGCGGTCCAGGGTGCCGAACACCGTCTCGTTCCGGTCCAGGATATCTTCCTGATTCTGCGCGTAATAGCCGATATGGACATTGTGTCCCACCTTCGCCTCGCCGGAGAAAGGTTCCAGTTCGCCCATGATGACGCGCATCAGGGTGGTCTTGCCTTCGCCGTTCCGGCCGATGAGGGCGACCTTCTCGCCGCGCTTGATCTCGATCTCCGCATTCCGGAAGACGACCTTCTGCGGATAGCCCACGGTCAGGTCGGTTCCCTTGAAGACCACGTCGCCCGAACGGGCGGCCGGCGGGAAGCGGAGGTTCAGCTTCGCATCGTCGGTCTCGTCGATTTCGATGCGGTCGAGCTTCTCCAGCGCCTTGATGCGGGACTGGACCTGGTTGGACTTGGTGGGCTTGTAGCGGAAGCGGTTGATGAAATCCTCCGTCTTCTCGATCATCCGCTGCTGGTTCTCGTACGCGGCCGTCTGCTGGGCAAGGCGTTCCGCCCGCAGCGTGACATATTGGCTGTAAGGTACTTTATAATCGTGGATATGCCCCAGCAGGATCTCGACGGTCCGGGTGGTGACATTGTCCAGGAACTTGCGGTCGTGGGAGACCAGCAGCAACGAGCCCCGGAAGGATTTCAGGTAATCCTCGAACCATTCGATGGACTCGATGTCCAGGTGGTTCGTGGGCTCGTCCAGCAGCAGGACGTCCGGATGCGCGAGCAGGACCTTGGCCAGCTCGATGCGCATGTTCCAGCCCTGGCTGAAGGTTTCCGTGTGGCGGCCCAGTTCCTCTTCCTTGAAACCCAGGCCGTACAGCGTGCGTTCCGCCTGCACCCGGGGCGACTCCCCCGATTCCAGGGCCAGCCGGTCGTTGATCTCGTTCAGGCGGTCGATGAGGCGGGCGTAATCGGCTGATTCATAATCGGTCCGCTCACCCAGCTCCCCATTGATCCGCTCCAGTTCCCGCTCCATTTCGTGCAGGTGGTCGAACACCGTCATCACTTCGTCGATGACGCTCCGGCCGCGGTGGTGCTCCATAATCTGGGGCAGGTAGCCGATCCGGAGGTCGGCCGGCATGTCGATATGGCCCGAGGTGGGGCTCTGCTCCCCCGTGATCAGCTTCATCAGCGTGGACTTCCCGGCCCCGTTCTTGCCGACGAGGCCGATCTTGTCGCTTTCGCTGATGTGGACGCTGATGTCGTCCAACAGCGTGAAGCTGCCGTAGGCAACGGTGACGTTATTCAGCGAGATCATCGTCGGAGGGGGTATCGGGTTTGCACATCAGGATGGAGAATTCGTACAGGCCGTACAGCGGGATGGCCAGGACGAACATCGAGAACGGGTCGCTCGGAGTGATGAACGCCGCAAGGACTAGGATCACGACGAAGGCCGCTTTCCGGTATCCCCGCAGCTGCTTCCGCGTCAGGATGCCCATGCTGGAAAGAACCAGCACGACCGTCGGAAACTCGAACAGCAGGCCAATGAGGAACACCATCGAGGTGAACAGGGATATGTACGAACTCAGGGAAATCGTGTTCTGCACCGCGTCGCTGACCGTATAGTTCATAAAGAACATCAGGCACACCGGCAGGACGATGAAATAGCCCACCGCGACGCCCAGGTAGAACAGGAACGAAGACATCCCGAACGCCTTCCGCACCGCTTTCTTCTCGTTGTCGTAGAGGGCGGGGGCGATGAATTTCCAGATTTCCCAGATGACGTACGGGAAGGCGACGATGGCCGCCATCAGGATCGAGATCTTCAGGTGCACGAAGAACTGGGCCGACACCTCGATGTTGATCAAGGTCATCGAAAAATCCAGTCCCAGCCACTTGTAGAGGATGAAATCAGGCGTAGTCGGCCAGAGCACGGCCTTGAACAGCCGCTCCGGGATCGCCAGGAAGACGATGGAAACGAGGACAATAGCGCCGATTGAGCGGAACAAAGTCCCTCTCAATACGTCGAGATGGTCCCAGAAGGACATTTCACCGTCCTGGGCCACTACTTCTTCTCGTCCTTTTTATAACCTTCCTCGTCGAGTTCCTTGATCTCCTTCTCCACCTCGTTCATACCCTGCTTGAAGCTCTTGACACCCTTGCCAAGGCCTTTCATCAGCTCGGGAATCTTCTTGCCGCCGAACAGCAGAAGGACGACCAGGACGATTGCGACAATCTCCCAGGTTCCTAACATCAGGGGGTAAATGATCAGCATATTACTTGTCGTTTAGATGGTTTTCAATAATCCGGGCCAGGAGCTCGGGGCACCGGACCGGACGGAATGACTTCGAGTCGATGAAGCCGAGGGTCACCGATCCGTCGGCGCAGACTTCCCCGTCCTGGTTGAGGACGGCCTGCCGGACGACAAGTTTCGCCAGGGGCGTCTTGTCGATCTCGGCGACCGCGGTCAGGACATCCCCCATCCGGGCCGGATGCTTGAAGCGGCACTCGACGGAGACGATCGGAATCATCACGCCGTACTCGTTTTCGCACCGCTCGATCGGGAATCCCCATTCCACCATCATCGCATTCCGGGCGATTTCGAAATAGCGGATGTAATTGGAGTGATGGACGACCGCCATCTGGTCGGTTTCGTAGTACCGGACGGGGAAAGATACCTCAAAATGCGTCATAACAAAAATGTTAGCATATTAAACAATTTTGTTTTATCAGCTATTTTTCAGCGCTTTCAGCTGAGACTCCAGGCTTTCGATCTTGGAGAGCGAATCCGCCTCCTTCTTGCGCTCGTTCTCGATGACGGCGGCCGGCGCATTGGCCACGAAGCGCTCGTTGGCGAGCTTTCCGCGGACGCCGGCGAGGAATTTCTGCTGGTAAGCGAGGTCTTTTTCGAGCTTCGCGATCTCTTCGGCGACGTTCACCAGACCGCTCAGCGCGACAAACATTTCGTGGGTGCGGACCATGAATCCGACCCCCTGTCCGGAGCCGAAATCGGCCACGGTTTCGACCTTCACGTTGCCCATTTTCTCGACGACCGGGAGGACGTCGGCCGGGAAGCCGCCCTTGATCTTGAGGTCGAGGGTTTCCTTCGGGGCGATGTTCTTCTGGTTGCGGATGCCGCGGACGCCGTTCACGGCTTCCTCGGCGAGCTCGAAGTTCACGAGCGTCTCCGGATCGAACGGTTTCACGGCGGGAGCGGCCGCATACATGATGGTCTCCCCTTCCTTGCGGTCCTCCATGTTCTGCCACAGTTCCTCCGTGATGAACGGCATCACCGGGTGGATGAGTTTGAGCAGGGCCTCGAAGTAGCCCAGCGTGGCGTCGTAGGTGGCGCGGTCCACAGGCTGGCCGAAGGCCGGCTTGATGGCCTCGAGGTACCAGGCGCAGTAATCGTCCCAGAACAGCTTGTAGATGGCCATCAGGGCATCGGAGATGCGGAATTTGCGGTAGTGGTCCTCCACGGTGGCGACCGTCTCGCTGAGTTTCGCGTCGAACCAGCGGATCGCTGCGGCCGCGGCGGGCGTCTGGGCGATGGAATCGTCGACGGAGAAGCCCTTCACCAGGCGGTAGGAGTTCCAGATCTTGTTGCAGAACGCCGCGCCCTGCTTGATCTGCGCCTCGTCGTAGAAGATGTCGTTGCCGGCGGAAGAGCACAGGAGCATGCCGATGCGGACGGCGTCGGCGCCGTAGGTTTCGATGAGGTCCAGCGGGTTCGGGGAGTTGCCGAGGGTCTTGGACATCTTCCGGCCGATCTTGTCACGGACGATGCCGGTGAAATACACGTTGGAGAACGGTTCCCGGCCCATGAACTCCTCGCCGGCCATGATCATGCGGGCCACCCAGAAGAAGATGATGTCCGGGCCGGTCACGAGGTCGCTCGTGGGATAGTAATAAGAAAGGTCCGCATTCGGCTTGTGGTCCGGATGGCCGGGCATTTCCGGGTCGAAGACCGAGATGGGCCAGAGCCAGGAACTGAACCAGGTGTCCAGCACATCCTCGTCCTGACGGAGGTCTTCCGCCTTGATATCCGGGCAGATAGCCTTGGCCGCCTCAAGCGCCGCTTCCGGTGTAGCCTCCACCACGAACTGGCCGTTCGGGAGGTAGTAGGCCGGAATGCGCTGGCCCCACCAGAGCTGGCGGGAGATGCACCAGTCGTGGGCGTTCTCCATCCAGTGGCGGTAGGTATTGACATAGCGCTCGGGGATGAACTTCGTGCGGCCGCTCTCGACCGTCTCCAGGGCGACTTTCGCGAGGGTGTCCATCTTCAGGAACCACTGGGCGGAGAGCTTGGGCTCGATGACGGCGTTCGTCCGCTCGGAGTAGCCCACCGGCGAGGTGTAATCTTCCACCTTCACCAGGTTGCCGGCTTCCTCCAGCATCTTCACGATCTTCTTGCGGGCGACGAAACGGTCCTCGCCCACGAGGATCTGCGCGTTCTCGTTCAGCTTGCCGTGGTCGTCGATGATCTCGAGGACCGGCAGGTTGTGGCGCAGGCCGATCTCGTAGTCGTGCACGTCGTGCGCCGGGGTCACCTTCAGGCAGCCGGTGCCGAAGTCCATCTCCACGTAATCGTCCTCGATCACGGGGATTTCGCGGTTGATCAGCGGAATCAGGACCTTCTTGCCGCGCAGCCAGTGGTGGCGCTCGTCGTTCGGATTCACGCAGATGGCGGCGTCGGCCATGATGGTCTCGGGACGGGTGGTGGCGATCACGAGGAACTTGTCCGTGGGGTTGCCGTTGCCGTCGGAGATGTAGTAGCGGAGATGGTAGAAATGGCTCTGGGTGTCCTTGTGGATGACTTCGTCGTCACTCACGGCCGTGAGGGCCTCGGGGTCCCAGTTCACCATCCGGACGCCCTTGTAGATCCAACCCTTGCGGTAGAAATACACGAAGGTGTTGATAACCGCCTCGGACAGAGCCGGTTCCATCGTGAAGCGGGTGCGGTCCCAGTCGCAGGAGCAGCCCAGTTTGCGGAGCTGCTGCAGGATGATGCCGCCGTGCTCCTCCTTCCATTCCCAGGCGTGCTTGAGGAACTCCTCGCGGCCGATGTCCTCCTTGGAGATGCCCATGGCCTTGAGCTTCGCGACCACCTTGGACTCGGTGGCGATGGAAGCGTGGTCCGTTCCCGGCACCCAGCACGCATTCTTGCCGTGCATGCGGGCATTGCGGATGAGGACGTCGTTCAGGGTATTGTTCAAGACGTGACCCATGTGCAGGATGCCCGTCACGTTGGGTGGCGGGATCACGATCGTATAAGGTTCCTTCTCATTGGGTTCGGAATGGAAGAACTTGTGGTCCAGCCAGTAGGCGTACCATTTGTCCTCCACTTCCGCGGCATTGTACTTCGCTGCTAATTCCATAGTCATTGTTCTCATTGTCCCTCCGGTCGGTTCCTGAGCTTGTCGAAGGACGACCGGGAATCTCTATTAATCTTACAAATGTAACGAATTTTTATTAAATTTGCGAAACTGTAACTTGAAACGAAACCGATTATGGACAATAACAACCCGAAACCCCAGCCGAACCAGCTCGCGATCGAGATCAATCCGCAGACCACGAAGGTATCCTACTCGAACCTCGCGATCATCTCCCATTCCCGCAGCGAATTCGTGCTGGACTTCGCTACCACCCTGCCCGGCCTGCCCAAGGCCCAGGTCGGCGACCGCATCATCATGACCCCCGAGCATGCCAAGCGCCTGATGAACGCCCTGTTCGACAACATGTCCAAGTACGAGGCCCAGTTCGGCGTCATCGACCTGAGCGGCGGCAACAAGCCCCAGGGCGGCGCCACCTTCGACCTGGGTTCCTTCGGTCCCCTGGGCGGAAACAAATCATAGATTTGTCATTTCGAGCGAAGTCGAGAAATCTATGAACCTGCTGGAAATCAAGGCCTTTGCCTTAGACATCGACGGCGTCTTCACCGACGGCAGCATCCTGTGCACGACCGACGGCGACCTTCTGCGCGTATATGACGCGAAAGACGGTTTCGCCATCCGGATGGCCGTAATGAACGGCTATCCGGTGGGCATCATCACCGGCGGCAGCTCCGAATCCATCCGGAAGCGGATGCTCGCGAGCGGCATCCTGCCGGAGGACGTCTATCTCCACTGCCGGGACAAGATGGACCAGTTCCGGGAGTTCTGCGGAAAGTATGACCTGAAACCCGAAGAAGTGATGTATTTCGGCGACGACGTGCCCGACATCGAGGTTCTCCAGGCCGCCGGCTGCGGCGTGTGCCCGTCCGACGCGGTCGACGAAGCGAAGGCCGTGGCGGACATCGTCTCCACCAGGCCCGGCGGCAAGGGATGCATCCGGGAGGTCATCGAACAGACGCTGAAAGCCCAGGGGAAATGGGTCTTCGACACGGGTGAATATAAGAGAAAATTCTAGCGGATGGACCTGAAAGGAAAGCGTGTGATCCTCGGCAGCAACTCCCCCAGACGGCGGGAGCTGCTCGCTGGCTTGAACATTGATTTCGAGGTCGATACCAAGAACGACTTCAATGAATGCTTCAGACCGGACACACCCTATGACGAGGTTCCCCGGCTGATGTCCGTCGGCAAGTCGCACGGGTTCCATCGGCCACTGGCCGAGAACGAGATCCTCATCACCGCCGACACGATGGTCATCCTCCCGCCGGCGGACGGCCGCCCTGGCGAAATCCTCGGGAAACCCAAGGACCGCGAAGACGCCATCCGCATGCTACGGGACCTTTCCGGCCGCGAGCACCACGTCACGACCGCCGTCACCGTCCGCACCGCCTCCTCGGAAGAGACCTTCACCGACACCACCGAAGTCTGGTTCAAGGACCTGACCGACGAGGAGATCACCTATTATGTCGACACGTGCCGGCCCTTCGACAAGGCCGGCGCCTACGCCATCCAGGAATGGATCGGCCACGCCGGCATCACCCGCATCGACGGCTCCTATTTCAACGTCGTCGGGTTCCCCGTCCAGAAAGTATACGAAACCTTGCTTAAACTGATGTAGAAACGCTTGTCAAGCCAAACCACGACACTATTCCATTCATGAAACGTTTCCTCACCAGTATCCTGACCATCCTTTGCTCCATCGCCGCCCTGGCGTAGAACGTCGGCAGGCCAAGGTCGACGCCGTCAAATAACACCGAAGATTACATAAAGAAAAAAGCGTTGGCCTGTCACAGGCGAACGCTCTACTAACCACATAATTAATAACACTAAAACTAATAACCAATAGAATGATTCCGTCAAGAGAACCTTGCTTCCTCATTCCGGATACAAAGGTACGACAATTATTTTGATTTGCAAATTTTTTTCAAAAGTTTTTTTTGAAATTTTTTTACAAATTTTATAACTAATTGATTATCAATATAGTTACACGAAACTTATTTTCAGGGCGACCAAGAGCAAAAGTTAGGATTCTCGATAAAAACATCGGAGGGAGGCCGAATCGGTCTCCCTCCGTGCCCGTACACGATATGATACGGTTACAATTTCTAACTATAGAAGTTTCTTCCTGAGGCAGTCGATCATGTCCACGGTCATGGAGTCGAGGTCGTAGGTGGGTTTCCAGTCCCACTCGGCGCGGGCGCAGCTGTCGTCCATAGAATCCGGCCAGGAGTTCGCGATGGCCTGGCGGACCGGATCCACCTCGTAGCGAACCTTCAGGCCCGGGATGTATTCGCGGATCTTCGCGAAGAGGGTTTCCGGCTCGAAGCTCATGGAAGCGATGTTGAAGGAGTTGCGGTGCAACAGGCGGGAAGGATCGGCCTCCATCAGCTGCACGGCCGCGTGCAGGGCGTCTGGCATGTACATCATGTCCATGTAGGTGCCCGGGGCGATGGGGCAGACGAACTCCTCCCCTTTCACGGCGGAGTAATACACCTCCACGGCATAATCCGTGGTGCCGCCGCCGGGCAGGGTGACGTTCGAGATCAGGCCCGGGAAGCGGACGGAACGGGTGTCCACGCCATATTTATGGAAATAGTAGTCGCTCAGGAGCTCGGTGGCCACCTTCGTGACGCCGTACATCGACCGGGGACGCTGGATGGTGTCCTGCGGCGTGCCCACATGCGGCGTTTCGGGGCCGAAAGAGCCGATGGAACTCGGGGTGAAGACCGCGCACTTCTTCTCGCGGGCCACCTCCAGGATGTTCAGGAGACCGTTCATCTGGATATCCCAGGCCAGCAGGGGCTTCTTTTCGGCCACGGCCGACAGGAGGGCGGCGAGGTTGTAGATCGTGTCGATCGAATACTTCTGGACGATGGCGGCCAGGCCGGCGGCGTCGCGGACGTCGGCCAGTTCGGCCGGGCCGCTCTCCAGGAGGACCCCCTTGGGCTCGGCGCCGGGGATGTACCCGGCGACGACGGTGCTGCCGGGGATTTCCCGGCGGATTTTCATCGTCAGTTCGGAGCCGATCTGGCCCGTGGAACCTATGACAAGGACATTTTTCATCATCGGTTGGTTTAGTCATACAAATTTATGAGTTTTTCGGAGAAAAAGGTACGATTCTCCCGGAAAATCTTTAAATTTGAAAGCAGAAAACACAAAACGACCTTATATTATGTACGGAAAATTCCAACAGCACCTCCAGGACGAACTGAAAGCCATCGAGGAGGCCGGTCTCTACAAGAAAGAACGCAACATCGCCTCGGCCCAGAGCGCCGAGATCACCCTCCAGGACGGCAGCAAGGCCCTGAATTTCTGCGCCAACAACTATCTCGGCCTGGCCGACAGCCCCCGGCTCGCGGCCGCCGCCAAGAAAGCGATCGACGCGCGCGGCTACGGCATGTCCTCCGTCCGCTTCATCTGCGGCACCCAGGACATCCACAAGGAGCTCGAGAAAGCCATCGCCGACTATTTCCATACCGATGACGCCATCCTCTACGCGGCCTGCTTCGACGCCAACGGCGGCGTGTTTGAGCCGCTCCTCACCGCCGAGGACGCCATCATCTCCGACTCCCTGAACCACGCCTCCATCATCGACGGCGTCCGCCTGTGCAAGGCCCAGCGCTTCCGCTACGCCAACGCCGACATGGCGGACCTCGAGGCCAAGCTCCAGGAGGCCCAGGCCTGCCGCTTCCGCATCATCGTCACCGACGGCGTCTTCTCGATGGACGGCAACGTCGCCCCGATGGACAAGATCTGCGACCTCGCGGAGAAGTACGACGCGCTGGTGATGGTCGACGAGAGCCACTCCGCCGGCGTCGTGGGCCCGACCGGCCACGGCGTCGCCGAGCAGTTCGGCTGCTACGGCCGCATCGACATCTTCACCGGTACCCTCGGCAAGGCCTTCGGCGGCGCCGTGGGCGGCTTCACCACCGGCCGGCAGGAGATCATCGACATGCTCCGCCAGCGCTCCCGCCCGTACCTGTTCTCGAACTCCATCCCGCCGATGATCGCCGGCGCCGGCCTGGAGACCTTCAAGATCCTGAAGGAATCCAACGAGCTGCACGACCGCCTCGTGGAGAACGTGAACTACTTCCGCGACAAGATGATGGACGCCGGCTTCGACATCAAGCCCACGCAGTCCGCCATCTGCGCCGTGATGCTGTACGACGCTCCCCTTTCGCAGAAATTCGCCGCCAAGATGGCGGAGGAAGGCATCTTTGTCACCGGCTTCTACTATCCGGTGGTGCCGAAGGGCCAGGCCCGCATCCGCGTGCAGTTGTCCGCCGCGCACAAGAAGGAGCACCTGGACAAAGCCATCGCGGCATTCATCAAGGTAGGCAAGGAACTGGGGGTCCTGAAATAATCAGTCCTTCTTCACCGGAGGCTTGAAGACGACGAACTCGTTCAGCACGAAGCTGAAACAGCCCGAGATACAGAGGGCCAGCATGTTGCACAGGACGGGTTCGTAAGTCGTGCCCTGGAACCAGCCCAGTGCGACAAAGAGCAGGTGGAAGCCCTGCATGACCAGCAGCTTGATGAAGAATACGCCGGTCGCTGTGGCATTGTAGCCCGCGAAGTGACGGAAGAAAGAACGCACGCTCCGCTGGGAGATGCGCTCCCGCCAGACGAAATAATAGGCGATCAGGAAATTCGTGAGGACGGCCAGTTCGAAGGAGATGACCGGAGCCACCCAGAAGGTCCACCAATACCGGTCCTGGAGGAAGGCGGCGGAGAGCCACCAGTGCACGCCGAGGTCCACCAGCGTGCCGGCGCCGCTGGTGACGGAGAACACTGCGAACCGCCTGAGGAGTTCCCAGATCCGCTTCTTGGTGGAGGCTTTCATCGGCCCAAAGATAAGGACTTTTTTCGGGAATAACTTGCGATTGTCCCCCCAAATGGCTACTTTTACAAACGCAAATGGAACCATCTGACAAATATTTGATCGACGTAGGCGCCCTGTTCCGCAGCAAGCTGGGGGAAAAGACGCCCAAATGGCTCATCCGGCTGGGACGGAAACTCCTGCACGAGGACTTTCTGAACTCGATCCTCCGACAGGGGTACACCGGCGTCGAATTCGCCGAGAACACCCTGAAATGCATGAACGTCACCCTGCAGGTGGAAGGCCTGGAAAAGGTCCCGACGGACCGGCTCGTCACGGTGGCCTCCAACCACCCGCTGGGCGGCCATGACGCCCTCGCGATCGTCTCCATCTTCGGCCGGATCTACGACGGCAACATCCGCATCATGGTCAATGACTTCCTGATGGCCCTGAAGCCGCTCAGCGGAATCTTCGTCCCCGTGAACAAGATGGGCGGCCAGTCCCGGAACCTGTCGGCCCAGACCGACGGCATCTTCCATTCCGACGCCCAGGTCCTGATGTTCCCGGCCGGCAAGTGCGCCCGCCGCGAGCACGGGAAGATCGTGGAGATGCCCTGGAAGAAGACCTTCCTCACCAAGAGCGTGGAAACCCACCGCGACATCGTCCCGATGCACTTCTACGGCCGGAATTCCTGGCGGTTCTACTTCGTGGACTGGATCGGCAAGGTCACCGGCGTGAACAAGAAGTTCCCGCTCGCGATGATCCTGCTGGTCGACGAGATGTACCGGGGACAGGGAAACACCTACCGGGTCGTCATCGGCGACCCGATTCCCTGGCAGACCTTCGACGGCAGCCGGAAACCCGCGGAATGGGCCGCCTGGATCAAAGAACGCGTAGAAAACCTATAGAACGAACCCCTGTACTAAACCTGCCTGCCCCATGAAAAAGATTATCGACCCCATCGACAGGGAACTCCTGAAAGCGGAACTCAACCAGGAAACGCACCTGCGGGAAACGAACCGCGCCGGCAACCAGCTCTATGTCGTCGGCCCCGAAGCCGTGAACGTCATCCGGGAAATCGGCCGCCTGCGGGAGATCGCCTTCCGCAACGACGGCGGCGGCACGGGCGAGGCCCTGGACATCGACAAGTTCGACACCGATCCCGCCTATGGCTACCGCCAGCTGGTCCTCTGGGATCCCGAGGCCGAGGAAATCATCGGCGGCTACCGTTTCTGCCTGTGCGACGAGGCCGTATACGACCGCTACGGCCAGCCCATCCTGACCTCCGCCCACATGTTCGAGTTCACGAAGAAGTTCCTCCGGGACTATCTCCCCCACACCCTCGAGCTGGGCCGTTCCTTCGTCTCGGTGGAATACCAGAGCTCCAAGGCCGGCTCCAAGAGCCTGTACGCCCTGGACAACCTGTTCGACGGCATCGCCGCCCTCGGCGTGCTGTACAAGGACCGCGTCAAATACTTCTTCGGGAAGATGACTATCTACCCGGAATACAACACCGAAGCCCGGGAGATGGTGATGTACTTCCTCCGGAAATACTTCGGCGAGAAGGCGAACTTGATCAAGATCCGCAAGGAGGTCAAGGTGAACAATCCCCGCCGCTTCAACAAGCTCTTCAACGGCAAGGACTACAAGGAAGACTACAAGATCCTCAAGACCGAGGTCCTGAAGCTCGGCGTGAGCATCCCGCCGCTGGTGAACACCTACATGAACCTGTCCCCGTCGATGATCTACTTCGGCACGGGCATCAACGACGAATTCGCCGACGTCCTGGACTCCGGCATCCTCATCGCGTTCGAGGAACTGTATCCCGAGAAGATCGACCGCCACACCAACTCCTTCCGGAAGATCGGCTGGCGAGCCATCAAGGCGATCCTAAAGCGCTTCCAGCGCAAGTCTTAACTTGTCCACCATCACGGTCCCGAGCAGCACCTTGCCGTCCGGGCCCACGAGATACATCGAAGGAATCCATTTGACGCGGAATGCTTCCCCGACCTTGGATTCCTTTTTTGCGACGAAATCGCTCAGCTGCAGCCACGCGATGCCGTTTTCGGCGACATAGGCGTCCAGTCTCTCCGGCTCCGTGTCAAAGGAAATGCCCACGAAGGTGACCTTGTCACCGTACTTCGCGTACAGTTCCTTCATTGCGGGCACGTCCGCCCGGCAGTCGGGGCACCAAGTGGCCCAGAAATCGTACACGACGTACTTCCCGGCGAACTCGTCCGGGCTGTGCAGCACGTCCGCGCGGTCTTTCAGCGCGAACGCGGGGATGGCCTCCCCTTTCTTGATCATGTCGACGGCGTATTCGCTGTCGGCGTCCTTGACGGCGTTCTTGCAGGAAACGAGGGCCGCCAGCGCGGCGAAGACAAGAAGGAACTTTTTCATTTTCTGACGGTTATGTGGAAACAGGTTTGCTTTTTCTCGTATTTCACGTAGCAGGCGCCCTCGTCGTGCAGGTCTTTCAGGACCTGCGAGAGCGTGGCGCGGAGGTATTCGGGCGGGACATCCGCATAGGGTCGTTCCCGGAGATCAGGAACCTTGACATAGTGCCAATAGGAGATGTCGAAGGTCGTTCCGTAGCGGTGCGTGGAGTTCTCGGAGGCGTTGATGTTCCCCTGCCGGAGCTTGCGGACGTCCTCCTCCGTGCGGAGGACGGAGGTGACGACCAGCTTGTTGGGGTTCAGGCCCTTGGCGGCGAGGGAATCCTGGAAGTCCCGGCCGATGCGGTCCAGGAGTTCCGCTGCGGACGGGACCAGGAACGGGATCGAGTGCGTGAGTTCGTCCACGCTGTACAGGTCGTTGTCCACGATCTCGACCAGGCGTTTCTTCATGTGCTCCGCGGCGTCGCGGTCCTCCACCGGCGGCACGCCGACGGCCTGCGCGACCGCAAGCTGCACCTCGTTCAGGTCGTTGAATTCCTTGGTGAAGTTCACGTCCCAGATGCGGACCGGATGGTTCTCGATGGGACCGGCATGATGCCAGCGCCAATCCTTGACCTTGTGGACGGTCCACAGGACGAGGAGGCCCACCAGGAGGGCGAGAATGGCCGACACGACCAGCCAAAACTTGGTTTTCCGCTTGAGTTTCATAGGCTAAAGATACGAAGAATTGTCCGAATGACCCAACAAACCGGAATATTTCGTATCTTTGTCTAATTATGAAAAAGAGTCAAGAAGAAATCAAACAAGCGAAACGGATCCAGACATCGATTCTCAACCCATACGAAAAGAAAGCGCTGGTCTGGCTGGCGGAGCGCCTGCCGGCCTGGGTGACGTCCGACATGCTCACCTTCGTCGGATTCCTGGGCGCGGCCATCGTCGCCACCGGCTACGCCCTCTCCAACCTGAGCCTGAACTGGCTGTGGCTCGCCTCCTTCGGCTTCGTGGTGAACTGGTTCGGCGACTCGCTGGACGGCAGCCTCGCCCGCGTCCGGAACACCCAGCGGAAGACCTACGGCTTCTTCATCGACCACAATGTGGACGTCATCAACGAGTGCATCATGTTCGCCGGCGTGGGCACCTCCCCGCTCGTGAACATGACTTTCATGGCGGGCGTCCTGGTCGCCTACCTGGCGCTCAGCGTCTATGTGTACATCGACTGCTACCTCAAGGGGGAGCACCGCCTCACCTACGGCGGGCTCGGCCCCACCGAGTTCCGCATCCTCGCCATCCTGGTGAACACGGCATTCATCTACATCCCGGCCCTGTCCCGCTGGAAGACGCATATCGTCCTGTTCCACAACGAGTTCGACTTCGGCATCCTGGACGGGATCGCCGTCGCCGTCTCCTTCATCCTCTTCTTCTTCTACCTGGTGAGCTTCATCAGGGACATCTGCTATTTCAAGCGCATCGACCCGCCGAAGCCCTTCGACAAGGACTGATCCATGGTCGTCATCACCCGGCAGCAAGCGGCCGAAAGGCTCTCCCCCGTTTTCAAAGGACGGAAAGGGGAAGCGTTGTTCCGCCTCGCCGCCGGGATCACCGGCATCTCGAAGGTCAACGCCCTGCACGACCGGCTGGACACGGCCGGCGTTCCTTACGGTCCCCCGTTCGCCCGGGCCATCCTGGACGACGTCGGCATCGATTTCCGCGTCGGAAACCCCGAAAGGCTGGAATCCCTGCCGGACGGGCCGTTCATCGTCATCGCGAACCACGTGTATGGCCATATCGACGGCATCTGCCTGCTGGACATCTTCGGCCATCAGCGGCCGGAGACGAAGGTGATGGTCAACGAGATGCTCACCTGGATTCCGGGCCTGGCATCGAGTTTCATCGCGGTCAATCCGGTGACCAACGCCAGCAAAGGCGTGTCGGATACCAGCATCAACGGCGTCAAGAACGCCTTGAACCAGCTCCAGGCGGGCGGTCCCCTGTGCCTGTTCCCGTCCGGCGCGGTCGCGGACCTCAAGCCGCGCGAAGGCTGGACCCTGCGCGAACGCGACTGGCAGGACGCGGCTATCCGGCTCATCCGAAAATCCCGCGTCCCCATCGTTCCCGTCCGGTTCTTCGACCGGAACTCCCGCTTCTACTACGCGCTCGGCCTCATCGACTACCGGGTGCGCTTCGTCCGCCTGTTCCACGAAGTGTTCAACAAGCGCGGGAGCAGCCCGCGCGTGGGTATCGGAGCCCCCATCTCCGTCCAGGAGCAGGAGCAATACCCTGATTTACAAGCATTCAAGGCCTTTCTGCGGAGCAGCGTCTATGACCTGCCGCTCCCGGAAAGCTTTGTCAAACGATCCGAATTATGGAAATCAAGAAAGTAAGCGTCGCCCTGATTTCGGGCGGCAGCAGCGGCATCGGCGCCGCCACCGCCCGGCTGCTCGCCGAGGCGGGCGTCACCGTCTATGCCGGTTCCCGCCGCGGAACTGTCGAGAAACCCGCCCCCCGCATCATCCCCATCCAGCTGGATGTCAACGACGAGGCCTCCCTGAAGAGCGCCGTGGAGCGCATCGTCGGCGAGCAGGGCCACTTGGACGCCGTCGTCTGCAACGCCGGCAACGGCATCTACGGCCCCATCGAGGGATCGACCGACGCCGAGGCCCGCTACCAGTTCGAGACCTGCTATTTCGGTTCCCTGAAGACCATCCAGGCCTGCCTGCCGGTCTTCCGTCGGCAAGGATTCGGCCGCATCGTCACGATCACCTCGGTGATGGCCATCCTGCAGCTCCCCTTCCAGGGCTTCTACTCCGCGGCCAAGGCGGCCCTGCTCTCCCTCAGCGAGTCCCTGCAGATGGAACTCAAGGGAACGGGCGTCGAGTGCTGCAGCGTCCTGCCCGGGGATGTGGCCACCGGCTTCACGGCGGCCCGGAAGTTCACCGCCGCCGCAAAGGATCCCGGCTCGCCCTACCGGGTCCGCATGGACCGGAACCTCGCGAAGATCGAGAAGGACGAGCTGGGCGGCATGACGCCGGAGGTCATCGGCAAGGCCGTCTGCAAGCAGCTCAGGCGCAAGCACATGGCCGTCCGGGTGATTCCGCGGATCGACTACGGCGCCGTCGGCGTGCTCGTCCGTATCCTGCCCGAAAAGGCCAAACTCTGGCTCCTTGACCTCCTCTACAGCTAGTTCTTTTGATGATTTGCCAAATAATGCGTATATTTGGCAGATTATGTCGAAAAACCGGCTCATAGCGTTTCTTGTCCTCTTCCTGGCCCCGGTCTGGCTCTTCGCCCAGACGACCCGGGTCCGGGGAAAGGTGTCGGATGCCGTCACCGGCGAGGGCATCCCCTACGCTACGGTTTTCTTCGAAGGCACCATGACCGGCGTCTACACCGATTCCACCGGCGCCTATTTCATCCAGTCCGCCGACAAGGAAAATGTGTCCGTGATCAGCGCCACCGTCGTCGGATACGTGAAGTCCGCCCTCCCCGTCAAGGAAGGCTCCGACACCGAGATCAATTTCGCGCTGCTTCCGGACGGACAGGTTTTCGGCGGAGAACGGGAAGAGCTGAAGCTCCGTTCCATCCTGTACAACCTGCAGGCCCGCCGCGCGGAGCATGATCCGGAGAGCCGGGACGCCTGGCAGGCCGACATCTACAGCAAGGTGGAGCTCGCCCTCGCCAATGTGGACAACATCGTCGGAAAGGCCATCTTCCGCAAACGGAGCGAGCTGATCGCGGACATGGATGATTCCACCGCCTTCAACGGCTACATTCCGGTCCTGCTTTCCGAAGCGGTTCTCCACCGGTATCACAGCAAGGAGCCCGCCGTGGACAAGGAAGTGTTCGAAGCCAGCCGCATTTCCGGCCTGGACCAGCAGAACATCTTCCGGCAGTTCACCGGGAGCTCCACCCTGCGGATGAACTTCTACCGGGACATCATCCCGGTGCTCAACATCAGCGTTCCCTCCCCGGCCAGTTCCGCCGGCCACCTATTCTATCATTACAGCCTCGTGGACACCCTGTCCTTCGCGGGCCGGAAGACCTTTTCCATCTCCTTCTTCCCGAAGAAGCTGATCACGTCCCCGACCTTCGAGGGCCGGATGGAGATCGACGCGGAAGACTACGCCATCCATTCCGTCCATTGCCGGCTGTCCCCCGCCTCCAATGTCAACTGGGTCCGGAACCTGAACGTGGACAGCTACTACGCCCGCCGGGAGGACGGGACCTGGTTCTTCGACAACGAACAGATGTTCCTGGACATCGCGGCCCATCTGAACGACCGGGTGACCGTCATTTCCGTCCAGGTGAACCGTGACCTGCAGTATACATCCTTCCAGCCGGGTCCCTTCCCGGGCGCGGAGGAGATGACAAGCGGCGACAAGGTGGAAGTGGGCGAAGCGCCCGACAAGGACGAATCCTGGTGGGCCGATGTCCGCCCCAAGAACCTGACGACCCGGGAAAAGGCCATCTTCACCACCGTGGAGCGCCTCAAGGAACGGAGTTCCTTCAAATGGCTCTCCGCCATCGGGAACATGCTGGCCACCGGCTACCTGGAGAATACGGACATCGGCATCGGCTACGGCCCCTGGGAACGGACGTTGACCTTCAACGAAACGGAAGGCGTCCGCCTGCAGATGGGCGGACATACCACGAAGGAATTCAGCAAGAAAGTCCGGTTCTCCGCGTTCGGCGGCTATGGATTCCGGGACAAGCTGTGGAAATGGGGCGGCGCCACCGAGTTCATGCTGGGCGACAACCAGAAGCGGACGAACAAGATCACCGTCTCCGCCAGCAAGGACTATGAGAGCCTCGGACGCGGCTCGGGCGTGTTCACGGAGAAGAACATCGTGAACTCCCTCCTGGCGCCGGGCGGCTTCGACAAGCAGGGCATGGTCCTGAAGGCCCAGGTGATGCACGAGTACGAGTTCAACCCGAACTTCAACTCCACCCTCACCCTCCAGCATCTACGCATCTACGCCAATCCGGACATCCCGCTCATCCGTCCGGACGGGACGGCGGCCGGGAGTTTCTCCGCGAACCAGATCCACTGGACGGGCCGGTTCTCCTGGGACGAGCGCATCAACCGCGGCGTCTTCGACAAGGCCTACATCTTCACCCGCTATCCCATCATCTCCGTGGACCTGCTGGGCGGCATCAAGGGCATCACGGCGGACGACTGCTCCTTCCTCCGCGGGGAGCTCACCGTGGACTGGCGCATCCCCGCCGGCGTCATCGGCTTCGGCCGCTTCCACCTGAACGGCGGCGCCATCCTGGGTTCCGTCCCGTACCCGCTCCTGAAGCTCCACGAAGGCAACCAGAGCCAGCTCTTCGGCAGCCCGGTCGTCAAGCTGGCGGACCGGAACGCCTTCTCGATGATGAACTTCTATGAATTCGGTTCGGACCGCTGGCTGACGGGCTTCTACGAGCACAATTTCAACGGCCTCCTGTTCGGCATCATCCCGCTCGTCAAGAAGCTGGACCTCCGCGAGGTCGTTTCCGTGCGCGGCGCCTGGGGCACCATCTCGGAGAAGAACCGCGGCGGCGCGCCCTTCCTGCTGATGCCGGGCCTCAATTCCCTGGAGACGCCCTACATCGAGGCGGGCGTCGGCATCGCGAACATCTTCCACCTCCTCCGGGTGGACTGCATGTGGAAACTCACCCACCGCAACGGCCGGGATTTCGCCGTCTGCATCGGGCTCGATATCGACTTGTAAATCAGTAATAAATCGTGTCCATCGGCTCGTATTCCCGCTCGAAGCGGGCGTACGGGAATTCCGTGATGGTCTCGATGCCGACAAAGCCCAGGCCGCCCTCCACGTTGCAGGGCAGCGTCGTGGGCTCCACGAGGAAGTTCATCTCCGTGCCGAAGGTCTCCAGGTTGTTCAGCGCCTTCAGATAATGGTACTGGGTGAAGTCCAGGCTCCGGAGCCGGAAGAAGCATTCCCGGCGCACGCGGACCGGCAGTTTCACGAGGATGGACCAGGGATCCGGATCATCCTGCATCGCCTCCGGCACCAACAGGCCATACCGGAAATCGTTCAGATAGACATTCCACGGATACGCCATCACCCGGAGGGTGCATTCCTTCCCGGCGATCGGGCTGTCCGAGAAGCAGTTATACGTGTTCTCGACGGACAGAAGGGCGGCGAAGTCGCTCCCGGACGTCTTGCCGGACCCCTCGCTGATGACCGGGTCATAACCGGTCTCGATGCTGCCGAAGCTGTTCGACACCGCGGTATACTCCGGAATGACGTTTCCCTCTTCGTCGAGATACTCCCACAAGTCGGAAACGCGGTGGTCCACCCCATACCAGGAATCGCCGGGCAGATCCTTGAAACGGACTTTCAATTGGAGATAGTCCGAGGTATCGTCCAGATAGGTCATCCGGACCGAAGACGTGTCCACGGAAGCGACGGCGACAGCGGGCGGGACGCGGACCGTGGCAGACGCGTTGAAAGCGTCTTTCGTGGCTTCTATGCGCACTTCGTCCCCGGGTTTGAAGGTAGCCTTGAATGCGTAGGCGGTCCGGTTCCAGGCGTATTCTTCGACCATTTCCATGGCTTCCGCCGTCAGGGTTCCATTGACATAAACGCTCACCCGGGCGCCGGGGAACGGTTCCACCTTGCTCAGGAGGCTGCGGGACAGGTTCACCACGTGCGTTTCCTCCAGATTGTCCATCTGGGCGTTCATCACCAGCACCGGGTCCTTGTCCTCGGTGGGGATCCGGATTTCCTTGTAGCAACCGGCCGCGAGGAAAGCGAGCGTCAAAATCGGTATCATCTTTCTCATGGCGGCTCAGAATTGATAGGTGTAACTGACGGAAGGGACGATGGGCAGGATGGTGACCTTCTCCATCACGAGGTTGGTGACGGGCTCGGCTTCGGGCGTCGGCCGCTTGGTCTCGTAGTGGAGGAAGACCAGGTTCGGATTCATCTGGTTGTACACGTTGTACACGCCCAGGGTCCAGATTCTTTCCCCGTGCCGCTTCTTGCGGTGGAAGTTTGCGCCCACGTTCAGGTGGTGGCTCGCAGGCAGGCGGTAATTGTTCCGGTGTTCGACGAAATCCGCCGTCTGCACCCAGTCGCTGCCCGGCGCCAGGGTGGCCGTCTGCCGCACCGGGAGCGTCGTCGTGCCGCCCGTCGCGAAGACGAAGGTGGCGCTCAGGTCGATGCGCGGGGTCACCTGCCAGTTCAGGTTGATGTTGAAATTGTGCCGGCGGTCATACTTGTAGGGGAACCGCTCCCCCAGGTTGATGGACCCGTCCGGGAACTGACGGTCGGACTTCGCCAGGGTGTAGGCGATCCAGCCCGTCAGGGGCCCCGCCGTCTTCTGGACGAAGAACTCCAGGCCCATCGCCCGGCCGGTTCCCATCTCCACCTTGGTCTCCCAGCCGGTGTTCGTGGCGATCATCAGCGTCCCGTCCTTGTACTCCAGGATGTTGTTCATCGCCTTGTAATAGCCTTCGACCGAGAACTCCCAGCCCTTGATTCCGTCATAATAGACACCGGCGGAGAACTGGTCCGAGGTGACCGGCTTGATGTCCTTGGTGATGGGCACCCACAGGTCCACGGGCAGGGCGATCTGGGCGGAGCTCAGGAGATGGACATACTGCGCCATCCGGGCGTAGCCCGCCTTGAGCGACCAGCCGCCGTCCCACGCGTACTTGGCGGAAACCCGCGGCTGGAGGCTCCAGTAGCTCTTTCCGTCCGTGTTGAACAGGGACAGATGCAGGCCCGGATTGACCGTCAGGCGGTCCGTAAGGGAGAAATCGTCCTCCGCATACAGGGAGATGTCGTGGCCCTTGTACGGGGTCGTATTCCCGTAAGTATTCTTGGTATCGGCCTGCTCATTCCCCTCCTGTTCGAAGGTGACCGCGGTCAGCGTCTGCGGCAGGAAGGTGTGGTAGATATATTCGGCGCCGAACTTCACGAGGTGGCGCGGGGACGGCACATAGTCGAAGTCCAGCTTCCCGCTCCAGTCCCGGATGCCCGAGAGGTAGTCGATGTCGAAATCGTACCGGTACTTGGTTCCGTCGTAATTGGTGCCCCGGCTCCACATCCCGCTGTTCACCCCCATCCGGTAGCGGTTGAAAGCCACGGTCGTATTGGCGAACAACTGGCTGGAAAACACGTGGTTCCAGCGCAGGGAGACCACGTTGTTCCCCCAGCCGAGCCCCAGTTTGGAGCGGTTGAACCCTTCCGTGTCCGAGTAATAAGATTCGTCCTCCGTGTATTTCACGTTCATCTGGTCCCGGCCGTTGTAGGAGGCCAGGAAGAAGCGGTCGGAGTCGGACAGGCGCCAGGTGAGCTTGCCGTTCAGATCGTAGAAGAAGTAGTTGGCGTAGACCTCTTCGCCCTCGTCCGAGAGCCGCTTCCCGAAATACCGGATGAGCGGGTCGAAGAACACCGTGTGCAGGCCGCGGGCGCTGAAGGAATAGCTGAGCTTGTCCTTGAGGATGGGCCCTTCCAGGTGGAACTTCTCCGTCAGGACGCCCAGGCCGATGCTGCCGTGCGTTTCCTTCATGTTGCCGTCGTTCGTGCGGATGTCCACGATGGAAGAGACGCGTCCGCCGTAGCGGGCCGGGAACGAGCCCTTGTATAAAGTGACCTTCTTCACGGCCTCGGTCTGGAAGACGGACAGGATGCCCAGCATGTGGTCCACGTTGTAGATGGGGACACCGTCCAGCAGGATGAGGTTCTCGTCCGGGCCGCCGCCGCGGACATAAAGGCCTGTGAATCCTTCGTTTCCGCCCTGCACGCCCGGCATCAGCTGGATGGCCTTCAGGACATCGGCCTCGCCGAAGATGACCGGCGTGCGCTGGATGTGCTTGAGCGGGATGTCGATGGCGCCGAGGTAGGTGCTCTGGATGCCGGCGTCCTTCTGGGCCACGACCACGGCTTCCCGGATCTCGGCCGACGGAGTCAGGACGATGTTCACGGTCGTATCCCGCTGCAAGTCCAGTTCCAGCCCGACGCTTTCATAGCCTACGTAGCTGTACTGCAGGGCAACCTTTCCGCGGGGGATGGTCAGGGTATAATAGCCATAGGGGTTCGTGACGGCGCCGGTCGGGGTTTTCCGGCCGGATTCCTCCACCAGGACGCCGGCCCCGATCAGGGTCTCGCCGGAGGTCCCGTCCGTGATGTATCCGCTCACGGTGGCGGTGCCGCGGGGCTGTCCCGCAGCGGAAAGGGCGGCCAGGACGGCCGCCAACAGGCAAATCCTTCTTCTCATACGTTCCTGAAATCCCGGGGACCGGGAATCTTGCATCAACCCTGGATGTCCATGCCGCCGCCCATTCCATAGTCGGAGGCGTCGGCGATCAGGTGCTTCTTCATGCTCTGGCGGGCCCACTTGACCATCTGGAAGCAGAACAGCAGGATGGCGATGGTGATGGCCCCGGAGAGCTGGGGCGTCACGGACGCCATCATCGCGACGGTATCATAGATGCCGTGCGCCAGGACGGGATACAGCCACATCTTGAGGCCGGCCATCGGCGCGCGGTACTTGTCGAAATGGTTCAGGGAGTAGTAATAGCCCATCAGGACGGCGAAGCCGAAGTGGCCTGGGATGGCCGTCAGGGAGCGGCCGATGCCGGTGGTCACCCAGTCGGTGCCGGCGGCGAACAGGTACTCGACGTTCTCGAAGGCCGCGAAGCCCATGCCCACGCAGACGGCATAGACGATGCCGTCCATCCGCTCGTCGAAATACGGGTTCTTCCGCAGGAACATCCACAGGCAGAAGAGCTTGGCCGTCTCCTCCGGGATGGCCGCCCCGAAGAAGGCCGTGCGGAACGCATCCCAGAAGGAATTGATTCCATCCGGGAAAAGCCCCAGGTGCATGGACGGGACGGAGATGAAGAACGAGCAGAACACCGAAAGGCAGCCCCACCCGAAGCCTTTCGCGATCATCTTGACAGGTTCCCGCTGCATCTTGTCCTGCTGGTAGGTGTAGAAAATCAGGATCAGGGCCGGCAGCACGGCGAGGGCGATCACATTAAGCATAGTCGATTACGGTCAATACGCGGCCTTCCACCCGGAAATGCACGTCCTTGCCGCCGAACGGCAGGCCGTACACCCGCTCCGGGTCCTCCTGGTACGCCGGACGGGGGTCCAGGGCCAGCAGGCCGACGAGCGCGTCGCGCTCTTCCGGGCTGAGGGCCAGGCCCTCCGGCAGGCGCACCTCCAGTTTCGCCTCGGGCGCCGCGGCGGCAAAGCCGGAGCGGGCCTCGGGGAAACTGTCGGCATAGGCCACGTAGGGTTTGATGTCATAGATAGGGGTTCCGTCCATCAGGTCCGCGCCCTTCACGAGCAGGTCCATCCCGTCGATTCCGGCGAGCTCCACGCAGGAGAGCCCCAGCGGGTTGGGCCGGTACGGGGACCGGGAGGCCCAGACGCCCACGGCCGCGTTCCCGCCCAGGCGGGGCGGCCGTACCGTGGGCTGCCACTCCCCTTTCGCGGGTTTGTTCGCGGAGAATCCCCAGATGAGCCAGATGCGGTCGAAGCCTTCCAGGCCGCGGAGCGCGTCCCGATTGCGGAACGCCGGCTCGAAGACGATGCGGCCCTGCAGGGACGGGACCAGACCGCTCTGGCGCGGGATTCCGAACTTGGAGCCGAGGGCTCCGTGGTACAGGGCGACCGGCTGGAGTTCCATGACGGGGATTTACTTGACTTTCAGCTTCTTGCGCTCGGCGAAGGAGCCGAATACGAGGAAGGTGTCGTCCCCGGGGACGGTCCGGAGCGTCACCTTGGTAGAACGCTTTTTCAGCTTGTAGGAGACGGGCGTGATCTCGCCGGTGTCCGGATTCCACTGGAAGGGCTGCCGGCCTTGGACGCGGAAGCGGAGCTTTACGTTCCCGGAGGACTTGCCCAGGTTGCAGATCCGGTAGATGTCGACCTCGGGCAGGCGGCGGTGCTGGAAAAACAGGCTGTCCGCCTTCGTCTTCACGTCGGGTTTCACGCCGGCGGCCTTGAGGATGGACTTCACCGTCCGGCCGGACATCACGTTCCCCGTCAGCCACACCTTCTCCACGTTGCGCTGGAAGACGGTTTCATCGTCCTTTTGGAGGCAGTTGGCGGGTTTCACGCCGCCAATGAAAGCCCCGCGGGCCGCGAATTCGGAGATCTTGTTCAGCACCGGAAGCGACATCCGGGCATCCTGGAGATACAGCATCCGGGCGTTGAGGCCGGCGTCCGTATACAGGCGCCCCGCCTTCACGTGGAGACTGTCCATCAGCACGTCGGTCCCGACGGTCTCGCAGGCGTAGCCGAACGGTACGGCGGGATCCTTGAACAGGACATCCCCCGTCTCGCCGGCGTACACGAGCACATCGGCCACCGGGACGCCCTGCGAGAGCAGAAACACGATCCGGCCGTCGGCCACCGAGTCCGGAACGGCCTTGAAACCCGCCTCAAGGGCGGCCAGGGCCTTCTCGGACGAGGCGATGTCGATGTAATCGAACCGGTTGCGCACGCAACCGGCCGCCACCAGCATCACCAAGGCGCCTATGAGCAGTTTCTTCATATTCCTCTCGTCATTCCGGGCCTGACCCGGAATCTCTCTACAAATTTAGGAAATCCCTGTGTTTTTCCGTCATTATCTCCAAGATTTTGCGTATTTTTGCATAATCAACTGCATTTAAACTTACGTGTCAATGAAAAGAATCGTTTTAGTACGCCACGGCGAGAGCGCCTGGAACCTCGAAAACCGTTTCACCGGATGGACAGACGTAGACCTTACCCCCAAGGGCGAGAATGAAGCCAAAGAGGCCGGAAAGCTTCTCAAGGCCGAAGGTTTCGCTTTTACCAAGGCTTACACCTCATACCTCAAGCGGGCGGTCAAGACCCTCAACAATATTCTGGACAAAATGGATCTGGACTGGATCCCGGTGGAGAAGAGCTGGCGCCTCAACGAGAAGCACTACGGCAACCTCCAGGGCCTCAACAAGGCCGAGACCGCCGAGAAGTACGGCGACGCCCAGGTGAAGATCTGGCGCCGCAGCTACGACGTCGCTCCCCTTCCCCTCGCGGAGGACGATCCCCGGAACGCGAAACTCGATCCGCGCTACGCCGGTGTGGCCGACAGCGACATCCCGCGTACCGAGTCCCTGAAGGACGCCATCGCCCGCGCCGTCCCTTACTGGAAGGAAGTGATCTTCCCCGATCTGGCTAACCATGACAACATCATCGTCGTCGCCCACGGCAACTCCCTCCGCGGCATCATCAAGTACCTGAAGAACATCTCCGACGAGGACATCGTCAGCCTGAACCTCCCGACCGCCGTTCCCTATGTGTTCGAGTTCGACGACGAAGGAAAGCTCGTGAAAGATTACTTCCTGGGTGACCAGGAGGCCATCGCCGCCAAGATGAACGCTGTCGCGAACCAGGGCAAGGCGCAGAAATAATCCCCCGAACGTGAACAAGTTCGTGGAAAAGGTAGGCGTGTCCATCGCCTCCCGCCTCGGAATCACGGCCGTAATCGCAGCGATTGCGGCCGCGCTTCTGGGTGGCGGCTACTGGTGGGTCAAGTCCCAGGCGCCGCGCGAAACCGTCAAGGCGAAGGAAACCGGCGTCAAGCTGGATGTCG
Source organism: uncultured Bacteroidales bacterium (assembly GCA_900316525.1). Lineage (GTDB taxonomy): Bacteria > Bacteroidota > Bacteroidia > Bacteroidales > UBA932 > Cryptobacteroides. Next base: position 82,404 of record ONDF01000022.1, read on the forward strand.
AGGAACTCGCCTTCTACGGCGACAAGGACATCCGGGTGGACGGCAAGGTGTACCGCCCGTCCGAGAATCTCGGCGAGCCGCTGCCCGCCATCATCTATTGCCAGGACCAGTCCTACGGAGAAAGCTGGTGCCGTTCCCTCGCCGGAACCGGCGCCGTCGCCTACTGCTTCGACTTCAAGGGGGATGGAGAAAAGGCCCGCGTCAAAGAGCTGGAAGCCGCCCTCAAGGGCATCCTGAAGCTCCGGCACGTGGATCCGGACAAAGTCTATCTCCTCGGCGAGGCGAACGGCTGCCTGACGGCCGCCACCGTCGCCTTCGACAACGCCCGGAAAATCAAGGGGCTCATCCTCGTCTCCCCCGGCTTCAACCCGCTGGAAATCAGCCGGAAAGCCAAACGCTACGACGGCACCATCCTCGTCGTGGACGACGCCAAGGGCCGCAAGGCGAACCTCGCGGAAATCGAGGATTTCATCGACTGATTATCCCTTTTCTTGCCAACTTCGCACCATGGAACTGTATGAATATGCCCGGCCGGCGCTGTTCGCCGGCAAGAAAATAATGTATGTCCATGGTTTTGCGTCGTCCGGCGCCAGCGGGACGGTGGGGCGAATCCGGCTCCTGCTGCCGCAGGCGACGGTGATCGCGCCCGACCTGCCTGTGGACCCGTTCGCGGCCATAGCTCTGCTCAAGGAGTTGTGCACCAAGGAGCAGCCGGACCTCATCATCGGCACGTCCATGGGCGGCATGTACACGGAGCAGTTGGCGGGATTTGACCGGATTTGTGTCAATCCGGCGCTGCATCTGGCCGATACCATTCTGAAAAACAATGGTTTGGGCAAGCAGGAGTTCCATAGCCAGAGGCTGGACGGGCAAACGTCCTTCATGGTCACGAAAGCCCTGGTCGAGGATTACCGGACCGTTTCCGACGGCCGCTTCTCCGTCGTGGAGCCGGAGCGCGTTTGGGGCCTTTTCGGCACGAAGGACACGATGGTGAACTGCTTCGATGAGTTCGCTGCGCATTATCCGCAGGCGCTGCATTTCGACGGCGAGCACCAGCTCAACGACCATACTTTCTTATGGGCCTTGCTGCCTGTCATCCAATGGATTGACGACAAGCAGGAGGGACGTTCCAAGCGCTCCCTGATGGTGGAAATGGACGGAGTCCTCCGGGATGTACGGAACGACCTCCCCATCGGGGAGGCCTTCAAAGTGTTCCACAAGCTCTCGGAGATGTATGACACCTACATCGTCTGCCGGGAGGACCCGAACAGGCCGGAGCTCTGGGGCGAGAATGTGAAATGGGCCGAGGCCCATATCGGCGTACCGGCCTGGAACCGGGTCATCGTGGGCAATCATCCCGAACTCCTGATGGGAGACTATCTCCTCACGCGCGAAGGCTGCGACGGCTTCATGGGCACGGTCCTCACCTTCGGCGATGACCCGCTCCGCACCTGGGCGGACGTCGCCACCTTCTTTTCCCGTCTCGGCGGACAGTGATTATTCCTTCTTCAGTTCCACCGCCGGATTGGTCCGGGCGGCCTTGAGGGTTTGCCAGAGGACGGTGCCGAAGGCGATGGACATCGAAATGAGGACCGCCACCAAGAACACCCAGCCGTATCCTTCCACGCGGTAGGCGAAGTGCTGCAGGTAGAGGTGGGAGGCCCAGATGGCCAGCGGGATACCGATCACGCAGGCGATGCCGGTTAGGACCATGTAGCTGCGGACATTCCGCCAGGTTTCGTGCGAGACATCCGAGCCGAAGACCTTCCGCACGGCAATCTGCTTGGTGTTTTCATCGGCAAAGTAAGTGCTCATGGCAAGCAGGCCCAGGAGCGCGATCAGCACGGAAAGCACTGCAAAGAGTTCAACCAGGCGCAGGGTCCGCTTTACGGGAGCCAACTGCTTGCGGTTGATGTCTTTGACAAAGCCGTACCGCCAGGCGGGTTCCTCGACGCCAGAGGTTTCCAGGCGGAATTCCCGATAGGCCTGCAGAATCTGGTCTTCATAGGATTTATCTTCCCCGGTGGTGCCGATGAGGAGGCAATTGGCATAATAGAGTTCTTCGACCCGGGTGACAATGACACCGCCATTGGGGTTCTGAGTGCTTTCCGAGGCCGGCCGTGTGGGATAGTCCGCCACCACTCCCCCGATGAACTCCGGCTGGGCGCCATTCATATTGATCCTCCGGGGAAAGACGGTGGATGTGTCTGACACCGCCGCCGCGTTGAAGGCGGAGCGGCTCATCCAGAGTGAATGCGTCAGCGGATGACCGAAATCTTCCTCCACCTCCAGCCTAAGCAGTTTGAAATAGGTGGAGTCGCAGACGATGACGGGCATATCGACATGGTGTTCCTCGTCCACCTTGATGCCCATCGTCATGTTGATGAGGCCCGGGATGCCTCGCCCCACGCCGGCTTTCGTCACAAAAGGCAGCCGCTCCACCTTGTCCTTGAAAAGCCGCATGGCATCATAGTTCTGGGCGGAATACTCGATGTAATAGAGGTTGTCCGTCGCGGCATGCATCGGCCTTGTCAACATGTGCCGCATCTGCACCTCCATCACCAGGGCCATCGCGATCAGGAAGACCGACAGGACGTTCTGGACCACGATGAACACTTTGTTCAGAATCATCTTGTTCCGGCGCCGAAGCGTGCCCTTGATGACGTCGATGGGTTCGTAGCGCGAGGCGGCGAAAGCCGGGAGCAGCCCGTTGATGACGCCCAGGACCAGAATGCCAGCGAGGTACGCCAGGATGTACCCCGGTGTCATCATGAAGGAAAGCCGCACGCTGGTGTCGCCGATGCCCAGCATCAGCTCGTCAGGATCGCTGTTGGAGACCAGGCTGTTCACCATGGGCGCCAGTAAATCGGCCAGCAGCAATGCCGCCGCGAAGCAAACGGCCGTGAAAGCCACGGATTCGCCGATGTACTTCCACAGGATGCCGGTCTTATCGGCCCCCAGAAGGCGCCGGGTTGCCATTTCCTTGGCCCGTTTGCCCGTTAGGGCCAGGCTCAGGTTCACATAGTTGAAGATGGCCGACAGCAGGAGCAGCAAAACGACGACGGTCAGGAGGCGCAGCATCTGGACATTCCCCGTGCGAGTGAGCCCGTTGCTGCTGCCGGTGAAGAAGAACGCTTCGTCCATGCGGTATGCCTTCCAAGCATCTACCTTCTCAGCGCCCCAAGAGGCGTCATAGTTCTTGTGCAGGAGGGCTTTCACCTTGGCCTGCACATCTTCAAGGTCGGCATCCTCCCGCACCCGGAACCAGGTGGTGTAATTGCCGATGCTGTTGAACACTTTTCCCTGCTCGACCGCCCAGCTGTTCGTGATATTCGTGATGATGTCCGCGGGCATGAAGAAAGCGCCATCGAAATCGGCATAAATGCCCTTGACGGTACGGTCCTCTTTGTCCACCTTGATAGTTTGGCCGACCTGTGCATTAATCTTCCGAGCCAGGGATGTGCTGATGAAGACATCCTCCTTGCCCACAAAGTCTTCCAAGCTTCCTTCCAGGAGGTGATACTCCGGGAAAACCTGGAAGAAATCGGGATCGGCCTCGATTCCGGCCGCCTGGACGGGCTGCTCTCCTATTTGAATGACCGGCTGCCACAACAGCGCGGCACGGGTCGCCGCCTGGACCTCCGGAATGTTCATCTCCAGCTCCTCCTTGTCCCAATAGGTCAGGCCCAGAAACTCGTCGCTTCCCAGCACGAACGTCCGCTTCCACTGCGGCGACTCATGCGCCACCTCGTACTGCTGCACCACATACGAGCCAATCAGGATCACAAATGCGAGACTTACCGCCAGCCCCACCGCCTCGATGGCCGTGTACAACTTGTTGCGGGAGAGAAATTTCAGATAACTTTTCATAGTTTACTCTTTTTTCAGTTCCTCCGCCGGATTCGTCCGGGCGGCCTTCAAGGTCTGCCAGAGGATGGAAAGGAAAGCGACCATCGTGGCGATGAGGACGGTCACGACGAACACCCATCCGTAACCGGAAATCCGGTAGGCGTACTGCTCCAGAAGCCGTGAAGCCAGCCGGATTGAAATGGGGATGGCGATGATGGCCGCCAAGCCCAGCAAAACGAGGTATTCCATCACCGTTTTCCAGAGTTCCTGCTCTATCGTACTCCCGAAAACCTTCCGGACGGCGATGTCTTTGGAACTCTCGTCCGCATAGTAGCTGCTCATGGCAATCAGTCCGAGAATGGATAATAACAGACTGAGAATCATGAAAATCCGGACTAGGGACAATTGTTCCTTCACTTTCGCCAGACGCTCCGAAAGGATGTCCGTGATGAAACCGAACATGTAAGGTTTGTCCTCGATTCCATTCATCTCCATACTGAGTTCCGAATAGAGTGACTTCAATTCCTTTTGGGCTTGACGCCGATCTCCAACCGTTTCAATCAGCAGACCGTACTGCTCTTCTGAGGGCCCGATGACGATATAGCTTCCAACGCCGGGGTCATAGTTCATCACGTCGTTTGGTGCGAAATCTTCCACGATTCCCCCGATTGAATTGCCCCAAACATAGTGATACCGAAGATTCTCCGTATTCCGGTCCACGCCGAAACGCGTCATCTCCGGTCTCGAAATCCAAACAGTCCCGTTCTCCGGCTCCTCATATTTCTCCACCACCTGGAAACCGAAAATCTCGAAAGCCATGCGGTCGCAATTGAGCACAGCCAGACGGACCAACCCTTTGTCCTTGTCTTCCGCGATCATGTCCTCGGCCATGCCGGGGAAATAGGTACTATGACCGATCCTGCCCACGCAGGACAAAGAGCGAGCTTTCTCTGCGAACAGAGTCTGCAGAACATCATCCTGAAGCTGCACATAGAAATCCCCGTCGACATCGGCTCCCAGCGGTCTGTGCAACATATGGGACGTCTGAAGGCCCAGGACGATGGCGAGTGCCAGAAGGACGATAGAGAACACCTGCTGCAAAACGATGAACACCTTGCTGAACACGTGTTTTCTCTTGGACCGGAACTCCCCCTTCACGACCGAAATCGCCGGCATCCGGGTGCCGATCCATGCGGGGAGATAGCCCTGGATCAAGGATACCAGGACAATGAACAAGACATAGATTCCAATCCACCCCGGAGAAAACAAGACCTTGACGGGAACGCCGTCTCCCCCCGCAATACGGTTGAACCAGGGAGTAAGCGCTTCGGCCAGGACGACCGCCAACAGAAAGCAAACCGAAGTGAAGGCGAGCGATTCCAAAAGTCGACCGGCAAACAGGGACTCGTTCCCGGCCCCAAGTATTTTCCGGGTCGCCATCTCCTTGGTGCGTTTCCCGGAGAGCGCTACGTTTAGGTTGATAAAGTTAAATATGGCCGACAGCAGGAGAATGATGGTGACGAGCAGAATAATACCCGTGTACGTCCGGCTTCCTTTCTTGAGAGACTGATTGTTGGCCGGTGAAAACCAGATCTCGTCATAGCGGACCAACCCGCTGTCTTCCAGGAAAGCCCTTCCTCCGAACGCGTCGAAGGCCCTGGCGACCAGCGTGTCCGCTTTCACTTCAAGTGCGTCCCGGTCCGTTCCTTTCCGGACTTTGACAAAAGGGATGACATCCAGTCTGAAAGGCGCGTTCTTCCGGGTGGTAAGGTTCTCGATGTTATAGATGACATCCACGTCCCCGAAAATAGGATTAGGCGTTTCCTTGATGATGGCGGCAATCGTATAATGACCGTCGATGATGCTTCCGATGGCTTTCGATTCTCCTCCCAGCCGGTTGGCGAAAGACCGGCTGACAATCACGTTCGAGATGTCCGACATCACTTCGGGGCTGCCACTCTCAAAGTCAGCCGGGAAAATGTCGAAAAAGTCCCCGCCCACCATGAAACTCCTGACATGATACTTCTCGCCGCTCACGTCGATGGTTTCCTCATTCTGGGAAATCGCTTTCCAGAACAGGGCGGCTTTCTCCACTTCCGGAACGCTTTCCCGGGCCTGATACGCAAATCCCCAGGACTGGCCGATGCCGGACTGTCCGCTCGTGGTCCGATAGAAAGTATAGACGTCCTTGTAGTCCGGAACATTTCTCGTCATCTGTCTCTGTGTCCAGACATAGTGTCCCGTGAGCAGCACGAACGCCAGGCTCACAATCAGCCCAACCGCCTCGATGGCGGTGTACAACTTGTTGCGGGATAGAAATTTAAAGTAACTTTTCATGCTATTCTTTCTTCAACTCCACCGCCGGATTGGTCCGGGCGGCCTTCAATACCTGCCAGATAACGGAGACAAAGGCGATCAGTCCTGTGAGCAGCACTGCGGCTACAAATACCCACCAATAGCCCTCCAGCCGGTAAATGAAGTCTTTGAGGTATTCCTGGGCCGCATAGACCGCAATTGGAATGCCGATGACGCAAGCAATCCCCACCAGGATCATGTATTCACGGATCGTGCGACCCGCTTCCGTTTCTATCGTTCCTCCAAACACCTTCCGGACGGCGATGTCGCGGGACTTTTCATCGGCATAATAGGTGCTCATGGCCACCAGGCCCAGCAAGGCGATGACAATGGACAGGAGCATGAAGATTTCCACCAGCCTCATATTGTTGCGGGCCGGTTTCCAGGCCTCAGCGATATTCTCGTCAACCCAGAAGGCCAAGTTGTCTTTAATCTGCTTGTCCTTGATGTAGTTATCGAAAGCTTCCATGATCTGCGCTTTCGCCGCTTTCCGGTCCGGGGTGGTTTCTATGACCAATCCGGCGAAAGGAATGTCCTCAGAACGCATCAGCGAAACGATGGCTAAGTCTTCTTCTCCCATATTGGCGTTGTTGGTCGGGAAAGATTTGAAAACGCCGGCAACTTGTTCGCAGCCCTTCGTCCTTCTGCTCAGCGTGCCGCTGATGTCGTGATAGTCAGCGTCGAAACCGGTAGCGGTAAAACTCTTGTCCGAGAACCAGACACTATTGAATTGTGGTGCATGGAAATCCTCCAGAATCTCAAATCCGAACATCGAGAAAGCAGTACTGTCCAACCTGAGCAGTTTGTAGAGAATGTCCTGCCCATCCCGGGTGGTGCTGTACTGGCCCATATTGATACTGCCGGGCACTCCC